>JABFRT010000003.1 GCA_013141015.1 Hyphomicrobium sp. | reverse complement strand
GTGATCGCGCTCGACGCCGCAACCGGCAAGGAAGCCTGGGTCGTCAAGCACGCTTGGCCGGAAAAGGGTGAAACCATCACCAACGCTCCACTGATTGCTGAGAACCTCGTCATCGTCGGTTTCGGCGGCGACGAATTCGCAGCACGCGGCCGCGTCACGGCATACAACCTGAAAGACGGCAAGGAAGTTTGGAAGTGCCATTCGACCGGATCGGACAAGGATGTTTGTCTGTCGGCTGACACCAACAAAGCCAACCCGCACTACGGCGTTGCCGGTACGGATCTTGGCATCAAGACGCACGTCGGCGACGACTACAAAATCGGCGGCGGCTCTGCTTGGGGCTGGTTCAGCTACGACAGCGAATTGAAGATGGTGTACTACTCCACCGGCAACCCCGGCCTGTGGAGCCCAGCTTACCGCTGCTCGAAGAAGACCCACGACGAGTGCAACACCGGCGAATTCGATAACAAGTGGTCGATGACCATTTTCGGGCGCAAGGTTGACACCGGCGAAGCCGTTTTCGCCTATCAGATGACCCCGTTCGACCAGTGGGACTACGACGGCGTCAACGAAAACATTCTGACCGACATGGATATTGACGGTAAGAAGGTTAAGGCACTCACGCACTTCGATCGTAACGGCTTTGCTTACGTTCTCGACCGTACCAACGGCACGCTGCTGCGCGCCAACAAGTACGTGACGACGGACTGGGCCGAGAAGATCGACATGAAGACCGGCCGCCCGGTTAAGGTTCGCGAGCACTCTCCGCTGGAACGCGGCCGCAACGTAGCGGCTTGCCCGTCAGCTATGGGTGGCAAGGACCAGCAGCCGTGCTCGGTTGACCCGAAAGAGCCAAACAAGTTCTACTGCCCGACCAACAATTGGTGCATGGAACTTGAACCGCAAGAACGCAGCCACACGCAGCAGGGCACGGTCTACGTGTTTGCGAACGTGTACATGTTCCCGGAAAAGCCCGGCACGACTGGCAAGATCAAGAAGTTCGACGTCTTGACCGGCGCCACCGAATGGGAAATTCCGGATCAGTATCCGAACTGGGGCGGCACGCTCGTCACAGACGGTGGTCTGATGTTCTACGCGTCGCTCGGCGGTGACTTCCGCGCCGTCGACCGCAAGTCCGGCAAGGTCCTGTGGAGCCGCAAGTTGGCTTCGGGCTCTATTGCAAACCCGATCACCTACAAGATCAAGGGTAAGCAGTACGTGTCGATCCTGTGCGGTATCGGCGGATGGATTGGCGTTCCCGTTACAGCCGGCCTCGATCTCAACGACAAGTTCGGTGCGATCGGTGCGACTGCTATGACGAAAGCTGCCAACCTCGACAAGATCCCGCAGGCTGGCACGCTGTTCACCTTCCGCGTCTATGAATAAGCCGCGGCGCGAATAGCACAAATTGATGGCGCCCGGTGCAACAGTGCCGGGCGCCATTTTGGACAAATATCCAACAGCAACGCAACGGCGCCCCATATTCTGAAAGCGCGGCGCCAAAAAACCGGATTTAAAAATGCTTGTAGCATTGCGTGGCTCGGTGGTTTCCGCGTTGGGGTTACTTACGTTTCTGATTGCAGGCGCGGCCCCTGTGTGTGCGGAACCGCCATCACCGCCTCCTGATCGCGCGCGCCTTGAAGCAGCACTCGCGAGGCTTGAAGCGCAAATTCCTTTGACAGCCGCCGACCACACAGCGCTCAAGAAGGCGGCGTTGGCCAAAACGTTGTCTGGTATGCGGGTCTGCGGCGATCCTGGCAACTTGCCATTGTCCGATATCAATCGCGCCGGATACCAGAACAAGATCATTGAAATGCTCGCCGCCGAAATGGGCACGACGGTTACCTATTTCTGGCGCCCCTATCTCGAGCGCGGCATCACGCGGCAGACGTTCGAAACCGGTGACTGCGATGTGCTGCTTGATTTGCCTGTCGGTTTCGAGCGGGTGCTGACAACCGAGCCGATTTATCGCACCACCTATGTGCTCGCCTATCGCAATGACAAAGGCATCGACATCAAGAGCCTCGACGATCCGAAACTCAAAGAGCTGAAGATCGGAACCTTTCAAACGTCGGGCTTGCGAACCGCGTTGGCCAAGCGGGGGATCCGCAACAACGTTTCCCTTCACGTTCTCAGCCACAACGCCGACCTCAATCCTGAGAACCAGCCGTGGATACAAGTCGATAAAGTCATCAAGGGCGAGCTCGACGTTGCCGGCGTTTGGGGCCCGTTTGCCGGTTGGCAGCAGAAAATGAAGGGCGCACCAATCGTCGTGCAGCCGGTCAATATGTGGGAAGACGAAATTCCACTTGAGTTCGATCTGGCGATTGCTCTGCGCAAAATCGATTGGGTGTTAAAGTATAAGTTCGATCTGGCGCTTGAAGCTAAGAAAACAGAGATCGCCAAGATATTGCAGGACTACGGCGTGCCGCTTGTTCAATGCAGCAAATGCTATGTACCGGGCGATCTGCCGTCTCACGGAATCTATACCAAGCCCGTTGAAGCCAGTGATGGTGCGGGTTCTGGCCCAATCGCCGCCGATCAGAAGGTCACCAAGGACCGTTTGAAGGCCTGGCTTGCGGACGGTGCCGACATCAATCAGGAATTGTCGAATGCCGTTCTCGGCGGCGACGTCGCGCGGATCGCCTTCCTGATCGAGAAGGGCGCCGACGTCAATAAGCTCGACGCGCAGGGCTACACAGCCTTACACAGTGCGGCCCGGCACCGCCGCGCGGAACTCATTTCGGCGCTGCTCGCCTACAAGGCTGATCCCAACGTTTTGGATAGCGATGGCTTCAGCGCACTTCATCATGCGGTTCTGCGTGATCATCCTGCATCCGTGAAGGCACTCGCATCGCGTGGAGCCAATGTCGAGGCTTTGACGAAGACGGGCTTTACCCCGCTGGCGCTGGCAATCATCGAAGACAAATACAAGGCCGCGATGGCGCTGATCGAGGCTGGCGCCAATGTGGAAGTAGCGGTTGGAGACGCCAAACTGACGCCACTGATGCTGACAGCGGGTAAGGAGGCGCGGGTTTTGTCTCTCGGTGCCGGCACGACACGCGTTGAGAAACTCAATCCACTCGATCCGGGCCAAGTCGAGGTCGCCAAGGCCTTGATCGACAAAGGCGCCAAGGTCAATGCGATTGCCGGATCTGGCGTCACGGCGCTGCTCCTCGCTGCGGCGCACAACAATGCGCCGATCGTCGGCCTGCTGGCGGAGGCGGGAGCCGACGCGTCGATTAAAACGCCGGGCGGGGAAACGGCTGTTGATCTTGCCAAACGCAATGGAAACGCAGCCGTCGTCAGCCTGCTCGGTCTGTTGACTCAGGCAGGCAGCAATTGAGTGCCGGGATAAGTGGCGAATGATTTTTGGGAAAATCAGGCGAGGAAAAACCCGTTAGAAGTCTAAGGCTGTCCGTGAGAAGGCGGCAATTCAGAAGCTCCTGAAACGTAAGAATGAAGACGAAGGGAAGGAACAACACGTGGTTCAACGAAATACACTGTTAGGTTTGGGCTTTGCAGGACTTCTGGGGGCCTTGGCACTCATTTCAGCTCCGAATGCGTTTGCCGCCGACGAGCCAAAGCCGGCCGCACCAGCCGCTGATGCTGTCGCGGCACCAGCTGTAGCAACGCCAGCAGCGCCTGCAGCTGCCACTCCAGCTGCGCCAGCTGCCGCTGCAGCGCCAGTGGCCGAAGATCCCGATCTGACCAGCGACGATCCCGGCAAGGTTGCCGCCGCCAAGGCCAGGGCTGCTGCTGCCCAGCTTGCAGGGCGCAAGATCACGGAAGTCACTGGCAAGAAGCCAGCCGAAGTGGCTGCCGCCAATCCTCTGGGAACAATGCGCAATCCCTACACCGACAATGCCGAGAAGATCGAAGAAGGCAAAAAGCTGTATTTCTCCTACAGCTGTAACGGCTGCCACGGCGGCGGCGGTGGCGGTGGCATGTGCCCGGCGCTGACCAACGATATCTGGGTCTATGGCAGCGATGACGATATTCTGTTCCGCTTGATCACGCTCGGAAGCCAGGACCTGCAGAAGACCCACAGCTTGAAGCGCAAGGGCAGCGAAAACGTCGTCGGTCCGATGCCGGCATTCGCCGAGCTTGTAAAAACCGACGATGAAATGTGGAAGATCATCACGTTCATCCGCTCGCTCTATAAGGGCACCCGGCGCGCTTGGTGATTAGATCCCGATTGACAGGTCAGCGTCCGGTGGTGAGTGCGATAGGCGAAGTGCTGATGCGTGCGCATGTTGTGGCGCTGCTACTTGTCGTTTGTTTGCTGACCCCCGCCCGGAGTGAAGAAGCTCCGGCGGGGGGCGGCTCTGTGCCGTCCGTGCATGCGCAAATCGCCTACCTCGGGAAGTCCTACGCCGAGGCCGAGCCACTGTCCCTTGTCGATAAGATCTATGACGACAAGGGTGTGCAAGGCGCGCGCGTCGGCATCGTTGAAGACAACATGACCGGGCGTTTGATCGGCCACGACTACAAGCTGATCGAAGCAATCGTCGCGGAAGACGCTGACATCACTGTCAAAGCTCGCGAGCTACTGGCCGGTGGTGTCACCATGATCGTCGCAGATCTTGAGCCGGCCGATCTTTTGATCGTCGCCGATTTGCCTGAGGCGGAGAACGCGATCATCTTCAACATCAGGTCCAGTGATATCGGGCTGCGCCACGACAATTGCCGGCGCAACACGTTCCACATTCCACCCGATTGGGCGATGCGCGCTGATGCGCTGGCCCAGTATCTGGTTTGGAAGAAGTGGTACAAATGGGCGTTGATCTCGGGTGAGCGCCCGAAAGACAAAGACTTTGCCGCGGCCTTGAGGCGATCGGCCAAGCGCTTCGGCGGGAAGATCGTCGCTGAAAAGACTTACGCCTATCAGGGCGGCTCACGGCGGACCGACACCGGCCATCAACAAATCCAGACGCAAATGCCGCTGCTGACTCAGAACCTTGGCGAGCACGATGTTATTGTTGTGGCGGATGTTGAGGAGAGTTTTGGCGACTACCTTCTTTTCCGCACATTCGAGCCCCGTCCGATCGCCGGCACACATGGTTTGATCGCCGCCTCATGGCATCGCTCCTACGAAGAGAGCGCTGCGACGCAGATGCAGAACCGCTTTGAGAAGCGGGCCGGCCGCATCATGACCGAGCGCGACTACTCAGCCTGGCTGGCTGTACGGACATTCGGCGAAGCTGTGACGCGGACCGCATCGACCGATCTGGCGGCGCTGAGGACATATCTGATGTCGGAAAAATTCGAAGTGGCAGGCTTCAAATCTCAGGGCCTCAACTTCCGCTCATGGGACCGGCAGCTCCGGCAGCCAATCCTTCTCGCCGGTCCACGCGCGCTTGTTTCGATCTCGCCGCAGGAAGGCTTCTTGCACCCCAAATATTTGACCGACACGCTCGGCTACGATGAGCCGGAATCAAAATGCAAATTGAAGAATTAAGCGCCACAACCTCCGGACCGGTATTCATGCAACGCTTTGCTATCGCTCTCGCACTTCTGGTAACTTCCGCGGCATCAGTGCAGGCGGCAACCGCATTTATCAGCAACGAAAAGGACAACACGATAAGCGTTCTCGATTTGGAGACGCTCAAAGTGGTCAAGACCGTTCCGGTTGGCCGGCGTCCGCGCGGCATGGTGCTATCGCCCGACATGAAGGAACTTTTCATCTGCGCCGGTGACGATAATCGTCTGGAAGTTATGGATACGGCGACGTTCGAGATCACGCGGAAGCATGAGACGTCCGGGCCGGACCCTGAACTGCTCGATATCAGCCCAGACGGGAAGATCCTCTACATCGCCAACGAAGACGACGGGCTTGTCACCGTACTCAATCGCGAAGACGGCAAAGCGCTCGCTGAAATTCAGATCGGCGTTGAGCCCGAAGGAATGGCGGTCGCACCCGACAATAGCGTCGTTGTGGCAACGTCGGAATCGACCAGCATGGCGCACATCCTCGACACCAAGACGCTGAAGGTTGTTGCAAACGTATTGGTAGATACGCGGCCTCGCGTTGCCGAGTACAATGTTGACGGCAAGGAAGTGTGGGTCACAGCGGAAGTCGGCGGGACGGTTGCAGTCATCGATTCCGCGACGCGCAAGGTAAAGCTGAAGTTCGGATTTGAAATTCCAGGTGTCCGGCCCGAATTAATCCAGCCGATGGGGGTCAAATTCACGCGCGACGGAAAACGCGCATTTGTGGCCCTCGGGCGTGCCAATAGGCTCGCAGTGGTCGATACCGCGACGTACAAAATTCTCGACTATGTGTTGGTCGGCCAAAGGCCCTGGCATATCGATTTCAATGGAGACGGCACGAAGATCATTTCAGCAAACGGCCTCTCAAACGACGTCACGGTTGTCGATATCGCGTCATTGAAGGCGGAAAAATCCGTTCCCGTCGGCCGGTTGCCTTGGGGCATCGTTGTTAAACCGTAGTTTGGATGAGTTGCTGTGACGCTTCGCCAACGCCTGCTTATCAGACTTGCCGTCGTGTTGGGCTTGAGCATTCTGGTTGCTGCCGCGATGGCCTATTGGCGCGCGGCGGGACAGGTGCGCGAGGAATTGCACGCGGCCCTCGTGGTCGGAGAGCAGGTGCTGGTTGATGCCGTGAAAGAAATTGAGCGCGCGCCCAATCCCTTTCAGCAGATGCGCGTAGTCATCGAGCGGTTTAGCGGCGGACGTCATTTGAAGATCACGCTGTTAGACCGCAGTGGGCAACGCGTCGCCGCGTCTCGCTTGGCGTTGGCCGAGGATCCAGCGCCTGAGTGGTTCATAGACTTGATGAGGGAGCAGCCTGAGACGGCGCGGGTCGACGTTCCCAAAGGGCTCAGAGACTTCTCTGCATTTTTAATCGAGACGGATTCGCGCAACGAGGTGCAGGAGTTTTGGGAAGACATCAAGTATGGATTGTCCGTGCTCGGTATCCTGGCATGTGCGGTGTATGCGCTGATCTATTGGACGCTGGGGCGAGAATTGGAGCCGTTGGCAAATCTCAACAGCGCCCTGTCACGCGTGGCTGAGGGCGATTTTTCGATGCGCCTCGCCGAGACCGGTTCGCGCGACCTGAAAGAAGTCAGCATCGGTTTCAACGAAATGGCGGCGCGGCTCGATGCGACCGAAAGCGATAACCTCCGGCTGCAAGAGCAGTTGACCAACGTGCAAGAGGAGGAGCGTGCCGAACTCGCACGCAATCTCCATGATGAAATCGGCCCGTTGCTGTTTTCAGTTGGGCTCGATGCGGCCGCTGTTCAAAAGGCGTTGGGAGATACGGCGACAGGCGAGGCTGCCGAGCGTTTGGCATCAATACGCGAAGCGGTAGGGCTCAGCCAGAAGCACGTGCTGCAAATTCTCGGTCAGTTGCGCAACGGCACGGTTGAGGATCTGGGGCTGGAGACTGCTGTGCGGCAGTTGATCGAGTTCTGGAAAAGCCGCCATCCGAAGCTTTCGATTAGTGCTGATCTCCCCGAAGACGGCGTGAGCCTGGAGCTCGATCCGGTCGTCTATCGTGTCGTGCAAGAGAGTTTAAGCAACGCGGTGCGGCACGGACGTCCAACACAAATCGATATTCTCGTCGCAACCTCCCCTGAAGGCATGACGCGCGTGATGGTGTCCGATAACGGCGGTGGCCTCGCATCATCGCGGCGCGGCAATGGTCTGACAGGCATGAATGAGCGGGTGTCCCTGCGCAAAGGGTCGCTTACGGTTCGCAACCGGAGCGACGGCAAGGGCACCATCGTGATGGCAGATTTCCCGTCCACAAATTGCATTGCAGACATCGAGAGGACCCCTGAAAGGGGTATTTCCACACCATGAAGATACTGCTCGTCGACGATCATGTGCTTGTCCGTCAAGGCGTGCGAAGGCTGCTGTCGGCCATTGCCAACGCTGAAATATTGGAGGCGGCGACCAGCCATGATGCGCTCGCGATGTTCCGTCAGCAGGCGCCTGATGTCGTCGTTCTCGATATCAGTCTTGCCGGAGCCAGCGGTCTTGAACTGCTAAAGCGCCTGCTGCTGGAGAACCCGCAAACCAAAGTTCTGATGCTTAGTATGCATGCCGAAGCGATTTACGCGGCGCGAGCCGTTCAGGCTGGCGCGCGCGGCTACATCTCTAAAGGCGCGTCGGCCGAAGAGTTGGTGACCGCTGTGACGCGCGTGGCCGAAGGTAAACGCTATATCGAGCGGGAAATCGCCACAGATCTTGCAACCCGGCAATTCTCTGGCGACGGAGATCTTCTTGAACGTCTGACCATGCGTGAGATGGAGATTCTGCGCCTGTTGGGTGAAGGAAAAAGTCTAACCCAAATCGCAGCAACACTCGGCGTGGCCTACAAGACCATCGCGAATGCGTGTTCGCTGATGAAGAGCAAACTTGCGGTCGAACGGACTGCAGACTTGATCCGAATGGCGCTGGAGATGCGCAAAGTCTGAGCCCGCATTAACGCTGCCGTTCGGGAATGCGAATGGGCAGGTTGCCAAAAAACATCGGGAAGTCGTCCCGTGGTTATGGGCGTTTCTGCTGCCTAGTGTCCCCGTGCCACGCCTCGCGGTTGGGTGGGGTGAAAACCGGTCCTCCTGGCTTTCTCGCCACCCGCCGCACTTTTGCCGGGCTGAGTTGACGTGCCGATCTTGCGGGCTGAACTTCGCAGATTGCCGCCGATACCGGCCTTGCAATGAGGGCATCGAACTGCAGCCGAGCGGCGGGTTTCCGTCATGACGCAGCAGTGATCGTGCTCTCGAAAACAAGAAGCCCAGTGTTGTCTGTCTTCGTGTGGCCGGTCGCGCAAGCGGTAAGCAAATCCGAAAGGAAGAGCTTGGAGATGGATGAAAACTGGAGTTTCCAAACCACTAGGAGAGGAAAAGCATGAGCTTCAGGAAAACAATCCTGTTGGCTGGCGGTCTTGCTGCTGCGCTGTTCTGCGCGTCGGCACCGGCTGCATTTGCCAACGAGGAAATCGAGAAGAACGCAAAGAACGCAGCCCTTTGGCCGGCACCTGGCCGTGACAACCAGGGCACGCGCCACTCGACTCTCGCCGATATTTCGACGGCGAACGTTGGCAAGATGCAGATGGCTTGGGAGCAGTCGACAGGCGCGCTTCGTGGTCATGAAGGTCAGCCGGTTGTTGTTGAACACGGCGGCAAGACCATGATGTACTTCTCATCGGGCTGCCCGAACATGGCCCAGTGCAACATCATGCAGGCTCTCGACATGACCGATCCGGACAACCCTGTCCAGATCTGGAACTACGTCAAGAAGACCGACCGCGACGAATCGGCTGTGCCGCGCGCTTGCTGCGACACCGTCCATCGTGGCGTGAACTATGCCGATGGTAAGGTGATCTATCACACCCTCGACGGCTTCGTGATCGCGCTCGACGCGACGACGGGCAAAGAAGTCTGGGTTGTGAAGCACGCCTATCCGGAAAAGGGTGAAACCATCACCGGACCGACACTCGTTGCAGAGAACCTCGTAATTGCCGGCTTCGGCGGTGACGAATTTGCAGCACGCGGACGCTTGACGGCCTACGACATCAAGACCGGCAAGGTCGTGTGGAATTGCCACTCGACAGGCGCTGACAAGGATGTCTGCTTGACGCCGGAATCCAACAAGGCCAACCCGCACTTCGGTACGGCCGGCACGGATATCGGTATCTCGTCTTATCCGACGACGCATGGCGGTGAATGGAAAATCGGCGGCGGCTCGTACTGGGCATGGGGCACGTACGACCCCAAATTGAAGTTGGTCTACTGGTCGACGGGTAACCCCGGCCATTGGTCGCCTGCTTATCGCTGCGGCTACGAAGGTAAAGACCTGACCCACGAAAAGTGCAACGACGGCAAGTATGACAACAAGTGGACCATGACCATTTTCGCTCGTAAGGTCGATAACGGCGAAGTTGCCTGGGCCTACCAGATGACACCGTTCGACCAGTGGGACTACGACGGCGTGAACGAAAACATCCTCGTCGATAACCTCGACGTGGATGGCAAGAAGTACTCGGCCCTCGTCCACTTCGACCGTAACGGCTTCAACTACGTTCTCGACCGCACGAACGGCACGCTGCTGCGCGCCAACAAGTTCGTGACCGTGAACTGGGCCGAAAAGGTCGATCTCAAGACCGGCCGTCCGGTTAAGGTCAAGGAACACTCGCCGTTCAACCGTAACGTCAACACGCAGGCTTGCCCATCCGCTATGGGTGGTAAGGACCAGCAGCCTTGCTCGGTTGACCCTAAGGAACCGAACAAGTTCTATTGCCCAACCAACAACTGGTGCATGGAAGACGAGCCGCAGGAACGCACGCACACGCAGCAGGGCACGGTCTACGTGTTCGCCAACGTGTACATGTATCCTGAAAAGCCCGGCGTCACCGGCAAGATCAAGAAGTTCGACATCGTAACGGGTCAGGCTGACTGGGAAATCCCGGATGCTTATCCGAACTGGTCGGGCACCATGGTCACCGACGGCGGCCTGATGTTCTACGGTTCTAACAGCGGCCACTTCCGCGCTGTTGACCGCAAGAGCGGCAAGGTCCTCTGGGAACGCAAGCTCGCCTCTGGCATCATCGGCAACCCGATCACCTATAAGATCAAAGGCAAGCAGTATGTCTCGATCTTCTCAGGTCTCGGCGGCTGGATCGGCATCCCTGTGACGGCTGGTCTGGATATGGACGACAAGTTCGGCGCGATCGGTGCGACGGCCATGGCGAAAGTCACCGGCCTCGACAAGATCCCGCAAGCTGGTCTTCTGACCACCTTCCGCGTCTACGAATAAGTCGACGCTCAAATGATGAAGGCGCCCGGCAACTCGCAAGAGCGGCCGGGCGCCATTCGCCGTTCTGGAAGTACGAAACGGCTTGGCTGCGGCGGTTGCAAACGGAAATTCCAGTTCGCTAATCCGTGAAAAATAGTGATCAGTTCTTGTGCCCGGTGATGACCCGCCAGGGGGTTGAAAACGTATAACAACAATCCCAATCAATCATGTTGATTGCGGACCAAAGCAATCTGGACTCTAATTTTTGGGATGGTCGCTCATGCGTGGATTAAGGCCTGCTGTCGTACTTGCGTTTCTTTGCAGCCAGGCTATGGCCGCCTCAGCCCGCGACATGAGCTATCTGAAGTCCAAACGCTATGATCAACTGACGGCAGCAGAGATTACGGCTGCAAAAGAAGAAGCTAAGCGCTTGCAGCTGAAAAAGCTGGTCGCCTGCGCTGATCCGGGCAACATGCCCCTTTCGAATGATAAACTTGAAGGCTTCCAGAACAAAGTCGCGCAGGCAATCGGCAAGAAGCTCGGCGTCGACATCACATTCTTCTGGCGGCCTTACCTCGAGCGCGGCTTGACGCGTGCAACCTTTGACAATAACGAATGTCAAGTTCTGCTCGATCTCCCGGCAGACTATGCCGACATTCTCACGACGACTCCCATTTACCGCTCGGCATATGTGTTTGCCTATCGCGAAGATAGCGGCTTCGATCTCAAGAGCTTCGACGATCCGAAGTTGAGAAAGGCGAGCATCGGCGTGTTTCAACATTCTGCGATGCGTGAAGTCTTGTCCGACTACGGCATGAAAGAGAATGTCGATATTCACGTCATTACGTCGGACGCTGATCTGCGGCCGGAGAACCAGCCGTGGCGGCAGGTTCAGCGCGTTGTCGACAAAGAGCTCGACGTGGCAGCCGTCTGGGGTCCATTTGCCGGCTGGTTGAAAAAACGGGGGGCTCCGATCGTCATCCAGCCCGTCAACCTGATGGACGATAAGCGGCCGCTGGAATTTTCGCTCGCATGGGGCGTTCAGAACACCGACGTTGTTTTGAAACTCAAGATCGATATGGCGATGGAAGAGGCGAAGGATGACATCGCTGCCATTCTGACGGATTTTGGTGTGCCGCTGGTGCAGTGCTCGAATTGCGTTGTTCAGGGCAATTTGCCGTCGATGGGCCAGATTCAGCAGGCGCGCGCAGCAAAGTACGAAGAGCGCTTTCTCAAAGATTCCGGCATGTCGGAACTTTCAAGCGCAGCAACCGCCGATCAGATTGTGACGCGCGAGCGGCTCGATGCCTGGTTGAAAGACGGTGTCGATGTCAATGCCGAACTGTTTAATGCGATCACCGCAGGCGACGGCGAGCGCGTCGCGTTCCTGATCGAAAAGGGCGCAGACGTTAAAAAACGCGATGGACTTGGCCACTTGCCGCTGCATTTCGCAGCCAGCCAGCGCAAGTCGTCAGTCATTCCAATTCTTATTAAGGCCGGTGCTGATGTAAACGTCCGCGACGGCGACGGCATGACCGCACTTCAACATGCGATCAACATGAACCATGTGCCCTCGATTGAGGCGTTGGCCAAGAGCGGGGCCGACCTCGAGGCCGGAACCGAGAAGGGCTATACAGCGCTCGAGGTTGCTCTTGGAGACGGCAAATTGTTTGCAGCCAAGGCGCTCATTGAGGCCGGCGCCAAAGTGAACGTGGCGTCTGGGCCCGAGAAGCTGACGCCTCTGATGGTCGTTGCAACCCAACTGCAATCGCAACAGCGCCTCGGGCAGTTGTCAAAAGGTCCGACGCCGATTGTTATCGCGGAAGAACTGATTAAGCGTCAAGCCGACGTGAACGCCGTGTCCAAGGAAGGCGTCACCGCACTGATGGTGGCGGCCGGCCACAACAATGCGCCCATGATCGGCTTGCTGCTGCGCTCAGGTGCAGACGCGACGATGAAATCCGCAACTGGCAAGGCCGCGCTTGATATCGCAATTGAAGCCAATAACGACGCCTCAGTCGGTGCGCTCAAATTCCTGACCAGCGCGCGCGGCGGAGATGCTGCGAAGAAGGGTTTGTGATGTTGCATCCCGTCGCAGTGCGGCGGCAGGGCTGCATCAAGGCTATCGCGGCAACCGTCGTCTTGTGTTTAGCGGCGGTATTGCCAACGCTGGCGATGGCTCAGGTTCGAAAGCCGGGCCCACCTGTCACCGCAACTGCGGCGATGACATATCTCACGCGTGCATACCCCGAGCCCCTGCCACTGTCGCTGGTTGAACCTGTCATCACGGACAAGGGCATCAAAGGCGCCGAAGTGGCTCTCAGCGATAACCAGACAACCGGCCGGTTACTCGGGCATGCCTATACGCTCTCAACCAGAATCGTTGCGGCTGACGCTGATATTGCGGCTGCGATGCGTGACGTGCTGGCATCCGGCAGCTCGTTGATCGTCGCCGACCTAGAGGCCGCGGATCTATTGGCTGTTGCAGATATTCCGGAAGCCAAAGACGCGCTGATCATCAACACGCGCTCGAGCAATGACGATCTGCGCGGCAAAAGCTGCCGCCGCAATGTGTTTCATGCCGCGCCAAGTTGGGCGATGCGTGCCGATGCCCTCTCACAATATTTGACATGGAAGCAATGGCGCAAGCTGTTTGTTGTCTATGGCGAAAACGCTGCGGACCAGGAGTACGTCGCGGCAATCAAGCGCGCCGCCAAGCGCTTTGGCAATAAAATTGTCGATGAGCGGAAATTCACCTTCGATGCCGGCAATCGCCGCACGGATACCGGCCACCAACAAATCCAAACGCAGATGCCCTTGCTGACACAAGGGCCACCAGAGCATGACCTCATTTTTGTTGCGGATTTAGATGAAGCTTTCGGTGAATACTTGATGTGGCGGACGTCGGTTGCCAAACCGGTGATCGGCACTCAGGGCTTGATGGCGCTGGCGTGGCACCGGGCTTTCGAGCAGTATGGCGGAACGCAATTGCAAAGCCGTTTTGAGAAGCACGCCAAGCGGCAGATGATCGAACGCGATTATCTCGGTTGGCTTGGAACGCGGCTGATCGGAGAAGCAATTACCCGCATTGGCCAAGCCGATGCCGCCAGTGTCCGGGCATTTCTGCTGTCGCCCGAATTCGAAGTGGCCGGCTTCAAAGGTCAAGGCATGACGTTCCGCACCTGGGATCGTCAGTTGCGCCAGCCGATCCTGCTGACAGGGCCGCGGGCGCTGGTTTCGATTTCGCCGCAGGAAGGCTTTCTGCATCCCAAATTCCTGACCTACACATTGGGCTTCGATGAAGCAGAGACCCAATGCACGCAACGCAATTGATATCAGATCCGCGACGAGGAACACGCGTATGACACACCGCCCATCGGTTCTACTGGCTCTGGGAATTTCCTTTGCTGCGATGACCGCCGCCGAGGCCGGAATGATCTTCGTATCGAACGAGCGCGACAACACGGTTACCGTGCTCGATAGCGATACGCTCAAGATCATCAAGTCGATACCGACCGGCAAGCGGCCGCGCGGCATCGCCATTACGCCGGACTTCAAGGAGGTCGTGGTTTGCATCGGCGATGATAATCGCCTCGACGTGATCGATACCGAAAAACTCGAAGTTGTCCGCCACTACGACGCGTCGGGCCCGGATCCAGAATTGCTGGCCATCGACCAGAAGGGCGAGCGCATTTACGTGGCCAACGAAGACGACGGTCTGGTAACGGTGCTTGATCGCGCGACGGGTAAGGCGCTGGCGGAAGTTCCTGTCGGCGTCGAACCGGAAGGCATGGGCGTCTCGCCAGACGGCAGCATGGTGGTCAACACGTCCGAGCAAACCAGCATGGCACACTTCATCGACACCAAGACTTTCGAAGTCGTGCAGAACGTGCTGGTCGATACGCGCCCGCGCGTCGCCGAATATACCCGCGATGGCAAAGAGGTTTGGGTGTCGGCGGAAGTTGGCGGCACGGTCGCGGTGATCGATGCCAAAACCTTCAAGATCACAAAGAAGTTCAGCTTCGCGGTGAATGGCGTGCGGCCGGAGTTGATGCAACCGATCGGCGTGCGCTTTACTCTCGACGGTAAGACGGCATTCGTGGCTCTCGGCCCCTCAAACCGTGTGGCGGTGATCGACGTCGCGTCGCACGAGATCAAGGATTACATCCTCGTTGGTCAGCGCCCCTGGCATATCGCGTTGAAGCCGGATGGCACAAAGCTGTATGCAGCCAACGGCATGACCAACGATATGACCATCATCGATGTCGCGACACTCAAGGCCGAAAAGACTGTACAGGTCGGCCGCTTGCCCTGGGGCATTGCGGTAAAGCCGTAAACCGCGGCCAATCGTCAAACTGTAAATTTACAAGTGCCGCCTGTCGAAAGACCGGCGGTATTTTTGCGTGCCGAGATGGCAATGTCATTGGACACGAAAAAGCGGCGGCTGCATTTCTGCAACCGCCGCTTCAAGCCTTCGACGGGTATTGAAGGCCGCTTAGAACTTATACTTGAATCCTGCCCACCAGGTGCGGGCCTGACCAGGCTTGGCACCGTCTGAGAGGTCTGAGACGTAGAGTTCGTTGGTCAGGTTCTGGGCCGATGCAAAGAGCGACAGCTGCTCGGTCAGTTTCAAGTTGCCGCGGGCCGACAGCAGCCAGACATCGTCGACGAAGCCAGCTGTCAGGGTCTCGTCGTCGCTCTGCCAATCAACGAAGTTTTCGGTGTCGGTGAAGAAGCCGCCGCGATAGGTGTACGACATGCTGAAGTCCCAACCGGCCGCGTGAGCAACACCCAACGTCAGGTTGGCAAAATGGCGCATCGTTTCTGGAACGCGGTTGCCGACTTCAGCAGCAACGCTGCTCTTGTCGATAATGGAGTCTGTGAAGGTGTAGACGGCTTCGCCGAAGAAGTTCCACGGCCCGCCCGTGAATGGCCTGCTCTCAACACGGCCATACACCTCGACGCCATCGATCTTGACCTTATCAACCGAGCCAAACACGTTGGCGCCGTCCTTTGTGAACGGTGCCTTGATCTGATAGTCATCGATATCGCTGTGGAAGTACGCGATATCAAAGGACAAACCACGCAGCGCCGTCGAGCGCAGACCGATCTGGAAATTGTCGCCCTTTTCTTCGCCGAACGGGAACTGTTCGCCGCGTGCCACTGACGGCGTGATGCCCTGGTGGAAGCCGCCGTAAACGGTTGTCCGGTCGAGCGCATTCCAAGCGAATGCGACACCCGGCAGGACATAATTGAAATCCTGGCTTCCTGGCGCGCGTTCCTCGTCATTCCCGTCCAGAATTGCATCACGGACGATATCGTAACTTTCGAACCGAAGGCCCGGCGTGACGGTGAAGTTCTTCGTCAGATGAATCGAAGATTGAACGAATGCCGAGAAGGCGTCGGTATCATATTTTTCCAGACGAACAACCTGACCGCGATTGTCGAAGTCGAGTAGCTCTCCAGGAGCTCCTTCGTTACGGCCGTTGCGGAACGTTTGATGTTCGAAGTGAATTCCTGCCTGGATATCCTGAGTGATAGAACCGGCCAGCGGAACGTTCGCAATTTCGATGCGGCTGTCAGCCCCCAAAGTGCGGTACTGACGATCTCGCGTTTCCATGATGTCGCCGTTGTCCGGACCAAGACCGGTTGGATAGGTGCGCGGACGATCAAGTTCGCTGCCGAACAGCTTGGTCGAGAGCGTGACATCCGGCGACACGTACCAGTTATGGCTCAGCATCATACGATAGTGGTCGCCATTGTAGGTGCTGTGTTGAAACCCATCGCGGGTTTCGTCAGCAGCGAAGAATCCAGGTCCCTTGCGGTGTCCGTTTGCAAAGAACAAGGCCTTGTTTGCCGCACTATTGAAGGCGACGCCGTCAACTCCGGCCACAGGGCCGACGAAGTTCAATTCGTCATACCGGTCACGCTGGCGGAAGAAGCCGCCCGAGACCGTCAAATCCTGGCTGCTACCTTTCAGGCCGAGTGCACCATAGAAGTCATTATAACGCAGGACTTCATTGTCCCAGGCTCCTGCTGCTTCCGAGCCCGAATACGAAGCAACAATGCCAGCGTTGCCAACATTCTGCCGCGTGTGCACGTGGCGCATGTTGTTCAGGCTCTTGTCGCTCTCTTCGGTCTTGCCGATGGCAGCCTTGATCACCGTTTCGTTGGCACCGAACGGCGAAAGGTTGCGGAAGTTAACCACGCCATGGTTGTTCAACGGACCATGTGAAATGACGGTTCCGCGCAGAACTTCGATGCTTTCGATGCGGTCCGTCGGTGGCGTGTAGTGGGTCGATGGATCGATATAGGACGCCTGATTGATAGTCTGGCCATCTTCCATCACCAGTGTCTTACGCGAGCGCCGGAAAGGTGCGCCCCGCATGCCGATGCCGCTGTGGCGGGCCATGCCGTCGTCCGACGTTGTGACGATACCCGGAACACTGGCCAAAGCGTCATGCGTGTTCTGCGGCTGCTTTTCTTCGAGGGTCTTGCCATCGACGCGCGTCGCAGCGCCGGCATAACCCTGGAGATCGCCCGGCAGAATCGTGCGCGGGTTGATCGGGCTCGTTGATGATGTCTGAGCGCGCGCTGCCGCGGCGGCACCAGCTGCTGCACCATACGGCGAGTTCTGGAGCACCGGTGCCGCATCAGCTTCGAGGTCGACTTCCGGGGCCTGGGGCTCCGGATATGCAGCCGGTTGTGGTGCGGGCGTTGGCTTCGGCGCCGGTTTGGCCTTCGCGACGACGGGCTTTTTCTTCGCCTTCGGAGCAGGCGTAGGCTCGGGTTCGGCCTGAACAACCGGTGCCGGTTTGGGCTTTGGCTTCGGCGCTGCTTGCTCAACAGGTGCGGGCTTGGGCTTCGGCGCTTCCTGAATGATTTTGACTTCGGGGAGGTTAGAACCAGCCGGAGGTGCCGCCGCCGCTGGCGGTGTTGCAGCCGGAGGTGTTGTTGCTGCAGGCGGCGTTGCCGTCTGAGCCATGACGGCCGTGGTAGATAGGCATGCGAGTGTGACCACCGCGACACGCTTTTGGATAGGTTTCATCCCGTTATTCCCCCGAGTGTTCCCCGTCTGACCGTTTCCCTGCTCGATTGCCAACTTTGCTCGGCAATCTTGATTCAGATGAAATGCCAGTTGTTTCAGTTCGTTGACCGGCCGGATTGAGTGGTTTCGATCAGCCTGAAAATTAGACTTGGGGTTTTGGGGCTGGGAGTTAATTCCAAAGAATCCAGAGACGCTTAGGACTTCTTCCCAATACTTTGGGGCAAGCTGCCGATGCTGAGGGTGTGTCCCTTGGCAGTTTGCCGATTTTGTCCGCGAATAGAGTGAGCCGGTGTTGGCGGGTGGTGCCCTCCAGCCTCAGCTGAGGGTGGCGGGGAGATACACATCGATCAATGTCCCGCCGCCGTGCGCTTCAGCAACGTGCATGAGGCCACCCAAAGCGCTGACCCGCTCGCGCATTGAGGTTAGGCCAAATCCATCGCGGTACTCAGGACTGCGGCCGCGTCCATCGTCCTGGACCGAGACATTGAGGACCTGAGTGGTGCTGAGTGCCGATACTGCGGGCATGACACCCGCGACCGCATCCTTGGGCACAACGGACGCATGCACACTGATTTGGCTGGCGCCGGCGTGACGGTAAGCGTTCGTCAGACCTTCCTGTATGATCCGGTAGACCGTCAATTCCGTGGTCTTATCCAAGATCTCCATGCCGTCTGCAATTGTCAGCGTCAGTTGTGTTTGCGGCTGTTCGCGGCGCCAAATCCCAGCAATTGCGACGATCGCGCCTTTAAGGCCAAGCTCCTGCAAGCCCGCGGGCGTCAAGCGCTGCAGAACGCGGCGGTTTGTCTGTTGCAGGGAATCCAGCTGGGACAGAATTTCGCGGCCGAGCCGCCGGGCCTTGGTGAGATCGGGGGCTGGGCGCTCAAGTTCACGCTCAAGCACGGAGCCTGCAGTGCGCAAAGAAAACAAGCAGGCCCCATGTTCATCGTGCAACTCGCGCGCAATCTCCCGCCGTTCGCTGTCCTGAACGTGAATCATGTTTGTAGTGAGTTGTTGGTTTTCTTTGCGGGACCACAGCAGCTTGGACGCTAGGGTATTAAGGCCGCTGCAAATACGCTTGATTTCCGGTGGACCGCTTTCTGCAACTCTGACGCCGTAGTCGCCATCTTCCAATTGATGCATTGCACGCCGTAAGGTTTCGATGGGTTGGAGTGACCGGTTAATGACCAAACTTGTCAGTGCAAACAGCGCCAATCCCGCAAGCAGGCCATACTTGATAATCTGCATGGCGGCCTCCCGCACTTCGGAAATTTCGTCCTGAGGATTGGGTGTGATGATGACGGTATCCAAAAGCCGGCCAGAAACTTCAAACGGAATTTTTAGCGGCGGGGCCGCTTGATCAATGGCAATACCGAACATGAAGCCATCCTGATTTGGCACCATGCGCGTCTGCGATTGTGCCTGGCGGGTGGCGAGCGTGACGCTGACGTGCCGCAGCGACTTGAGATCATCGACAAGATTTGCGAGTGCCCGGGGCGGGTCAGCTGAATCGGCGAGTGGCCGCAGCGAGGTGGTGATGATTTTCGAGGTGAGTTGCGCAATGCTTTCGGCTTCGGCCTTCGTGCGCGGCTGCGCGTCGAGCACCATCGCAGTAACCATGCCGCCAAGCGCCAAGACCAAAAGGAACCCGATAAGCAAATTAAGCCGCAGCTGAATGGACATTTTATTGCCTGTGAAACGGGAAGTATTCCCGGCGTGTTGGCGTTGCGCTCAGGTGTAAGCCCGATAGAAAGGAACTGATATTTTCCAAGAGATCAATAACAGGACGAAGCAGTGAAGGTACTGATCGTTGAAGACCACGCGATTGTGATCTCGGGGTGCCGTACATTGTTTTCTGAAGATGAAGGCGTGACCGTCATCGAGGCTCGCTCGCTGGCCGCGGCGCGCGCGGTTCTGGAAACGGAAACACCCGACGTCATCGTTCTTGATATCAATCTTCCAGACGGCTCTGGCCTAGACCTGACGCGTGAGATTGTCCGTGCCGATCCTAACGCGAAGGTCATCGTGTTTTCTATGAGCGATGCGCCGCTGCTTGCCATTCAGGCGATAGATTGCGGTGCGAAAGGCTATGTCAGCAAGAACGACGACCCTATGGGGCTGCGCGATGCTGTTTTGGCATTGGTGCGCGGAGAAACATGGCTGACCCACGAGTTGGCCCAAGAAATTGCGCTGATCAAAGCCTCGGGAAATGGCGTTGCTACCAAATTGACCGAGCGCGAGTTGCTCACGCTTCGCCTTCTCGTCCGGGGCCGCAGTATGGCTGAAGTCGGTAGCGACCTTGATGTGTCCTACAAGACCGTCGCCGCAGATTGCGCGTCCATCCGGCAAAAGCTTAATGCGCGCACGTCATCCGAGATGGTGCGGATCGCGGTCGAATTGCGGATTGTCTGAGGTATCGCGCCTGCTCACCAAAATGTGCGTCGATCCCGCATTGAAAATGTTGCGATTGGGAAAAAATCCCAGAGTATCGCGCCCAGAGACGCGCGATACCGTGCTGCCCAAGAAAGCTCCGCCGCCATGGCGGACCAGACCGATCGATCGGCGATCCGTCTGTGGGGCACGTGGTGGAGACATTTGGAATGCTGAGACGTTTTGCAGGTGCTGCGGCGCTTTTGCTTTTGGTTCCGGGCGCAGTGCTGGCGCATGGCCCGAGCCGCAAGAAGGAAATCACGACCATCGAAATCAATGCCCCGGCCGAAAAAGTCTGGGCTGTCGTCGGCAACTATCAGGATATGACCTGGCATCCGGCGATTGAAAAGTCGGAGGCAACCGGCCCAATGGAACCGGAGAAGGCAAAGCGGACGCTGACATATAAGTCGGGCCACGTGATGACCGACACGCTTCTCGACTATTACCCTGAGGACAAGAAAATCGGTTTCATGACCGACAAGGAAGACCACAAGCTTTTGCCGGTCGAGGGTTATATGTCGACACTGTCGGTCAAGGACGCTGGCGGCAAGTCGATGGTCGAATGGAAGGGCGCGTTCTATCGCGGATATGTGAACAACGATCCGCCACCGGAACTAAACGATGCGGCAGCTATCAAAGCCGTCACCGCCTATCAGCAGGTGGGGCTCGAAGGGCTAAAAGCGAAAATCGAAGGTGGGAAGTAGCGCCAAACGCAGCCAACAAATGGCTGATGTTGGACACTGATTATCCCTCGCGCCACACGTTGGGGGTCTGTAGACGTGTCTGCTTGCATCAGTTCTTGTTTGTCTCCGTGTCCAGGTCTTGGATCTCTTTGGCACAACGCGCGGTGGGCCCGAAGGCCAATACGCATTGGCCTTCGGCAAGAAAATTTACGATGGACGCACGTCTGCCAATGCACACCGGCGCCGAAGGCAAATTGAATTTGCCCTAAGCGCTGGCCGCCATTCCAGTGAGACCGCTGCCCAACTTGCAGCCGTTCAGCACAACGGCAGCGGCCTTTCCCGGCCGCTTGGCGATTTTGACGGTATGCGCGACGGCGTCAAAGTCCAGGCTCGACATCTGACTCGGGTTGAAGCGACGAACACGGCATTTGGCAGTGCCAAGTGACGCGCTTTCGGATTTGGGCGCCGTGCCGGTGGTGACGGCGGCGCTGGATGAGATGCTCAGCGTTAATCAAATTGCAGATCTTGAAAGACTGTGTGTGGGGGCGTCCGTGAACAGGCTACGGCTGCCGAACGGGCAATTGTTTGCGGCAGGTCCGGCTGGTATAGCAAACGGTGACCGCCGCCCAGCAGTCCACGACCGGTTAGCGCTCGTCCGTCACCTGCGCCGGTCAGATTGGCCGCATAGGTGAGGCAAGACCTGTCTGGCATGAATGTGCCATGAACGATACTCCTCTGCCACAGTCCCGCACACCTCAGGCCACGCGCCCGTCTCGCATGGATGCACTGGCGACGCTGCCGGTGTTTTTCAAACTTGGCGGAAAGCGCGTGGTGCTGGCAGGTGCGTCCGAGCCAGCCTTGTGGAAGGCCGAACTTCTGGCGGCGGCCGGTGCGCATGTCGATATCTATGCGGCGGCGTTTACCGGCGAATTCCACCACCTCGCGGCGCACCCGCCAGCTGGGCGGGTGATGCTCAACGCGCGGCATTGGCAGGTGCAAGATCTTTGCGGTGCGGCGCTGGCCGTCGGCGCTATTACGGATGACGGCGAAGCCGCGGACTTCGCTGCTGCTGCCAAGGCGGCAGGCGTTCCCGTCAACGTGATCGACCGGCCCGCGTTTTGCCAATTCCAGTTCGGTTCGATCGTCAACCGCTCGCCGCTGGTGGTCGCTATTTCGACCGATGGTGCGGCGCCCGTGTTTGGCCAAGCGATCCGTTCGCGGCTGGAAGCGCTGCTGCCGCAAGGCTTCAAGCGCTGGGCGGAGGCTGCCAAAGACTGGCGCCGCGAGGGCTCGAGGCTTGGCGCCGATATGCCGGCGCGCCGCCGTTTCTGGGAACGCTTCACCGAACGCGCGATGACGGAGGCTGGCCGCGCCCCCACCGCTGAGGACCTCGAACAGCTGATAGCGGATGCGGCCGGGGAAAACGAAAAAGCCAATAAAACTGGGTTCGTTTCGTTGGTTGGCGCAGGGCCGGGTGATCCGGAACTGTTGACGCTTCGCGCGCTGCGCGCTCTGCGCTCAGCCGATGTCGTGCTCTACGATGATCTGGTGACGCCTCAGGTGCTCGACTTCGCGCGACGCGAAGCGGAACGCATGCTGGTTGGCAAAACCGGCTACGGTCCGGCCTGCAAGCAAACGGAAATCAACGCGTTGATGGTTGAGCTGGCACGCAAGGGCCGCCGCGTCGTGCGCCTTAAATCCGGTGACCCTATGATCTTCGGGCGGGGCGGGGAAGAGATCGACGAATTGGTCTCGGCCGGCATCGCCTTCGACGTGATCCCGGGCATCTCGACGGCTCAGGCGGCGGCGTCTCTGTTGAAGGTTTCGCTGACACACCGCGATCATGCCAAGCGGCTGCAATTTGTGACCGGTCATTCGCGCGAAGGCCGCTTGCCCGAAAATCTCGACTGGCGGGCGCTGGCAGACCCGGGCGCGACAACGGCCGTGTACATGGCGCTGCGCACGCTCAGCGAATTGAGCGGGCGCCTGCTTGAACACGGCCTCAACCCTGAAACCCCGGCCTTTGCGCTGTTCGACGTTGGCCGGGCGGGCGAAACCGTTATTCGCAGCACGATATTGGGTCTGCCGGGCGCGCTGGCCGCCGCTGAGGTGACCGGGCCGTGTCTGGTCTTGATCGGGGAGGCGTTGCGCCCGGCTTTAGGGCCAAATACGCCGATAACGGACGGCCAAACCTGACAAAGTGCCAATCATGTCAGGACCTGGGCTTGGCCTTCGCCATCCCGGCAAAACAGTTGGGCGGCACTTCGCGGCCACACCCGAGGCAAAAAACGCGCTTCGATCAAGCAATTAGCCGGACATCGGATATCCTCGCCGCAACATGGCGTCAGCTTGGAATGGCCGGCACGATTGTCTATACTGGTCTGAGGGGGTTCTCTCGGTCAGGGTTTTTCTTCGCCGTTTGAGCCATGCGATTGCGCGCCTATCCGGGCCATCCTCATCTCAGAGGTGTGGCCCCATCGGCGCGGGGAAGACGTTTGGGGAGTGACGTGCGTATGCGGTGCAATCCTTCCAGGTGGCTGTTGGGTCTTGTTCCCATCGCGTTCATAAGCTGGGTCGCGGTCCAGTTTGAACACGAAGGGATCGAGGCAGATCTCGGCCGCCGCACGCAAGAAGCGCTGTCACGCGCCGGGCTCGATTGGGCGGCACCTATTTTTGCGGGCCGTGACGGCGTGCTGACCGGCAAGGCCGGTGACGATGCAGCCCCGCCGCGGGCCATTACCGCTATGCGTGACGCGTGGGGCGTGCGAGTGGTTCATGACCGCTCCGAACTGCTTGAAATGGTCGACAAGTTCCTCTGGTCGGCAACCGCGCGGGGCGACGGCAAGGTTGTGCTTGCGGGCTTCGTTCCAAACGAAGATGCGCGCAAGGGCGTGGTTGCAACGGCGGCCGATAATTTTCCCAAAGCCAAAATCATCGACGAGATGAAACTGGCACGTGGAGCGCCTGACCGTGACGCTTGGCTGGCTGGCACCGCGTTCGCGTTAAAGCAGATCGCCCAATTGAAAAAGGGCACGGCTGAATTGCAGGCGCTCGATCTCTCGGTGGTTGGTGAAGCCGGCACGCCGCAGAGCTATAAGAGTGTCCGTCAGGCCCTCGCTACCGCTATTCCCGCCGGCGTCAAGCTGGCGCTTGAGAAAATCACACCACCGGTTGTCGATCCGTACGTCTGGGGCGCCAAGGCTAATGGCACGCAGTTGCTGATCAGCGGCTTCACGCCGTCTGAGCAAATCCGCAAAGGTCTCGATGCACGCGCCCGCAAGCTATTCGCCAAGTCGGAACTGGCTGACAAGTCTGATCTGGCGGGCGGAGCACCTGAAGGTTTCGAGAAGACGGCGGCGATCGCCCTTGATCAGCTGGCAGCGTTGAAGTCCGGCACGGCTGACATCAAAGGCCGCGAATTCTCGTTTACCGGCGAAGCGGCCGACGAAGCAACAGCTGCGGCAGTCCGCAAAATCTTGAAGAGCGACATTCCGCAGAACTTCAAAATCACTGAACAGATCC
Organism: Hyphomicrobium sp.; assembly: GCA_013141015.1. Classification (GTDB taxonomy): domain Bacteria; phylum Pseudomonadota; class Alphaproteobacteria; order Rhizobiales; family Hyphomicrobiaceae; genus Hyphomicrobium_B. The sequence continues at coordinate 74,235 of JABFRT010000003.1, read as the reverse complement.
GCTATCCGAAAGCCGTGCAGACGGCGAGCGGCTACACCATGAAGATTGCCCACGATGGCACGGGTGTCGAGGTGTCGGGCAATGTGCCGAGCGAAGCCGCGCGCACGGCATTGATCGATGCCGTCAAAGCCCGCTTCCCGGGCCGCGCGGTGACCGACAAGCTGCAAGTGGTGGCTGGTGCGCCTGACGGCTGGCAGCAGTGCATTATCGCCGGTCTGGCGCCTTTACCGCGCCTGAGTGCTGGCACCACGCTTCTGGTTGATCGCAATCTGACGGTGACTGGGTCCACTGCAGACTACGGCGCGGCAAACGCCATTCCTCAGGAAGTCAAGGCCGCGGTCGGGCAGACCTGCGTGGCTGAAACAAAAATCGCTTTCACAGGGGACTTGAACACCAACCTGACCTGGCGCGCGGTGCATGATGATCGCGGCGGCGTGACTCTGTCGGGGGAAGTGCCGGACGACGCATCGCGGGCGCGCATTCTGGAAACGGCACAAGGTTTGTTCCCGGGCGCCCGGCTTGTCGATCAGATGAAGATCGTTGCCGCACCGCCCGAGCCGTGGTTGTCGGTGGCACTGCGCGGCTTGACGCAAATGGCCCGCCTGCAGCGCGGTGAAGCATCACTCAAGGCAACAGAACTGACGGTATCGGGTCTTGCCGCCAGTCAAGAAATTGCAGCCGGCGTGCGCGCGGCCGTGCCAAACCAACTGCCGCCGGGGTTCACCGGACGTGACGCGATTGATGTGATGTCGGCCGAACAGCAAGCGGCCAGCGTGTGTCAGGATATGATGCGCGACGCCACTGCTCGCGGCGTGTTGGAATTCGATCGCGCCAAAGCCGATCTGACCGCGGAAAGCACGCAGACGCTGCGTGAATTGGCCGAGATCGCCAAGGAGTGCCCGGCGTTCAAAATCGAAATCGAAGGCCACACCGACGCTGAAGGCACCGACGAGCGCAACCAGCGCCTGTCAGACCGCCGCGCCCGGGCGGTCGCTGATTATCTGGCGCGCGAAGGCGTGGCATCGGCCCGGATGTCGACGGTCGGCTACGGCGCAACGCGGCCAATCGCCGACAACAACAGTGCTGACGGACGCGCCCGCAACCGGCGCATCGAGTTCGTGGTTAAAGTCAATTGAGGCGCGGCACGTGCGCTTGAGGAGTTGAGTGATGGATTATCTATTCTTGAAGCTCATCTGGTGGATCGCGTTGGCCTTTGTGCTTGGCGCGGCCGCAGGATGGATGTCGTGCGGCGAGAGAGAAGAGGATCTGTGACGGCAGGCGACGCATCCGGCTTTGCGACTGCCCGATCAAGAGTGTGGTGAGTTATGACCTATCTGCTGCTGCAAACATTCCTTCTACTGCTGTCGTCCTATTTTCTGGGCGCGTTTCTCGCGTGCTTGGCAAAGCGGATGATCACGCAGCGCTCTGAGCGGGTGGCGGCTGAAGCGGCCCGCGCCAGCTTGACGCCAGCGGCGGCAGCGCGGGCAGCCGCAGACGTGGCCCCACAAGCCAGGCCGCGCGACATTGATCCGGTACAGCCGAAAATCGATATTCTGCCACGCCCTGAACCGAAGGCGGCACCGTCAGCTGCAGCACTCGATACAACGCGCTTTGATCTGGCGTTGACTGGACCTGATCCGAACGCCGGCATGCCGCGCAAAATGATCGTTGAAATCCGCCCGGCGATTTTGAAGTCGCCGACAGGTCCGGCTGTGCCGTTGAAGCCGAAGCCTGTGGCAGCCGCTCCGGTTCAGCCCGCGCCGCAAGTCAAACCCGCAGCGCCCGCACCAACGCAGCCTGCAACTCCAGCTGCCCCAAACGTTCAACCTGTGGCAAAGCCAGCGGCCACGCCTACTCCGGCGGCTGCAGCGGCGGCAGCTCCAGTGGGCAGCACGACTCCCGTTGCGGCTAAGCCCGTTACGCCCGCGCCCGCATCGCTTCAACCGGCCGCGCCGCCATCGTCAGGCATGGCTGCCGGTGCGGGTGCCGCAACGGCCGCTGCCGCCGCAGCCGTCGCCGCTGCCAAAGCTGCGGCTGCTGCCGTCACGGCGCCTGCACCAACACCTGCGCCCATTGCAAAAGCGCCGCCTGCCGCACCTGAAGCCACCATACCAGCGGCAACTCCTGCTGCAACTCCTGCTGCAATTCCTGCTGCAATTCCTGCTGCAATTCCTGCTGCAATTCCTGCCGCCCACCGGCCCCCCAACAAGCTGCGGCGAAGGCGCCGATGCCAGCCACGCCTGTTGCGGCATCGCCTCCTCAGCCAGCACCCGCTCCGGCATCTGCTGCGGCTGCAAAACCAACGGCCCCTGCCGCCCCCGTACCTGCCGCACCCGCACCAGTTCCCGTGCCGCAGCAGGCCGTACAACCTGCTCCACTGTCCGGCGGCGATGACTTGCAGCGTATCCGTGCCATCGATCCCGATACCGAGCGGCGTCTGGCGGGCATCGGCATCAAACGCTTTGATGACATCGCGCGCTGGACGCCGGCTGATATCAACCGGGTCAATCAAGCGCTGGGTTTGACCGGCCGGATTGATCGCGAACAATGGATCGAGCAGGCGCAAATTCTGGCCAAGGGTGGCGAGACCTATTATTCGCGCAATCGCGCCGCCGCCGCGCGCGGGGCTGCACCTCAACCTCAAGCCGCTGCTACACCTCAGGCCGCGCCGCAAACGGCTGGACCGGCGTCCGCCAAACCAGTGGCACAACCCACACCCTCGCAGCCAGCATCCCCTCAACCTGCAGCGGCCGCACCCACCGTGCAGCCGCAGGCCAGCGCGCCGCCCGCAAAAACAGCTGCGGAAGCCGCCGCCGCCGCAGCTGCCGCCGCGATTGCGGCAACAGCGTCGGCTGCCAAGACTGCGGTTGCCGCGGCTGCACCCACACCATCGCCCTCGCCCGCAGCGGCACAGCCGGCGCCCGCAGCAAAGCCCGTTGCTGCCGCTGCGCAAACGGCGACACCTCAGGCAACAATACCTCAGGCAACACCGCCGAAGCCTGCCGTCAGCGCGCCCTACCAAGGCAAGTCGGTAGCTGAAATGGCGTCGGCCGCAGCGGCGGCCATTGCGGCGGCATCGGCCAGCGTGACCCGCGGCATCCGGCCGATTGAGCCGATTTCGCCGATGTCGCGTGCCAATCCCAATATTTCAATGCCCGCCCGGTTGACGGACGCGCTGAAAGAAAAAGACGCCAAACCGGCGCCTGCATCAACGCCAGCAGCTGCGGCACCTAGTAAAGACGCGCCCGCACCAGCCGCCCCGCGCACGGCCAGCCCGGCGGCTAAAGCCGATGATCTAAAACGTATTCGCGGCGTCGGCGTTTTGATCGAGCGCCAACTCAACGCCAAGGGCGTGACAAGCTATGCGCAAATCGCCAACTGGACCAATTCAGAAATCGACAAGATCAGCCAGGATCTCGATTTCAAGGGCCGCATTGAGCGCGAAAACTGGATCGAGCAGGCGCGCATCCTGTCGAGCGGCGGTCACACCGAATTCTCGCGCCGCGTTGATCGGGGCGACGTCGAGACCAGCAAGGACGGTAGCGACGCGTGAAAGCGCGCGACCAGTAGAGGCGGCCAGCCTCAGCTAAGCCGCCACACTCTCCCGCGCGCTGTCGGCGCTGGCGAAGAAGTCGGCAATCGACTTGATCGTCGGCGCGTCGCGCAGCAGCGGTGCGTGGCCTTCACCGGGCACCTCGATGCTGGTCATGCGCGGATGGCGGGCGTGCATATCTTCGACCGTCTTGCGTGACAGCAAATCGGAATTGGCGCCGCGAATAACCATCAGCGGCACGCGCTTCAAGCCTTCGAATTGTGGCCACAGCGCTGGCATCGGCCCATCAAGCAGTGACAAGCACTTCGACAGCTTGGCGTCATATCCCGACGCCGGCTTGCCGTTGCGCTCGTTGAACAACTGATGAGCGAACGCGTCGGCGTCGGCTTCCGTCAGGCCTGGGAAATCGCGCTTTGTTAAATCGCGCACGGCCCGTGCCGCATCGCTCCACGATTTCGGCACCGGCGTGCGGCCGACATATCCAGCAATCCGCACCAAGCCGTCCATGTCGATCACCGGGCCGATGTCGTTTAAAACGACGGCGCCAATGCGCGTCGGCTGGGCGGCGGCCAGCACATGTGTAATCAATCCGCCGCGTGAGGTGCCTATGATTCCGGCATCGTGCAGGCCGGTCATGGTCATGAAATCGATCACGTCCTGCATTTCGACCGGCACCGCGTAGTTGCGCCAATCGGCATCGTGTTCGGAGAGGCCGCGCCCGCGCATATCGACGGTGTAGACGTCGCGCGGGGTTCTCGGGTGGCGGCTTAATGCCAGAGCGACGGCATGAAAATCGCGGCTGTTGCGGGTCAGGCCAGCCAGGCACAGCACCGGACGAAGGCGGCTGATGCGGGCGGCCGGGTAATGGCGCCCATAGAGCCGCAAACCGTCGCGTGCGGTGAAGTAGATGTCGTTGAAGTCCATGGCCGTCATGCCCCGCAGTCCTTTCTCAATCGCGCCGCGCGCCGGCACACCTAGCCTTCGGTGTTCGCCGCTGTTCCCGCAGCATCGTCTTTGCTTTCGGCTGGCATTTTTGCAGACCCGCGCGCCCGCGCCAGATCTTCTTCGAGTCGCAGTGCTTTGTCGCCCTCGCCGAGACGCGCGCGGTACACCTGAATGTTGGACAGCACTTTTGTTACGTACTCACGCGTTTCGGTAATCGGGATGCGCTCGATCCAGTCGATGATATCGACCTTCGGATCGCGCGGATCGCCGTTTTCGCGGATCCATTGGCGCGCCCGTCCGGGGCCGGCGTTATATCCGGCAAGGCCGAGTACATAAGACCCACTGAACGCGTCCATGTAGTTGGCGATATAGGCCGACGCGATTTTGACGTTGTAGGCGTTGTCGGTCAAAAGCCGTGGGATCTCGCATTTGAACTTGTAGTTCGTGCAGATCTCCTTCGCCGTGACGTTCATTACTTGCAGCAGGCCTTTAGCGCCCGCACCGGAAACCGTTTGCGGCTCAAACTCAGTTTCCTGGCGGGCGATGCCGAGCAGGAACGCCGTTTCCGGGGGCTTGCGCAGCGGCTTGTAGGCGGGGAACGGATGCACAGGGTATCCGTAGGTCAACAGGTTCTGGCCTTTGGCGATGGCTGATTTCGAGACGCGCAGCGACATTTGCGTGTCGCCGATCGCTTCGGCCAAATGAGCCACCATGCCGGCTTCGGCTTCACTGGTCAGGCCGATGCGCAGCGACGTCAAAAATCCGCGCGTGTAGTCGCGCGACAGTCCGGCTTTGCGGGCCAGCACCACGGCTTTGACGGCGTCGAGGGAATTGAACTTGGCAGCCTGCTCATCGGTCGGCAATTGCGGCGGTGTGATCACCAGTTTGTTGCGTCCCGGCTCGGCCTTTTGCATGGCGAGCAGGCCGTGGAAGGTGTCGGGATTTTTGGCGGCCGCTTTATAGTGCTCGCTGGCAGCCGCTTTGTCGCCGCGGCTTTCGGCAATGCGCGCCAGCCAATAGGCGGCCTTGGCGCGGCTTAGCGGTCCATCGGCGGCCTTGGCCAGATCCTTGAAATGCTTTTCAGCGGTGTCTGGATTTTTCAAATAGCGAAATGCAATCCAGCCGGCCATGAACGTCTGCTCTTTGAGCGGGTTGACGGTCAGGGCCCCTGCGTCTTTGGCCAGCTCATAAGCGAGTTTGGCGTTGCCGGCTTTCAATGCGCCATAGGCGAGTTCGCGGCGCTCGGCCCACCACTCGTCGAGGACCGCGATTTTTTCCGGGTCCTTGGGTGCGGCGAGTATAATTTTGGCAGCCTCATCGACCTTGCCGGACTTGCGCAACAGTTGGGCGCGGTGGAAAGCCAAGCCCCAATCTTTGCCATCACCCGTGGGCAGCGCGTCCATCAGCGCGCGGGCGTTGCCGGATTTGTTAAACACGGCGAGGCGCGCGGTAGCTTTTTTCTGTTCCGCCTCCGATAGCAACGGAATGACGCGGCGGGCGAACGCTGCGCGGTCGGCGCGGTTGCCGGCCCAACGCACGTCGTCGGTCGTCATGCGGTCAAAGCGCCACTTGTGATCATCTTCGCTCAACAGATCGCTGAACCGGCGCAGAAAGCCGGTTTCCAGAAGCCCCGGGACCGGCATGTCTCGCCAAGCTTTGGAGGCGTATTTCTTGGCCTCCGCTTTATTGTCTTCAGCAAGATAGGCGGAGGCGAGTGCTGCGTAACCCAGGCCGGTTTCGGGCGGCGACGATTTGAAAAACTCTTTGATCGATTGGGCACTGCCGCCTTGCGTGAATAGCGCTTCCTCCATGCGCTGCACCATCATCGACCGCTCAGGCCAAAGTGGATTGGCTTTGAGCCAGTTGCGATATTCGTCTGCCGTTCCGTAGCCTGCTCGCAGTCTGGCCCATTCGACAAGCTTCTGGCCAACTGGATCAGTGATCTCAGCCTTGATTCCGGAGAAGCGCGCCATGGTGTTGGATTTGACAGCCTCAATCGCCTCGCGGATGCGTTTGGCATCGTCTGTGGAGGGCTGGAGCGCGCGGACTGGTGCCAGCAGCGCATCGAGTTTGGCGATGTGCTCGGTCTCGGCTTTCAGCAGCGCGGGCTTGGGGCTTTCGCCGGTCTCGACCGGTTCCGCCTGCGCCGGAAGCGGCGCGAAGGCGAGAGCCGCCGCGATAAGCGGCCAAAAGCGCGGCAAAAGGGCGGTTTGTCGGGTCACGGGGTCTTGATCCTCACCATAATTTCACCGGTCAGATCCGGGCTTTACCTGCAATCTTGCAGGCGGACGGCCAAGCGCCTAATGTCCTGGCGAATGCGATAGACTTGATCCGCGTGCCTCCATTAAGCGAGCGGTTGAGGCGCGGTGCAAGTGCTTTGCCGATTGCCGTGCCCTATCCGTGCGGCAAGAAGGTGGCTTTGTGGTCAATGCATGTGTTTGACGGCATCTGCTAGAGCACGCAAGGCATTGGCACGGCAGCGGTTATCTATGCAACCCGGCTGGGCTGCTGGTGCCGTTGGCAGATCCCAAATTTGACAAGACGAAGCGGCAAGACAAAGCACGACACCGCCGGCAACTAAAAAACACGAGACGCAAAGGCCAAAGCAACACGATGTTCAAAGGCGCGATCACGGCACTTATTACGCCGTTCAGAAATGGCAAGCTCGATGAGGCAGGACTTGCCCGTCTCGTCGATTGGCAGATCACCGAGGGGATCCACGGGCTTGTTCCAGTCGGGACCACGGGTGAAAGTCCGACGCTCGATTTCGACGAACATAAGAAAGTTATCGACATCACCGTGCAAGCCGCCAAGAAGCGCGTGCCGGTGATCGCCGGCACAGGCTCGAACTCGACCGACGAAGCGGTGGAGCTTTCCCAGTATGCAGAGAAGGCGGGCTCGGACGCCGTGCTGGTTGTCACGCCCTATTACAATAAGCCGAGCCAAGAAGGGCTTTACCAGCACTTCAAGGCGATCAACGACGCGATCAACATTCCGATTCTGATCTACAACATTCCTGGCCGTTCGGTGGTCGATATGTCGGTCGCGACCATGGCCCGCTGCTTCAAGGAATTGAAAAACGTCGCCGGCGTCAAGGATGCAACCGCCAACCTCGCCCGGCCGTCATTGCAGCGCGCGGCATGCGGGCCAGACTTCTGCCAGCTGTCGGGGGAAGATGCGACGGCGCTCGGCTTCATGGCGCACGGTGGCCGCGGCGTGATCTCGGTTGCGTCCAACGTTGCGCCGCGTCTCGTTGCGGACTTGCAAAACTTGCTGCTGGCGGGCGATTATAAAAAGGCGCTGGCGCTGCAAGACCGCTTGATGCCGCTGTTTGATGTGATGTTCTGCGAGACCAACCCGGGCCCGGCGAAATATGCCGTGTCGCGGCTCGGTTTCTGCACCGAAGACATGCGCCTGCCAATGGTTCCAGTGACGCCAGACGGCAAAAAAGCCATTGACGCGGTTTTGACCAGTCTCGGCCTTCTCGGTGCGAAAGCGGCGGAGTAACATCTTCCTTCTCCCTTGGGGAGAAGGTGCCCCGGAGGGGCGGATGAGGGGCTTTCCGCGCCTCTGCTTTGGCGATTTTTGCAACCAAAGTCCCTCACCTGTCGCCCGAGGCTTCGGCGCATCCGCGCCGGGGCGACATCCTCTCCCGTTCCGGGAGAGGGAAATCAATTGCGAAAAGTTGGGCGGTAGCTCGAATGGCCTCCAAACGCGACGACGGCACCACGCTGATTGCGGAAAACCGCAAGGCGCGGCACGAGTACTTCATTACCGACAGCTGGGAAGCAGGCATCATGCTGTCCGGCTCGGAGGTCAAATCGCTGCGCGTCGGCCAGACCAACATCGCCGAAAGCTACGCATCCTGGGAAGACGGCGGGCTGTGGCTGATCAACAGCTACATCGCCGAATACAAGGGTGCAGCATTTTTCCAGCATGACTCGCGCCGCAAGCGCAAACTGCTGATGCACCAGAGCGAGTTGAAAAAGCTCAAGCTCGCTATGGAGCGCAAGGGCATGACGGTGGTGCCGCTGGAGATGTATTTCAACGCCAAAGGGCTGGCCAAAATGAAGATTGGCCTCGCCGAAGGCAAGAAGCTGCACGACAAGCGCGAGAGCGACAAGAAGCGCGATTGGGACCGCGAGAAGTCGCGCCTCATGCGCGATAAGGGGTGAGGCCTAGTTTGCGGCGCTGACGCCCTGCGGTTTGGCCGGCAGCGCGCTGCTCAATTTCAAGTGTTCGCGCGCCCTTGCAAATCGCTTGAAGCACCGCGCTGTGGCCGGCAGACCAGCGCAAGCGCGTTGTTCACCTTGATCGATGTCGGAAAAGGCGCCCGCAATGTCGCCCATCGCTTCGCGCACATAGGATTTTCTGAGAAGAAGAAAACCAGCTTCGATGTCATTCTGCGTCAGTGCGATGGCCTGATCAAAATCGCTCAACGCTTCGCGCGGCTTATCTGCGATCGATAAAGCATTGGCTCGCGATAGATAGTGCCCGGCCGATTTGGGTTCCAGGCGGATCAGTTCGCTATAGTCGGCAACTGCGCGATCATAGTTCTTGCGCTGCAAGTGAACGGATGCGCGGCCAATGAGGCCATCGGGGTCGTCCGGCGCCAAGCGAATGGCTTCGCTGTAATCGATGACCGCTTCGTCGTAGTGCTTCTGGTGCGCATAGGCCGCTCCGCGAAACAGCAGCGATGCGGCATCATTAGGGTCGAGCGTCAGTGACGCCGTCAAGTCGGTAATGGCGCGGGCATAGTCACGCTTCTGGTAGTATGCCACGCCGCGAGCCTGCACAATTTTCGATGCTTGCGGCGCGCAGTACATCGCGAATGAATAGAATTGAATGGCAGCGCTGGGAAAGCCGTTGATCCGCAATGTCCGCGCAACCGACAGCGATGCCAGCGCTTCATAATAGTTGATCGTTTGCGAAAGCTGCCCCGCCAGCATCAACAGTCCGATCAGCGCAAGCGTGCGCAATTTGCGGCCAAAGCGCATTCTCTCAATCCCAAGGCTCCGAGGCCGGATCAAGTTAACAGCGCAGCGTTAAAGAGCGATTGGCGGTGTTGTTTGGCGGGCAAATATGGCAAAGATTTCGTCAATGATCGTGCCGGAACGGCGAAGACCAAGGGATGTTGCAATGACCAAAGCAAAGGCAAGGCCGAAAGTTGCGGGAGAAGAAGACGACACCGCCGTCCGCCACATCATCGCTGGCACCCGGCTGCCGGATGTGGCGTTGACGGCGACGTTTGCGGCGCCCGTCAACCTCGCACGTTTTCAAGAACGCGCGGTGGTGTTTGTCTATCCTTACACCGGCACGCCCGGTCAGCCGAACCCACCCGGCTGGGACGATATTCCAGGCGCGCATGGCTCAACGCCGGAAGCCGAAGGCTTTCGCGACCAATACGCGGCGTTTCAAGTGAAGGGCTATGAAGTCTACGGCATCTCGGGCCAGTCGAGCGGCGATCAAAAGGCCTTTGCGACCCGCGCGGGCCTGCCGTTTCAATTGCTGAGCGATGACAAATTCGCGTTTGCGGACGCGCTCAAACTTCCGCGCTTCAAGGCGGGCAAGAACGACTATCTTGCGCGCCTGACGCTGATCGTGCGCAACGGCGTGATCTATCGCTGCATCTATCCGGTATCTGATCCCGCAACGCACGCCCGCGATTTGCTCGCCGAAATGTCGGCGGTCTAGCCACCGCGCCGGGCCTTCTCGATCGCGGCAACGTCGATCTTGGTCATGTCCATCATCGCGTCGAACGCGCGCTTGGCTTCCGCGCCACCGGCCGCCATCGCCTCGGTCAACGCGCGCGGCGTGATCTGCCAGGAGATGCCCCACTTGTCCTTGCACCAGCCGCAGGCGCTGGTCTGACCGCCATTGCCGGCGATGGCGTCCCAATAGCGGTCTGTCTCCTGCTGATCCTCGGTCATGATCTGGAATGAGAACGCCTCGTTATGTTTGAAGACCGGTCCGCCATTGAGCCCGAGGCAGGGAATGCCAGCGACCGTGAAATCGACCGTTAGCACATCACCGGCCTTGCCGGACGGATAGTCGCTCGGTGCGCGATGCACGGCACCCATAACGCTATCGGGAAACGTGCTGGTGTAAAAGCGCGCGGCGGCTTCGGCATCGTGATCGAACCAAAGGCAGATTGTGTTCTTGGCCATGACACGTCCTTTCCTGCGGTTTTCTCAACGCGCAATTGCATCGGTGCGCGTGACTTTGAAGGTTGCGAGGTCGATATGCTGGGCTTTAATCGCGCCTGCGTCTTCGACGAACATAACAAGCATTGCGCCGTCGGACGATACGGATTGCCCGTGAGAATCGCCGCCTTTGAAATCGAGCCGCGTCAGTCCGCTGCCATCAGTGCGGGAGAGCGCATAGGACATGTCGTCGGCGCTACTCAGAATGCCGTCCTTGTTGGTATCGGCTTCGATGATATGAAACAGCATGGCGCGCGGCGGCGATGTGCCGTTGTCGCTATCAGGCCGCAGTTCTGAGTGCGACAGGATCAGCTGCTTTTCATCGGCCAGCAGTTTGCGGCTGGTGCCGGCGGCACGGTCATAGAATAGATAGTTGCGCGTGCTCGATGCATCCTTGCTCGAATAGCGGAAGTCATACGACTGCTTGGCGATAACCGGCGCCGCCAGGATTGTTGTGCCGCGCACCGCTATAAATTGCCCGGTCGAGAAGCCGGTCTGGACGGCAGGTTGCGTGGGGTCGCCCGGCGTTTTGGTGTCTGCCGGTTCGACGCGTGCAATGTCGTGCGCCTGATAGTTGGTGCGAAAGACGTCGCGCGCGATGTGATAGGCCACGTATAGTCCAACGAAGATGCCGAGAAGGCCGCAAACGGCTATCGTGACAGCGTTAAAGCGCCAAAGCGCGCGGAAAAGTGTGTTTGACATCAGCGTCCCGGCACAAACGAGCCGGTTAAGCGCGGCCCAATTCGTCACGGATGGCGGCAAATACCGACCGGAACATGGCGGGCGTCAGCCGCCCGGTGTTGGTGTTGTAACGCGAGCAATGAAAGCTGTCGTAGAGTACCCGGCCATTTCCGATCTCGTGGCGCGCGCCATGGCCAAATGGATAGAGCGTCTTGCGCAGGCCCAACGCGGCCAGCGTCTGATCATGTGCGATCCGGCCCAAGGCCAGCATGATTTCGAGTTTCGGCAGCGCCGAAACCCGCGCCTCGAAGAACGGCCGGCAGGTTTTGATCTCTTCCGGTGTTGGCTTGTTCTCAGGCGGTACACAACGGACCGCATTGGTGATCATGCAGTCGTTGAGCTGCAAACCATCATCGGGCTTGGCCGCATAAGTCCCCTTGGCGAAGCCGAATTCGAGCAACGTCGCATAGAGCAGGTCGCCGGCATAATCGCCGGTGAACGGCCGGCCGGTCCGGTTGGCACCGTTGCGGCCAGGGGCGAGACCGACGATCAGCAGCCGCGCACTGTCTTTGCCAAACGACGGCACGGCGCCGTTGAACCACCCCGGCTCGGTGTGTTCGTTGTCGCGCCGGTAGGCAACCAGACGCGGGCATAAAACGCATTTGGGTGGCGCCTCGGGCCCCACTTTTTCAGCGGACCCGATCGCGCCACCCATGCAGTGCTCCCCATAGAACCTTTTGTTCAGACCTCTTCGGCGAGGTCGTCATCCAGATATGCGGCCTCCCGGCTGACGAAAGCGGGTGCGGAGCTGCGCGCCTGATAGGTCCGCGGCTCGCGCTGTGGGCGGGTGCCCGCGTCGCGGCAGATCTGGCTTTCGAGATCTGCAATGTCGATAAACTGATCAGCTTGACGGCGCAACTCGTCGGCGACCATTGGTGGCTGCGTCTGTAGCGTCGATATCACACTGACGCGCTTGCCCTTCTGCTGGAGGGCTGCAACCAGCGAGCGGAAGTCGCCGTCGCCCGAGAAGATCACGATATGGTCAAGGGTGTCGGCCAGGCGCATAGCGTCCACCGCCAGCTCGATGTCCATGTTGCCCTTGATCTTGCGGCGGCCGGTGACATCGGTAAATTCCTTGGTCGGCTTGGTGACCATGGTGAAGCCGTTATAGTCCAGCCAGTCGATCAACGGACGGATCGACGAATACTCCTGCTCCTCGGCCAGCGCCGTGTAGTACAGCGCCCGGACCAACTGGCCCTTGGCCCGGAACATGCCGAGCAGGCGCTTGTAGTCGATGTCAAAGCCCAGAGACTTGGCAGTTGCGTAGAGGTTGGCGCCATCAATGAAGAGCGCGACACGCTCGGTCGGGTAAAAATGCATCCCGTTGTCCTAATCCGCCCGATTATAGGGGCGCTAAATCAATAGCGTAGCGATATTACTACGATCAGCCAGGGGGTTAGCCTGCTCTAAAACGAGCGGGTCAAGCGCCTGACACTCGCTCATATGATACGTTCGGGGACGCGAAAAAACCCACCGCTGCGGAAAACAGTTAGTGTGCGGAAACGTTAAAATGTGAACGCCGTGTGACGCATAGGTAAATCCCCCAGCAAATTGGCGCTTGGCGCGATGTCGCGGGGGCTTAAGCGGCCACCTGGGCTTGCATTTGCCGCACGGCCATGACAAGAAATGTGTGACGAGGCGCCGGCAGGCGGCCGCAGAGGTATCGTGCGCCCAATTTGTCCCCCAATGAACCGGCCCCGTTTCAGTCCCATCGCCCCCTGGCTTAGAGCCTGAGCGCTCAGCCGTAACAACGCTTAAGACAAGGACTTGCCCTCATGGCCCGCGTCACCGTCGAAGATTGCGTCGATAAGATTCCCAACCGCTTCGAACTCGTGCTGCTCGCAGCGCATCGGGCGCGTTCGATTGCCAACGGCAGTGCCATCACGGTGCAGCCGGAGAACGACAAGAACCCGGTTATCGCGCTGCGCGAAATCGCCGAGCGCACCATTGCGCCGGACGATATGAAGGAAACGCTGATCAACTCGATCCAGAAGAACACCGAAGTTGATGAGCCGGAAGCCGTGGCCGCGCCGTTGTTGCCGGCTGACCGCCGCGTACCGCAGCTTGGCCGCGATGATCTCAACAGCGACAGTCAGGTCGATGTGATGACCGAAGAACAGTTGCTGCGTGGTTTGGAAAGCATGACTCCTCTGGAGCCATCGGCTAATCTTGGTGGCAGCGGCAACCCGCGTGAACGCGAGCGTGACCGCGATCCGCGCGACCGGATGCGCTGACATCCGCCATCAGGCGCTGGTGCGGGGCTTGCGTGCCCTGCCCGCCGCTTATTTCAAATAGCGACCACACGAACTCTATTCATTCTGCCAAATCATCGGTTACGCTCGGCTCTTGAAGGAGAGTAGCGGGCGATGATGCGGCAATACGAACTCGTCGAACGGGTTCTGAAATACGATCCAAAAGCTGACGAAGCGCTGCTCAATCGCGCTTACGTCTACGCCATGAAAGCGCATGGCAACCAGAAGCGCGCGTCGGGTGCGCCGTACTTTTCGCATCCGCTCGAAGTCGCGGCCATTCTGACCGATCTGAAGCTCGACGACGCAACCATCGCCACCGCGCTGTTGCACGACACGATCGAGGATACGGACGCGACGCGCACCGAAATCGATCAGATGTTCGGCCCTGAAATCGGCAGCCTTGTCGACGGCCTGACCAAAATCAAACGCCTCGATCTCGTATCCAAAAAGGCCGAGCAGGCGGAGAATTTCCGCAAGCTGCTAATCGCCATTTCCAGCGACATCCGCGTGTTGCTCGTCAAGCTTGCCGACCGCTTGCACAACATGCGCACGCTTGAGCACATGAAGCCCGAGAGCCGCAAGCGCAACTCCGAAGAAACGCTGGACATCTACGCGCCGCTGGCCGGCCTGATGGGCATGCAATCGCTGCGCGAGGAACTCGAAGACCATGCATTCCGCTGGCTGCATCCGGAAGCCTATCAAGCCGTCACCGAAAAGCTGATCGAAATTCGCGGACGCAACCGGGGTTTGGTTGAAGAAATCCGCCAGGCCTTGGCGCGCAAGCTGTCGGATGCCGGCATTAAGGCCGAGACGTCGGGGCGCGAGAAAAAACCCTATTCGATCTGGAGCAAAATGGAGCGCCAGCAGATCAGCTTGGAGCAGCTGTCTGATATTTTCGCGTTCCGTGTGACGGTCGATACCATCGACGATTGCTACCGGGTGCTCGGCATTATCCACACCACGTGGAGCACGGTGCCCGGCCGCTTCAAGGATTACATCTCGGCACCTAAGCGCAATAACTATCAGTCGATCCACACCACGGTTTACGGGCCGCGCCATCAACGCGTTGAACTGCAACTGCGCACCCACACCATGCACCGTGTCGCCGAATTTGGCATCGCCGCGCACGCGCTTTACAAAGAGCAGCGCACGTTGAACGGCGAACGCGTGGCGCTTGAGCAGGTGACGAATGGTGCCGCTGTTGCTCCCGTCAAGGACGACAGTCCCTACGGCCGGCTGCGCGTCATGATCGGCACGCTGCTGGAGGCTGAGAACCCGGAGGAATTCCTTGAGCACACCAAGCTCGAACTGTTTCACGATCAGGTGTTCTGCTTTACGCCCAAGGGCCGCTTGATTGCTCTGCCGCGCGGCGCGACGCCGCTTGATTTTGCTTATGCCGTCCACACCGACATCGGCAATGAAG
Organism: Hyphomicrobium sp.; assembly: GCA_013141015.1. Classification (GTDB taxonomy): domain Bacteria; phylum Pseudomonadota; class Alphaproteobacteria; order Rhizobiales; family Hyphomicrobiaceae; genus Hyphomicrobium_B. Next base: position 59,118 of record JABFRT010000003.1, on the reverse strand, counting down.
CGGTCTCCGCCTTCATCAACGGCCGCCATGTGCCGATTGATACCCGGCTGCGCAACGGCGACGAAGTCGTGATTGAAACGTCAAAGAGCCATGTCCGGCCGATCTCGTGGGAGGCGTTTGCGGTCACAGGCCGGGCCCGCGCCGCCATCCGCCGCGCGGCTCGTGAAGCGGAAAAGCGCCGCTACGCCGAACTCGGCCGCCAGCTGCTGTCCTCCACTCTGTCGAGTGCGGGCATTGATTACGTCGAAGAAAAAGTCAAATCCGCCGCGCCCAAGTTCCATTTGAAAACCGCCGAAGACCTGCTGGCCGCGGTCGGGCGCCATGACATTGCTCTGCAAGATGTGGTCAGTGCGGTCGCCCCGCTTGCCCCCGGCATGCCGTCGGCCGAAGGGTACAAACCGGCCCGCCGCTTTGGCCGCGCACAAAGTCAGGATGGGTGGTTCAACATCGACAAGGTGATGAGCCTCAAATTCCGCGCCGAAGATGCGGGCGCGGTGACGACGGCAATTTCCATCCGCGGCGCCAACAACGATTTGCCGGTGCTGTTTGAGCCGGGCGGCGCGGTGCCCGGCGACCGCATCATTGGCGTAATGTCGCCGGGTGAGGGGATCCGCATCTTCCAGATTCACTCGCCGCATTTGAAAGAGTTTGAGCATCAGGGCTGGATTGACGTCACCTGGGACGTCGACCCGGATAATCCACAGCGTTTTCCAGCCCACCTTAGCGTGACAGCGGTCAATGCGCCCGGCTGTCTTGCGGAAATCGCCAAGATCATCGGTGAAACCGGTGGTAACATCGACAACGTCAAGATGGTCCGCCGGGCCGCTGATTTCACGGTTATTCACATTGAAGTCGAGGTCTTCGACTTGGTGCATTTGAACCACATCATCGCCGGTCTCAGGGCAAAACCGATTGTGGCCAAGGTCGAACGGTTGTTCGAATAGCCCGGTTGCGCCACACTCTTGTCCGCCTGTGGGCGTATGAACTGCCCGGGCGATTCGTGCTGGAGCGAGTGTTGGCTGGACCTTGTGTTGGCGGGACCTTGTGTTGGATGTCGGGTTGCTGAAATCACGGACGAGAGGTGAGACGAGGGAAGAGCTGCGCCCAGGCGGGGCTTCGAAGTCTGTTGCCCCCCGTCTATCGCGCACATTCAAATTATTCGGCTATCAGTGGCGGCGCATGTTGCGCATGCGCGCGACGCCGCATGAGGTGGCGCTGGGCTGTGCCGCCGGCGTGTTTGCCGCCTGCACACCGTTTCTCGGCTTTCAAATGGCTCTCGCAGGCGCGTTGGCGTTCCTCCTGCGTGTCAGTGTGCCCGCCGCTCTGGCCGCGACGTTCGTTGGCAATCCGTTGAGCTGGCCGGCCATCTGGAGCGCGTCGTACATTGCGGGTGCTTGGATGCTCGGCCTCGACCCCGCCAGCGCCGCCAGCCACATCTCCGAAAGCGCAACGCAGTTGACGGCGACGTTAACCGCGCCCGGCGTTATGGCATTCGACCAAGCGGCGCTTGATGCGGCCGTCGTTAACCTGTCGCCGATCTGGCAGCCGATGTTGACCGGTGGGGTGACTGTCGGCTTGCTTGCGGCCGCGATCAGCTATTATCCTACGCGACGGGCCGTGCGCGTGTTCCAAAACCGCCGCTCAGCCGCCTAGGCCGTGGGGATCGTCCGCGGCGCTGACCTTATCGCAAGCGAGTGCCGTAACCCATGCCGACATCCTCTCCACTCCGCCATGCGCCACTGCGTCTCGGCGTCAACATCGATCACGTGGCGACGTTGCGCAACGCGCGCGGCGGCTTGCACCCAGATCCGTTGCGCGCAGCACACTTGGCCATTGAGGGCGGCGCGGACGGCATCACCGCGCATCTGCGTGAAGACCGCCGCCATATTTCTGATACCGACATCGCGCGCTTGAAGAATGAGATCACGCGGCCGCTCAATCTGGAAATGGCGGCGACTGCTGAAATGCAGCAAATCGCGCTGCGCCACATTCCCAACGCCTGCTGCCTCGTGCCGGAGAAGCGTGAGGAGCGCACCACCGAAGGCGGTCTTGACGTGACCGGCGGTCTCAAGATGCTGACGCCCTACATCGCCCGCTTGCGGGATGCCGGCATCCGCGTGTCGCTGTTTATCGAGCCTGATATCGCGACCATCGAAGCATCAGCCAAAGCCGGCGCTGACATTGTCGAATTGCACACCGGCAAATATTGCCACCTCGCGCTGGAGAACGACGCGGGCGGCATCGCCCGCGAAATCGAGCGGCATGCCAAGGCGGCGGCATCCGCGCACGCGCTCGGCCTTGAAGTCCATGCAGGCCACGGCCTGACCTACAACACCGTGGCGCCGATTGCGCGTCTGCCTGAAATCGTCGAACTCAACATCGGCCACTTCCTGATGGGCGAAGCAATCTTTGCGGGTCTTCCGAATGCCGTCCGGCGGATGCGCACGCTGATGGAGGATGCGCGGGCGGAGCGTGCACGGACCAGCGCCAAGCCGCGCAAATCCGCATGATCTTCTCATGATCCTCGGCATCGGCAACGACCTCTGCGATATCCGCCGCATCGAGAAAACGCTTGAGCGGTTCGGCGACCGCTTCTTGCGCAAGGTGTTCACGGTAGAAGAGCGCCGCAAAGCATTGTCCCGCGCCCACCCGGCCCGCACGCTCGCCAAGCGCTTCGCCGCCAAGGAAGCGATGGCCAAGGCGCTCGGCACCGGCTTTCGTTTTGGTGTGCATTTGTCATCAATCGGCGTAATCAACGCACCAACCGGGCGGCCAACAATTGCGCTGACCGGCGCCGCCGCCAAACGCTTGGCCAGCATGACACCCGACGGCTACGCCGCCCGCATCGACCTGACCTTGACCGACGAATACCCGCTTGCCCAAGCCATCGTCATCATCTCAGCACTTCCCACAAAAGCCGATCTGCGCGGGTGAGATACGGACCTCTTTGACGTGACATCGCCATAGCTAAGAAAGGCCGCCATCATGCCGAAGAGCACAACAGCCTACACGACCGCCAACCCTCCCTTCAAATTGACGCGCGTTGTGGAGGCGCCACGGGCGCGCGTTTGGAAAGCCTGGACGGATGCCAGCGAACTACAACACTGGTGGGGGCCGAAGGGCTGCAAGCTGACCGTCGAAAGTCTCGATTTCCGCGAGGGCGGATTTTTCCACTACGCCATGCAGTACTCGGCGGGTTCCGCCATGTGGGGCCGCTTCAATTATCGCGAGATTGCAGCACCTGACCGGATCGTGTGGCTCAATTCGTTTGCGAATGACCGGTGCGGTATCGTGCGCGCGCCGTTTCCGGGCGACTTACCGCTCGAAATTCAAAACACCGTTACGTTTTCCGGGCACGACGGCGGCACCACAATCGCCTTGCAGGCTACCCCCTTTGGCGCAAGCGACGCAGAGAACGCCTTCTTCTCCGCGATGTTCGCTGGCCTCGCCCAGGGCTACGGCGGCACGCTCGATCAGCTGGAGGCACACTTGAGGGGTTAACACAGTCAATGCGCCGCGGATTGTGGCCCACAAGCCCGAAATCCGCGTCCCACCCGTGGCTCAGCGTCCGATTGCGAGGCCGGGGCAAACTCGCTATAGCCAGCCGGTCAAATATCCGGTCAAGGCACATTGCGCCGCTGGCCGCTGAAGGAGCCCTCAATGAGCCTTGGTTTGAAGTCGGCGAAGTCGGGCGCGGTGGAAACCGCAGTCATCATCGCCGAAGCGCTGGCGATCGCCATGTTCGTGCGCGTATTCTTCTACCAGCCCTTCAATATTCCGTCTGGATCGATGAAGGAAACCTTGCTGATCGGGGATTACATCTTCGTCTCCAAGCTTTCCTATGGCTATTCCAAGTATTCTTTCCCTTTTAGTCTGGATATCTTTGATGGCCGCCTGTTCGGCGCTGAGCCAAAGCGCGGAGATGTTGCCGTGTTCCGCAAGCCGAACGAGCCGACGGTCGATTTTATCAAGCGCGTCATCGGCTTACCGGGCGACGAAATCCAGATGCGCAAGGGCCAGCTGTATATTAACGGCACAGCCGTGCCGAAGGTGCCGGCCGGCGAGTTCGTGACGCGGGGCGAGGATTCCTATCGCCCCCGGCCGATCCCGGTATTCGAGGAAACCTTGCCCAACGGCGTCAAATTCAAGGTGCTCGACAGCAACCCCAACGGCCAGCTCGATAATACCGCGCCCTACAAGGTGCCTGCCGGCCATTATTTCATGATGGGTGACAACCGCGACAACTCGACCGACAGCCGGGTTCAGGGCGAAGCGGGGGTTGGTTATGTTCCACTTGAGAACTTTGTTGGCCGGGCCGACGTAATCTTCTTCTCGGCCGCCGTTGACGAGCCGGGCGCGCTGCGCTTGTGGTCGCCGTGGACTTGGCCGTTTGACATCCGCTGGAGCCGGTTCTTCAATCTGGTTCGCTGATCCTCTGATCTCAAAGATCTCCCAAAGATTGCCATGTTACGCCCGCGCAAGTTCAAAGAGCTGGAAACCAAGCTCGGCCACCGGTTCAAAAACGTGGCGCTGATTGAGCGCGCGTTGACGCACGCCAGTGTGCGCGGCGGCAAGGTTGAACGCAGCGATAACGAGCGTCTTGAATTCATCGGCGACCGGGTGCTGGGCCTCGCCATCGCCGAAGTCCTGAACGAGCAATATCCCGAAGCCACGGAAGGCGAATTGGCGCGCCGCTATAACCGGCTGGTGCGTGGTGAAGCGTGTGCCAAGGTCTCGCGCGCCATTGGCCTTGGCGAGCATTTGATCCTGTCGGACAGCGAGGCCGACAGCGGCGGGCGCGAGAAAATGACCATCCTCGCGGATGCGGCTGAAGCGGTGCTCGGCGCGGTGTTTCTCGACGGCGGGTTTGACAAGGCCCGGGCCGTCGTGCGCAAGTTGTGGCAGGCACAATCTGAGCCTGTGCCGGAAGTGGCCGTGGACGCCAAATCGGCGCTGCAGGAATGGGCGCAAGGGCAGGGCCTTGCACTGCCGAAATATACGGTTGTGTCGCGCAAAGGCCCTGATCATGCGCCGCACTTCACTGCCGAGGTGTTGATCTCCGGCCGCCAGCCGGCGCGCGGCGAAGGCGCATCGAAACGTATTGCCGAGCAGGAAGCCGCAACCGCGCTGCTGCAACGAGAAGGTGTCCGGGGACTGATGTCCGATGGTTGATCAACCGGCTGAAGAGCCAACTCTGAGCCGTACCCCACAGCACACGGGCGTCGATACCCGTTGCGGTTTCATTGCGGTGCTGGGTGCGACCAATGCCGGTAAATCGACGCTGGTCAATGCTCTGGTCGGCGCCAAGGTGTCGATTGTTTCGCATAAGGTTCAGACGACCCGCGTGCCCGTGCGCGGCATCGCGCTTGAAGGCAAAAGCCAGCTCGTCTTCATCGACACGCCCGGCATCTTCAACCCTAAGCGCCGCCTGGACCGGGCAATGGTCGATGCGGCCTGGGGTGGTGCCGAAGACGCCGACGCGGTGGTCGTGCTGATTGATGCGGCGCGCGGCATTGATGACGCAACGGCTGAAATCTTCGAGCGTTTGAAAAATGCCCGCATGCCGCGCATTGCCGTTTTGAACAAAGTTGACCGCGTTGAGGAAAAAGAAAAGCTGCTCGCACTGGTGCAGCATATGTCGAAGCTGATGACGTTTGATCAGGTGTTCATGATCTCGGCGCTCGACGGCACCGGCGTGCAGGATCTCAAAGGTTATCTCGCGAAAACCATGCCCGCTGGCCCTTGGCACTACGCCGAGGATGACGTGACCGACGTACCGCTGCGCCTGTTGGCTGCTGAGATGACGCGCGAGCGCATCTATCATTGGCTGCACGAAGAACTGCCCTATTCAACGACCGTCGAGACAACCAGCTGGAAGACGCTGAAAGACAAATCGGCGCGCGTCGAGCAGACGATTTTCGTCGAACGTGACGGCCAGAAGAGCATCGTGCTTGGCAAGAACGGCGCGACCATCAAACAGATCTCGATGGAAGCGCGGCACGCCATCGAGGAGGTGGCTGGCCACCGCGTCCACCTGTTCCTGTTCGTCAAGGTCCGCTCGAACTGGGGCAGCGATCCCGAGCGCTATCGCGAAATGGGCTTGCAGTTTCCCAAAGACTGAGGCGAAATTGGCGGATGACGCTGCGGTTCACCAGTTGTGGTTATGCAATTGCCATCCTCGCGCTAACGCCCGCCATGTGTCGCGCGGCGGTGCGCTCGTGCGGGCCGGTTGTCTCAAGCGAAATCGCAACGGCCGCCACGGAATTGGATGCCAAGAAAAAGGCGCTCGATCAATGGCGCGTTGAAGCGCTGAAACGCGGTCCGGGCTTCGACAGTTGGCGGCTGGCGGCTGACAAGTCGCTCAAGTGTTTCCCGAAAGAACAAGGGTTCGAGTGTGTGGCATTCGGCGCGCCCTGCATCGTCGATCAGACGCCAAAATCCCCGGCCACCCCGCCCGGCGCCAAGGGGCAGGGTATTTGATACCGTGCACGTGCCACCCGCATTCCAGTGCGCGATGCAGCGTTCTTTAAGGTGCATTGCAGACACGAGACCCTTAGCGGATGTTACCGTCACAAGAGCTTCGAACGCGAAAGATCGCGGATCGGCGGCGTTCTGCGGCCGCTCCACTCCTGCGTCGGGGAACGCGGGTGGGATGGTTGGGGCTGCAATGCTAGTCTCAATATGAATCGCACGTAGATGACGCCGCGAATGACGGCAATGGCCACTTCATGCAATGGACTGACGAAGCCATCATCCTGTCTGTACGGCCGCACGGCGAAACCGCGGCGGTGGTGGAGCTGTGGACCCGCAACCACGGCCGCCACCTCGGCCTCGTGCACGGTGGGCGCTCGCGCAAATTGCGGCCCATTCTGCAAACCGGCAACCATGTCGATGCGACGTGGAAGGCGCGGTTGTCCGATCATCTCGGCCACGTGACACTGGAGCTGCGGCGCGGCTTTGCAGCGGAAGCAATGGACAACGCGGCGGCGCTTTCCGCGCTGACCACATTGACCACGCTGACGCGTCTGCTGCCTGAGCGTGATCCGCACCCGAACCTCTACGAGATCACGCTGTTCGTTTTGGGTTTTCTCGATGACGTGACGGTCTGGCCAGCGCTGCTGGTGCGCTGGGAATTGGCGCTGCTGGAGGAATTGGGTTTCGGGCTCGACCTCAGTCAATGCGCGTCAACCGGCGCCAATGACCAGTTGATCTACGTGTCGCCGAAATCAGGCCGAGCGGTGTCGGCGTCGGCGGGCGAACCATACCGTGATCGAATGCTCGCTTTGCCGCAGTTCTTGACCAAACAGCGCAGCGGATCGGTTACCACGCAAGATGTGATTGAGGGCCTGGCCTTGACCGGCCACTTTCTTGAAACCCGTGTGCTGCTGCCGCGCGGCGATACACTGCCTGACGCCCGCGGGCGGATCGTGGCGCAGTTGGAAAAATAGAGCGCTCGAGGGAACGCCGATGAAGCAGACATTGCACACGACGAACTATCGTGACGCGTTCATTCAAGTCGCGGATGACTGCGCCGCCAGCGCTGCCATCATTCCGCCGGAGCGCGCGGGCAAGCCGACGGTTGCCGGTCTGCAATACGCGATGATTGCCGGAAAGCCCTACGGTTACACGTCCGATGACGTGATTTTCCAAACGTCTGCCGCCGGCCGCGCGTTGTCCGCAAGCGCCTCTCAAAAAGAACGCACCGCTGCGCGCCAACAATTCTTTTGCAAAGGCCAAGCCTGCCTGCGGGCGTCAGCGCTCGGCAAACAATATGGCTGGGGTGTTCATGCCGACGCACAAGGACGCGTCGCGATTTATGCGGTCGGGAGTACCCGTTATCGCCAACTCGCCAACGACGCCAAGTTGAAACAGCTCAAGGCGATGCGCTCAAAACGCGCGTAAGCGATCACAAGCCTCCTGTTATCTTAGGGTGAGTGCTACTGACGTAAGCGCAGCTGCCCCCACACCGTCATCCCGGCGTCGCGCGCCGCTTTCTCCACACCGTCATCCCGTTGCCGCGCATCGCATGCGCGGTGTCACGAACGGGACCCAGACAAGCATCAACGCGAAGACCCTCACGGCTCTCTCAGCGGCACATCGCGGGGCCTTTGAGCATCAAACGCAGGCGCTTGGTAAATGACTTATCCCCGCCGCTAACGCTCGTGGCAAACTTTGGCCGCCGTAAACTTTTCTTTGCTGGCGTCTGCCTCCATCATCACCGCATTCCGCCACAGGCAAAGGGCACAGGCTCGAGCTGGGATCTTGTGGGTGGTGGAGGCGCACCGGACTGCAGGGCCCATCAGCTGGTTCCTGGGGAACGTCTGCCGGCCGCGGGCTAGCCTTCGGGTGACGCGCGTGGTTCAACTTCCGCCTCGCATGGATGCGCTGGAAGGATGGTGGCACCAACGGTTCGAATAGGGGGCCCACCCCCGTCGTGCGTACGGGGCGGTGTAAGCCGCATCCAAATACCAAACCAAAATTCGAGGCAAGCACCGCCCCGTCTCTTTGCGTTTTACTTGGCTCAAGGCGACTCCCGTTCCGGGAGCTGGCCGCCTTTCGCGCGCGCCGATGGCGCGAAGCAAGGTGGCAGTGGAGCTGTCTGTGCGCGCCTTCCGGCCGGCTCGCCCCTGGGCGGGCCGGACGGCGCAAAGCAAAGAGTGTCGCCAAGCGCAAAAACTGGAACGACGAAAGAATCCACACATCCGCGCTTGGCGGCCGGCTCGACGAAGGAGAGTCGCCAAGCGCCATGAAAAATGCGGCCAAGTGCCGGGTTGCCAGCCAAAACATTGGGGACGACGGCTTGGTGCAGCAACTCAAGGCTTGAGCGATGCCGCGCGAGGCGCTAACCGGAACCCATGAACAACAAACCGATTCTACCAGGTCTGCCGGGCTCCGGCGGCACACCGCCCGAAAGTGTTGAGCTGCGCACCGCGCTCGAAGAGCGTTATCTCGCCTATGCGCTCTCGACCATTATGCACCGCGCGCTGCCCGACGTGCGTGACGGCCTGAAGCCCGTACACCGCCGCATCCTCTATGCGATGCGCGAACTGCGTCTTGATCCGGCTGGCGGCTACCTGAAGTGCGCCAAGATCGTCGGCGACGTGATGGGTAACCTGCATCCGCACGGCGATCAGGCGATCTATGACGCGCTCGCACGATTGGCCCAGGATTTCGCAGTCCGCTATCCCCTCGTCGATGGCCAGGGCAACTTCGGCAACATCGACGGCGATAATCCGGCCGCCGCGCGCTACACCGAAGCGCGCATGACCGACGTCGCGTCCGCCATTCTCGACGGGCTCGACGAGGACACTGTCGACTTCCGCCCGAACTACGACGGCCGCGTGATGGAGCCGGTGGTGCTGCCGGCAGCCTTCCCGAACCTGCTGGCCAACGGCTCGTCCGGCATCGCGGTCGGCATGGCGACCAACATTCCGCCGCATAACGTCGACGAGCTTTGCGCGGCGCTGCTGCATCTGATCAAGCACCCGAACGCGACGGTTGAAAAGCTCGTCGAACTGGTGCCAGGCCCCGACTTCCCGACCGGCGGTGTGATCGTCGAACCGCGCGAGGCAATTCTAGAGGCCTACAAAACCGGCCGCGGCGGATTCCGTCTGCGCGCCAAGTGGGCCAAGGAAGAAACTGCGCGCGGCGGTTATCAGATCGTGATCACCGAAGTGCCGTACGGCGTGCAGAAGGCCAAGCTGGTCGAGAAAATCGCCGAGCTGATGAGCGACAAGAAGCTGCCGCTGCTCGGTGATGTGCGCGACGAGAGCGCCGAAGAAATCCGCTTGATCCTTGAGCCGAAAACGCGGGTCATCGATCCGATGCTGCTGATGGAAAGCATGTTCCGCGCGACCGAGCTTGAAGTCCGCTTCGGCATGAACATGAACGTGCTGTCGGCGGGGCAGATTCCGAACGTGCTGAGCTTGCGCGAAGTGCTGTCGCAATGGCTTGAGCACCGCGTTGAAGTGCTGGTGCGCCGCTCGCAGTTCCGCTTGAAAAAGATCGAACACCGCCTCGAAGTGCTCGACGGCTATTTGATCGCCTATCTGAATATCGATGAAGTCATCCGCATTGTGCGCTTTGAGGATGATCCCAAAGCCCGGCTGATCGCCAAGTTCAAACTGACGGATGTGCAGGCCGAAGCCATCCTCAACCTCCGTTTGCGGTCTTTGTCGCGGCTTGAAGAAGTCGAGATCAAAGCCGAACACGACAAGCTGTCGAAGGAGCTGCGCCAGTTGAAGCAGCTGATCAAATCGGAAGATCTGCAGTGGGAGCGGATTACCGACGAAGTCAAAGCCACGCGCGAGAAGTATTCGAAGAAAACCGAACTCGGCCGCCGCCGCACGCAATTTGCCGACGCGCCTGAGATCGACGCCGATCTCGATGCCGTGCTGGTCGAAAAAGAACCGGTCACCGTGCTGCTGTCCGACAAGGGCTGGATCCGCGCGTTGAAGGGACACCAGGACGACGTCTCGAAGATCGAGTTCAAGCAGGGCGACGGCTTGAAGCGCGCGTTCACCGCCTACACCACCGACAAGTTGGTGCTGTTTGCCACCAACGGCCGTTTCTTCACGCTCGAAGCCGGCCAGTTGCCGGGCGGGCGCGGCCACGGCGAACCGGTGCGCCTGATGTTCGATCTCGAAGAGAACCACGACATCGCCGAGATCTTCGTCCACGACCCGGCGCGCAAGCTGCTGGTCGCGTCGACCGGCGGCTACGGCTTCATCGTGCCGGAAGAGGAAGTGATTGCCTCGACCCGCAAGGGCAAGCAGATCTTGAATGTCTCAGAGCCTGAAGAAGCCCGCGTCTGCGTTCCGGTCGAAGGCGACCACATTGCGACCATGGGCGAGAACCGCAAGATGCTGGTGTTCAAGCTCGACGAAGTCAATGAGATGACGCGCGGCAAGGGCGTGATCCTGCAGCGCTTCAAGGACGGCGCGTTGTCGGACGCCCGCTGCTTTAAGAAATCCGAGGGGCTGACCTGGGTCGATAGCGCGGGCCGCGAATTCACGCTGTCCTGGTCCGAACTGAAAGAGTGGGTGGGCGAGCGCGCCCAGGCCGGCCGCATGGCGCCCAAGGGATTCCCGCGCTCCAACTCGTTTGGCCAACGATTTTGACGGGTAAACGCCGCTCTGGGCTTGTGGTTGGCTCTTGTGGTTCGCCGGAGCGGCGGCTAGGACTTGGCCATGGGGAAATGGTTCTCAGCTCTGGCGCGCCTTGCCTTCGCCGCGGCTCTCGCGGCGGGTCTAAGCCCGGCTGCGCTGGCTGAGACCGCTCAATGCGCGAAAGCCGATTTTGAAGCCGTTGTCGAACAGGCGGCCGGGTCGTTGCGCGATCTCAACACCAAGAACAAGCCGCTATTCCAGGAAAAGCTGCGGACGCTCAAAGACAAGCGCAAGTGGACGCACGAACAGTTCATCAGCGAAGCCGCGCCGTTCGTGAAAGACGAAAAGATCGAGGCCTTCGACACCTCGACAGAGGAGCTGCTGTCGGCCATTGCCTCGATGGGCCAGGAAGGCGCGGCGGCGAAAACGCCCGATTGCGCGTTGCTGCTGGAACTCCGCGCCCGCATGAAGGTGCTGGTCGATACCCAGACCAAGCGCTGGGCCTACATGTTCGAAAAAATCGAAACGGAATTGTGGAAGTAGGTTGGCTCAAGCGCACGCGCAGACCCAAAAACCTAATGTCGCAAACGCGCGCCAAAGTTATCCCCGCCCCTTAGGCCTGAGGTACACTCGTGCAATTTGGGTGTGCGGCGCCGCCGCTATTTCCGCGGTTCCTCATCGAACGCGCGTTCCCAGCGGTCGGGTCCGAGGCGCTCTTGCGGAGTAAAGCGCGTCTTGTAAGCCATCTTGCGCGAACCATCGATCCAATAGCCGAGGTAGAGATGGGGCAGCGCAATGCGGCGGGCAAACGCGATATGCTCGACGATCATAAACGTGCCGAGGCTTAAACTGGCGTCGCTTGGATCGTAGAAGCTGTAGACCATCGAAATGCCGTCCGACAGGCGGTCGCACAGCGCCACCGCTTTAAGCGGCCAGGCCTCAAACTCCAGCGCCGTCGCGCCATCCGGCTTCTCGCGGTATTCGGTGATGAACGTCTCGATGACGGTATCCTCGACCATCATCCGGTAATCGAGCGCGCTCATGTCGGCCATGCCGCCGTCGCCGTGTCGGGCGTCGATGTAGGCCCGGAACAGGCGGAAGTGCTCGTCCGTCGGCGTGGGCGGCATGCGGCGCGCCACCAGCCGGCTATTCTTGGCCATCACGCGCTTCATCGAACGGTCGGGTACAAATTCATCGGCGAGCACGCGCACCGAGACGCAGGCCTGGCAGCCCTCGCAATAGGGAACGTAGGCGATATTCTGCGAGCGGCGGAAGCCGGTGGTCAGCAGGCGGTCGATCAGCTCGGGCGGCTTATCGTGCGAGAGATGCGTGAACAACTTGCGCTCCAGCCGCCCCGGCAAATAGGGGCAGGGCTGCGGCGCAGTGACGTAGAATTCTGGAAACCGCTTCTGTTGTTCCGTCATTCTGTTTGCGCCTTTTGGGAAGCCGGCCACTTTCGATCCGATCATATGGGCAGCAACGCCTTGCGATCAAGCAAAGACGGACGGCCAATTTGCGGCCTTGGTGAACAATATCTGTTGCAATCGGGCGGCAGGCGGTGGCGTGGACGCGGCTTTGCCACGGAGGCAAATTGAGCATAAAAGCTCAATGTGTTGCGTCGCCGGGCTATAGGCATGCGAGGCGCCGGGAAATGGCCCCGCATAGTTTTGCACGCAACACGGTCTTGGCGCGCCTGTTGGATTGAACCCCAAGCGAATTACGCGTTCAATCCGGTACGGTGAAACCGGCACGAGTTAACGGCCACAGCGGGACACACGCCACGGGATGCACAAGGGAGACGTTACGATCCGCCGGATTCGACAGGTGTTGGCGTTCATTGGCCGCTTCGTTGTCCAACTGCTGGTGCTGTTGGCGGCGGGACAACCGGCGCACGCCATAGACGTCGAGTTCGCAACCCGCCCCGTCAAGCGGGAAATCCTGGCGCTGTACGACAGCCGCCATGAGGCGCAATCGAGCGCGACGCGAATTCACCGTTTGGCGGAGATGCCGCTCAACTGGCTCGGCTATAAAGTGACCTACGCTGACGTGAACGGTCCGCTGCCGCCAGAGCCGGACGTTGCGCGCTATCGCGGCATTGTCACATGGTTCATCGAGCCGCTGGCCGAGCCGCGCAAGGTTTTGGCGTGGCTTGATGCGGCAACCGCTGCGGGCTTGCGCTATGCATGCCTTGGCGAAATTGCGCCACCAGAGCCGCCCGGGTCGGAGCCGTTCGTTGCCCGCATTCTGGCCCGGCTCGGTTTGGCGCCGAGCGATCAGTTCGTCGCCGTGACCCACAATGCCAAGATCAGCATCAACAACCCGGCGATGATCGGCTTTGAGCGGCCGATCGATAAAGCGCTGCCGGAATTCCGTGTCGTCCAAGCCAGTGGACCGGCGGCCAAAGTGCATCTGGCGGCCATCGTCGAAGAAGGCGAAGGCAAGGTCACCTCTGTGCTGGTTGCGACCAGCCCGGCAGGCGGCTACGCGGCGGACGCGTTCACGATTTTCTACGATGCCGCGGTTGATAAGGCGCGCTGGGTGCTGAACCCATTCGCGTTTTTCAAGCAGGCCTTCGGCGACGAGCGTTTCCCAGTGCCCGACGTGACCACGCTCGCGGGCCGGCGCATGTACTTCAGCCACATCGACGGCGACGGCTGGAATAACATCTCAGAAATTGAAGGCTATCGCGAAGCGCAAACGCCAGCCGCAGACGTGATCGCCAAGGAAGTGATCGAGCCGTATCCTGATCTGCCGGTGTCCGTCGGATTGATTGCCGGCGATGCCATTACAGAACTTGGCGGCACGGAGGCGGCCCGCAAAAGTGCGGCCAAGATCTTCGCTCTGCCGCAGGTCGAAATTGCGAGCCATACATACTCGCATCCCTTCGCCTGGGGCTTTTATGAAAAGTATGACCGCGCAGCAGAACTCGAACGGGTTGAGAGCGCAAAACATCCAGCGTTGACGGTGATGGACCGGGTGCGCCAATTCCTCTACCGCGTTGCCGGCAAGAGCGGCGCGGGCGATGGCCAAGGCCGCTACGTTGCGGGCGGACACGAGTTGCCGCGCGGGTACTTGAAGGAACCGTTCACGGTTGAAACCGAGGTAAAACGCGCGCTTGAAATCTCCGAGGAACTCGCGCCTGCCGGCAAGAAGGCCGCAATATATTTGTGGAGCGGTGACACCGAACCCTTCGAAGCCGTGATCAAGGCGACGCGGGACGCAGGCGTGCGCAACATGAATGGCGGCGACACGCGGCTGGATGCGGAATATCCATCGGTGTTCTATGTGCCGCCGATTGCCCGCACGGCTGGATCACAACGCCAGATCTACGCCGCCAACAGTAACGAGAATACCTACACCAACAATTGGCATGGGCCTTACTACGGCCAATTGATGTTGGCCGACACCTTAAAGAATACCGAGTTACCGCGCCGCTTGAAGCCATTCAATCTGTACTATCACATGTACTCGGGTGAGAAGCCGGGTGCGCTTAAAGCGGTCAAAACCTTCGTCGATGAAGCGCGCAATTCGCAAGTCATCCCGGTCAAGGCGTCGGAATACGCGGCAATCGCCGATGATTTTTTCGCGGCCGAATTGCAGCAGGTCGATGCGTCGAGCTGGATGGTGGCGCGGCGCGGCGCATTGCAGACGGTGCGGCTTGACGATGCCGACGCCATCGATCTCGATGATGCCAAGAGCACCGGCGTGCTGGGTGCGACGCGCCATGCGGGTGCACTTTATATCGCATTGGATAGCGCCGTCGAACCGGCCGTGATCGCTATCCATCCGCGCGGCGGCAATACACCCCAATTTGACAAGGGCTCCGCGCGCCTGATCAACAGCCGCTGGCAGGTGAAGGGATTGCGGCGTGAGGCGTGCGGCTTCACGGTCGATGCGCAAGGCTATGGAGCCGGCGACATGCACTGGCTGGCAGCGCCCGGCCAAGCCTACGAGGTGCAAACCAGCCGCAACGGCGCGGTTCTTTCAACGGTGATTGCGACTGCCGATGCTTCGGGATATCTGCAGGTCCGGCCGGAGGTGGACGCGCTCGATCCTGTGCAGCTGAGGTTTGCGTGCCATGAACGCTAGAGCGCTGCTTCCGGCTATCCGCCCTGACCGGTTGATCATGGCCATCGTGTTTGCAGGTGCCATCATCGGCGGATGGGTGCTGTTGCCCGGCGAGAATGAACGCGTCGCCATGCTTGAGCGCGACGGCCACTCAGCTGAGGCGCTGGCCATACTCGAACAGCAGGTCAACGGCGGCGACCGGCGCTATCGCACGCTCCACCAGATCCTGGCGCTTTATGAAAACGAGGGCAACGTCGGCAAAGCTCAGGCCATCCTTGAAGACATGGTCAAGGAGCGCCCGCGCGACGCTGCACTCAAACGGCGCTTGGCTCAATTTTACAAAAACAGCCAGAAAGACGGCGCGTATATCGCAACGCTGCACGATATTATTGACCTGCGCTATTCGGAAAGCACTTGCCGCGAGTTGATCGGCCGTCTGCGCTTCAAGGGCGATGCGGCCGCCGAACAGCAGGCGTTGCAGCGCTGCCGCCAGAAGGGCTACCGGCGACCCGAGGATCTGTCGCGGCTCGCCGAACTCGTGGCAGCCGATGGCGACAAAATCCAAGCGGCGGCGCTGCTCAAATCCATTGATGACTTGAAGCGCCTGAAGACAACGCGCGAGCGCTATCAATTGCTCCAGCTTCTGGTCGAGCAGGACCAGCCGAAAGATGCCGAGCGCCGGGCGCTGCGCTGGATCCGCTCGGCCAAGGACGATGCAATGGCGATTGGTTTGATAGACTTGCTGGCGCGCAGCAAGTTCCCAGATTCAGCAATCGAGGTCGCCAAAGATTCAGGCTCGCCCGGAGACAGTATATCGCTGACCGTTGCCGAACGCCTGATCGAGAAGACACAAAGCGGCGCGGCAATCCTGTATTTGCGCGGCTGGCTTGAGCGGGCGCAAGGTGTTGAGCCTGAGACGGCGGTTCGCTTCGTTGATGCGGCGCTGGCGGCAGGTGACGCCCGCACCGCGTTGAAAGGAGCCCGGCAGTTTGGCTTAGCGCAATTGCCTGAGCAAACGCTGCGCACATTAGCGGCGGCTCTGGACGGCGTTGCGGCCAAAGCAGAGGCCGATGAGGTGCGCGGTGCGATGACTGATGGCGCGCCGCCGGGCACGTCGCAGGCCCCAGCCGGTGCTGCCGCGGCAGGCGTGCTTACTGGTGCGCAGGCGCCGCTCGATCCGCAAGCTGGCCCTGGGCGCGGGCCACTCGCGTCGCGATCGCGCACGGTGCTGCTGGTCGATCCACTTGATCAGTGGCGCAGGTCACTCCACGCGTCGATGACGACCGACGCGCAACGGCGCATGCAGGCGCTATTCGTCGGGCCGAAGCCGCCTCCTGGGTATGTGTCGGGGAACGCTGACGGCCGCGGCCGGGATGCTCGTGCAGGCGCGCGGGGCGGCGGTGCCAAATTATTGAAGAAGACATCACGCGTGCTGCAGCGGAGCAAGAAGTTATCGACGCTGCGTGCCAAACGGCGCTTTGCCAAGCAGCCAAACGGCTTGCCGTCGCCAAAGGGACAGCTACCGCTTGGCCAGCCTGCCGGCAAAAGCGAACCCGCAGGGGATGGTGCGCCATGACGTTCACCACAAAGGCCACAGCTGCCGTTCAGCCGGATTGCCGTGCTAAGCTGACGTGCTGTGCCGCGTTGCCGCCGCGCTCGTCTGACGGTACGTTTGCGCCGGACTATCAAGCCAGCCCGATCAAGGACCCGCCAGCGTGAGCGATCTCAAGACCACCTGGATCACCTCGTGGACCCAGCTCAAGCGCTGGAGTGGCACCGACGGCTTACCTGTGCTCCCGCCACCCGGCGCGCTGATCGAGCTTGGCGTGCTGATGGCGATGATCGTCATCATCGACGCGGCCTTTCCGTCGCTTGGATTTTCATCGCTTGAACCTAGTCCGTTCTGGCTACCGGTGCTGTTGCTCTCACTGCAATACGGCACGATCGCCGGTCTGATGGCGGCCGCCGCCGCAACCGCCATCTATGTGTTCAACGGCGTTGCGGAACAGGCCGTCGGTGAAAACTTTTTCACTTACTTGCTGCGCATCTGGGCGCTACCGATCCTTTGGATCGGCGTGGCGCTGGTGCTCGGACAATTCCGCTTGCGCCAGATCGCTGAAAAGCAGCGCGTGCGCCAGGCTCTGATACAGCGCACGGGCGAAGCGCAACATCTGGCGGCTTACGCCAGCGATCTTGAAGCGCGCTGCCAGCGTCTTGAGCGCCAGTTGACCACGCGCCTTGCAGCCCCCGTGAAGCCGGTGCTTGACGCGCTGGCGCCTATGGCTGAGCCCAGCATCAGTGTCGATGGTGCGCTCGAGACCATAACCCGAATGCTGTGGCCCGGCGCCCAAGTCTCTGTTTTCGCGGTCACGCCCAACGGCCTCGATGTGGCAAGCCGCAGTGGGTGGGGCGATACCGCGCCGTGGGCAACCGGCATTGCAGCAGCACATCCGCTATATCGCGCCGTCGTCGGCGACCGCCGCACGGTCTCAATGCTCAACACCGGCGACGAAGCGGTGCTGGCCGGCCATGGCCTTGCAGCGCATCCGGTCCTGACGCCCGACGGCAACCGCGTCACTGCAATGCTGAAAATTGAAATGATGGATCCGGCATTCCTTGACCGCGCAACGCCCGCGCACCTGGCGCTGATATCGCGGTTGCTTGCGGTGGTGCTGTCAGAGCCGGTGGTACGCGTGGAGGTGCCGCCAGCCGGGGCGCGGATGTCACGCGGCTGGAAGTCGGAAGGTGCCATTCAATCGTCGAATGAGAACGCCCCACACACAGCAAAGGCTGGCAGCCGCAAGCCGCTGCGCGGCGCCGGAGCAGATTGATTGCAGATGGCACGCGAGCCTCATATTCCGGCGAAATCACAGCAACCGGCCGGCCTATCGGGCCGCGAAGCGGTGGCAGCTGCATTCGCGCTGGGGGCAGAAGCCGTCGTTGTGCTGCTGGCATTCTCAGCCGATGTACCGCTCGCCTGGACCATCGGCTTCCACCTCGCAACAGTGCTGGCTGTTGGTCTCATCTTATTCCAGGATCGTGACCTTGGCGCAGATCTGACGGTTGCGGCGTTGATGTTCCTGGTGATCGCGGTTGCAGGTCCCGCTGGTGCGTTTGCGTCTCTTGCGGCCCTCGCATTTGTCGACCATGCCGGCGCCGGGCCGGAAGTGCTGCAGGCTTGGTATGACCGCTTGGCGCACGCGCGCCACGCCGATGCGTCCACCGAATTGACCGACCGCGTAGTGGCGGGCCGCGTCTTGCGGACGCAAGCGCAGGCGCCCGAGAGTTTCGAAGACGTGATCGCTCACGGCACACTTGTCGAGCGCCAGGCGGCCCTTGGCCTGATGGCGCGCCGCTTCCACACCGATTTCGCGCCCGCGCTGCAAGCGGCGTTGCGCAGCGAGGAGCCGGTGGTGCGCGTGCAAGCCGCCGCCGTTGTGGCGCGTGTCCGCGGCGATCTTAAAGCGCGCATCAAGGCGCTGACATCTGTGCGAGACCGGCGCGCAAGCGCGCACCGCATTGCCGACGCGGCTGAATTGATGCGGCTTGCCGGGTGCACGCTCGTCGACCGCGCTGACGCAGACAAATGCCGCAAGGCCGCCACGGAAACTCTGCAGGTCGCGTTGGTTACGAGCCATGAGGTGCGGACGGCGGCAGGAGACGCGAACCGTGAGACGGCACCTGTTATCGAACGCTTTCTTGTGACCGCCGGGCGGCACGCCGACTTCCGCGTCTCGCGGCGCATCCACAACCTCGTTGTTGACAGCCGGTATCGCCTGCGCCGGGTAAACGGGAGCATGGCCGCGTGACGAAGCCAATCCCCCTCGCAAACACCAACGCCGCGTCCGCAGACGCCGACATCTGCATCATCGTTGAAGGGTGCTATCCTTATATCCCTGGCGGCGTTTCGGCATGGATCGACTGGTTGATCAAATCGCAACCCGATACGAGGTTCTCGGTGGTTGCGCTGTGGCCGGCGCCGATGAAAATGCCATCGCGCTATGCTGCGCCAGAAAACCTCTTGCACCTCGATCATCTCTATTTGCAGCAGTTTGGCGCACGCCCTTCAGCGGGTGGGAAAGTACCCATCGGTATCGAACGCTTGGGCGATTGTCTGACGCGCCTGATGACTGGTGGCGGGGCAATTGCGCTCACCGAAGCGATGGACGAGCTCGCCTATCTGCGGCGCAAACAAAACCTGAGCCAGCTGTTCAATTCGCCGGCCGCCTGGCAGCTCGCGCAGGATATGTACCGTCAGGAAATGCCGAACGGCTCGTTCCTTCATTACTTCTGGGCGTGGCGGGCGCTGCTCGGCGGTATGCTGTCGGTGCTGGAATTCCCATTGCCCCGCGCCAAGGCCTATCACACGATTTCGACCGGGTACGCGGGTTTGCTTGCGGCGCGTGCCCGGCTTGAGACCGGCCGCCCCGCACTGCTTACTGAGCACGGCATCTACACCAACGAGCGGCGCATTGAATTGCTGATGGCTGATTGGGTCGCCGACACGATCGACAAAGGCCATGTGCTCGATGATCCGCGCATCGATCTGCGCGACATGTGGATCCGCGCCTTCGAAGCCTACGCGCGCACCTGTTATGAAACCGTCACTGATGTTGTGACGCTGTATTCCGACAATCAGCGGCCGCAAGCGCTGCTCGGCGCGGACGCACGTAAACTTAAAGTCATCGCCAACGGCATCGATCTGGCGCGTTTCCAGGCCATAGCCCCAGCCCCCGAAACGGAGCGGCCGACGATGGCGCTAATCGGACGCGTCGTGCCGATCAAGGACGTGAAAACCTACATCGAAGCGGCCAACCTGCTCAAATCCAGCGTTGCAAATCTGCGCGCCTGGGTCATTGGCCCGACCGACGAAGACCCGGAATATTTCAAGGAATGCCAAGCGCTGGTTGCTGAATACGCACTCGAGGACACCGTCATCTTCACAGGCCCCGTCAATATTCTCGAGTACCTCGGGCAAATCCACGTGATGGTGCTGACGTCGCTGAGCGAAAGCCAGCCGCTGGTGGTGCTCGAAGCCGGCGCTGCCGGTATTCCGTTTGTTTCGACGGATGTCGGGTCTTGCCGCGAAATTCTTGAAGGCCATGCCAGCGAGAATCCGCGCATCGGCCATGGCGGCACGATCACCCATCTGGCGGCCGCCGATGAAATCGCGGCGGCATGCGGCGCGTACCTTCTCGATACAAATTTGCGCCGCCAGGCAGGAGAGGCTTTGCGCGCCCGCGTTGCGGCCCACTACACATCGAAGAAGGCAACCGATGCGTACAGCTCGCTTTACGCGCGGTTGATGACGGCTGAAACGGCGGATCAGCATCCGATGGCGAGGACCTGAGATGGCGGGCATCGGATTTGCGCTGCGCTCGTTAAGCCGCAACAACACACTCACATCAGTGGCCGGTGCGGCGGGGCATGCGGCGGTGATTGCCGCGGGCCCCTGGCTGTTCACCATTCTGAGCTTGGCGGCAATTACCGCGTCGTCGGAGCCGCTTGCCGGCTATGAAACGCTCTCGACTTTTCGCGCCATCATCATTTACGCGTTTGCAACGTCACTGGTGCTGGCCGCTCCCGTGACGATTGTCGCCACCCGCTTGCTGGCTGATCAGCTTTGGCAGCGCCGCGCAGATCACGTCCGGCCTTTGCTGGTCGCGGCGATGGTGCTTGCGGTTGCGGTTGTGGCACTCGGCGTATTGGCGTTGGTGCTGATCTTTTCGGTGCCGGCAAAACTGGCTATCGCGTTGTTTGCGACCACATCTGTCGTCGCTATGATCTGGGTCGCCGTCGCATTTTGCGGCGCGGTGCGCGACTACAACGGCATCACGCTGACGTTCTCGGTTGGTCTCGTGATTGCGGTTGCAGCGTCCACAGCTGCGGCGCTGACCGGGCTTGGCGCCGCTGGCATGGTGTGGGGCTTCACGTCCGGATTGACGATCACGTTGCTTGGCTTGGCGTTCCGCGTGTTGGCGACGTTTCCGGTTGCAGGCGGTTCGGTTGCCGGTGAATTCAAGGCGCTGTTTGGCGGCTTCTCGACTTATGCCTATCTGGCGATTGGCGCGCTGTTTGGCACGGCTGGCGTGTGGGCCGACAAATGGGTTTTCTGGTTCTCGCGCGAGGGGCAAAGCGTGGATGGCGGGCTGATCCACGCGCCGCTTTACGACAGCGCCATGTTCATAGCGTCCCTGGTCATCATTCCGGCCCTCGCCCAGTTCGTCGTCAAACTCGAGACCGATTTTTTCGACCGCTACCAGAATTACTACGGAACCATTCAGGATCACGGCACCATCGATCAGATCGAGCGGGCGCGCGACGGGCTGCAGCGCAATTCGTTTGAAACGCTGGCACTGATCACGGTTGCGCATTTGGCCATTGCTGTTGTGATGGTGCTTGCTGCGCCGGCGATCATCGAAAGTCTCAATCTGCAATTCCGGCAGATCGCCATTCTTCGTTACGGCGCGCTTGGATCGGTGTTCCACTTCATCTTCATCGCCGCAACATCAATGGTCGTTTTTTTCGACCGGCGCGGGCTCTATGGCCTGTTGCAGATTTTGTTCTTCGCCTTGAACTTAGGCTTGACCGCGCTGACGATCTCATGGGGAGAAGACTATTATGGCGTTGGCTACTTCAGCGCGGCTTTGATTTCTGCTGCCGTCGCCTTGCTGGTCGCCGAGAGCACCTTCGCCAAGCTGAATTACCTGACCTTCATCGGCAATAACCCGTCGATCAAAGGGTCGCGGTGGACTCCGGCCGATTGGCTGCGGCTTGTAATGCGGCGCGCCGGATGAATTTTGCCGCGGCAGGCGTCGCCGGTTAGCGCTGCATTGCAGCTGGCGGATCGCCCGCGGATGGTGCCGGCAGGGGCGCAACGGGTGAGAGTACGCCTAGCATTCGGTCGGTGATGTGCAGCACATAACCTTCGCGCGTAGCCAGTTTTTGCGCGGCGGCAATGGTCTCGGCGGTGCGCGCGTATTCGAGAACCATCACTTTCAGGCCCGCGCGTTTGGCCTTGCGCAGATTGTTGACGGTGTCGGTGACCATCTGCTGCGGATTGGGGCCGTCGCCATTGTCGAACCCGTACAGCAAATCCTCCTTCGAGATTCCATCGAGACGCGCGAGCAGCGATTTCGACTTCGCAAGTTCCTCGGCGTTCTGCATGATGATCAGGAAATCCGGATTGATGCGGTGGGCGTGATCGGCGAGGCGCTGTACGAAGCCGGTCATTGCGTCTTCAGCACCAGGCATTGTCGCTTCGACATCCTGGAACGCATCGACGCGGTCCAGATAGACTCCGTCGAAGCCCGCAGCGATGATCCGGTCGAGAACGCTCATCTGCGTGCCAAAGATCACGGTCTGCCAATCGGGATCGGCAAACTGCACCTGATAGTTGCCGGCCCATTGCGGATTCTCCGGCCCAAGCCATTTTGGCCGTGTCTCGGCGGCGTCCCACTGCGGCTGCCAATAATAGCGATAGCGCTCGGCTTCCCCCATCGACAAATACGCCAGCACAATGCGGCGTGAGCCGTCGGGCTTTATCTTCAGGGGCGCTATTTCATCACGCGTGAAGGGGATCTCGATATCCTTCTTGGGGTGCGGCGCGTGGTCGATGACGACCAAATCAAATGGAGACGCCGCCAATGCCGTGCGGTCGAGAAAGCGCAGCTGAATGGCCCAGGTTTTGAAAGCGGCCATCGCCGCCTTTCGCCGTTGAGCTGCAACTTTGGAGGCCGCAGCTTCATTTGAAGCGGAGACGGTGGCGCGCGTTTTAGCAGTGGCTTCAGCGCGAACGGCAGGCGTTATCGCGAAGAGGGCTAAGGCGAGACTGATCAATCGTATCATCAAATCTGCAGTATCCTGCCGGACGCATCCGGTCCCGTTACTCGGCTTGCTGCGACAGCCACAGCTGATCGAGCTTTCGTGGCCCGAAATAGGGTATAAATCCTTGCGCTTCAATCTTTGCTTTGTCAGCGGCGCGCGTGGTGGAATCGCGAATGTAGTCGAGCACGAATATAGGCCGGCCAGCAGCCTTGGCGTAGGCGAGGTTGGCGAGGATCGCATTTACCATGCTGGCGTCGTTGGCGCGCTCGCTGTGGTCGGCGCCATAGAACAAGTCTTCCTTGGCCATCGCATCTATTGCATCGACCATTTTCGGATAACGCAAAAGCTCTTCGGCATTTTGCAGAATGACGATGAAGCGCGGGTTCTTCTTGCGCGCGTGGGCCGCGAGACGGGCCACAAAATCCACCATCTTGGCGGCGGCGTCCGGGCATTCCTTCTGCACTTCGCTGTAGACATCGACGCGGTCGAGATAAACGCCGTCGAAGCCGAGCTCGATCAGCTTATAGAGCGGCGAGGGGTCAAGACTGTTGTAGACGTTGCGGCCATCATCATCGCCAAGGATGGTGCGTTGCCAGCCTTCCTCGCAGAAGCGGATCAAGCGATTGCCCTTCCACCGCTCATTCTCCTTTAAAAGCCAGTCGGGAGCGTCCTCGGTCATGTATTCGGAATTGAAATAGTCGGGGCGGTAGTCTTCGGATTCGCCAATCGACAGATAGGAAATCGCCAAGCGCCGTCCGCCGTCGGGGCGGCGCTTCAAGGCTGCAACATCTTCAGGTGTTAGCGCTTGCCCATCCGTTGCGCCGGACGTCGCATCGGCAACGATCAGGTCGGCTGGGGCGGCGGCGGCGGCGCGAACATCCAGGTTCTGCATTTGCACAACCCAGCTGCGCACACCCGAGACGAGGCGTAGGCGCTCTGTCTGTTGGGCAGCCGCGCTAGGGTTTGCAGCAGAGGGCGGCGCTTTGCGCGCGGCGGCAGGCCGCTTAGCGGCAGGCACAGGCTTAGGCGGTGCAGCGGGTGTTGCGGCGGCGGCCGGGCCTTTGACAGCAGACGGCGGCATCTCGGACTGGCCGGCCTGCGCGGTTGCCGGCTTGGCCGCGACGTTGGCGGCAGACAGACCCGCTGCGAGCAGTGCCAGCGTCATCCATAGCGTGCGGTGTCTAAAAGGCTTCAACAAATTGATCGCGCCACGTTGACCGTTCTTGCGAACCGGAGGTGAGAAAACCTATGCGATGCAATATGGTTTCTATGTCGAGCAAAAGTAAGGCCCGCACCGCACGCTTGCGTGACGCGAGTGGCCCCGCAAGATTGCGGCTCATGGGACGCTGGAGGAGCTGAGGATAAGCGCGCGCTAAACGCGCTGTGACACGGTCAATTGCGGGGTGCGCTTCAGTGACTCCGCTTCCGCTTTGCTGGCGGCCGTATAGAGCAGGCACGCGCCAGCGACGCCGGCCGCCACCAACAGCATCCACAGCGCCGTGCGGCGCAGCAGCCAGCCAACTGCTGAGACCGGCGAGCCCATATCCGCGCTTGGCGTGGCGGTGGCTTCTACTGAACGCAAATCGGCTGTCTGCATGGCCCCCTCGAGCGCCGGGTGCAGTTGATCACCGGCGGTTGCCATTGCACCCAAAAGCGCGGCGGCGGCAAGGCATGAGCATGGCAGTTGTGGGGAAATCCGTGCGGCTGTGGCAACCGTGCCGCGGCCTTGATCCTGCACACAACGTTCTCAGAGTATGTGCCATAGGCGACCAGTTTCGCGCCAGGCCGTGGACTTGAGCTTTGATGGCCACACTCCAGTCAGGAATTCTTCCTGGCTACAATTCAGGCAGCAACTGCGACAGCCTGGTTCTTGAGCAATTAATGGAATCTGCATACTCTGGTTTCACGATAGACGTCGAAATGCACGAGAGACTCAAAAAAAAGCAGACACTGAGGAACACGCCCAGGGCCCGTCCGGATCACTCGACCGAGTGACCGTCAACTCCTCTGCCTTGGGGTGCCTTATGATTGAACTGGTATTTGCAGTCTGCATGATCGACCAGCCGTCCCGCTGCAAGGATGTGCATCTCAACTTTGACGCCGAGAGCGTCAATCAGCGCCAGTGCTTCCAAAACGGCCAGTTCGCCATGGCTCAGTGGGCGGGCGACAATCCAAATTGGGTGATCAAGAACTGGCACTGCGGTATCGCAGGCCAAGTGGCCAAGATCTGATTGCCATCAGGGCGGCGCGCAATCTCGTTCCGGGCTGCCCCTGGTTGACAGACCGGGGCGGGTTGCTCTCTCTGGCGGCTTCAATCCGCCGAGGAGCCCCGCCATGTCAGAGCCATCCAATCCGAAGTTCGCGACACTTGCCGTGCATGCTGGCGCCAGTCCCGATCCAACGACCGGCGCCCGGGTGACGCCGATCTATCAAACGACGTCGTTTGTCTTCAACGACACCGACCACGCCGCCTCGCTGTTTGGGCTTGAAGCGTTCGGCAACATCTACACGCGCATCACCAATCCGACCCAATCGGTGCTTGAAGGGCGTATTGCGGCGCTCGAAGGCGGCACGGCGGCGCTGGCTGTTGCGTCCGGTCACGCCGCGCAATTCTTGACCTTCCACACCTTGCTGGAGCCGGGCGACGAATTCATCGCCGCGCGCCAGCTCTATGGCGGGTCGATCAATCAGTTCAATCACGGCTTCAAAAAATTCAATTGGAACGTGGTCTGGGCAGACGCGACCGATCCCGCATCTTTCGAACGGGCCATTACACCGAAAACGCGGGCTATTTATTGCGAAAGCATCGCCAACCCTGGCGGCGTCGTCACCGACCTGCCGGCCATCGCCGCGATCGCCAAGAAAGCGGGTGTGCCGTTCATTGTCGACAATACGCTGGCGTCTCCTTACCTGTGCCGGCCGAAAGAGTTCGGCGCCGACATCGTGGTCCACAGCTTGACCAAGTTCATCGGCGGTCACGGCAACTCGATTGGCGGCGCTATCGTCGACTGCGGCACCTATGATTGGAACGCCAGCCGCTTCCGCTACAAGACACTTGTAGAGCCGAACGCCTCATACAACGGCATGGTTCTGGCCAACACGTTCGGCAACTTCGCTTTCGCCATCGCCTGCCGTGTTATGGGGCTGCGCGATATCGGGCCCGCCATCTCGCCGTTCAACGCCTTTATGCTGCTGACAGGTTGCGAAACGCTGCCTCTGCGCATGCAGCGCCAGTCCGACAACGCTGCCGCCGTTGCCCGATATCTCGAAAGCCACCCCAAGGTCGCGTGGGTCAATTATGCCGGGCTGCCGTCCAATGCGTCCTACGCTTTGCACAAGAAAATTTGCCCGCGAGGCGCTGGCGCGGTCTTTACCTTCGGCCTCAAGGGCGGGTATGAGGCGGGCGTGAAGGTGGTCTCAGGCTTGAAACTGTTCAGCCTGCTTGCCAACATCGGCGATACGCGCAGCCTCGTCATTCATCCGGCATCGACAACCCACCGGCAATTGACGGACGCAGAACGGATCGCTGCAGGTGCAGGCCCCGAAGTGGTGCGCCTGTCGGTCGGCATCGAAGACGAAGCCGATATTATCGCCGATCTCGACCAAGCGCTCAGCGCTCTCTGAAATCCCTATTGGAGACACCGAATGAAGCATCAGCTCGTATTGCAGTTCCAGGGGGACGACGCCGATACCCTCGACAAGGTGATCGCGCTCGAAGATCAGCTTATAGAATCGCTGAACGGTTCAACGGCCGCGGAAGTCGACGGCCACGAGCCGGGCGACGGGGTGATCAACCTCATGCTGCTGGCGAAAAATGCCGCCAAGCTTTGGGAAAAGATCGAGCCGCTGGTTGAAGATGCAGCGTCGGAAGATCTTGAAATCAACGCCGTCGCGTTCCGCCCGCTCGACGGCGAAGAGTTCACGGTGTTGTGGCCGTCGGACTTTGAAGGTGAATTTGAAGTTTCGTAATTCTAAAAGCACGGCCGGCCACCTGAGGAGCAGGGTGCCGGCCGTGCAAGGCGCATTTTTAATGCGCGTGATCAGCGTGTCGTGACATACGTTCCGGGTGAGTCCTCGATCACGCCGAGCCGCTGGCCGGGCGTCCTCGGAATAGTCCATCCGCCGGATTGTCCTTCGAGCCACTTGACCCAATATGGCCACCACGATCCCGGATGCTCGGTTGCTGTTTTCAGCCACCCCTCCAGTTCGGGCGCCCGCTTGCCGCTGGTCCAGTATTGATATTTGACCTTGTCGGGCGGGTTGACCACGCCCGCGATGTGGCCCGATCCGCCGAGTACAAATTCGACGGGGCCTGAAAACATCAGCGAGCCACGATAGACCGATGCGGCGGGTGCAATGTGGTCTTCGCGCGTTGCGATACAGAACACCGGCAGCGTGATCTTGCCGATGTCGAGCCGTGTTCCGGCAATCGACATCTCGCCTTTAGCCAAGCGGTTTTCGTTATAGAACTCGCGCAAATAGAACTTGTGATTGGCGGCTGCCATACGCGTCGAATCTTGGTTCCAGTACAGCAAATCGAACGGGAACGGCTTCTTGCCGAGCATGTAGTTGTTGACAACATACGGCCAGATCATGTCCCGTGGCCGCATCATGTTGAACACGTTGGCCATGCGCGATCCATCAAGGTAGCCGCGCTCGGTCATCAGCGCGTCGAGGCTGTCGAGCTGGGAATCGTCGGTGAATAGCAGCAAATCGCCAGCGAGTGAGAAATCGACCTGCGTGGTCAACAGTGTGCAAGACTTGAAGATCGTTTCGCCACGCTGGGCCAGGTAGGCGAGGCCGGTCGACAGCGCCGTGCCGCCGACGCAATAGCCGAGCACATTAATTTCTTTGAGATCGGTCTCACGGCGCACGGCTTCGGCGGCGTCCAGAATGCCTTCGAGAATGTAGTCTTCAAAGGTTTTGTCAGCCAGCGTTTCGTCCGGATTGACCCACGACACCACGAACACGGTGAAGCCTTGGTCGACCACGTATTTGACGAAGCTCTTCTGCGCCGTCAGATCCAGAATGTAATACTTGTTGATCCACGGCGGCACCATCAGGATCGGCCGTTCGCGCACCTTGTCCGTTGCCGGCGCATATTGAATCAGCTGCAGCAGATCGTTTTGATAAACGATCTTTCCGGGCGTCGTCGCCAGGTTGCGGCCTAGTTCAAAGGCCGTCGCATCGGTCTGGCTGATTTTCATCAGGTCCTTCGACCGGTTCATGTCCTCGGCCAGCAATGTCACGCCATTGACCAGATTGCGGGCGTTGGAGCGGAACGTTTCGCGCAGAACTTCTGGGTTGGTGGCCATGAAGTTCGATGGCGAGTATGCGCTGGTGAGTTGCCGCAGATAGAACTCGGCGCGGTGGCGTTCGCGGTCGTCGAGGCCCGGTGTTGCCTTTAGCTGGTCTTCAGCCCACTTGCAGGCGATTAAGTACGCCTGCTTCCAGAAATTGAAAAACGGATTGTTGGTCCACTCCGGGTCTTTGAAGCGGTTGTCGCTTGGGCCTGATTCAATCAGTGGCGCAATCGGCATGCCCATCGAGCGCATCAGCACGTTATTCCATAGCGACGCGAACTGGCTGAAGAAATGGCTTTGCGCTTCGGCTAAGCGGGCCGGGTCTGACAGCCACTGGCGCATCAGCGCGGTGACGTTATCGGTCGCAGCAGTGAATTCGCTCGCCTGGGAATAGGGCCCGCCTTGCGAATCGGCGCGGTCGGAGATCTGCGCGAATGTCTGGCTGGCCTGCTCGAAAACTTTGAGGATGTTTGCCGCAAACTCTTCGGGGTTGTTGATCATATAGGCGGAGAAGAGTGAAGGCGCGTCAGGTTTGTCCTGCTGCATTCTTTTGTGAGCCTCGAAAATAACCATTTAAGACGCCGGAAGGCGCCCGGCGTGCTTGCGGCATTCTGCCAATGCGCTGCTAGCCGCAGCAAAGACTGCATCCGGCGCCGCCTGATATCAAGCCGAATCGCGTAAAGATCGGCCAGGACCGCTGGGTTGGCCTGTCTGGGCCGTTCGGCGCGCGCCAGACTGGCGCGCCAGACTGGACAGGCTTGAACCGGGCGCGCTCAGACTGGAGGCGCCATACTTTACGCGCCAAGACTGGACGTGCATCGGGTAGGGCGCGTAAAGAAGTCGGCGGAAGCGGAGGGGCGGTTTCAATCGTTCTGCGACTAAGGTACGAACTCCGCGACGAGCGGCTTCAAGGTTCGTCGTTGTCCACGTCAGGCAGATTAGAGCGTCGAGAGCACAATTGAATTGACCGAAGATTTTCATCGCATCAAGCGCTTGCCGCCGTATGTGTTCGCCGAGGTCAACCGGCTGAAGGCGGGTGCGCGTGCCCGCGGCGCCGACATCATCGACCTCGGCATGGGTAATCCGGATCTCGATACGCCCAAGCACATCGTCGACAAGTTGATCGAGACGGTGCAGCAAGCCGCGCACGCATCGCTATTCGGCGTCGAAAGGCATTCCGGGTTTGCGCCGCGCGCAAGCCGCCTACTATGAGCGCCGCTTCGGCGTAAAGCTTGACCCCGAGACCGAAGTCGTTGCGACCCTCGGCTCGAAGGAAGGCTTCGCCAACATGGCGCAGGCGATCTCATCGCCGGGCGACGTGATCCTGGTGCCGAACCCAACATACCCCATCCACGCTTTCGGCTTCATTATCGCAGGTGCCACCATCCGCAGCATTCCTGCGAGCTGCGGAGACGATTATTTCCGCGCCGTCGAGCATGCTGTCAAACACTCGATCCCCAAGCCGTTGGCCGTGGTGATCTCGTTTCCGTCGAACCCGACGGCAATAGTCGCTGATCTCGAATTCTACAAAGCGGCTGTCGCGCAGGCCAAAAAGCTCGGCATCTTTATTCTGTCGGACATCGCTTACGCTGAACTCTACTATGACGGCGTGCCGCCACCTTCTATCCTGCAAGTGGACGGCGCCAAGGACATCGCGGTTGAGTTCACGTCGCTGTCGAAGACCTACAATATGCCCGGCTGGCGTATGGGCTTTGCGGTTGGCAACGAGCGCTTGATCGGCGCATTGGCGCGCGTCAAATCCTATCTCGACTACGGAGCGTTCACGCCGATCCAGGTTGCGGCTGCTGCCGCGCTGAATGGCCCGCAGGACTGCGTTGAGGAAATCCGCAGCCTGTACAAACACCGCCGCGATATCCTGGTCGATAGCTTCGGCCGGGCCGGATTCCACATCCCCTCGCCGCCCGCGACCATGTTCGCCTGGGCGCCGGTGCCGGAACCGTTCAAAGCGCTCGGTTCGGTCGAATTCACCAAGCTCTTGATCGAAAAGGCAGACGTCGCAATCTCGCCAGGCGTTGGTTTTGGTGAGCACGGCGAAGGCTTCATTCGCGTGGCGCTGGTTGAAAACGAGCAGCGCATCCGTCAAGCCGCCCGTTCGATTAAAAAGTTCTTCACCGAATACGCCGGCACCGCGGTTCAACCCGAGGCTCCGCCTATTCCTCAATCGTCATCCGCAGCTAAGTAGAAATAATCCCATGTCTGAACCTCTCACACTCGGTATCGCCGGACTTGGCACGGTTGGCGGCGGGCTCGTCGATCTCATCCATCAGAACGGCAAGCATATATCGTCGATTCTTGGCCGCGAAATCCGCATTGCCGGGGTGTCGGCCAAAGCGAAATCGGAAGCACAGCGCGAAGGGCTCGCTAATGCGGTGTTCTTCAGCGATGCCGTGGCTTTAGCCAAGGATCCGTCAATCGCGATCTTCGTTGAGCTTATTGGCGGCGAAGGTGGCATTGCCAAAGCCTCCGTTGAGGCAGCTCTCAATGCCAAGAAGCACGTGGTCACGGCCAACAAGGCGCTGCTGGCAACCCACGGCGTCGAGCTTGCACAGCTTGCCGAGAAAAACGGCGTCGCGCTTTATTTTGAAGCCGCCGTCGCCGGCGCCATCCCAGTCATCAAGACGTTGCGTGAGGCACTCTCAGCCAACAAAATCAAGCGCGTTTACGGCATTTTGAACGGCACCTGCAATTTCATTCTGACGCAAATGCAGAATGAAAAGCGGCCCTTTGCCGACGTCTTGAAGGAAGCCCAAGCGCTTGGATACGCCGAGGCTGATCCGACCTTTGACATCGGCGGGTTCGACACCGCGCATAAGCTGGCGATCCTGACCAGCCTCGCGTTCGGCACCAAGGTGGCGCTCGATCAGATCCACATAGAAGGTATCCAGTCGATCACACAAGCCGACATCGAGGCGACCGACAGTCTTGGCTATCGCATCAAGCTGCTCGGCGTCGCGCGGGAAACCGAAAGCGGCATTGAAGCCCGCGTGTCACCTGCGCTCGTCTATAAAGACTCAGCGATCGCTGAAGTTTCGGGCGTCACCAATGCGGTGGCGATCGATGCGGACTTTGCCGGCAACATACTGCTGGTCGGCGCTGGCGCCGGTGCAAAACCGACAGCCTCTGCAGTTGCAAGCGACATCATCGACATCGGCTTTGGTTTCATCATGCCGCCGTTCGTCACGCCGAGCGCGAACCTCAAAGCCCATAAGCGCGCCAAGCTCGACGAGCATTACGGCTCCTACTATGTGCGCCTGACCCTGCACGATAAGCCCGGCGCCATGGCCTCCATCGCCAAGGCTATGGGCGACCGCGAGATTTCGCTGGAAAGCATCGTCCAGCACCGGCACGTCACGCCGCCAGCGCCGGGTGCTGCGGCACATCCGGCTCAGCACTCGCCGGCGACGGTGATCATCATCACCCACGAAACAACCGAAGAATCCATGCGCAAGGCGCTCGAGACCATCGAGAAGGATGGCAAGGTGACCGAGCGTCCGCAAATGATCCGCATCGAAGAACTCTAGTTGAACGAAGCAAGAGAGGACCGCGCCTCGGGCGCCGGTATAAAGAGACCATGAGCAAACAACCATCGAACGGTCAGCCCAGCAATGGCGTATCGAGCGGACTTGGCGGACTGGGATTGGAGCGCGTGCTCGTCCTTGAAGTCGCGCGCGTCACAGAGGCCGCGGCCATCGCGGCAGCGCGTCTGCGTGGACGCGGCAACGAGAAGGCCGCCGATAAAGCCGCGGTCGATGCCATGCGCCGCGAACTTGGCCGCGTTTCGATCAACGGCACGGTGGTGATCGGCGAAGGCGAAATGGACGAAGCGCCGATGCTGTACATTGGCGAAAAGGTCGGCAGCGGCAATGGCCCCGAAGTCGATATCGCCGTCGATCCGCTCGAAGGTACGACGATTTGCGCCAAGAACATGCCAAACGCGCTGGCCGTGCTTGCCATCTCCGAACGCGGTGGTCTGCTGCATGCCCCCGATATGTACATGAACAAAATCGCCGTTGGTCCGGGCTATCCCGATGGCATCGTCGATCTTGACGCGTCACCGGCTGAAAACTTGCACGCGCTCGCTAAGGCCAAGGGCGTGCCGATCCACGAAATCATGGCCTGCATCCTCGACCGCCCGCGTCATGCCGAACTGATCAAGGCCGTGCGCGAAACCGGGGCTGGCGTGCAGCTCATTCCGGATGGTGACATTGCTGGCGTGATCTGGACAACCGATTCCGCCGAAACCGGCATTGATATCTACATGGGCTCGGGCGGCGCGCCGGAAGGCGTGCTTGCGGCCGCAGCGCTGCGCTGCATCGGCGGTCAGATCCAGGGCCGCTTGATGCCGATGAAGGATGAAGAACGCATCCGCGCCGAGAAGATGGGGATCGCCGACATCAACAAGAAGTTCAAGCTTGAGGATATGGCATCCGCCGACGTGGTGTTTTCGGCAACCGGCGTAACTGATGGGTCCTTGCTCGACGGCGTCCGCTTCCGCGGCGATTTTGCGGAAACCGAAACCGTTGTGATGCGCTCGAAGTCGGGCACGGTTCGCCGCATCAAGACCAACTTCCGCAACATCGGCTCACGCTTCATCGGCTAAGCCATCTGGAAATAGCGAGCATCCGGGCCCCGCCATCGGGCGGCCTGGATGCTCCCTTCGCGCACGGCCGGCAACTGAGAACAAATCGTGATTGACGGGTGAGAACAAATAAGGTACATCTAGGCCAAATTGCTGGTATGCAACGCATAGCCTAGGGTGGCCGACATGGAACGAACCGATTTCACAGTGTACGAAGGGGGACGTATGAACAAGAAACAGGCGCTAGAGCAGGCACTCGCGCAGATCGATAAGACCTTTGGCAAGGGGTCGATTATGCGGCTCGGCGCCAACGACAAGTCGCATGACGTCGAAGCCATTTCAACAGGCTCGCTGGGTCTCGATATCGCGCTTGGCATCGGCGGTTTGCCGAAGGGCCGCGTGGTTGAAATTTACGGTCCCGAGTCCTCGGGTAAGACGACGTTGACGCTGCAAGTTATTGCCGAAGCCCAGAAGAAGGGCGGCACCTGCGCGTTCATCGATGCCGAGCACGCGCTCGATCCCGTCTATGCCCGCAAACTCGGCCTCAAGGTCGAAGACCTTTTGATCTCGCAGCCGGACACGGGCGAGCAGGCGCTTGAAATCGCCGACACGCTGGTGCGCTCGGGCGCGGTCGACGTGCTCGTGATCGATTCGGTCGCGGCGCTCACGCCGAAAGCCGAACTCGAAGGCGACATGGGCGACAGTTTGCCCGGCCTGCAAGCGCGCTTGATGAGCCAGGCGCTGCGCAAGCTGACCGCGTCGATTTCTAAGTCGGGCACGATGGTTATTTTCATCAACCAGATCCGCATGAAAATCGGCGTGATGTTCGGCAACCCGGAGACGACCACGGGCGGCAACGCGTTGAAGTTCTACGCCTCCGTGCGTCTCGATATCCGCCGCATCGGCCAGATCAAGGCGCAGGAAGAGGCGGTCGGCAACCAGACGCGCGTCAAGGTCGTCAAAAACAAAGTGGCGCCGCCGTTCAAGCAGGTCGAATTCGACATCATGTATGGCGAAGGCATCTCGAAGACCGGCGAACTCGTCGATCTTGGCGTCAAAGCCGGCATTGTCGAGAAGTCGGGCGCGTGGCTGTCTTATGACGGCAATCGCATTGGTCAGGGCCGTGAGAATGCCAAGCAATTCCTGAAAGACAACCCGAAGATTGCCGATACCATCGAACGCGCCATCCGCGCCAACGCTGGCCTGATCGTCGATAAGATGCTGGTCAACCCGGAATCAGGCGAGGATGACGGTGAAGAACCTGATGCCGACGGCGTGCTGCCGGACGAGGATCTGAGCGCCAAGAAAGCCGCCAAAGGCAAGCGCGCCTGAGGCCAGCCACCGTCTACCGGGCCTGCGTCCCTAGGGGGCTTCCCGCCCGCCCGCGGGTCCCGCCGCCCATTCCTGGACACTTCCCAAGGCCGCCGCTACAACGGCGGCCTTGGGATTCTAGAGAAGGTTCAATAGCGCAACATGGCCGGCGTCAGCGATATCCGTTCAACGTTCCTCGACTACTTCAAAAAGCAGGGCCACGAGGTTGTGGCGTCGTCGCCGCTGGTGCCGCGCAACGACCCGACGCTGATGTTCACCAACGCCGGCATGGTGCAGTTCAAGAACGTCTTCACCGGTCAGGAAACCCGCGCCATCCCGCGCGCCGCTTCGTCGCAAAAGTGCGTCCGGGCCGGTGGCAAACATAACGACCTCGATAACGTCGGCTATACCGCGCGCCACCACACCTTCTTCGAAATGCTCGGCAACTTCTCGTTCGGCGACTACTTCAAGGACCGCGCCATTGAATTGGCCTGGAACCTGATCACCAAGGAATACGGTCTCGATAAAAAGCGCTTGATTGTCACGGTCTATCACGACGACGATCAGGCGCACGCGCTGTGGAAGAAGATCGCCGGCCTTAGCGATGACCGGATCATCCGCATTCCAACAGCCGACAACTTCTGGCAGATGGGCGACACCGGCCCGTGCGGCCCGTGCTCGGAAATCTTCTTCGACCACGGCCCCAAAATCGCCGGCGGTCCGCCAGGGTCAGCAGACGCCGATGGCGACCGCTTCATCGAGATCTGGAATCTCGTGTTCATGCAGTATGAGCAGCGCGCACCCCAAGCCGGAGGCGCGTCTTCGACACAGGGTGACCGGGTCAACCTGCCGAAGCCGTCGATTGACACCGGCATGGGCCTTGAGCGCATCGCGGCCGTCCTGCAAGGCAAGCACGACAACTATGATATCGATCTATTCCAGGCGTTGATCGCGGCGTCCGTTGCGGCCATCGGCGTTGAGGCCAAAGGCGAGCACGCCGCCAGCCATAAAGTTATTGCCGACCACTTGCGCGCCTCAAGCTTCCTGATCGCCGACGGCGTCCTGCCGTCGAATGAAGGCCGCGGTTACGTGCTCCGCCGCATCATGCGCCGCGCTATGCGTCACGCCCATATTCTCGGCGCCCGCGAGCCGGTGATGCACACGCTGTTCCCGGCGCTCGCCCGCCAGATGGGCGAAGCCTATCCTGAACTGATCCGCGCCGACGCTCTGATCACCGAAACGCTGCGGCTCGAAGAAACCAAATTCAAGAAGACGCTCGACAACGGCTTGAAGCTGCTGGCTGAGAATTCTGGCACGCTGAAAACCGGCGCGGTGTTTCCGGGCGACGTCGCGTTTAAGCTCTACGACACGTTCGGTTTTCCGCTCGATCTGACGGAAGACGCCTTGCGTCCACGCGGCATCACGGTCGATAACGCCGCGTTCCAATCGGCAATGAAGAAGCAAAAAGACGCGGCACGCGCCGCATGGAAGGGTTCGGGCGATGCGGCCACAGAAACCGTGTGGTTTGAGATCAAAGACAAGACCGGCGCGACCGAGTTCCTCGGCTATGATACCGAGACAGCTGAAGGCGTCGTCGCCGCACTCGTCTCGGGCGGCAAGGAAACCAAAGCGCTGAAAGCCGGAGACGAAGGCGCGATTATCGTCAACCAGACGCCGTTCTACGGCGAAAGCGGCGGCCAGATGGGTGACGCAGGCGTCATCAAAGGGCCGAAGGGCGCGCTGTTCCGCGTGACGGAGACCCAAAAGAAGCTCGGCGATCTGTTCGTCCACACCGGCAAAGTTGAAGCGGGCAGCTTCAAATCCGGCGACGCGGTTGAACTCGCCGTCGATCACGCGCGGCGCTCAGCCACGCGCGCCAACCATTCAGCAACCCACTTGCTGCACGAAGCCTTGCGCCAGGTGCTCGGCACCCACGTCGCGCAAAAAGGTTCGCTCGTGTCGCCGGATCGTCTGCGGTTCGACTTCTCGCACACCAAGCCGATGTCGGCGGACGAAATCCGCGCCATTGAGGATATGGCCAACACGGTACTGCTTGAGAACACGCCCGTCGTCACGCGCTTGATGGCGCTGGACGAAGCGCGCGAGTCTGGCGCGATGGCTCTGTTTGGTGAAAAATACGGTGATGAAGTCCGCGTCGTCGCGATGGGCCGCGGCACCGATGCTGCCCGCCCCAACAAAGCCTGGTCGGTCGAACTGTGCGGCGGCACCCACGTGCAGCCGCACCGGCGATATCGAGGCGGTGCGGCAGCATCCGGCGACGCCATAAAAACCATTGGTGCGGTCAAGCTGTTCGCGCGCACCGTGCAGGGACTGAACCCCAAGGATCTGCGCGGGCTCATTGACGACGGCAAAAAGCAAGTCGGCTCCGGCATCGTTGCCGTTGTCGGCGTGACCGAGGACGGCAAGGCCGGTCTCGCTGTCGGCGTGACCGACGACCTCGTCAAATCCTGGAGCGCGGTTGATCTGGTCAAGGCCGGTGCCGAAGCGCTCGGCGGTAAGGGTGGCGGCGGCAGGCCGGATATGGCGCAAGCCGGCGGGCCTGATGGCACGAAGGCCGGTGACGCGCTCAAAGCCATTGAGGCGCATCTCGCGGGCTAAGGACTTGGCCCCTGTGCCGGGGGACATAGCCCCCGGCGAACGTTAACGCCTGCCGCGCCCCAGGCTTTCCAACTTTTCATGCACCTCGGCAGTCGAGGGCGCTATAAGCTCAGGAAAAAGTCCCATCCTGGAGGTCCCGTTCCTATGCCGTCATACGTCCGCACGTTTCGTTCAACGACCCTCGCTTGCCTGTCAGCCTTTGCCGCCGCGTCCGGCGCGTTCGCCGCCGACGAAATCGTCAAAGTTGCGCCAACGCCGATGCCGGCAGCTGGTCCGACGGTTGCCGCCGCGCAGCAGTTCTGCGGAGAACCAACCGCGAAGGCCGATGAGTTGATCGCGCGCTATTCGACCGCCAAGGGCCTCAGCGAAACCTACAAGAGCGTAGACTACGTTGCCTACAGCGACGACGCGAAAAATCCGACGGTCGTCTACACGTTCACGACCAAAGGCCACCCGGCCCACCCCGCCGCCGTCTGCCGCAAACAGGTGAAGGAGGGCGATGCACTCGTTCTGAAAATGCAGGTCGTTTGCGATGGCGCGAAAGAACCATGTGATAAGCTGCGCAACGACTTCAACGTCATGAACGCCAAGATGCAGGCCGCCGTCGACAACCAGATCAAGGACGCTCAGGGCAAGAAGTAAGCCTGAGCCTTTTCGGTTGGAAATGAAAAAGCGAGCCGCAGCGCTGCGGCTCGTTTTTTTGTATCCGGTGTCAGGCGCGATCAGTTGCTTGGTCTATTTCATCAGCTCAAGCGCACGATATGTGATCATTTTGATCAAGCGATTGTCCAGCTTCAGCAACCGGCCGGTGAGGCCGGTATGGGTTTTCAGAATGCCGGCAAGCTGCGTTGCAAACCGTTCCTTGTCTCCGTCGGTGATGGACTACACTCCTTCAGCGTGGCATTTGTAAACATGACCCGCCTCACTGAAGATAGCCTGCAAGCGTCTGATAATCGCGGGATCACGGTCGATGTCCTGCAGCGCGCGAACGGGCTCGGTGTCGCCCCAGGGGTCGGTGTTGTGAGATGCCATTTGACGCTCGCGGGATCGTAAATAGTTTTGGTCCTTTTACGGCAATTCGGTATGTGCCAGAAGATATTCTTTCCGGTTCGGAACTGGCCGCGATGTCCTTCTCCCTTGGGGAGAAGGTGGTCCGAAGGACCGGATGAGGGGCTTTTCGTAGGCACCGGACTCGAGGCAAGCCCCTCACCTGTCCCTTCGGGACATCCTCTCCCTAAGGGAGAGGAAAGACGAGTGAAGTTGCCAGTGATGCAGACCGCTCAAAATCAACATATGCGCTCGAGCTTACCAAAAAAGACGAACGTTCGTTTTATTGTTAAGCATAAAGAGCATTCGACAGCGTGACGCTTGTGTGGTAGGTTTTTCGTATGGTCGGAGAAGGCGGATTTTAGGGTTGCGAAACCCTGGCCGCCTTTTTTGTTGGGCGGGGCGCCGTGTATATTTTCGGGTGCCGCGCCACGGGATCACATCACCACTTCGCCGTTGCCCAGTCGATGGTCGCGAAATCGGTGACGAGGGCTGCAACGTTACCGTCAGCGTCGTAGCCGAAGTACGAGGCATAGAAGCCATCGCCCCAGCCGGAATGGAACATCGCGACGTTGACCTCGCCGAGCGGCTGCATCAACACGAACGAATATGGGCCGATGACTTTGGGGCCGTTAGCTTCGCCGTCCTTCTGCCACGTCTCCCAGGCGTCGGGATTGGTTTTGAGAAGCGCGTTGGCGGCGTCACCGGCTGCGGATCGTAGAACGATCCCGTTCCGGCATCGACGGGGTACCCGAAAATTTCATCCGGCTTGAGGGTGGCGATGTCCTGGCCGTCGAGCACAGCCATCGACCACGACGCAACCGGCGCGGCTGAAAAATCAACGCGGGCGAATGCGACGCGATTGTCTTTGACGGCGCCTGCCGGGTGAAAGCCAACCGCGAGGCGTACCGGGAATGTGCCGTTGGGTACAGCTTGCGCAAACGGTTTGGCGTCGCCGAGCCCGACAAATGGGTCTGCCGCGCAGATCTGGCCGCTTTTGATAATCAGCTTGCCGATATCGAAGGTTTTGAACGGAACGGTCTCGGCTTTTTTCGGGCCGTCCGATTGAGGCGCCTCGGACTGAACCGAAAAGTTTGGCTGAAAGGCTTTTTCGAACACGCCGGAATAGGCGGGTGCATCCGCAGCGTGGACTGCCACTGAAAAAATGGCTGGCGCAGCAAGTGCTGCGCCAGCCAAAAATTGCACAATGCGGGTGAATGCGTTGCCCAGCACTACGCCATCGCCTTCTTCAGGTTTTCGTCGACCTTGTCGAGGAAGCCGGTGGTCGATAGCCACTTCTGATCGGGGCCGACGAGCAGTGCGAGATCCTTGGTCATGAAGCCCGATTCAACGGTGTCGACGCATACCTTCTCAAGGGTCGACGCAAACTTCGAGAGCTCGTCGTTCTTGTCGAGCTTGGCGCGATGCAGCAGGCCGCGGGTCCACGCGAAGATCGAGGCGATCGCGTTGGTCGAGGTTTCCTTGCCCTTCTGGTGTTCGCGGTAGTGGCGCGTGACGGTGCCGTGGGCGGCTTCCGCTTCCATGGTGAGACCATCCGGCGTCAGCAGCACCGAGGTCATCAGGCCGAGCGAGCCGAAGCCCTGCGCGACCGTATCGGACTGCACGTCGCCGTCGTAGTTTTTGCACGCCCAAACATAGCCGCCCGACCACTTCATGGCGGAGGCCACCATGTCGTCGATCAAGCGGTGTTCGTAAACGATCTTCTTCTTGTCGAACTCGGCTTTGAATTCGGCCTGATAGATTTCTTCGAACAGATCCTTGAAGCGGCCGTCGTAGGCTTTAAGAATGGTGTTCTTGGTCGAGAGGTAGACCGGCCAGCCGCGCATCAAACCGTAGTTGAGCGAGGCGCGTGCGAAATCGCGGATCGAGTCATCAAGATTGTACATCGCCATGGCGACGCCGGCGCCCGGTGATTTGAAGACTTCCTTTTCTATCACCTTGCCGTCTTCGCCGACGAACTTGATGGTCAGCGTGCCCTTGCCGGGGAAACGGAAATCGGTGGCGCGATACTGGTCGCCGAACGCGTGACGGCCGATCACGATCGGTTGTGTCCAGCCGGGCACGAGGCGCGGCACGTTTTTGCAGATGATGGGTTCGCGGAAAATAACGCCGCCGAGGATGTTACGGATGGTGCCGTTCGGCGACTTCCACATTTCCTTGAGGTTGAATTCTTTGACGCGCGCTTCGTCCGGGGTGATGGTCGCGCACTTGACGGCAACGCCATGCTTCTTGGTGGCGTTGGCGGAATCGATTGTCACCTGATCGTTGGTCTTGTCGCGGTTCTCGACGCCCAGGTCGTAATATTCAAGGTTCACATCAATATAGGGGTGGATCAGCTTGTCCTTGATCAGCTGCCAAATGATGCGTGTCATCTCATCGCCGTCCATTTCGACGACCGTGCCTGCAACTTTGATCTTGCTCATGCTAAAATCCTTCAAGACGGGATGATTGACGTGGCGGCTTTTGTGTCGCTGCAATGCAACAAAATCCGGCTGCGCGCAAGGTTTTCAAGGCCGCGCGGCACAAGACTTACGTCGCAAGTATTCGGCGAATGGCGGGTCTTGCGCCTGTTTAAGGAGGCCACTGTGATGCGCTGGGGTTTGGTAGCCGCGAGCCTGTTTCTGGCGGCCGTTGTCATATGGGGGATCGGGGGAATGCCGGCCGCAAATCATGGAGGCCGCAGCGCCAGCGCCGCGCCCGCAACCTTGACGCTGACCAGCGAAAAG
The DNA here is from genome assembly GCA_013141015.1 of Hyphomicrobium sp. Taxonomy (GTDB): domain Bacteria; phylum Pseudomonadota; class Alphaproteobacteria; order Rhizobiales; family Hyphomicrobiaceae; genus Hyphomicrobium_B. Next base: position 18,488 of record JABFRT010000003.1, on the reverse strand, counting down.
GATGACGGCCGCACGATCAGCCTTGCCCTTGGCACGCTTCTGAACGCCGATCTTGCAAGTAACCCGACGACGGGCTTTCAATGGAGCGTGGCGGGGGCGTTACCGTCCTGTCTCGAACTTGTGTCAACGCATGGCGTGGCACCCGCACCGGCCAAACCCGGCGGGCATGATCTCGTTGGCGCGCCGGGGCGGCAGATTTTTACATTCAGGGCCGTGCGTCAGGGCACCGGTGCTTTGCGGCTCGAATACCGGCGCTCTTGGGAAAAGGAGACGCCGCCTGCCAAGATTTTTACGGTGACGGTTGGCGTGGAGTGACATTCAGGAGTTTCAAAAATGTCCCGTATTTTATTTGTGTCCAGAGCTCTATTTCGCAGCTTCGCATTCGCCAGCATTGCCGCCGCCGTGATCGCTCAACCGGCTGCCGCACAGACCGCAACCGAACAACGCAAACAAATCCGCGAACTCAATAAAGCGAGCGGCCAGACGTTGCGTCAAAGCGCGGTTGAGCAGGAAAAGACGGCCACCGCTAAAATCCGCCAGCAATTGAAGGCGGTGCGCAGCGAACTGCTTGCGCCGTCCAATGCTCGATTGATCGGCGGCAAGCCGACTTTCGTGGTTGGGACTTCGAAAGCGTTTCAGCGGCCGCTCAGCAAACTGGCCGGCACCAAGCCGCCGTCCGATTTATCAAGCCGCATGCAAGGGCAGATTCAAAACACCAAGCAATCGATCGTGCGCGAGGGTAAGCTCGATGACGTTCTCAAATCCAAAGGTTTGTTGAAACCTCAGGTCCGTTCGTTCGTCAGCGCGCCGGGTCAGGCGTCATCGGTCTGTGACCCCAACGCCGCCAAATTCGATTGGCGGCGCATTGGCGCGGTCGAGTCCGTGAAGGATCAAGGCTCGTGCGGCAGCTGCTGGGCGTTTGCCGCAACCGCGGCGATTGAAGGCAGCTACTTCGTGCGCGCCAAGGACAGCTTCACCGGCTCTGAACAGCAAATCTTGAGCTGCTCGCGGGCCGGCAGCTGTGCAAATGGCGGCTGGTATTCCGACGCCTGGGACAACCTGCAAGGCCAGGGCACGGCGACCTCCAAATCGTATCCCTATACTGGCGAGGACCGGCAATGCAAATGGACCACGCAAACCCCGTATCACTGGAACTACTGGGGTTGGGTCAACGAGAACCAGGACCCCTATAATTACGACGTGCCAACGCCCAAGGACATGATCAAGGACGCGCTCTGTCAGCGCGGCCCGCTCGCCACAACGGTTGCAGTCACGCCCGCTTTCCAAGGCTACAGCAGCGGCGTGTTCAACGAGCAGACAGACATCCCGATCAATCACGCCGTCACCATCGTTGGCTGGGATGATGCTGACAACGCCTGGATCGTCAAAAATTCGTGGGGGACAGGCTGGGGTGAGAAGGGCTACATCCGCATTCACTACGACAGCAACAAGATCGGCGTGCTGACAGCTTGGGTCGCGGCCCGCAAACCCGTTCAGCTGACCGACAATTGCACGCGCTTTGATCCGAAAATGGTGCGGCTGCGCAATATCTCCGGCAAGTGGAAGTTCGTCTACCAGGGCCGCAACATCTTCGACCTTGGCGACCGCCAGGAAGAAGCCGAAAAGGCTTTGGCCGCCATGCGCCACTACAAGGTCAACCGGCGCTGCTGGGTCGGGCAGAAACCGGACGACGTTGCCGCCACAAGCCCTCCCGCCAACGCCGCGTCCACCTTCGAGTATTTCCTGGCTGGCACCAAAATTCCAACCGGCGCGATGACCGGCGAGACCTGCCAGCCGATCAAAGCGGACAGCCTGGATGTCAACCAGCGTGACAACCGCTTTGTGCTGGGCGATGGCAACACCACGCTGGCCTCGTCCGCCAATCAGGAAGACGCGTGGCTGAGCTACGCCTACATCCGCCGTCACGGCTTCACGCATCAGTGCAAAATCGGTTCGTTCTTCGCCTATTACCGGCGGTAAAATTAAGCTGTTAACCGGCGGGTGGCGGCCAAGGAGTGGCCACCCGCTTGCGGCAGCGGGCGTTCTCGCCAAGGGCCGCCGGTTGCGCTATCGCTCGCGGCACATATTGAGGCCGATGGCGGAGTGACTGAGACGTGAACATCGAATGCGACGGCGGCGTGCCGCGTCTGGCCGGAACGGAAATCGCGGTCGGGGCCGTCGTCCATGCCTGCCATGCGGCAACGGTCGATCAAGGGCTGGCCCAACTCGCCGTGCCGGGCCTCACCCGCGACACGCTGGAGCCGGTGCTGCAATTCTGCGCGTCCCTGCAATGCGTCGAAGCGCAAGCGTCGTGTCCCGGCTGCAAGCGGCGCACCGAGATGCTCGGCCTTGAGACGCTCGACCAATACATTCTGCACCACAAGGAAATCATCGTCGGCGACGGCGCGATCCGCCTGCAAGGCCAAGGCGCGATCACCGTCACCACGCCGTGCCTTGAGACGCTGGCCAAGCAATGGTCGGGCGAGAACTATTGGTTCTGGTCGCGCCGCGTCATCCGCAAGTTGCGCCACGGCATCCGCCGCGCGTTGATGCACGGCGAGGCGGTGGCTGGCGACGGTGAAACGCCATCCGTCATATTGATGGAGCCGCAGCTGGCCGACAACATCGGCATGGTGGCGCGCGCCTGCGCCAATTTCGGGCTCGACAATCTCCGCCTTGTCAATCCGCGTGACGGTTGGCCGAACGAGAAGGCGCGCATCGCCGCGTCGGGTGCCAATTACATCATCGACGATTCGACGGCTTATCCAGTCCTGGATGAGGCGATTGCCGACCTCAATTGGATCGTCGCCACAACAGCCCGCCAGCGCGATCTTCGTAAGCCGGTGATGACGCCAGAGCAGGCGATATCCGAAATGCGCACCCGCATCGGCCGTGGCGAGCGCTGCGGCATTCTGTTTGGCCGCGAACGCAACGGGCTTGAGACCAACGAAGTCGCCAATGCCGACGCGCTCGTGATGATTCCCGTCAATGCCCAGTTTGCGTCGCTAAACTTGGCGCAAGCGGTGCTGCTGATGGGGTACGAATGGATGCGCGGCAATAAAGACCGCAGCCTTGGCCGCGTCACAACCTTCGAAAAGCCGCTTGTTGAAGGCGTCAATATGGGCCACGACCGGCCGGCGACAAAGCAAGAACTGCTTGGATTCTTTGAGCATTTGGAGCGTGAGCTGGAACACCAAGGCTTCTTCAACCCGCAACAGCGCCGCCCAACCGTGGTGCAAAATCTGCGCACCCTGTTTTCGCGCATGGGGGCGACCGAACAAGAAGTCCGCACCCTTCGTGGCATTGTTGCCACTCTCGCACAGGGCAAAGGGGGCTCCCGGAAAGGTAAATCGCAGGTGCCTTGATCTGGCCAAGTTTTGGGCCGAGCGATGCCTCCCGAAGAGGCATAATGGAAGCTATGCAACGCGAGCCGCGGATGGGCAGGGTTTTTTCCCGCTGCATCGCAAAGCTCGGTGCCAAGGCTTGAGATTGCGGGTGGCCGGTACTCGGGCCATCTGACGATCAGGCCGCCAGAATTCTTTGAACTTTGAGAGGCTCACTTGGAGATGCGGATGAACGCGAGGGCGGGGATTGTAGTGGCGGGCGCAGTCGCGCTGGCCTTGGGCGGATATGCGGCGCCAGCCAGCGCCCAGGAGCTCAGCGAAAAGGCGATCAATTCGTTCATGGACTATGCGTGGTCATTGACCCCACAGCAGTTTTCCAAGCCGGATGGCACCGTCATTCAGATCGACAAGAAGAAAAAAGAGCAGGTGCTGGTGCCGGTTGAAACGGCACGCGAAGTGATCAAGGCCGGGCGGCTTTCGGCGCACGCCCAGGTTTGCGATCTGCGCGATGATCAGGTGGTCAACCACCGGGCGCTGATGCGCCGCGAAGAAATCAAGAAGAAGTGGACGCCGCAGCAGATGGTCTACATCAGCCAGCTGCACCTGACGACCGTCATGCTGCTCACCGGCAAGATCAAGCTGGTTGAGAAAGAGGGCGACAAGGAAGTCGTGGTTGACGAGGGTAAGGCGCCGCCCCTTCAGTCGTGCTCGGAAGAGCAGAAGAAGAAGGTCAAGGAAATGATCACGGCTTACGCAGCCGCGACCCCGTCGGCGGCCCCGGCTGCAACGGCCGCTGCGCCAGCCGCGACCGGTTCGACCGGTTCTACGGCGCCTGCCGCTGCACCAGCCTCTGCCCCGGCCAAGGCTCCAGCAGCGGCGCCCGCTGCTGCGACACCGGCTCCGGCAGCCAAGAAGCCCTAATTTGCTTGCCTGCGGTTGACGAACACCCTCCGCAGGGCTATCAGACGACCAACTGCGCGGGCCTTTCGGCCCGCGTTTGCTTTCTGCGCACCCGGGGCAGGACTGTTGAAGGTCCATGCCTGTCGGCCCCTGAGAAGGGGCAGAGGAGGGGGCGCTCCAAGGCCAGTCTCTGGCCGGGCTCAGCGATTGTCGCATGGGCTCATGCAACTTATGGAGTGCTAGAAGATGACCAAGCGCATTCGCGCCAAGCATAAGATCGACCGCCGTCTTGGCGAGAACATCTGGGGCCGCCCCAAGAGCCCGCTTAACCGCCGCGAGAGCCGTCCCGGCCAGCATGGCGAACGCCGCGTCGGCAAGACCTCCGACTTCGGCCAGCAGCTCAAAGCCAAACAGAAGCTGAAAGGCTACTACGCTTCGATCTCCGAGCGTCAGTTCCGCACCATTTACGCCGAAGCATCTTCCATGAAGGGCTCGACGTCTGAGCATCTGATCGGTCTGCTTGAGCGCCGCGTTGACGCGCTCGTCTATCGCGCCAAGTTCGTGCCGACCGTGTTCGCCGCCCGCCAGTTTGTGTCGCACGGCCACGTCTCGGTCAACGGCAAGCGGATCACGATTCCGAGCTACCGCGTCAAGGTTGGCGACATCGTCGAGGTCAAGGAAAAGGCCAAGCAGATGGCGCTGGTTCTTGAATCGATCAAGAGCGCAGAGCGCGATGTGCCCGACTACGTTAACGCCGACCATTCGAAGATGACCGTGTCGCTGACCCGCGTGCCGGCTTTGGCCGACGTGCCGTATCCGGTTCAGATGGAACCGAACCTGGTCGTCGAATTCTACTCGCGTTAAGTCGCTCGCGGATGCTGTCCGGCGCATGCGCGCCGGCATCCTCCGCGGGGGCGGCGCTTACGCCGGGCCGCAGTCGCGGCCTCGGACTTCCGGTCCGAAGTGTTCGTGGTTACACAATTCAAAAGGCTGCCCGTCTGGGCGGCCTTTTTTGTTGTGTGGCGGTGAATGGCGGCGTGGCCCGATTTGTGTTAGACTTCCCTGAGCTGCCAGAGGTTCATCATGGCTAACAATTCAGAACTTTCGCGCATCACTTTCAATCCTGCCCAGTGCGGCGGGCGCGCTTGTATTCGCGGCATGCGTATCCGTGTGAGCGATATTCTGGATATGCTGGCGGGTGGCGCGTCACGCCAAGAAATCTTGGCCGATTTTGCCTATCTCGAAGATGCGGACATTACGGCGGCTCTGCAATATGCCGCGCGCTCCGCTGAAAGCCGGGCTGTTCTGGCTGCGGAGTAATGATGCGCTTTCTTGTGGACGCTCAGCTTCCCCAAGGCCTTGCAGATTGGCTGACTACTCAAGGACACTTTGCGGTTCACGTCGCCGAACTGAACCTCTCGGGAGCAACCGACGCGATCATATGGGCGAAAGCCTGTGAGATGGATTGCCATGTGATCACCAAAGACGAAGATTTCGTGATCATCCGGGAGCGAGCAGGTCAAGGCCCGGCCGTCGTCTGGCTGCGGATCGGCAATGCCATCAATCGCGTTATGATTGGCTGGATTTCCAAGTCATGGCCGGTGGCTGTGGCGGCGATTGAAGCCGGTACGCCGGTTGTTGAGGTGATTTGACCCGCGTGTATCGATATTGATGTCTGCATGTTTGCCGCTGGCGGGAGCAACGGCGGCCTTCGGCGCAATTGAAATCGCAGGCCCGCCGCCCTTTGCGCGCCGCGTGGGCGGGCTGACGTTGGCCCAGCCGTAGGCGAGCATTGTCATCAAGGCGCTGGCGGCGAAAAAGTACACGCCGGGCAGCACGCGCGCTTCCGTATAGCCCGACGAGTTGACGTAGAAGATCATCAACGCCAGCACCATCACGTCGGTCATCGAATAGCGCCCCAGCCACTCCATCGTCGCGATCGAGCGCTTGCGGAATTCAAGCGGCATGTCGTGCGAGGTCAGCAGCGTCAGCAAATAGAACAACTTCAAAAACGGAAAGAACACCGACACCGCGAAAACAACCGCGCACAGGAACATCTCGTTGTTTTCAAACAGCGCGTAGATGATCGTCAAAATCGAATGCTCGTTGGTCCACACATAGATGGTGGTAAAGCGAATCGTCGGCATGATGATGCCAAGCGCAAAAAACACCGTCGCCAAGATGATCAAGAAACTCAACGCAAAATTGCGCACATTCGAGCGCGTCGACGGCTCCGCGCCCGTATCGGGTTGCGGCAGCACCGGCGTCATTTCGGGTGCCGCCGCCAATCCGTCGGTTCTGATCCAGGCGTATGATAAAATCATCAGCACGACGGCTGCTGTGAAGAAATACACGCCATTCAAACTCGACGCATCATAAACGCCCTGGCTTTTGACGAAGAAAATCGTCAGCGCCAGCACCAGCACATCATGCATCGACCATTTGCCGAGCCATTCGAGCGCGCGCAGGCGGCGGTGCTGACGCACGATTTCAGCCGGTGGCAGGGTTGAGACCAAAAGCAAATAGAGCAGCTTAGCGACGGGCAGCAGAACCGAGAACACCAGCACAACTCCGCCGAGGAACGTTTGGCCGTCTTTGAGCAGCACGCCAACCGTCGAGATCAGCGAATATTCGGATTCCCAGAACGCGAATTGGGTCAGCTTCAAAATTGGCTGCGTGATGCCAAGTGCCAAGCAGATGCTGGCCGCCAGAATGGTCAGGCTCAGAAAAAACCGCCGCCCCCCCAAATGCATTGCCGCCGCCCCGTTACTCGCGATCACCACTGCACGTCTGCGGCGCCCGTTTTGCTCAACGCCGCATCAACCAAGCATCACCCCGTCAGGGCAAAATAAGGGCGGGACGCCGGAACGCCCCGCCAAAATCCATGCAAACACGGATATCTAATAGGTACACGCTCAGCCGTGGTGGTGGGCGTGCGGAATGCCCTTCTGGCAGATCAGGTCGTGCAGTTCGCCAGCCTGATACATTTCCTTCATGATATCGCAACCGCCGACGAACTCGCCCTTGACGTAGAGCTGCGGAATGGTTGGCCAGTTGGAGAAGGTCTTGATGCCTTCGCGCACGGCCATGTCGTCGAGCACGTTGACGTCCTTGAACGGCACGCCGAGGTGCTCGAGAATTTTGACCGCCGTCGCTGAAAACCCGCACTGCGGGAACTGCTTGGTGCCCTTCATGAAAAGCACGACATCGCTATCGGCAATGGTTTTGGCAATGATCGCTTGGGTTGCGTCGGTGGCCATGCGTCGGGTTCCTTGTAAGTTTCAAATTCTGCATTTGCCGGTGCCGTTTGCGGCCCGTATGCCTTCAGCTTGATGTGGGCCATTGATGTGGGACAGCGCGCCGCAATAGTCAATCGGCCGACACGCTTGCCGTTCACTCTGTGGGCACGCCCGTTGTCAGCTGCAGGGCATGCAGCACGCCGCCCATGCGCCCGCCAAGCGCGTCGTAGACCATCTGGTGCTGTTGTACGCGGCTTTTGCCTTTGAACGCAGCTGACACCACGTGCGCGGCCCAGTGGTCGTTATCGCCGGCCAGATCCTTGAGCTCGATGGCGGCATCGGGCAACGAGACTTTGATCAAGCGTTCGATGTCGGCAGCGGGCATGGGCATGTCGGCGGCTCCTGGAGGGTATCTCGAAGGTCTGCGGGTTGGTCATGACTATCAGCTGCACGATCAGCCAACGCAAGTATGTCCATTAGAAAAACTGATCAAATTATCACGCAAACGCGATTGGACGTTATCGGCGGGATTTACTATGGTTCTTGGTATGGGAGCAAGATGTTCCCGCAAGCCAATCTGATGGAGGACACACATCATGAAGACCTGGACAAAGCCCGCCGTTCGCGAGCAGGAAGTCGGCCTCGAAGTGACGTCGTACCTGCCGGCCGAAATCGACGTGATCTAAACGTCGTTTTTCCGTCGTTGTTGATAACCGGCCTGGATGCATGTGGTGCGTCCGGGCCGGATTCTTTTTGGCGAGCTTGAAGGTACTCCTATAAGAGTTGCACCGATATGCTCGGCATTAGACGTAGCTCATGCAACTAATGGATTTGCATCGGTTTTCTCGCCATCTTTTAGCGGTTTTCGCCAATTCATTGGCGGTCAGCCATTTTCCGCCGCATCGTTATGCTTTACAGTCTTCATCCTTAGGCTTCGCGATATTGCGTTCGAGGCGGGTTGATGTTGTTACGCGCTGCACTGCTCTACGTGCTTTTTGTTTTTGTGATTTTGACCAGCGGGTTTGCGGTTTGGCAATCTCTGGAAGTGCGCGTGCGCAATGAAAAGCTGGCCGAAGCGCGCCAGACGCTTCAGCTGATGCGCGGCGAACTGCAGGCCGCCAAAGACGCGGCGCTGTCACACGACCGCAAAGCGCGCATCGCCGAACACGACCTCAGCCTATTGCAGAAGTCGCAAGGCAATGGCGAGGCCCCCGTTGAAGATCTGCGTGCCGAAGTTGCCGCTGCGCGCCAGCAGTTGTCGGCGGCTGAGACGGCGATGACCGAAACGGAATCCCGATTGGCCGACGAGATTGCCGCTCATGCGGCGTTAAAAACGAAGGCCGGTGAATTGGCCGATGAGTTGGCAAAGACCAAAGACGCCGTGGCAGCTGCTGAGGCGAAGGCAGAGGCCGCGCGTCAGTCTCAGCCTCAAAGCCAAATTAAAACCGAGCCAGCCCCCGTCGCCCGCATCGAGCCACCCGTCGTGACACCGCCCGCAACACCGCCGGCTGTCGTTGTTGTGCCCGTACCGGCACGCGCCATAACAGCTCCGCCACCGGCACCAACGCCGCCAACCGTGACGCCGCCCGCTGTAACGGCGGCCATGCCTGCAACGCCACCCGTCGCCCAGCCGAAGGCCGTCACAATCGAGCCTGCACCTGCGGTGAAGCGGATCGACGTTCCGGCAAAGAAAACGCCAGAGGCCGCAGACCGCAAAGTGATCAAGAAGGCGCAAGCAAAACCGGTTGCCAAGCGGCCGCAGAAGGCGGCCGGAAAGCCTTCGTCATCAACAAGCGATTTCCCGTTCTGATCGTTGGCGGCTTTCGGTAATCCCCGGTGGGGCAGGCGCTCTCACTCAGCGTTGGCAATCGAACTGTACTTTGATCCACGGCAGATCGAGTTTGCAGGCGCCCGACTTTGTGCGCTTCAAAACCTGTTCGAGCTTGAGATCGCCGAGTTTCAGATTTTTTAGGTCGAGGTTTTCAAGATCGGGAAGACCTGATCCGCCATCGCTCTCTACTGTGCCCCCGCCCGGCGCGTCGCCATCACCCTGACCGGCAGTCTCAATCTGAGTATCAGCCGCTGTTTCATGCGATGGCGGATCTTTGCCTGCAGCACCCGGCGCTCCGGCCGGTGCTGTAGGTGCTGCAGGCGCTTTCGCCGTCATGCCAGCTGCCGCCGGTTGATCCGTTTGCGCAATTCCGTCACGCGCCGGTCTGTTGGCTGGTGGGGCCGGTTGGGCCGGTGCGGCGTCAGCCGGCACAGACTTTTGTGGTGCCGCCGCCGCAGATGAGGGCGCCGCTGCCGGCGGCTTGGCGGGCGCTGCCTCGCCGGCTTTCACAACATCTTTGGCAGCACCCGGCGCTGGGACTGGAGCCGCCACAGGTTTCGCTGCCACTGTATCGCAGCGCTTCAAATCCGCCGGTGCGCGCGTCCAGATCATCGTCCGCGAAAACAGTTTGGTGCCCGCGTATCCAACGACACGCAACGTGCCATCGCTCTGCGGTTTCAATTCGACATCGTAGTTGCGCCGCTTCTCGGGTGAGTAAATCCAGCCGTTATCCCAGCGTCCGCCGCCCACAGATTGAGCGTCGCCGATGATCTGCCTACCGCAGCCTTTGCTATCGCTATCGCTTTTGACAGCGACGACGTGGCCGCACAGCGCCTTGCCGCACGGCTTGATTTCAACTGCGCCGCGGCCGGTATCGTTCATCCATATGCCGGTCGGGTCTGATGCCGCGTTGGCATCTGAAAATGAAAACGCAAATAGCGTCAACGCTGCGATTGCAGCCGCACGGTGCGAAATTGCTATTGTCATGCCTGATCCCTTCCGGTTCTAAAATCCAGCTATCCGCAATACAGCCGCCTTGCAGGCCGCGCGGTTCCCAGCGGAACAGCGTGGCGGTTCTTAACCCTGCAGGCGGTCACCGTTGGTCGCGGGTCAGCGGATATTGGTTCACGCAGCGCGCGACATGACAAAATCGTGAGACGCGAAACGGTTTGAAACTTCTGGGCGGTTGGCTTCGTACTTCTCAGTACATCCGCGCCAAACACGGCAGCTTCTTCAAATGCCGGTGTTTGCAGGTTGCTAAATAATTGCCCCCTGGAACCGAAGGAGTTTCCCATGAAGACGCCATTTCTGGCCGTGACCCTGCTTGCCTTCACCGCATCATTCGCCAACGCCGCCGACAACAGTCTTTCGGGCAAGGTGATGAGCGAATTGCCGGCTACCAAGAGCGGCATGACCAGCATGCCGACGGCCCGCGTCTATTCAGACTCGCTGTCCGACAAGGTGCAAATGGATCTGCCGGGACGTAACACCGGGCGCACCGCCAATCCGTTGTCGCGTCCGGATGATTATTCGTTGTCGGGCCAGGTCACCAAAAACTTGGCGGCGCGTTCGTAATCCGCCCAAAACAACAGCCGCAGAGTTTGCACTCTGCGGCTGCAATTATTCTTCAAACGATGACAGGCTTTCAGCCCTTCACGCCGAGCAACTCGACATCGAAGATCAGCGTTGCGTTGGGCGGGATCACGCCGCCGGCACCGCGCGCGCCATATCCGAGCGCTGCTGGAATAATCAGCGTGCGCTTGCCGCCAACCTTCATGCTGGCGACGCCTTCATCCCAACCCTTGATAACTTGTCCGACGCCAATCGTGAATTCGAACGGTGAGCCGCGATCGACGGAGGAATCGAATTTCGATCCCTTAACGCCGTCCTTATACAGCCAGCCCGTGTAGTGCATCACGCACGTCTGGCCGGTCTTTGGCGATGCGCCCGTGCCTTCGACCGTGTCGTTGATCTGCAGTCCTGAGGCTGTGGTCGTGGTCATGGCGTTTCCTGTCTGTGTTGATGATTGCGGTGCCGCGGCGCCGCCTTCGGGTTTTGAAGGCGCATCGCAGGCCACCAGAATGAAGGCTGAGAGAGACGCTGCCAGCGCTGGGCTGAAGTTCCGGCGTGCAAATTGAAAAGCGCGCATCGTGTGGTTTCCGCAATCGGTGTTGATAGGCCGGGTGCGTGTTTAGCCTATGCTGGCGGCTATGGGGAGGGTGAAACGTGCGGCTAAAATGGGTGATTAAGTAGAACACTTGCATTTTCTTGGGATCAGACTGGCCCCAGGCTTGGCCGCCGCATTGACAGAGCCGCATTTGCCCCTAAAACGCGGGTAAACAAGCCACAAGGATGTCCATCATGCCGACCATGTCGAACCTGCGCCGCCGTAAGATTCAAGCTCGCCAGCAAAAGGCTGAGAACATCGCTAAGCGCGCCGCCAAGATTGCCAAGAAAGAATTCAACGCCAAGAAGGCCGGCTAAGCGCTTTCGCGCAACTGGCCTGATCAATACGCCGCCAATTAAAAACGCCGGATCGCAAACAGCGGTCCGGCGTTTTTGGCGTCTCTGCCATTTTATGAAATTACCACGAAGCAGCGTCGCGCTCCACCCCAATCAAACTTAACATCAAGCGTTTAGAAAATAGTTGGGCGGTGGGCCGCCCGGCACGGCTGAAATGGCGGCGCTCGTCTCGCGGCCGTCAACTTATCCCCGGGTGGGGATAAAGGCCGGGTGACATCATTGACAGAGCACGTGCCGCTCGCGCCGCGTGAGCCGCAGCGCGGCAATGCTACGCCACCAGTTCCAGCGCTTTGCTCAAGCGGCGCGAGCGTCCTTCGAAGTAGGCGCCGTCTTCGAGCACCAGGTGCTTGTGGAAAATATCGCCTGTCACCGAGCACGCGGTTTTGAGTGTCAGCGTGTTGGCGGCAATCTCGCCATTGATCTCACCCAGCACCGTCACGGTTTGCGATTTGACATGGCCGTTGATCACGCCGCGTTCGGTGACGACGAGCGAGATGCACGTCACATCGCCTTCAATGGTGCCAGCAACGATCATCGCGCCTGCGTATTCTATAGCGCCCTCGATGATCGCTTGTTGTGGAATTGAGAACGCTGCGGGCAGCGCGGTCTTTTGCTCGGTCAACGCAATACTCCCCCCGGAGATGGCAAATGTCCGCGCCCGCACGCGTGGAGCCGATAGTGCCGCGCGATCATGGCGGGAGTGGGGAGTGTCGAGCACTTCTGCGTTGCCGCCAAGACGGTTGCTACGGTTCTTCGCTTTGCTTAGTCCGGGCTTGGCGGGCTACGCTATTCCGCTTTGTTTATTCTGCGCTCCTCGAGCCACCGGAATTGCGTCAAATCCGTTTAATAAGCTGACGGTTCTCCTTGATTTCCACCAGACGGCCATCCAGAAACCGCAAGTCAACGGAGGAGACCGAACCGCTTCTAAGATATTGCCAATCGTCGTATTTATCGAGCAATACTGCTGCTGCTGGTTCGCTCAGCAATACATCAGGTGCTCCAGGCAAATATCCCATCGCCCTCATACCTCTCCTCAACTTCAATTGTGCCGATATAAAATCGGCACACACTGGTTTGGTCGGAAAGTATGTATCCAGACTACCCCCCCACAAATCTCGAGTAGCCTGCGACGCAGAGTGAACAATGCAGGATCCGTCTCTAGCAACAGTTACCACCACGTGGTATCCAATATCATCTGATATCGCTATCGCAACACCTTCGAATAATTGCTCTAGCTCGTCAAGATTTTGGACACCAACGACTTTTGACGAATGCACCCCAATCGGCAGAACTGAACTTATGCCATGCTTCTTCAGAAGCTGGATCACTTCCCCCTTGCTCATGCCCAAGGCTAGGTCATCGGGGCGTATCAGGGGGCTACAAGCCTGCATGATTAAACACGCAAGCAAAACAAAAAATCTTCCGGAACAGGAGATGAAGGGCATAGCTTCAGGGTCCAATTGGAGGAAAGCTGAATTCCCCCCACCTCTCACCCCAATTTTGCTGATAGGCACCATCCACATCAGGCACCGAACCACCAGCGCCCTCCAAAATATTGTCTGATGCTGTATTTGAATTGGGACCGAATACAGCGTCATAAGGTGGCTGACTGTAATTATTGCCAGATTCAATCACCGCGTGATCGAACTCTTGTTGGGTCTGTGGTGACGGAGGCGCAATATCGTAAAACTCCGTACTATCCTTGGGAGAAATAAAGGAGTCTCTATCTGCTGAGTATGTAGGGGCATTTGGGTCGGTTTGAGGCTTCCGCCCTCCCGCAAGGGAGAATTGCGCATCAATAACTTTCGTTTTTTTACCGCATTGCGTGCTGTCTCGCGAACGCCAGACAAAAACAGCGCAATGTTTGGCACCGAACAATCGAGCTATTTTGTCCTGAACAGGACGACACACTAGCGTTGTCTTAAGTCCCATGCGATCCACGAGCTTATTCGGACTATTCCCCGCATACGCATATACACTCGGGCCATCCACAAACCCGAGGGGGTCGGGCTGGGTGTAGCGGCCCAATGACGGATCGTAGTGGCGGTGCCAGTTGTAATGCAAGCGCTGCAAGGCCCGGGGAATTCAAGCTGGAACCACTGGCCGGGGAACCTCGAATTCAGCGTCTGCGCGCCGGTTGCCGAGTGCAATGAGCCCCACGGCGAGTAGATGACATCCCAGACGCTGGTTTTGGCGCTGTTGGTCATCCGCACTTGATTGCGCTTCCGGCAGGCTCCCCGCAGGGGAGTCGGAAGCGCGAAAAATGCGCGGTTCAGGTGATCGGCATGCACCATCAGCGTCACCGGCGTCGCGGTGTTGACCGCATCGACAACCGCGATGGGGGGCGGTCGACCCGTGCGCACGCGAGCAATGCGCTCGTGCGGCCGGCGACGAATGCGAGTGGGCATCGAAGCGCCATAAAAAAGACCGTTGGCGTCGGCGCAATCAACGGCCCGCGGCAGGTAACGCTCCCCTGCCCCGGACCCGCTCATGCAATGAGCGGAAGCGATCCGGGGTCCTGTTGCCAACGCCATCGTAGTAATACGTGCGCTGCCCCCACGGCCCGTCGGCGTTCTGCAAGCGGTTCGACGGCGAGTGCCAGAAGTTCTGGTTGTTGGCCGCCGTCGGCATGACGAATCGCGGGGGTACGTCCCTCGGGCGTTAACGCCGCCGTGATTGCGATGTGATCGCTAAATTTTTAGGCGGCCTCTTGGCAAACGGTTTGCCGTGCCTATTTCACACAAGATTGCGGGGCCGGGCCCCTCTGACACTGCCGCTTCCACATGAAGCGGCGCTGTGATGTCGGACCGCATCGGGGTTGCCCGATGCTTCTATTTCCAAAGCGCGCGGGCAAACCTCCAACATCAGCCTGGAGAATTTTATGCCGCGCCGTTTCCAAACGCTTCTTAGCCGCTATGCGCTCGTGCGCCGTGAAATCGATGCCGAACGCGCCCACCCGCGCCCAAGCCTACTTCGCCTCGTGCGTCTCAAACGTTTGCAGCTGATGCTCAACGAGCGGTTGCGCACGTTTGTCGAACAAAGCGCTATCCGGCGCGCGTCGCGTCCCCGCCTTCCGTCGCGCTTAGCGCCCGCGCGATTCGCCTGAAAATTCCAGCTAACGAAAATTGATTTCAATTCCGGCGGCGCGCTCTCAATGAGCCGCCACCGCTGAGCGGGGCTGCGCCAACATGGACATGTTTCCAGAAATTGTAACTGCACTGTGGATGGGCAAACCCATCTGGATGTGGGCCGCATTCATGGGCGTCGTGCTCACGCTGCTGGTGCTCGACCTCGGGCTTTTTCATCGCAATCTCCGCGAGATTTCAGTCCGCGAAAGCTTGATGATGAGCGCGTTCTATATCGGCATCGGGCTGCTGTTCGGCGCTTGGGTGTGGTTCGAGCTAGGCGCGCAATCGGGCGAGGAATATCTGACCGGCTTTCTGGTCGAGAAGACGCTGGCGATGGACAACGTGTTCGTGATCTCGCTGATCTTCACGTACTTCGCGGTGCCGCGCGTCTATCAGCATCGCGTGCTGTTCTGGGGCATCCTCGGCGTGATCGTGTTGCGCGCGATCATGATCGGCCTTGGCGCAACGCTGGTCGCCGAGTATCACTGGCTGCTCTACGTTTTCGCGGCGTTCCTGATCGCAACCGGCATCAAGATGCTGGTGATGGGCGATCACGATATGGACGTTGAAGCCAACCCAGTGTTGCGCCTGATGCGGCGCACGATGCGGATCACGCCGCAATTGCACGGCGAAAAGTTCTTCGTGACCAAAGCCGAGCCAGCTACCGGCAAAATGCTGCGCTATGCGACACCGTTGTTCGTTGCGCTGGTGCTGATCGAAGTCGTCGATTTGATTTTCGCGGTTGATAGTATTCCGGCGATTTTCGCGATCACCACCGACCCGTACATCGTTTACACGTCGAACATCTTCGCGATCCTTGGCCTGCGCGCCTTGTACTTCGCTCTTGCCGCCGTCATCGACCGGTTTGTCTACTTGAAACAGGCGCTGGCACTTGTTTTGATCTTCATCGGCTCGAAGATTTTCGTCGCCGATCTGATGGGATGGGAAAAGTTTCCAGCCAGCGTTTCGCTTGGCGTGACAGCCGGCCTGATCGCCGGCGGCATCATCTACTCGCTGATGCGGACGCGGACGCAGCCCGCTTAACCCGCCTAACATTGCGCGCCTTCCGGCCGCCCCCCGGAACGGGAGCCGGAAGGCGCAAAGAACAAGGACCCGCAAAGAAAAAAGCAGGACCCGCGAGGGTCCTGCTTGAAGTTATGCTTGGGACGAAATGGAGTGAGGAAAAAGCAGCAGAGCCGCTTGGTCTTCAGTCTTGTTAGTCCTGCGTCTTGGCGTAGGCGACGCGGTCGATGGTCTGAACCATCAAGGTCGTAGCACCCGGTGCGCACGAGAACGCCAGTGACGGGCCGTCGATGCTATCGACGCGGTCCGACGTGCCGCCCTGGATCACCGTGTTGAAGCGGACGGCCGCCGGATAGACGTCCGACTTTTCGTCGAACTTATCGGCCAGCAGAACGGTCACCTTGCAGGCGCCGCCGGTTGCTTCGTAGTAGGCCAAGGTGTGCTTGGAGCCGATATCGTAAGACGCGGCTTTCAAGGGGCCGAGTACCTCTGCCGGAATGGCGGTTTCGCCGGCGATTGCCGCGCCGGTGGCGGCTGCAATGGCGCTGAGCGCAAAGGTTGCGACGCGTGATTTAGCGAAAGTCATGGATTGGTCCTCCGATCCATTTGCGCCGTTGTTCAAGCCCTCGCAGAAGTGTCCGGGCATGACAGCGACGTTCTGAAGGGTTAGATAACCCCATGACTCGGTTATGGAAATAGACAGCTATGCATTTCCGGAATGCGTTTTGTGCAGCGCGAAACGGTCACAGCCCAAACGGGTAGTGATGTCATCATGCAGTCTTTGCGGGCAGAAATGCAAAAAAGGAGAAGCGCGAGGCTTCCCCTTTTCAAATGCTCGGATCGTGAGAGGTGCGCGCGCTTCAGGCGGCCTTCTTGATCACGGCCGTCACAGCGATTTCAGGCGGCGCGCTGGCCAGATCCACAACCGCCGCGGACGGTGCCGGAAAAGCATCATACGACATGGTGTCGAGCACCTTGGTTTCGCGTTTCTGATGCGCGCGCTGAACGCCTTCAAACGAGAAACCTGAAAACAGCGACAGAAGCGCTCCTGATGTGAGCGTAGACATAGCGGAAATCCTTATTGGGTTTAGCCACACGCGATTCAAAGAACTTGCATTCTCAGAATCCGGCGCCGCATACGCAGCAGCCTAGTGACCGATGATGACTCAAAGGTAACTCGCGGATGTGTCTTCTTGAAGATGGCGCCCGTGCAGAGCAGCAATGCGCGCCGCACAGCGCGAAACCGCCGCAACCTCAGGCCCAATTGGTCAACGAATCCTTAACAATCGCGCAATTTCGGTTGACCTTGCGCCTGCAAAAATGGCCAAGACGCGGCAGCGCGCCTTGGCCAGTTGTTCGTCGCAAAGAAAGCCGCGCCTTACGACTTCTTACCGGCAGCCCCGGCGTTCTTGAGACCATCGCGCGTATAAATGCGGGCATTCATTTTGCGGCCGTCCGGCCCGCAGAAGAATTCAGCGGCGCGGTTCAATTCGCCATCGACGCGCAAACTTCTGCCCGGCTGCACATTGCCTGAGACACGGATGCCGTGCGGCGCATCGGTGCCGCCCTTGGCCATACCGCCAGCTTCAGACTCCGCAAACACCATCGTCAGCCCGCAGGTGCCATTGTCCTGGGTGTAGACGATGACGATCCGCTTGCCGCCGACATCCATCGGCAAACCCTGGCCCGGGTTCATGACGATCTGTGTTTCCTCGCCGCTGGAGCCGGCCATACCAGACATGCCGTCCATGCCGGACATCTGGCCAGCCATCCCGGCCAAGGCCGCGGAAGCAATCGAAAGGCCAGCCGCGATTGACGCGCCGGCCAAAACTTTGGTCATCGACATTGTCGTTGTCCTTATGAATGCGTGGCTGGCCTCGGAAAAGTGGGCGGCGCGCCACGCGCCAAGCCAATCCCACTTGTTGAGGCTGAAGGTAATCCTATGATTCAGAATGCAAAATGGATATTGCTGCATAGCAGCAATAGCGCCCACACAGCGCGGTCTCGACGCGCGGCAGGGCGTGCTTTGTTGATCTTGATCATGGCTTGGCTGGAACGCCGCAGGCGCAAATCAGCGCCTGGACGGCCTGACGGGCGGGCGTCATCCACCGGCTAAAAGCGCGGGAGTAACCCGTTCGACCGCAGGGACAAGGTGCGCCCCAGCCGGTATAAGCACGCGGTCGATGAAGCCCCTCCACGCGAACGCCAAGAGATCTGATGTCAGCCGCACCCACCGCCTCCAAAATCACCCCTGAAATGATCGCCAGCCACGGCTTCAAGGGCGACGAATATCCGCGCCTTCTTGAAATCCTCGGCCGCGAACCGCTGATCTGCGAACTTGGCATCTTCTCGGTGATGTGGAGCGAACACTGCTCGTACAAATCTTCGCGCGTCTGGCTGAAGACGCTGCCGACCAGCGGCCCGCAGGTCATCCAGGGTCCGGGCGAAAACGCCGGCGTCGTCGATCTCGGTGACGGCGACGCGGTCGTCTTCAAAATGG
>JABFRT010000053.1 GCA_013141015.1 Hyphomicrobium sp. | reverse complement strand
CCCGCGTGTGCGGGGAACAGACAATCATCAGTTCAAATGTCATCTGCCGACGGTTCAGCCCCGCGTGTGCGGGGAACGGTCGATCGACTGCCAATCGTCATCATGGCCCGCAGCGGTTCAGCCCCGCGTGTGCGGGGAACGGTGCTTGGCGGCTGCGATCAGATCGCGTGCAAGCCGGTTCAGCCCCGCGTGTGCGGGGAACGGGAACACGACACCGTCGGACCGCGGCCGGAGCCGGTTCAGCCCCGCGTGTGCGGGGAACGGGAACGTCTTACCGTTGTATGTCACCGGCACAACGGTTCAGCCCCGCGTGTGCGGGGAACGGCTGGCAATCTCAGCCGAATAGGGTTCATATGTCGGTTCAGCCCCGCGTGTGCGGGGAACGGCCCGACTGGTCGTCGCATCCGGTCGCGATGTTCGGTTCAGCCCCGCGTGTGCGGGGAACGGGCCCATGGGCGACAGTGTGCACGTGCACAGGTCGGTTCAGCCCCGCGTGTGCGGGGAACGGGTCAGCACCTGCTCGCCGCGGGCATAAAGTACCCCGCGTGTGCGGGGAACAGCGAAATCGAACAACGCCCGTATCCCGTCGATCAACGGTTCAGCCCCGCGTGTGCGGGGAACAGGCACGAATCGCGCGATGACGATGTTGCAAGCGCGCGGTTCAGCCCCGCGTGTGCGGGGAACAGGATAAGCCGCAGAGCCGGTGAAAACAACTTGCTCGCACGGTTCAGCCCCGCGTGTGCGGGGAACAGATCAAGTGACGCGAAAGCGCCAGCGCCGCGGCGATCGGGTTCAGCCCCGCGTGTGCGGGGAACAGGCCAACTGGAAACGCGAACTACCGTCCGCCCGACGCGCGGTTCAGCCCCGCGTGTGCGGGGAACAGCGGTGCCGTTCTTGCACGCGGTACCGCATCTGACGGTTCAGCCCCGCGTGTGCGGGGAACAGACCAATGTGCAACGTCTTGATTGCATGGTCGTTTTCACATGTCAAAGAACACCACCGAATAAAACGCCGTTCAATTCGAGGGCAGAAAACCAGTCCGAAAGACCACTACTTTGCGGCCTTGTCTTCCGTGTGGGCTCCCGTTTGGGCAATAGAGGCGCCGGGCGGCGGCGGCTTGAATTTGACCAACGTCAGGCCGTCGAAATCGATGGCTTCACGCCGGTTGGCTCCAACACCTTCAAATTCAAAACCACTATCGGTTTGCGCGCTCCAGGCCATGACAGCGCTGCCGTCGCCGATCATCTGTTTGACTTCCTCCCAGATCCGCTCGCGCGTACGCCGATTGTAGACACCGACATAGACGCCGGCCCGAACCTCGGCGAACCACAATGACAGGCGGCCGCGCAACCGTGGCGGCGCATTTTCAACCACGATGACCATCATCTCCGCCGGCCTCCTCTCTTGGAATTGCAGGTTCCGCGGCTTCTGGAGCGTCCTCAGGTTCGGTCAGTCCGCCAGCTTTCAGTATATCGGCGATGTCGGGAATGATCTTTTCGAGCAAGCCTGATTTGCGGAACAGATCGCGGCATGCAATGCGAACCTGACGTTCGACCGGATTGCCGTCGCCTTTGCCTTTGAGAATTTTTCCGGCGGTCTCGAAGGCGGCGGGTGCAACGGTTTCGAACTTATAGACGTCGGCGATGTCGTAGACGAAACTGAGTGGCTTGCCGCGATGCAGAAAGCCAATGGCTGGTGCGTATCCGGCCGCGAGAATAGCGGCTTCGGTGAGGCCGTACAGACAAGCTGTCGCGGCCGAGATGGCTCGATTGGCGACATCGGCATTGTCCCAATCTTTGCGATCATAATTGCGCGCGTTCCAGTTGACGCCGTGGCGCTGGGCCAGAAGTTTATACATCTCGCGGACACGGGACCCTTCGATGCCGCGCAATTGTTCGACTGACCGGCGGCTCGGGGCATCCTCTCCAAAACGGCGGCGATACATTTCGCGGACCACATTGAGCCGGGCGTCTTCATCGAGCGCAAGTTTTGCCTGATAGAGAAGCCGGTCTGCGCGTGCGCCGCCGGGCTGACCGGAGGAATAGACACGCACGCCAGACTCACCGACCCAAACCAGCAGGCAGCCGACTTGTGCCGCGAGACAAATGGCTGCGTGTGATACTGTCGTGCCGGGTTCGAGCATAATGCAGGCGAGCCCGCCTATTGGGATCTGTACGCGCACCCCATTGGTATCGACGAGCACGAAGGCACTGTCGATGACGTCGAGCGCGCCGTAGCGCAGGAAGATGATGCCTGCGCGTTGTTTAAGGGCGATGGGGCGCAAGGGAACGTAAGGCGCGTCAGCCATAGGCTTTGTGTCCTGCGAATTTGCGCCACCATGCCGGATGTCTCATGTCCGGCGAACGAGCATGAGGCCGCAGCCGTAGCTTTTAGCTTTGCCAATTCCGTTTGCCAGCGCCGCCATGAGTTTGATTGGGTCTGTAACGGTCAAGACGCCTTCATAGTCGATCTCGGAGAATTCAATCGGCTTCGCAGGTCTTTGGCGCTGGACCTGCACCTGACGATAGCCAGTCGCTGAGCAGTATTCCGCATCGAAATCGACGCCGATGGCGGGCCCCCGTTTGATCAACCATCCGAGTCCAGCGGTTTGAGCGTCCTGCGCGCTGAACGCTGCGCGCTCCATTTTTGAGACCTTCGATTTTGCATGCATGATGGCATCGACACGAAGCCCGCGCTTTTTTCCAGGCTGAGCCACGGACATGGCCGGGTTCGCACGCAGCACGAAGCCAAGCCGGTGTCCAACTTGAAGCGCCGGCTCGAACTGTTGAGACGTCACGTTCCAAAGCCCGTGCGGGTCCTCTGGCGGGCGATGCGAGACGATTATGTAGGATCCGGGCTCGATTTCGCGAAACAGGAAATCCCGTTTAATCTCGTCACTGCGCGAAAAAAGCGACCAGACGAGGCCGTGACTGCGGTCGCCCTGGGTTCCAGTAAGCAGAACCTTTGCGAGTGATCCTTGCGTTCCTGGCGCGCGCGAGAGTTCGGCTTTTGACATGATCATGGCGTTCTCCCGGTATCGATCAAGACCTCGTTGCGATCAGAGAACAGCCAACGCGGGCGGTCTCGAATGCGATCACGGCGGGTGGTGCGTTCACGGACCAGAGATTCCAATCCGAATGTGCGCGCGTCGTCCTCGTCCATCCACAGTTCGCGTGTTTCCCGTCGCGGGCGGTTAAGGCCTGTCAGGATCATGCGTTCCTCAACCGGCCGCGCGTCGTGCGCAAGGAGCGCCGCAAGTGGACTTGGGGCATCTAAAAGGTAAGGCCGGAGCGGCAGCCCGAGCGGACATGATTTGCGGCCAAGAAACGGGCCGAAAACCGGCTTGGACAATCGCTCTGCAATCCCGGCCACGTCGATGGCGACCGTGTCCGGCCGTTGCCATAGAACGATTGATGCATCCATTTCCGTCATGTAGCTGCGTTCTGAAAGTATCGTGTTGAGGTCGTTGCTGGGATCGAGTTCATCACGGCGTGTGTGCCAGCGGAGCCCCTTACGCGCGCCCGGTGACTGTGCCGTGTGATAGTCGCGCATTGGCCGTCCTGGATGATCAATCCGCACGGCAAATCCCAGGCCTGCCTCAAGTCTGTCATGCGCCGAACCATTGCTGCGTTCGATTCCAAGCGCCGACGCGACAAGTCCTAAAATAGCTGAACGTGATGGACGGCTCCATGTGCCGCGCCGCTCACCGACCGCAATGTCTCCCCACGATGTCATCGGCCCCCACAGTCTGAAGACCAGAAACTGTTGGGGGGTATTTTCAGAGATGGACGGCATCGACGGCCTCCCGCGCCAGAGCCTTCAGGGCTGCAAGATTGTTGCTGCTGCTCGCCTCAGCGAAGATGTCTAAAGTGGCGTCCTTGTCCCAGCACTGGCCATAAATGCCGTCGAACTTGGCTCTAAGGTCCAGCAACTGCTTCTTAGAAGCCGCGCCGAAATCATTGGCGCCGTCGCCCGGTCCGACAGGTTTCAAAAATGCGGCAGCAAGTGATCGCGGCGTTTTAGATCCCATTTCAGCAAGTGCAAAACTGGCGTGGGCGCGCGAGGCGAAACTGTTCTGTTTGCCTTTTGGGCTGACTGTCGTAACGGCATCAACCAACGCCTCGGCCGTCTTCGCTGCCAACACTTTGTCTCCGGCGAGATTGCCGACGAGAAGCGATGCGTCAAGGCAGACATACAAATAGAACACGCCCGAACCATATTCCTGGACGCCGATGAAGCCGGCGCCGCGATCAGCGTCACGGTTGGCTGACTTGAGATCATCGACCGCGGTGTAGAAATCGTCCTCTACGCTGACGCGGTGGGTCGTGAAGGCGTGCGCAACTTGAGCGGCTGCTTCGACGTTGAAGCCCGGATTGTCAGCCAGCATGCGGCCGAACAGGGCGATGTCGGCGGCGCGGGGCTTTTGAACCAGAACGAGAGCTTCTTTGTCCGCCAACGCATCGCCCGCGATGAGGCGATCAGCGAGGCCTTCGAGCCGGAGCAGTTCCTCCGGCCCAAGGTGGACAAGTTGTTCGGTGTCGGTGGGCTTGTCTTTCTTCGATTTGCCGAGTTTGTCCTTTTCGATCACTGCGCTCACGCTCTTGACGATGTCATCATCTGCAAGGCCTCGGGCACGAAGCACACCGACGAGAGCTTCAGTGAAAGAATTTGACCGGATGCCACGGGCGTCACCGATGGCTTCGGCAAAAATGTCGCTCGTTCGCAAGGCACGCTTCAGACTTTGCGACGAGATGCGCAGGCGCTCGACGCCGCCGAAGTTGAGCGTTTTGGGACGGCCGGTGTCGTCGCGATTGAGATTGGAGGCGGCATAGGTGGTGAGAACATGCAGTTGCAGGAATGTGGTCATGGATTTTCTCTCTAAGGATTATGCTGTTGGAGGTGTCGCGCTGCCGGAGGGCGGAGGAGTTTCCGGTTCCTCGAAACTCTTTTGGTAATATTGGAACGCCCAGTCCCGGCTGATCCGCGGGTCGTGGTTCCACAGAACCAAACTGGCGCCGAGGTCGCCGACGGGGGCCTCCCGCTCGAGTATCGCGGCGATGCGGCGAGCTTGCGCCATCAGTCCTGGCCAATCGTTGCGGCATCGCATAAGTCGCTTGAAGCGGGCCTCAGCAAACACTTGATCGTCCGGAAAGCCCGCGCCGAGCATCTTTGCCGTGGCACCGGTCCAATCGCTTTTGCCGCCGGTGTCTTTACGAATGCGAGCGACGGCTGCCGCCGCGATGGCAACCGGTTCGAGGCACATGCCGTCGGCGCGCAGCCAGGTTCGAACTGTTGAGTCCGGCGCGAGGTCTGATGCGCGCAGGTGCTGCACCAGTTCCCGGAACGCGTCGATGCTGAGTGCCCGGGTGACATCGACGGCATCTTGGCCGCCTTCGACGGCGATGTTGATGCGCCGCAGTTCGGCCAGCGCCTTTCGGTTGGGTGGCTTAGGCGATCCGCCAATCAGTATAGGGTTTCCGGATTTCGATAGGCCCTGCAGACCGCGCCACCAATTGGTAAAGACGCCGGCCAGAACGTCGTAGTCACGCAGGTGTTCGGTCATTGTCTTCGCCCCTCTTCTTTGACTTTTTGCGGGAAGCAGCTTTCTGCGTTGCTTCGTCAGTTGCGATGTCGAGCGCGCGGCGGACCTCACCCGATGCACCAAAAGCAAACTGCAGGTTGGAGCGTGCCGTCACAATGCGGCGGGCATCGCTGCCTGTGAGATCATCTGTTCCGGCGATCTCGTCAAAGAAGGCGAGGGCTTTGGTGCGCAATTCTTTGACGAAGGCTTCGCGAATGGATTTTGTGTCGTCTGCAGGATTGTTGCGCAATGCCGCCAAGGCGGCGCGGAACGCGGCCTCGGTCTCCCGCCAGAAGCGTTCGATGAGGTCTTCAAAAGCGTCTTTGCCGCTTGAATTTTTCGGCAAGCTGTATGTCCCGTGTTCCGGGTCGAGTGAACCGAAACATGCAAGCCTAGACCGGAACCGCAGCGCAGCCGCAGCCTTGTCAGTGCCAGCGACAAGACACCGCGCGGTTCTTAGGAATTGGTCTGACCAATGATCAGAGTTGCTGCCGGGCGGCGGCGCAAAGAATGGGATGCGTGCATCGAGCCATGCGCGTGCCTTCATGTTGTCCATGTCAAACCCGCAGGCGAGCACGCTCGATTGCCAGATGTCAGCAGCAGCAATCGCATCGTCATACTTGCTGAACTTTTGAAGATAGCCCAGCCGGGCGCGCCAATCGTCGAGGCATGCGGCGCGTTGGGTTGTTCTATCCATCGGCGTCTCAACCCAGGTCAGCCAGTCACGAAACGTCGCTCCGCCCGGTTGAGGATGGAATGAAAGTAGGCCTGCCTTTTTGTCGGCGCGATGAGGCGACAGGTGATGTACCCAGCCTTCGTATTTGACCCCATAATTCTGTTGCCGGAACCCTCGCACGAGGATCTCGCTTGCAGCTCCACCAAACGCACAGCAATCATCGCCGCTGGCGGTAATGTCCAATCGAATGCGCCGTGGCATGCCAAAGAATTGTTGCAGGACGTGAGCGTTCACGGGCTGCGTGGCGCGGTCTTGTTCGGACGTGCGCGTTGGCGCGAGCCACGGAAAAATCAATGTCCATGCCGAGGAGTCGGTAGTCTTGGGGACTTCCCCCGTTGCCGTTTGATCGGGAACGCTGGCCCAGGTCGCGTCCCAAAGTGTCGTGACCGTCACCGCCACCTTCGATGTAATCATTTTTCTCCGGGGCATCGGCATGGTCGTCAGCGGACCACCTCCGCGCATTGAGGTCCTGTTCCCTTGCCCACCCGCAGGCGCGTAGGTTTGTAATGTGATCAGCGCTGCTGCTGCGTATGATGGACTGAAGGCAGGGCCATCGCACCGCTTTACGAAGAGATCGGTATTTTTCTTCTCAGCGTTCTCGCCCGGCGCATCGATGAGCAGCGCTGCAACCGATTTGGCCTCGCAGCCAGGTAGCGGATCGATGTCCTGAAAACACCTCGGTCCGTCGCCATCGAGGTAAAAAGCAAAGGCGATGTTTGCAAGCCGCGTGTTCAATTCGGCAGTTGCTGGTGGAGTGGCCCACAGATCAGCCCAAGCGTCCGTATCGTCAGGCGCCATCACCGTCGCCAACAGCCCGATGAGCAACTCAGTGACGGCGGCGTTCCAGTCTGGCTTAGGAAAATCGAGTGCCATAATGGGATCGCTGTTAAAGCGATCTGTGATGTCTCCGGGGCGCACGACATCGCGCTCGCCCGACAGCCGCCGCACCGGCAACCACGGGTCAGTCAATAAGTTGAAGGACATAGGATCTCCGTAAGAGATGGATGTCGTGAGTTGATACGTGTTGAGATAAATCTGCAATCGTCATATTAGGTGTCGTCACGGATATCCCCGCTATCCCGCGGTCTGGGCCGGGAATTCAAATCGCAACCCCTGTGCCCGGCAATAGATGATTTGCCCCTGTCGGGCCGGAGTGCGTTCATCTTCAATTCTGGCGAGCCATGCGCCGTCGCGCTGCATCAGAGGAACAAGCAAAGGCGGATCGTAGCGGTCGGGCCACGTTTTGATTTCGGCATTGACCGCGCGCTTCAAGCTCTCGCCGGCAATCACGACATCCTTCACGCGCGCGGCCAGCACCGAAATCTCCGATAGCCGCCACGCCTTCCGCGTGTCGCAGTTTTCGACCGGGAACCAAGGTTCCAGATGTTGCCCGTCCCACTTCGCCAACCGCAGCGCCCGCGTTGGATCACCGAGACGCGTCGGTGTTCGTGTGTCGCTTTCCCAGGCGCCTGCCTGATGAACGTAGCCCTTGCTGCGATCAAGCGCGTTCATACGCCCAATCCCGCGAGCACTTGCGGCTCTACCTTCAGCCTTGCCTGATGGGCTCATAAGACCGGGCGGAAATTCTGCGTCCTCGGCATACACCCGCTCGATCAAGTCTCGCGGACTGCCGCTCGCGAGATTGAGGCCACGTGCAGCCAGCAGCGATTTCATCGTCAGCCATAGTTGTCCATGATGAGGGTAGACAAATGCGCCGCGTGGGAACGCTGTCTCATACCACTTGGCTCCAGCATCATCGGCCGGTTCAGGTCCGACGATGTGCAACACGGGTGATGGTCGCTCACCGCGCTCATGCCGATGCAAACGGCCCGCTCTTTGAATGATTAAGTCAATCGGCGCGAGATCCGAGATCATGATGTCCCAGTCGCAATCAAGGCTCTGTTCCACAACTTGCGTCGCAATCAGAATGCGTTGTCTTTCTATTCCTGAACTCTTCTTGCCAAAACTTTGCAAGACTCGCTGTTCGATATTAAGCCGGTCTCCGAGTGCAAAGCGCGCATGAAACAAGTCAAAGGATGCGTTTGGAAGCCGTGCACTCAAATCACGATACGCATCGAGCGCATCTTGGACCGTGTTACGGACCCAAACCGCGGCCCGTCCATCAAGGGCCGCTTGTTCGAGTATCGCGATAGCGGCGCCGGCATTCTCATGTCGATGTACCGGAAGATCGAGGCGTGTGCCCCGGCCAGCATCGAGCCGGCGCTCCCGGTGTCCTGTGTGATCGACAACAGTGGCAAGGGGGAAATGTTGCTCGGCCAGTTTAGGAGCTGGCCATCCTGCCCCTTTGGCAAAGGCACCAGCGAGACGCTGCCGTCCGGCCAAAGTGAGGGTTGCGGACATCAATACAGCGGAGCCGCCTAGTGCCGCATGAAATTCAAGCAGGGTTTCAACGAGGGAGTTTTGATAAGCATCGAGTGCGTGAATTTCGTCGATCACCAGAACGCGGCGGCACAACGCTGCCAGTCGCATCGCCTGATGCTTCGACGGCAGGATACCAAGCACAGCTTGGTCGATGGTCCCAACTCCAACATCGGCAAGAAATGTTTTGCGCCGGTCGTCGGCAATCCATCGCGAGCAAGCGGCGGTAGCGGTAATATCGGAATCGGACGGACCTTGAGAATCTTTGGAGTAGGCGTGTTCATTTTTTGCACTTACGAGCTCAATCGACTTCTTGAAGATGTCGTTGAATTCCCGGGATGAGTGCGCAAGAACGAGCGAAGTTTGCGCAGGATTTTCGAAGAGTTTGGAATAGCTTTCTGCTAGACGCCGGTAGAGCGCGTCGGCCGTCGCCATTGTCGGGAGCGCCCAATATAGCCCCTCGGCGGCACCTGCACGCATCAGTTGGTGCGCAAGGATGAGACCTGCCTCCGTCTTGCCTGCGCCCGTCAGATCCTCGATCACGATGAGCGACTGGCCGGTGACATTCGCGTCGTTGGCCGCCCAAGTCTGAAGTGGGGTTGAAGTGGGATCGACGACCCCTGGAAGTGCGTCTGTCAGCGAGTAGCCCGCCGCGATGCGGGGATTTGAAAGCCCGCATTCCGAAAGCGCGATTTTTGCTCGGACTTGCGTGATCTCCCAATACGCGTCGAGCGTAAGCGTTGGTGAGGTGTATGCGAACCAGGTTTGGTTGGAGCCGATCCAATCTGAAAGCATGGCTAGGCCCGCCACGAGCCAGGAACTCGAACGCATCCGCTGTTCGCTGGGACGCGGGCTCTCAATCGGAACTTGCGGATCTAACAACTTGGCAGCAGCCAAGATGTACGCCAGGGCATCGGCTCTGGCCTGCTCACAAATGCGGCCATTGAGATCATGCTCTTCAACGGGGCGTCCATGATGACCGCTGATGGCCGCGAACCAATTCGAAAATGCGATGTGCTGACTGGCGCTTGAGCGGCAATCCGGTCCGAACAGGTGGACAAGGGAACGCGCCGCGCTGGCGGAGGGTTCGCAGCCGTTCGACCACAGTGCGAGGCCAATCCGTCCGTGCCCCGGATCAAAGTTTGGCTGCTGCTGCGAGGCTGACCGGTGCTTCCAAAGCGTGTCGACCTTGCATTGAAAGCAGTCTGCAAACTTCCCCACGTCATGAAGCGCCAATCCAAAGAATAGCCATTGGCGCACCTGCGCTTCCGGCATACCGGAACACTGCGCGAGTGCGCTCAGCAATTGAGGACGCGTGTCAAGTAGTGCTGCCCCGGCCGCAGCGACATCGAGGCAGTGATATGCGACGGGATGCCAAGCGGGACCTCCATCGGCGCTTGGCTGGGCTTTGCCCCAATAGTTCGAAATGTATTCAGGTATTGCCATCGCGCTAAGTTAGCAGGCTGGAGAAGATTGGACTATGCCAACGTCGCTGGGTGAACACACCTAGACAGGGTGGCCAGCAAACGATATGGCTCGGTCGGATCAATATGGGCGGGTTAGTAGTGCCGGTCCCGACGAGCGGCTTGTTTTGTTTGGCGTAGGGTCCCCACTTGTTACAGGATAAAGCTGGCAGTCCCGCGACAGGGCCATCGGCTCAGCCTCTCGACAGCGGGCTCGTTGCACTGGTGAAGCTACTCGGCTTTTTTGACCTTCCCGCTGATCCCAATCGGCTGGCCCGCGACTTCGCGCCGGGCGGCGGAGCTTTTTCGGCGCATGCGATTGTGCGGGCCGCCAAAGCCAAAGGCCTGAAAGCCCGCAAATCGAAATCAAAAATCAAGCGCCTCGACAGGTTGCCACTGCCGGCGATTGCGACGGCGCGCGATGGTTCTTTCTTTATTTTGGCCAAGGCGGGCCCCCAGTCCGTACTCGTCAAGCAGGCGGGCCAACCAGCGGCGGAATGGAAATACGAGGAACTCAATGCGCGATGGGACGGCTGCGTTGTTCTGCTGACCCGCCGCGCTCCGCCCGTGTCGTCCACAAGCCGCGCCTGCTGAGCGACAATGGTTCGAGCTACGTCTCAGCTGAGCTTGCGGAATGGCTCGACGACAATGGCATGGATCACGTGCGCGGCGCCCCCCATCATCCGCAAACCCAAGGAAAGATCGAGCGCTGGCATCAGACCTTGAAGAACCGCATCCTGCTCGAAAACTACTACCTGCCAGGCGATCTCGAAGCCCACATCAGCGACTTCGTCGAGCACTACAATCACAGCCGCTACCACGAGAGCCTGAAGAACCTGACGCCAGCCGACGTTTACTTCGGGCGTGGGCAAACCATCCTGTTGCAGCGAGAAAGGATCAAACGCGACACCATCAACAAACGACGATTGCAGCGCCAATCGAAAGCCGCTTAAACTCGAAAACGGATGAGCCAGAACCTCCGCTAAATCACGCCGCAAACGGTCTCAAAGCATTCGACGACCGACAAACCGCACGCTCCGGCTTCCTGCGTAAACGTAGCCACACCGCTCTGCCTGCCGAGCGCACGTATCTCCAAAAGTTTGTTTGCCGCGCCGGAAGCTTGAGGCATCTGCGAATCCGGCAGATCGGTTGAACAATGTTGGAGCGGTCGAAGACGAACTTTGATCAGGGCCAAAAATGGGCTCTTGGTCGCATTCCCGTGCAGCGAAGAATGCAGAGTTGAGGAAGGAAAACTGAAATTGGAGCTAGTATTGGTGAGGGATTATTTCCCGGCACCTCAATGTGACCCAATTGTTTTCCACGGACCGCGGAGCTCCGTAATTTCCTTATGGGCGCGCTGAGGAGAGAATGAACCGTGGCTGATCGTCAACGGTTGCGAGCGCACGGGGGCAATGCATACGCGTTGCCCGAAATGCTGAAGCCCGACGCCATTGGCCGAGAGCCATTGCCGCGACTCCTGCCGATTGTTGCACGCTAAAAATGGCGGACGGATTGTCCAGAATTGCAGCGCAACACAACGCCGGTGCCCGGCACGCTTACCACTCTGTCCCGGGTCGATTTGGAAGGTTTGCCATTGATAAAACGTCGCCGGATGGCGCTGGTTGTGAGGCCGCCGAAAGACGGTGGCATGACGGTTGCCTGCGATGTTCAATACCGTCGAGACAACAATTATCGTACTCGGGAAACGACGTATTAGGGAGAAGACGCAATGACCAAAAAATGGGTCGCTATTGCTACGGCTTTGATGCTTTCTGGTACGGCCGCCGCCGCTGCCGGCTGGGCCGATCATTTCAAGACGCTTGATGCGGACGGCAGCGGCCGGATCAGCCGCACGGAGTGGGACGCGAACTCGTCGAAACTGAAACTCGACCCAACGCCGACATTTACGGCCATGGACGCTGACGTGAACAACGGTGTCGATGCGGAAGAGTGGGCGGCGGCCGAAAAAATGGCAACGGCCTTCCCCGTGTCCTGCAAGGCTGCATCGGGTTCATGGTGCGAGAAGAAATACTAATTCCGGAGGCCACGGCGGATCTCGAAACCAGGAGAGAAATCTCCGGGTTTCGGGCCACGCTGCGGGCTGCTGAAAGCGAATGCAACCCGGACGGCTCGGTCGGTTATGATGCCGCCAAGTGTTCCGGGCCGGTGCTCGCCAGGGCTATGGGCGCAGAGTAACAAAATATGCCGCGCGCTCGAATTGATGCTGCCGCAATTTTGGTTCTGGCGGCATCAACGCCCGCCCATGCCGATGTCTGGATGGTGAAAGCATCCGGCGTTATAGGTTGCGGAACGCGCGCCAAGGCCGTTGAATTTGACACTAAGCCGATTTCCTCCGTTCCAGGCCACACTGATCGCTCTGGGTGCGTGCTCCTCAATGTTGGAGAGCGGTTGCTTGACCACTCGGAAGTCGGCGTAGGGTTTAGCGTTTACATGCGCGTCCAGCGCCATGTCGGCAGCGTGATTTTCGTCCACAATTCAACTGTTGCCCGCGATCCTGGCATCGGAAGCATTGATGAGGATCGCAGAGAGTGAGGCCTCGCAGTCCTGGCCGTTTTGCAGCGTTTGGCAATCGGTGGCCTGGAGCAATCGTTGTGATGCTTGTGGCCTTGCCGCTTGCCGGGAACGACGCAAGGCGTTATCCGCTCACGTCCGAGGGAGCGCATTGCACAAGTGATGCAATGATTGTTCTCGACGCATCTGGCTCGATGCTGGCGTCGGATTTTCCGGAGGGTGCCCCAAACAGGATGCTTCGCGTCCAAGCGGCATTGAGCCAGGTTCTGCCTGAGGTTGCCAGAATGCGGCGGATCGGGCTCATCGTTTATGGGCCTGGACAACATGATAACAGTTGCCGCAACGTCGAGCTGAAGTTTAAGCCTTCGCCAGATGCGGGCCGCAAGATCATCGATATTGCAGAGCGGATTCGACCGTTTGGCCGCACAGCCCTGTCGCGGTCTGTTGAACTGGCGGTAGACGTGCTTCGAAACGGCCCTCAGCCTGCAGAGATCGTCGTGCTGACCGATGGAGAAGACACTTGTGGCGGCGACCCATGTCAATCGGCACGGCGGATCAAGGCCGAGTTTGCGAAACTGAAGATCCACGTTATCGGCTTTCGCTTACCCTCGAATTCTGAAAAGTCTGGCGCGCGCTGTCTTGCCGAGGTGACCGGCGGTAAGTTCGTTGCAGCAGAGTCTACCGATGAGTTGAGCGAGGCGTTGCGCCAGACGCTGACGTGCGCGGAAATTTCAATGCTCTCGCCAGCCCGCCTGCATGCGGTTGGCCGGCATTGACGAGCAGGCGTTTCTGCGTGGACCGGTTGAGATAACCCCTTTTGTGAATATGAATCAGAGTGGTTGACCCCGCGGCAATGCAAGCTTTGCGCAAAACGTGGGCAGCCGCGAAGGCCGGCGGCATCTTGGATTTCAGCTTCGATGCAATGGAAACGAGCAATGCCGTGCAAACCTTAAGCACTTTCTGCTGTTGAGTGTGTGGGCGAATCGAGTTCTACTCCAACAAAAAGGTCAAGTGCTGGAGGACGTCCAAGGTAATTCGGAACACGCGAGAGCGTGGCCGCTTTCATCTGGAGGACGCCGTGAAGCACCTTCATGTCGCATTCGCCCCCATCTTCCTCATCTCAATTCCGTTCGCACTTGCTGCTGAACCGGTCCGGGTCGGCGGCTATTTTTGCGACACGCGCCAGGATCAAATGGCATTCCTCAGCCTGCGCGTGGCGGGCGAAAACGAGATCATGGCGGCAAACGCCGTGAATAAGTCCGCCGGCAAGCAGACGTGCGCCGATTATAACTCGGTCAGCGCGATCCCGGGCGTCGAGAACGTCGTGACCACGGACGGCCTCGTGCTCAAGGTGCAGAGCTTTACGTTCCTTCTTGAAAATGCCGAGAAGTGGGCCGGTACGTTCTTCGGAATGCTGAACCAAGTGGCGGACAAGAACATCTAATAGAGCAGCGTTATTCATCCGGCCGAACGGGGGGACCAGTGGTTCAAGGCAGATCATTCATCGAGCGCATTCTCAATTTGGCGGCGATGATGCTCGCAACGCACGCCTCTCCTGCGCTGTGTGAAACGCCGCCCGAAAGCCTGCACTCCGTTCTCAGTGCCAGTGATCTGGTCGTGTTTGGAGACGCAAAACACGGGGCGGCCGAGCGAGTGCGTTTTTTTTCCTCGGACGCATTTTTTGCCGCAATGCATAATTCCGGCGTGCGCCACCTTGCTATCGAGATGCCGCGCGTTCTCGGGCGGCAGGCTATGGGCGTCGAAACCGACGCAGATATTGAGGCATTTGCGAGCGATGTCATCCGGTCTGGACGTTGGCACTTTACCGATCCCGAGAGTCCGGGGACGCGGTCCCACGACACGCAATATCTGGTTGCCAGCAGCCTTGGCCGCCAAGTTTTGCTCGCGAAAAAGTACGGCATCAATCCGATCTTCTACGACTTCAACAATCCGTTGGGCAATTTCAGAACGCACAACGACCCGGTCTATCGCTGCCTGGCCAACCTCAGCACCGTCACGTGGATCAAGTATGCGCTGAACGACCAGGTATCGAAGGCGACGCGCGACGCAGCCATCATGCGCGAGCGCTTCAGCCATGACGACGAGATGGCCGCATACATCGAACGCGAGATGGTGGCAGACACCAAAGGCAAGCTGGTTGTGATCGCGGGTTACGCCCATACCGTAATGCCGGGCGGACTTGCTGAGAGGCTGGAGGCGCGCCTTGGCCGGCCGGCGATGATCACGGCGGTTTTCAAGGATGAACACGAGAACCGCAGTTTTCACGATTTTCTTTGGCAGCAGGCAACGCTTATCCAGATTAATCTCACCAGGGCGCCGCATGCGCACTTTGTGATCGATAATGGCATCATGCGGCAAGAGGAGCGCCCGGGGCGCTTTGCGGCCATCGATGGGACGGCCCTGCGGAATATGCCGGCGCTGTGCTTCCAGTGGGCCCAACTCAACTGAGCCCACTTGCGGTCATCGCACCCATGCACCGGCTGCCAGTCCGCGCGGCTGCGCTTTGAGATCGAGATTGGGAGAAAATCCCGTTCTTCTGAGGGCGCCCATCGATCAAAAATAAGGGGCATACAAAAACCGGTTGGCATGTCTGCAAATCGGCACTGCCTGTCTCAGCCCTAATCAGAGTGTTAGAGTACGATGGTCGAGTGTTGGCTCAACTCGGTAGCGGCATCATTCAGCCTCATTCCGCTTCTCGCGGTTGCATCAGACCAGCCGCACAAGATCACCGGTATCGGTATCGTTGTCAGAGGCGGTGTTGAATGTCCTCACGTGGCGCTCGAAGACGGCAAAGTCTACGCCTTGGATGGAAGATTGCCGGCTAGCGAAGTTTTGCAGTTAGGTACGCGCGTCCGCATCACAGGCGTCATCGCCCCGAACTCTAAGTGCGGCGTCCTCCCGCCAATCGCCGTTGATACCATGCAAATTCTGATTGATGGATCACCGGATTTGCTCAGGCAGGGGAAGTGATACGCCCTACCAAACAGAAAGGATCATCGAAAGATATTTCGCATCTGCGGCACACGAGAATGTGAGCATCGCGGCGCCAGATGCGATAGGGCTTTAGTCGTCCGAAATAGAATGGCGAAAAATATGCGAAAGCCCGCATTTATTGGAGTTTGAATTGATGGCCGGGAATAATGCCCGAATTGATGCGGTAAAATAGAATTCGCCTCCCGATTATTTTTCCATAAAATCGGGAAGTCCTACAATGGGTTACTCCAAAGACCAATAGACCCCACTTTCATTTCAATATTTTTCTCTGTTTCCGAAGCGGCGGAAAAAGCCGCCGCTCGAAAAAGACTTTAGGGAGAAAACGAATGATTTTACGGCACCCCCGTATGGGCGGCCATCGGATCCTCTTGGCCGCAGCATCGACCCTTGCTCTCGCTGCTGCTGCAGGATCCTCCGCCACGTTTGCTGCAGGCGACGGCACCAAGCCGGTCGCTTGGGAAGATATTTTGAATGACGAGAAGACGACTGGCGACGTCGTCAGCTGGGGCATGGGCGTTCGCAACCATCGCTACAGCTCGCTCGAGCAGATCAACGTCAACAATATCGACAAGATGAAGCCGTCGTGGTCTTTCTCGTTTGGTGACGAGAAACAGCGCGGCCAGGAAACCCAGGCACTGGTTCATGATGGCGTGATTTACGTCACGGCATCATATTCGCGCGTGTTTGCGCTCGATGCTAAGAGCGGCAAGAAGCTGTGGAGCTACTCGCATCGCCTTCCAGACGATATCCGTCCATGCTGCGACGTTGTAAACCGCGGCGCTGCGATCTTCGGCGACAAGCTGTACATGGGTACGCTTGACGCTGGCATCGTTGCGCTTGATCGCAAGACTGGCAAAGTCGTCTGGAACGAAAAGTTCGAAGACCACACGGCCGGTTACACGATGACGGGCGCTCCGTCGCTCGTGAAAGACCAGAAGACCGGCAAGGTTTTGCTGATCCATGGATCGTCGGGCGACGAGTTCGGCGTTGTTGGACGTCTCTATGCGCGCGATCCCGATACCGGCAAGGAAATCTGGATGCGTCCGCTCGTTGAAGGCCACATGGGCCGCCTCAACGGCAAAGACTCGACAACGACGGGTGACGCGAAGGCGCCGTCGTGGCCGAACAACAAGGACGGCACCAAGGTTGACGCTTGGAACCATGGTGGCGGCGCCCCTTGGCAGACCGCAACTTACGACGAGAAGACCAACACGATTGTCATCGGTACTGGCAACCCGGCTCCGTGGAACACACACTATCGTTCGCCAGGCGACAGCCTCTACACGTCGGGCCAAGTCTACATTGAGCCGTCGACGGGTGAGCCGGTCGGCTTCTTCCAGCACACGCCGAACGACGCGTGGGACTTCTCGGGCAATAATCCGATCACGCTGTTCGAAATGGAAAAAGACGGCAAGGTTGTTCGCGCCGGCGCTCACGCCGACCGCAACGGCTTCCTGTTCATTACCGATACCGACAAGCTGACGGCACGCGACGGCAAGATCTCCAAGCAGGCCGGCGGCGCTTTCGGCATCTATCCGATGGTGCCGGGCATTTCTTGGGCAAAGGATTGGAACCTCGCAACTGGCCGTCCGAACGAAGTTGAAGGTCAACGTCCGCCAAAGCCAGCTGAGGGTGAAACCAAGGGCAAATCGATTGAAGTTACGCCAAACTTCCTCGGTGGCACCAACTGGATGCCAATGGCCTATAACCAGGATACCAAACTGTTCTACATCCCGACCAACGACTGGAAGGAAGACTACTGGACTGAAAACGTCACCTACAAGAAGGGTGCAGCGTTCCTCGGCCAGGGCTTCCGCATCCATAAGCAGTTTGATGATCACGTTGGCGTTCTTCGCGCCATGGACCCAACGAGCGGCAAGGTTGTCTGGGAGCACAAGGAAGCTATGCCGTTGTGGGCAGGCGTTCTGACCACTAAGGGCGGCTTCGTTTTGACCGGCACCAGCGATGGTTACGTGAAGGCATTCGATGCCAAGAGCGGTAAGGAGCTGTGGAAGTTCCAGACCGGCTCGGGTGTCGTTTCGCAGCCGGTCACATGGGAAGCGGATGGAAAGCAGTACATCGGTCTTGCATCCGGTTACGGCGGCGCTGTTCCGCTGTGGGGCGGCGACATGGCGGACCAGACCAAGCAGGTCAGCCAGGGCGGATCGTTCTGGGTGTTCGAAGTTCCGCAGACGACCGCGGCCAACTGACCACTGGTGGGGGCCGTGTCTCCGGCCCCCCGCTTCCCTGGGCTTCACTTGGACAGCAGTTTGCTTGGCAAGCTGCTGTCCCTTTTTCCCCGCCGGCATCAAAGGTGAGAGACAATAATGTCGCTGAGATTGACGCATTTTGTTGCGGCGTTTGCGGTTCTTGTTGCCAGCGCGGCAGTGACTGCTGCCCAGAATTATCCCGTCATCGTCAATAAGGAAGACAGGCCCAATCCCTGGATTATCAATGGTTGCACGATAGCACCAAAAGCCCAGTGCCCTGGTGCCGACCTGCGGCATGCCGATTTGAAAGATGCCAATCTGCAAGGCGCAAACCTCAAAGGCGCCATTCTTGCGCGCGCCGATCTGCAGCACGCCAATTTGCAAGGCGCGGATCTTTCGGGTGCGAACCTGGACGGTGCGAAACTCAAAATCGCTTTCATGCAGGGTGCCAAACTTCCAGGCGCGACGCTACGAGGTGCTGATCTATCGCACGTTCGTATGAGCAAGGCGGATTTGACGGATGCCGATCTGACTGCCGCGACGCTTGAAAAGGCCATGGCAAAAGGCGTGAAGTTCAAACGCGCAAAGTTCATCAACACTGATGTGCAGGAAACCAAGTTCTACGAAGCCGATCTCAGCGATGCGATCTTCGATGGAACCAGGATCCGGTTTGCGATCTTCCAGGACGCCTTCATGGACGGCTGCAAAGGATGCCCGTTGAATTGGCAAACAGGCGAGAAAGTCTGGGAAGCCGATCCGGCAAAGGCGGAACCGGTTGCCGGGCAATGACCGCGTCGCATCTCATTCCCGTTGTTGCCATCCTGTGCACCGGACTTCTAACCGGCGTAAGCTCTGCACTGGCCGCGGACCGTACCGGCGGGGCAGTCAAATGTCTGATGATCACTTCGGATGCAGAGCGGCTTGCGTGCTTCGACCGCGAGGTGCGCAAACTCGTTGACCCTAAGTTTGCAGGCCGGCTGAACCTCACGACCGATCCCTTTGACGTGGTGGCTCCGGCACGGCTGCGCTTTCAAAGCGATGGAGCAATTTTTGTTCTCTATCTCAAACGCGGCAAAGACGAGGTCGTGCAAAACCTGCACATCGGCGGCGGCGGTGAAGACAGTTATGTGATCGAGACGTCCGGAACATATTTTCTGCAGATCAACGGTAGCGAAGGCTGGCGGATATGGCTCGAACCAATGTGAAAAATATCGAGGCGAGGAGACGAGAGACGATGACGCTTGCGAAGAAACTGTGTGTTGTGATTCTTGGCTGCACTTTGGGTGCTGGAGTGGCATTGGCGCACGGCGATGGCGCGCCGCAACCCGTTGACACGACGGGACTTGATCAACTTGGAAATGATTGGCGCCCGACCAATCCCTATCGCGGCAATGCAAAGGCAATCGAAATCGGCTCGAAGGGCTATAACTCCAACTGCGCGCGTTGCCATGGCCTTGATGTCAAGTCGGGCGGCATGGCCCCGGATCTGCGTGCGCTTGAGCCGACGGATGACGCGGACGGTTGGTTCCTGACGCGCGTTCGCGGTGGCGCAAAGCGCGATGACCGCGTAAAAATGCCCCCGTTTGAAGGCCTCATCAGTCAGGAAGCCATGTGGGCCATCCGTTCCTATATCGACTCGCAGCCCGACGACAAATGAGAGTACCGACTGCTCGCATTCTTGCGATCATGGCCGTCGCGGGTTTCGCTGCGCCGGCTATTGCTGAGATCAAGGACTACGAAGTCCGCCGATTTCTGTATCTGAAGACTCCATGCGGCATAGCACCGATCAAACAGATTACGAGCGACGCGGGCGGGTTGCGCTACAAGGCCGACTGTCCGAACCTGACGGCATTTCCTGACGGCGCGATTGTTGAGTGTCTCGACCCGCAAGACGACAGATCTTGCCGGCTTGTCACCCAATCAACTGAATTTAAGCAGCTTGATCTCATGCGGCCTCAGCAGCCTGATACTGCAACACCCGGCAAGGAAAACTAGCCATGTTGGATGTGGCCAGGTATTCCAGACTTTCGCGGGCCCTGCATTGGCTGGTTGCGCTAGGCATTTTTAGCCTTTTGACCTTCGGCGTGTATCTGAGCTTCGTCGAAAGCGGAACGGACAAAACGAGACTCGTGCAGGTTCACAAGTCGTTCGGGGTGATCATCGGTCTTCTTGCTGTAATTCGCATAGGATGGCGAACCCGCGAAGGGTTTGCGTCGCCGCTTGAAGGCTCGCATTTGTGGGAATGGCAACTTGCACGCCGGGTTCAGATTGCGATGCTGGCCGCAACTGTTGCGATGCCGGTATCCGGAATTCTC
Source organism: Hyphomicrobium sp. (assembly GCA_013141015.1). Taxonomy (GTDB): domain Bacteria; phylum Pseudomonadota; class Alphaproteobacteria; order Rhizobiales; family Hyphomicrobiaceae; genus Hyphomicrobium_B. The sequence continues at coordinate 100,864 of JABFRT010000053.1, read as the reverse complement.
ACATCTATAACGTATGCGCGCCCGGTTGCTGTATTCGGAGTTCCGGTCATTCCAAAGTTGCTGGACGAGAAAAACGCTACTCTGAATGATCTGGCATCAACGGCTCATGCTGGGATTGCCATCTTGCTCGCGTGTCTTGTCGCGGCGCATATTGGCGGCGCGCTGAAACATAAATTGCGAATGCGACACCGAGCATAATATTGTGGTGCACCGATCCAAATGCACAGCACTCGCTGTTCGGCAGGAAGTTTTGGCAATACTGCGCTGGAGATTTGGCATTTCTCGGGTTGGGCAGAAACAAGAGCGGGTGATATGGCGTAGAGATATTGAAGCCATTCCAAACGCTGGAGCCGCTGCCGATGATGAGCCAAAACCGTTTTGCAGGCCTGTTGGCTATGTTCACGCTGCTTTCCGGAGGTTCTGCTAATGCAGGCGAGGCTTGGACTGATATCCGAAAGACCGTGTTTGGCTCCGCTGTGATCGCCGAAGACGACGGTGTCATAAGTCTCGAAGTGCCGGTGCGGGCAGAAGATGCAGCGCTTGTGCCGCTTTCCGTGAAACTCAAAGACGATGCTGTCGGCAGGATTCGCAAAATCACGCTGATCGTGGACGAAAATCCGTCTCCGGTGGCAGCCGTTTTGAATTTCGACAAGCCAAGCAGTGCCGGAATGAAGAGGTTTGCCACACGCATTCGCGTTGATCGCTATACTTACGTCCGGGCGATCGCCGAGACTGACGACGGCAGCCTGCACATGAATGCGAAGTTCATCAAGGCGTCCGGCGGCTGTTCGGCGCCGGCGAGCAAGGACGCAGAAGCCGCGTTGCAGGACATTGGCAAACTCCGAGCCAAGGCGTCGGCCGGTAACGCGAGTACCGTTGTCGATATTGCGATACGGCATCCCAATTTTACCGGGCTGCAGATAGACCACGTGACACGGGCTTACACGCCTGCCCGCTTCATCGAGGAAATCCGGATCGTGCAGGCGGGCCAACAGATTGCAAGTATCGAAAGCGGAATTTCGATATCTGAAAATCCCAACGTCCGGCTCGAATTGGCCCCTCATCAAAGCGGAGCGCTTCAAATTCAAGCCAACGATACATCAGGTGCCAAATTCAGCACGACCGTCAGCGTCACGGGATTCTGATCCCGCGACGTCTGTTGAAAACAACATATCAATCAGTTCGATTTGATCTCGGGCGCTTCAACCTTCAAGCCTTCGACGACGCTGAATGTGCCATCGAAAAGCCGTTTGTCGGGTTCGGTGACGGTATTCACAATATTGCGAACGGGGAGGCCGGTGGTTTTATCGATGTAGACATTCTGCTGGTTGGGAACGGCAGCAGCTTCAATGCGCGGGCCCTTCTTCTCGGCGTCTGGCGGCAGAGGTGTCGGCAGGATGCCCTGGTAAACTGCGTAAGTCTTTCCTTCAAATTCCTTGTCACCAAGGCATTTGTAGTCGGTCATCGTCTTGGGCGATTCCGCGACCGTCTCCTGGACTTGTTTGGCAACGGCTTCGGCGAAGTTTTGCGGCACTTCTGCCCAGCCCTGTCCTTGATTGGACCACGCCTTTTTGCCGACGACGATCATCTCCATAGGACCGGCTGAGCCTTCCATCGTAACGCGCTGATGCATCCGGTCTGGAAGGATATAGTCGGACTGCATTTTGAGCTGGCCCTGAGCGTTGCGGATGGTCGTCTCAAGCCTGAAAGACTTGGCCTCACGCAACTTTTTGAAGGCGTCGTCCACTTGTTCCTTACAGCTCTTGTCCGCCAAAGCGGCCGTCGACGAAAGCATCAATCCAAGTGCGGCTAAGGTACGCATTTTTTGCAAATCCGGTTTGAGAAGGAGTGGGTGTTGGCAGATCGCGCGAGACGTGGTGCCAAGTCACGGCAAAAGGTATTGCAACTTGTTCCCGGTTGGCTCATTGCCCGCGCGCACCGCGGCCATCGACGCGTTTGCCCGATATTTCAGGCAGGTGATCAATCGCGATCCGCATGATTTCCGGAAGCGATTTGACACCGAGCTTGGCTTTGATTTGAGAGCAGGTGTTCGCCACGGTCTTGTAGCTGACATGCAACTCTTCGGCGATATCGCCGTATGGTTTGCCTTGGGCGATGAGCTCGAGCGTTTGGAGCTCCCGTAGCGTCATGCCATGCAGCGGATTGTTGCGGCCTTTCGTTTCCATCAGCGCGATACCTGACGCTACGCTGTGGCTTAGGAAGCTCTTACCTTGCCGCACAGACGCCATCGCTTTGAGCAGGTCCGATGACGACGAGTCCTTAAGAACATAGCCGCTGGCGCCGAGCCGGAGGGCTTGGCTTGCGATCATTGGGTCGTCGTGCATCGTGAGCACTATGATGGGCGTGCTTTTATCATGGATGCGAAGGCGGCGGATAAACGACAAGCCGACCAGAATCCCTTTGTTCATGGCCAAATCGACGATAATCAGATCTGGGCGCTGCGTGCGATACGCTCGAAAGCCTTCTATGGGACTGGCAGCGAGCATGATTGATTCGGCGCCCGCGTCCTCCAAGACGCGTTGGCAGCCCTGAAGAACCAGTGGATGGTCGTCGATGACCAGAACTTTTGTCATTGCGCTGCCTGCACCTGTGAATGGCGAATGGATGTTTTGGCACGCTCAATGGATGCGGCCGGTATGGAAATGGAAATGGCGACGCCTGCTGGCCAGTTTGAGCCGACAACCCACGTGCCGTTGACGGACAAGACGCGCTCCCGCATCGCTGCAAGGCCAAAGCCCATCTCAGCGGATGGATCGAGACCCACGCCATTGTCGCGAATGCTCAAGTTGACACTGACACCGCCGCCGTCGCCGTGTGCAATTGACACTGTCTTGTTAGGAAGACCTTCATTCAACAGGATCGAGATGCTGTTTGCGCGGCCATGGCGGATGGCGTTCGTCAGACCTTCCTGGATGCACCTATAGAGCGTCAGGTCGATCTTTTCGCCGTAACTTGGCGATAGCAGCTCAATCGATTTTACGATGTTGATTCCACTGTGGCGCCGTTCAAACTCCTTGACCAGATCGTCGAGCAGGGAGGGAAGAGAGACCTTGCCGATAGACATCGGTGAAAGGCTTTTGAGGAGCGCGCGGTTCATAGTCTTCAGCCGTTCGGCAACTTCCAGAATTTCGCGGGACCGGCTGCGGATCTTGTCGGCATCGGCAGCTGCGAGTTTGGCCGTCAGGCGGTCAATTGATTCGGCACTGACCGTAATTGCAAAGAGGCAGGGACCAGCCTCGTCGTGCAGTTCGCCGGCGATGTGGCGTCGCTCTTCTTCCTGTACGGCCATGATTTGGCGATAGAGCGTTCCGTTCTCTTCGCGCACCTGATCCAGAGAAGCAGCAAGCGAATTGAATGTGGTTGCAATTTCGGCCAGCTCTCGCGTGCGAGATACGGTAACGCGTTGTTCGCGGCTGCCGGCCTCAAGTGCTTTCAGGCCATGCGCAAGATCAACGAGGGGGTCAAGAATGCGGCCCATGATCACGAACAGTCCTGACAGCAGAATTGCGACGACCGTCAGCCAGATCATTGCCAAATCCGAGAGTTCATTCCATTTTTCGTCGATCTCGTCGATTGGCTCACCGGAAATGATGACAGCCATCTGGGTGCCGGGAACGAGGACGAGGCGGCCGGCAGCGCCCTCCGTTTGCGGCGTCATCAAGAGTTGAAACCATTTGGGCGACGAACGGGAAGCGGGCTCCGGCTCATTCAGCCTCATTCTGGTGACGGGTATAAGTGCGCCAGAGTAATCGCGAATATGCAGTTGGGCGTGGCGCAGGTGAAACGTTTCGCGCGAAAGCACGGCGTGCAAGCCCATCAGAGGGATCTCAGTCGGGATGCGGCGCAGAAGGCCGCGGATATAGCGTTCTGCAATCTCGGCTGACGACGTTGTTTCGATTGCGACGGCTTTGCGTCCGTTGACGACGGCAATAGCCGCCGCAGCAAAAGACGCTAATAGCAGCATCGTCCCCACAGCAAACAGTAATTGATTTCGAAGCGAACCGAGGAACGGAATCGATGGGACGCCATCTTCGTGCGAAGCAGCCCTATGCTCATGCATGATTGCCGGTATCACGAACGTGGACCATATCTCAGTTTCATTTCCTTCAAGGCGAGTTCTCGGGACAGGCCGGATTTTCGCATCGTGAAGTAGTGTTGGGTTACTGCACCAAAGCCTTCCGTCTGGCCGGTTTCACCGATTGCGGCGGTGAGGTCGATGATGAGGGCGATGGCCGAATCTTTCTGTCCTTCCTGCTCCAGCATCCGCTCAAGCTGGGCCGCTCTATTGGCAATCATGCGTTTCGATTCACCGAGCCTTCTCGTCGCAATGGCCAGAGAATTCTGAAGAACTTCGCGCTCTTGTTCGCTTATTTTCTGTCCTCCCGCGGCAGCACGCGCGATCAGCCAGGCATCCGGCGCAATATCCTGCTTGAGTTCAAGCCACTCGACGTCGCGCTTGAACGTTTCGGAGGGCGATATTGATTGTGTGTCTGTCTCTGGCTTTGGAGCATCATCACCGCAGCCTGTTTGTGCTGCTGCGCTCAAAAGAGCCAAGGCAACAATTAAAGTTGCGCGTCGATTCTGCATTGATGCCATTCCGTCTGTTGTCGATCTGGAAGCCAAATAATAGCGCGCATTCGCAGCCTCTTCTCGGTCTTTAGGCCTACAGAGGAGCAGCGCGCCAGGGATATGAATGCAGAAGTCTTTGCCAAATGTTCCCGGCAGGAATTGCCGTTCGATCAGCAGACCTGCGGCACGTTGCTACTTAAGGATGGAGCCCGACGGCTCGAGCACATTCTGTCGGCGTCCAGCGACCGGGAGAAATAGTTTGGCCAGCTTAAGCGTTGTTGCCGCGTCAATTTTATACGTGCAGCCGCTTCAGCAAGTCTTTGGACGGATCTTGTCTTTCCCAGGGAAGGTTTTTCCCAGCGAACGGCGGACCGCCTGAAAATCACAAAAGCTGGGTTGGAAACGTGAGGTTAATGGGCATGAAACAACGCATTAGGACGTCCATGCTGGCGTCTGCGTCCGGAGTTGCCGTGGCGTTCGCCATGCAGTTCGGCGCGGTGTCAACGGCTGTCGCGAACCCGAAGCTCGTCGAGCTCTCCAAGAGCAACGAGAATTGGATTATGCCGGGCCGCGACTATAGTTCGCAAAACTATAGCCCGATGACGCAGATCACCACGGAAAACGTCAAGAAGTTGCGGACCGCTTGGTCATTCTCGACCGGCCTTCTGCATGGACATGAAGGTACGCCTCTCGTTGTCGGCGGCATCATGTATGTCCACACGTCATTCCCGAACAATACATTTGCTCTGGATTTGAACGACCCTGGCCACATCATCTGGCAGCACAAGCCGAAGCAGGACCCGGCAGCACGTTCGGTCGCCTGTTGCGACCTCGTGAATCGCGGTCTGGCCTACTGGCCGGGCGACGGCAAGGTGCCTGCACTCATCATCAAGACGCAGCTTGACGGCCACCTTGTGGCGCTGAATGCTGCCAATGGCGAAGAGTACTGGAAAGTTGAAAACGGTGACATCAAGGTCGGACAAACGCTGACACAGGCTCCTTACGTCATTAAGGATCTGGCGCTCGTCGGTTCGTCTGGTGCTGAGCTCGGCGTTCGCGGTCACACGACGGCATATGACGTCAAGACCGGTGCGCAGGTCTGGCGCGTGTATGCAACCGGCCCCGACGCTGAAGTCGGCATCGGCGACGACTTCAACAAGGCAAACCCGCACTATGGCCAGAAGGGCCTCGGCACGGGAACATGGGAAGGCGACGCCTGGAAGATCGGTGGCGGCACCAACTGGGGTTGGTATGCTTATGACCCGGACACCAACTTGTTCCACTACGGCTCCGGCAACCCGGCGCCGTGGAACGAAACCATGCGTCCTGGCGACAACAAGTGGACCATGACCATCTGGGGCCGCGATGCTGACACCGGCCAAGCCAAGTTCGGTTATCAGAAGACGCCGCACGACGAATGGGACTACGCTGGCGTCAACGTCATGATGCTCTCCGAGCAGACCGACAAGGCCGGCAAGAAGCGCAAGCTTCTGACCCATCCTGACCGTAACGGCATCGTCTACACGCTCGACCGCGAAAACGGCGATCTCGTTTCGGCGAACAAGCTGGATGATACGGTCAACTGGGTGAAGCAGGTCGACCTGAAGAGCGGTCTGCCGGTTCGTGATCCTGAATTCTCGACGCACATGGACCACAAGGGTAAAGAAATCTGCCCGTCGGCCATGGGCTATCACAACCAGGGCCACGACAGCTACGATCCCAAGAAGGAACTGTTCTTCATGGGCATCAACCACATCTGCATGGATTGGGAGCCATTCATGCTGCCTTATCGTGCCGGACAGTTCTTCGTCGGCGCAACCTTGTGGATGTATCCGGGCCCGAAAGGCGACCGCCAGAACTACCTCGGTCTCGGTCAGATCAAGGCCTACAACGCCATCACCGGCGCCTACAAGTGGGAAAAGATGGAACGCTTCTCGGTTTGGGGCGGCACGCTCGCAACCGCTGGCAATCTGGTGTTCTACGGAACGCTTGATGGCTTCATCAAGGCCCGCAACTCCGACACAGGCGATCTGCTCTGGAAGCACAAGCTGCCGTCAGGCGTGATCGGTCATCCGATGACCTTCGAACATAAGGGCACGCAGTATGTCGCCATTATGTACGGAGTTGGCGGTTGGCCGGGCGTTGGTCTGGTGTTCGACCTCCAGGATCCGACCGCTGGTCTCGGTGCTGTCGGCGCCTTCAAGAACCTGCAGAACTACACGCAGATGGGTGGCGGCGTTCAGGTGTTCTCGCTTGATGGCAAGAACCCATACGAAGACGTGAACGTCGGTGAATACGGCGTCAAGGGCTAATCGTCCTGCAAACCGGGATGCTGCGGCGAACCTACCGTCGCCGCAGCATCTGTCTGCACCGAAGCACCTCGCAAGAGTGCTCGCTGTCGGGGCGGCAGATGGATCCTTTCACCACTCCGGATGCCGCTTCGCACGAACTGTCGTGCGCGGCCCTCCAGACGAATCGAAAATCGATAAGAGACTAAACCATCAACTTGGTGTGCCCCCTATGCTCATGTCACCGCGTAATTCAGCGAAGATCGTAAAGTTTTCGGCTGCCGTCGCCATTGCAGTCACGTCTGTGATCGGTCTGTGTGCGTTGCCAGCCCTCGCTGCTCCAACTGAAGGCGCGGCGCCCGTAAAGTCTGCGCCAACGGAAGCGGATTTGAACGCGGCCAAGGACGCAACGCTTCTGCGAATTTGCGCAGCGGCCGATGAACTGCCGTATTCAAATCGCGATAGATCGGGCTTTGAAAACAAGATTGCAGAAGCGATTGCCGAGGCCATGGGACGTAAGGCCTATTTCGTGTGGAATTCGAAGTCGGCGATCTACGCTGTGCGCGACCAGCTCAACATAAAGATGTGTGATGCCGTGATCGGCCTCGATACAGGCGATGACCGTGTTCTGACCACGCGTGCCTACTACCGCGCACCCTACGTCTTTGTTCAGAACAAGGCGTCGAAGCTGAAGATTGAAAGCTGGGAAAGCCCCGATCTGGCGCTCGCCGAAAAGATCAGTTTTGTGCCTGGCACGCCGGGCCAGGTGATGCTGACCAAGCTCGATCTCTTCAATAAGCACTTCAACTACATGCACTCCCTGACGAACTTTCAGGATCGCCGCAACAAGTATACCCGCGTTCCGCCGCAGCGCATGGTTGGCGAAGTGGGCGATGGCACTGCCGATCTCGCTGTAGCCTTCGCGCCGGAAGTCGCGCGTTTCGTCAAAGCCAACGACAAGCTCAAGATGACCGTCATCCCCGACAACAACGTTCGCGTGGATGGCGAGCGCGTGCCGCACCATTTCGATCAGTCGGTTGGCGTTCGCAAAGATGACAAGGACCTGTTGGCCGCTATCGACGCAGCCATTGAGATGGCGCGCCCGAAAATCGAAGCGCTGCTTAAGGAAGAGGGCATCCCACTGCTTAGCCCCACGCCGCCGAGGACGTGAGCAAGACCAAAGCCGGCGGATGCGTAACTTCTGTTTCGTCCGCCAATGCAGCATCAATCGAGCAAGATAAAGTGAAATGTCGATGAAGTTGAAATTGAAGCCCCTTCTCGCGGCAATGGTCTTGGTTCCCACAATTGCCGCTTCTGCCATTGCACAGCAAACATTCCAGCACACGATCACAGGCGAAGATCTGAAGATCATGGATTCGGCCCTTCCCGATGGCCGTGACACGCCGGCCGTCAAGTCGTTCATTGAAACGGGTGTGAATCCTTACAATGAAGTCAAAGGCTGCTTACCTCGGGGCGAGGAAAATTATCTGAGTGCCTGCTCCGGGTGTCATGGTCACTTGGCTGAAGGTAAAGTCGGCCCGGGGTTGAATGACGGCTATTGGACGTATCCGAAGAATACGACGGACAAGGGCTTGTTCGAGACGATCTTCGGCGGTGGCCAGGGCATGATGGGTCCACACGGGGCCGACATGACACTTGATGACCATTTGAAGCTGATGGCTTGGATCCGTCACGTCAATACCGGTGAGGGAAAAGACGCAGAATGGTTGTCGGATCCGCAGAAGGCCGCGTTCAAACCGTTCAACAACGAACATTGGGAAAAGGGCGGCGGCAAGGAAGCAGCCACCAAAGAGGAATGCAAGATTTCCGCAAAATGAAGTTGTGCGCCGGTTCATAGGTGCCGGTGGTGGCTTCGAAGTGCGGGAACGACGGAGGGTGGATCAACCGCTCAACGAAAATAGAAAAACTGGAGGAAAGTCCAATGATCAAACTCACGATGGCTGGCATCGCGGCCGGCGCACTTCTGGCAGCGGTCTCCTCGACGGCTGCCGTTGCCTACGATGGAACGAAGTGCAAGGCCTCCGGCGTGTGCTGGGAAGCAAAGCCCGGCTATCCCGAAAAGGTCGCCGGCTCAAAATACGATCCCAAGCATGACCCGAAGGAACTGCAGAAGCAGGGCGACTCGATGAAGGCCGCGGAAGAGCGCAACAAAATGCGCGCCGACAATTTCAAGAAGACCGGCAAATGGGTCTATGACGTGAAGAAAATTCAATAGTCGCGAAGCAATTGTTTCCTCGGTTAGCTTGCCACGCTTGCACACCGGCAGCTTCCTCTCCGAGGCTACTGGGGTGCGGTCCACGCCGCACCCCCTTTTCTACGTTCATGGCGTTCCGCCGCTGAGCTGCGCTCGAATGCATGGGCTACTAGATTCCAAGGACGATCGATTGCATGGATCAGGCCGCGCGACGTGATGCTGAACCTCGACATGCGATCCAGCAACAGGATTTGGATTCGGCGCGGTCACGTGCACTTGATTTCGAAAACGAAATATCTAGTGCGGTCGTCGGACAGGTGCGAGCGGTTCGCCTTATAACGATCGCCGTCTTCGCGCGTGGCCACGTGCTTCTTGAAGGCGATGTCGGCGTCGGCAAGACGACGTTGCTGCGGGCAACCGCGCGGGCCCTTGGCGGCGCTTACGAGCGCATCGAAGGTACGATCGATCTGATGCCATCGGATATGATCTATCATACGTATATCGGCGAGGACGGCCGGCCCCGCGTCGAACCTGGTCCGGTCTTGCGCCATGGATCAGACTTATCGATCTTCTTTTTCAATGAAATCAACCGTGCGCGCCCGCAGGTTCATTCACTCCTGTTGCGATTGATGGCAGAGCGGAGTCTGACGGCATTTAACAAAGAGCATTCCTTCCCGCATTTGCTGGTGTTTGCTGATCGCAACCGCATAGAGCGCGAAGAAACGTTCGAGCTGCCGGCTGCCGCGCGTGATCGGTTTCTGATGGAAATCGCCATTGCAGCTCCTGACAACGAGGACGTACGGCGCGGATTGATTTTCAATACACGATACCATGACGTTGATTCGCTAATTGGATCAGTACCGGAGGGAGTGCTTGATTTCCGCAGCATGAACGCATTGGGTGCCGCGATCCAATCGAACATCAAGGTCAGTAAAGCCATAGAAGACTATACGCTTGCGCTGTGGCAGGCCGTGCGAGATCCTTCAAAAGCTGGAATAGTCATTGCAGGCGTTGACACCGGTAGGTTGGTGTCTGGCGGCGCAAGCCCGCGGGGCATGAGCTATCTCATTCGCGCCGCGCGCGTCGCAGCCTGGCTTTCAGGCCGGGAAATGGTGGTCCCTGATGATATTCGCGACGTGTTTTATGAGTGCATGGCGCATCGCATATTCCTCGAGCCGGTTTATGAGATGCGGCGCGATGCAATCGTTCGCACGTTGATTGCCGAAGTGTTTAAGACGGTGCCTGCACCATGACCCCGAGCGAGGGCCAAACAGCCGGCTATCGCATCGCGTGGCGCACGAGCGGAATTCGCGCCGGCGCACACAAGGGCCGGATGGCCGGCAGCGGTGGCCTGCTGCGAGCCAATGTTCCACTTGTTCAGCAACCGGACCCGCGACGCATCGCGATACGAGAGTCGTTGCGTGATCCAGCAGAACAAGTCCTCGTCCGCCAGACGCAGCAACTGAGTGCTGTGCCCGTTTACGTTTTGATCGATGTCTCGGCCTCCATGGGCTTTGCAGGCCGCTGCCGGAAGGTTTCAATTGCCTGCGATCTGGCGGAAGCGTTGTCCGTTGCTGCTCATCGTGCGGGGGACGCCTTCGGGTTGGTCGCATTTGACAACCAAGTGCGCGAGCAATTTATCGTCCGGCGAACAAGGTCACGGCCGCTCGTTTCGGCCATGCTACAGGATCTCCGCAACTTCACACCCGAACGGCCGGGTATCGCAGGGTTGGCAGAAGCTGCGGGTCTTCTCTCAGGCGAGAAAAAGCTGGTCATCTTGATTTCGGATTTTCTGTGGGATGTCAATGAAGCGGAGGCAGCACTGTTGGCGCTGTCGCGCCATGATATCGTGCCGATTGAGATTGAAGACAGCAGTCAACTCGACGATCTGCCCGACTGGGGGCTTTTCAGTCTCGTCGATCTCGAGACGCGAAAGCGCCGACTGGTTGCCATGCGACCTGCGCTCAAGAAGCGCTGGATTGGGCAGCGGAGCAAGAGACGCGACGGCATGCGCGAGCTTTTCGGGCGTCTTGGACGCGACATGTTTTCCATTAAAGACCGGATCGCTTGGGACCGCTTTGAAACCTACCTGATGTACGAGGGCGGGTGATGTTGCGCGGCCTAGTCGCAGCGGCACTTATGTTTGGAAGCTCCGGTGCGTTGGCGTCCGTTACAGCGTTCGGCGTCAGCGAACCGCGCGCGTTTGGGTATTTTCTTGGCGATACAATCGTTCGGGTGGTCACCGTCGAAACCGACGGGGGCACAAAGCTGCAGACATCGGCGTTGCCCCGTCCGGGTGCGCTCAACTATTGGCTGGATCTGACAGCCGTTGATCATCAAGAGCGGTCGTCCTCACACCGCACCATGCACACAATCACGCTGACGTATCAGATGTTCTACGCGGCGCTTGAGCCCAAACAGATGGCCATTCCTGCGGTGCGTCTGAACTTCACAGACGCCGGTCAGCAGACTGACAGCACGATTGATACCCAACCGAAGATCGTGCCGGCCTTTGCGTTTCTAATGTCACCACTACGCCAAATCATGACGGAAAAGGCCAGCGATCCGCAGGCGTCGCCACTCCTCGGTGATGCGCCCGCGACGTTGCTTCCAACCGGCCGCCTGAAGACTGTAACACTGTCATCGCTGCTCGTGTTTGCAGCCGCGATTGCCGGTCTATCATGGCATTATGCGATCGGTCCATTCCGCAGACGCAAGCACAGGCCGTTCACGATTGCGTATCGTCAACTAAAGCGCGATGTGGATGGCAAAACCGGCGGCGACAAGTATCGGGCAGGGCTTCTGACGCTGCATCGGGCAATGGATGCAGCAGGGGGGCAACGCATCCTTGCTGGTGATCTCGATGCGTTTGTGCGCCAGCATCCGGAATTCGCAAACCTCAAAGGCGCGCTCGAAGCATTCTATAAAAGCTCAAACGCGGCTTTTTTTGCGGAGAAGCCGGCAGAAGCTGGTCGCCTGCTCGGTTGGGACGCATTGCTGCAACTCACGGCAGCGCTCGCGCGCGAAGAAAGGGGCGCGGCATGATGTTCAACCATCCAGTTTGGCTGCTTCTGTTGCCTTTGGCGCTCTTACCGCTGTTTGCGGATACTCAACGGACCGAAGGGCATCCAGCACTTCTGGATCTCGAATATGACTTGCTTTCGGCTATCCTGCAGCTGCTGCTACGCGTTGCAGGTGTGCTCGCGATTGCAGGTTTGATTTTTGGTTTAGCCGGTTTGGCCCGGCCGGAATATGTCATCGAGCGGACGGGTCAGGGATCGGACATCGTATTGTTGATCGACCGCTCGTCGAGCATGGACAATACCTTCGCGGGACAACAGCCCGATGGCACGCAGGAGTCGAAATCGGCTGCCGCCAAGCGCATCCTTCGAAACTTCATCGAACGGCGCGAACATGACCGTTTCGGCATTGTGGGCTTTTCGACAGCGCCCATGCATGTGATGCCGATGACCGATCACAAGGACATTATCCTTGCGGCCATTGACTCCATCGACCGCCCGGGATTGGCGTTTACGGACGTTGGACGCGGATTGCTGATGGCGCTGTTGATGCAGTCGCGCAATCCGACCGGGGCGTCGCGGGCAATCATACTCGTGTCTGATGGTGCGGCCGTGATCGGGCGGCGACTGCAGGAAAGGCTGCGCGCGGAATTTGCGCGCCATCAGATCAATCTCTACTGGCTGTATTTGCGCTCCGCTGGCTCAAAGGGAATGTTTGAAGTCCCGGCGTCCAATGAGGAGGATACGCCCCAGGTCTTGCCGGAACGCCACCTCAACAAGTTCTTTGAAGGGTTGAAAATACCCTATCGCGCCTTCGAAGCCGAAAGCCCGGAGGCTGTCGCGCACGCGGTCAACGAAATCGGCAAGCTCGAACAGAAGCCGGTGATCTACGCCGAACGCAGACCGCAGCATGATCTGTCCCGTTATGCCTATATCGTTGCGCTTCTAGGGCTGGCAGTTCTGCTTGCCGCGAAGGCTGCGGAGCGCTCAATTTCGTCCTATGCGGGGCGTGCCAATGCCGCTTAGCCGTATTCGAAACCTGCGCCGGGCTTGGCTCGGTTGCGTATTGTGGGGACTTGTTACTCTTGCGGCTGGATCATGTGCCGTGGCCGCACAGCAGCTGATGTCGGCGCAGCGCGTCAACAAACAAATACGTGGCTTGCAATCGGGGTTCGATGACGCATCCGTCACCAGCGCCGCTCCAGAGCAGCTGGTACTGGCGCGTGTCAATGAACTGATACGCCGAGACCGGCTCGACGAAGCGCAAGCCCTGGCCAATGCGGCGGCATCTCGGCTCTCCCCAATGGCGCGTGCCAAGGTGCTTTACAACATTGCGAACGAACGCACTCGGCGGGCCATCGCGCTTGTGCAGAAAAGCGATGTCGATGGTGCGACGGCGCTCGTCAATCTCGCAAAGTCCGAATACAGAATTGCGCTCCGTATCAATCCGGATGACTGGAACGCCAAATATAACCTCGATGTGGCGATGCGGATGGTTCGTGATTTGCCGGTTGGCGCGGCCGACGAAGATGAAATCCCGCCTGACGCTCCAAAGCGCATTTGGACAGACCTGCCAGGCGTTCCGAAGGGGTTGCCATGATCAACTTCCTCTACCGGTTCGATCCGAGGTTTGTATTATTGGTGGTTGCCGCTATTGCGGCGACAGTTGCGGCGACCGGCTTACGCTACACAGCCCGCCGGTCCATTGTTGACGCCACGATTGTCGTTGATCTAACCGGCAGTATGAACGCGCGCGATGCAGGGGTGGCAGGCAAGCCTGTCAGTAGAATTGAAGCTGTCCGTGCGGCCGTTCGCGACCTCGCACAATCCTTGCCTTGCAGGTCGCGGCTCGGTCTCGGCATTTTCACCGAGCGGCGCTCGTTCCTGCTGTTTGAGCCGGCTGACATTTGCGCGAACTTCGATGCCTTCGACGGTGCCATCTCGGACCTCGATTGGCGCATGGCGTGGGAAGGCGATAGCTACATCGCCAAGGGGCTGTATTCAGCTATCGATGTGGCGGCCAGCGCCAAGTCGGACCTCATTTTCTTCTCAGATGGTCATGAAGCGCCGCCAATACCGGCCAGCGGAATACCCGACTTTGAAGGTGTGCCGGGTAAAGTGAACGGGCTCATCGTTGGTGTGGGCGGCAGCGGCAAGTCACCAATCCCGAAATTCGACGACGACGGCCGCGAGACGGGCGTCATCAGTGCGGCAGATGTTCCGCACGATAATCGTCACGGTTTGCCTGGGAAGTCGGTGGAAAGTGCTGCAGGCTGGCATCCGCGCAATGCGCCGTTCGGTGCCCAAGCCGTCGCCGGAGAAGAGCATCTGACGTCTGTACGATCGGAGCATCTTCGTACACTCGCATCGAAGACAGGGCTCAGCTACCTCGAATTAAATGCCGGCCGAAATCTCCGTGACGCTGTTCTGCGCAGTGGCACGCTCCGCATGGCAGACGTTCCTGAAAATGCCGCGCCCTGGTTTGCGATCGCCGCTCTTGCGTCATTGCTTGCCGCATACGGGATCTCAGTGTCTGCGCTGCGGCGTGCTTCACAAAAATTGTCAACATTGGTTCGCTGATCGAGCTGAAAGGAAAATTGTAGAGTCATGATGAAATCGTATCTCAAAGCCGCTGCCTTTGCCGTGGCAACGCTTATTGCATCTTCCAGCGCAAACGCCCACGGGCCGACGCCTCAAAAGGTCGACATGACCGTCACACTTCCGGCTCCACCAGAAAAAGTGTGGGACGCGATCAAGGACTTTGGGAATATCGCGAGCTGGCACTCGGGCGTCGCCAAGTCCGTTGGAACCGGCAGCAATGCCACGGGCGCAACCCGAATTCTGACTTTGAAGTCGGGAGGCGACATTGATGAAAGTTTGGATGAGTTCGACGACAAGGGCATGTCCTATTCATACCGTTCCGGCAAAGAGAATGTAGAAGTGTTTCCGCTGAGTTCGTATTCAGCAACCCTAAAGGTCAAAGCGAAAGACGGCGGCAGCGAAGTCGAATGGCGCAGCCGCCTCTATCGTGCTGACACGACCAATGAGCCGCCTGAGGACCGGAACGACGCTGCGGCAGTGAAGGCAATGTCGGATTTTGTTGCGGCGGGCTTCGAGGGATTGAAAGCAAAGTTCCCACAAAAGTAAGCCTTCACGACTCTCAAATTGCAGTGGCTCAGGGGTAGGGGTTTCGAAATG
This sequence comes from Hyphomicrobium sp., assembly GCA_013141015.1. GTDB lineage: Bacteria > Pseudomonadota > Alphaproteobacteria > Rhizobiales > Hyphomicrobiaceae > Hyphomicrobium_B. Next base: position 85,553 of record JABFRT010000053.1, on the reverse strand, counting down.
CTGTTGTGCAAGAGCTTGGCCAATGCAGGTGCGCTAGTGGGCGTGATCTTATTTTCTACAATTCTTGTTGCCACACACGGTGCAGCTGGCGCGTCGACAGGTGCGCCGGATGATAAGTGCATATCGCGCAGTGTGCTCGACGAGCTTGACGCCCGGGATCGGTCAAAACTTGAGACAATACTCAAGAACGCGGGCAATTCTTCCAATAGCCAAGCCATGCTATGGCGGATTGAAAAAGCGGGTGTAGATCCGTCCTACATTTTCGGCACCGTTCACATTGCAGACGAAGGCCTGCAGGAATTGCGGCCTGCGGTCCGTGAGGCGCTTGCCGTTGCGCGCTCGGTCACGCTTGAAGCCGCGGAATTGTCACGCGGAGCCATGCAATATGCCATGGCACAGGCCGGTCCACTCATGGTCGCGACCGACAAGCCGCTACAAAGACTACTTGAGGACGACGAGTTGGAACTTGTTGAGCGCGTTTTGGTGAAGGCCGGCTTCCCTGCTGAGATGGCGCTCGGCTTTCGACCCTGGGCAGTCACGATGTTTCTAGCCGACTCCGATTGCCAAAAGAAGAAACAGGAGGCGGGATACAAATCTCTGGATCTCCTGGTCGCGGACGCGGCGCGTGCCAAGGGTCTCAAGGTTGAGGGGCTCGAAACGATGCTGGAGCAATACCAGACGTTGGCTGCGGTCCCAGAAACCGCTCAGACGGCGTGGTTGAAGGCGAGCATCGAAATGCATGACCGGATCGACGATATTTCGCACACTATGGCCGAACTTTACCGCTTCCGCCGCATCGACGCGGTTTGGGATTTGACTAAGGAACTCGCGCCGAAGTCTGGGCTAACGGATGCCGTGATGGCGACACTGCGAAGTGCGCTGGTCGGTTCGCGCAACGCGCGGATGATTGAACGCGTTACTCCAAAGGCCGATCAAGGTGCGGCCTTCATTGCGGTCGGAGCAATGCACTTGTCCGGCAAGGATGGATTGGTGCAACGACTGCGCGACAAGGGCTATACCGTTACGGCCATTGAATAGCCGCTTAAAAAGAGAAGGCGACGAAATGAAGACATCCCAAAATATTGCCGTCGCCATCAGTTTTCTGATGTTGCTGGACTTTGCACAATCTCCCGAAGCAGTAGCCGGCCGGTTTTGCGGCAAGTCCCTTGAGGGTGGTGTTGCAACCGGGGCGTCGCAGGACGAAGCGCAGGCCGCAGCGATTTCGTGGTGGGTATCGCGTGCTGGTGCGCTCGGGAAAGGCTACGAATCCTGGGAGACCGCCGAGGCAAAATCGGTCAAATGCGAGAAGGCAGCCGACGGAAAATCGAAATGTTTTGCCGCCGGAAAGCCATGCCTCGCAGACGGTGTTATACCCGACGATAAATCCCGTCGCGAACTTTGATTGCAAAGGCCAGATAAGAGTTGGAGGCAAGTGAACTTGCGCGAATGGTATTGGGAGCGATTGCTCTATCTTGCTGCCGCGCTCGGCATTGCAATCTTGGCGATTGTGTCCAATGCGCCTTCAGCGCGTTCGGCGTCGCCGGCTGAGGCACCAGAACTGCTGTGGTTCGCGAAGTGTGAATTGCAGGCAGAGCGTTACATCGTGTGCTCGGTCGCAGACCAACGCGTCAACGAATACCTTTCTAAGAATGCCGCCTTGCACGCTGGGACAGCCTTCGGGCAGTTCGTTGCCGAATACTTTTCGGCAAAAGGTTGCACTGTGGGATCTATCAATGACGGACTGCGCGTTAATGGCGTCTTTTTTTCATGGGATACCAAGGCTCTTGCGGGCGCCTTATGCGACGGTAAACCGCTGCGCGTGACCTTTCAGCCTGATCGCATGATGATCGCAGATTTGGTGTTGTTTTATCTCGCTGATCGGCCAAGCGGCGACTCCAAAAACTGATTGCTATCGGCTAGTGCGCGTGCCGTTCATCGCGCCAATTCCCAATCACCGGATGGAAAGTTCGAGGGCGGCTGCGTCGGTTGTCGGTACGCGCTTTCCGTATGCAATGACCTCGGTCTTCGTCGCAACCCAGGCCTGGGGTGGACCATGCAGCTTTTCGCACATCAAAGCCGCGTTTTTGACTTCTTCGTCGGGAACGAAGTAGTAGTGGCCGGCCTTGCTGAGCGAGCGGCCGAGGGTTTCGAAATAGTCCTGCGCCAACTCAAGCGCTCTCTGGTCGACACAACGATCAGTGTCGTTGAATGTCGAAGTCGCAATCCGCAGGTTCTTGAACCGATCATTCGCCGTTGCTTTAGTGTTTGACAGCGTAACGAAACGAGTGCCGACGACGAGGGTCTGCATCTCATCGGGTAAAGGATCGGGTTTGACGAGGTGATCCCGCGACAGCGACTGGGCGAGCGCTGCAGGCGCAACGGCGAGTGACCAAAGGAATAGGATCGCGATGGTCATGCGGTTCGTTTTATTTGAAGCGCGCATTGATGGCTCTCCTTGAAATTTTCGGACACAGTCGTGATGGCGGCTGGCCATCGAACCGGCTAGTGAGTCCGCGTGACGCTTGAACTCGCTGCCGCCTGTCCGCGCAGGGACTGAATATGGTCCCAATTGCGGCAAATCGGTCTCTGTAAATCCTCCGGCACCTCTGAGCAGGCAGCCTATGCACTTTCTAGGTCTTTGGCTTCGAATGGCAACGCCGTTGCGAGGAGATCCAGAGACGCCCGGGCTGCCAGCGAAGACGGCTGCCCGGTGCGTACCATTTGAAGTTGGCTATAAAGTTGCACGCGCGCGTCATCGGTCATCGTTGTGTTTCCATAGGCTGTAGAACGGGAGACCGCTCTAGCTGCCGCTTTCAATTTTCAGTTTCAACGAGGCAAGCGCCGCCTTTTGATAGGCGGAAACAGCCGCGATTGCAGCCTCGTCGTTGAGGTCAGGTGGCGGGTCATTGTTCGCATAGCCGCGCACGAATGCGCCAAGCCATTCGACCGTTGTTTTGCCGCCGCTATCCCGGACGGTAATTTTTGATGTGTAACCGCGAACCGGCATTGCACTGGTGTCTTCGTTTTCAGTCATGAACGAGATCGTCTTCCCGGCTGGATCAAGGCCAGTTAGAATATCCGTCAGCGCCTTGCCGGACTTCAGGGTCAGCGTTCTCTTGCTGACGTCTGGAACGGATCCGCTTGTCGCCTCGGTCTTGGTGACGGCCGCGTTCCAGTTCATGTCGTCATAGTTTCCAACGATGGCCCAAACATTGTCGGCAGGCGCATCGATTTGGATAGCGGTTGTTTCCTTGTTGCGGGTCGGTCCACACGCGATCGCAACCGCCGGCGCCAGAGCCACAAGTCCAAACAAAATTCGATTGAGCGCCTCCACGGTCATCCCCACATCTGCCTGACGGTGCTAGGCTCTTGCCCCCGCCGCAATCCGACAACTGAAAGCGTGTTTTTCCCGGTTTGTCGCCAGGATAATTTCCCGGATAACACCTTTTCATTCAGACGCTAAGGCGATCTTGCTATCTCCGTTCCAATTGTGAAAGTAGCACGAACTCTGTCGCTATTTGGAGGGGCACACTTCGGCAAGTTCCGGCTGACCGTTCTCCCATCAAAAGTTGATTTCGGCGGACTACCATAGCCGGATAATCCATTCTGGCGCATTTTTGTTCTATCGGTTGTTGACGCATCTCTTTCAGCTTTCGAAGTTGGCCGCCTATTGTCTGGCGATGCGATTGCGAACGCCGCAATTGATGGGATGTTGATGACGCGTGCCGCCAGTTAGGACTCCAAGCGGCTTTTTCCGCCAGCGCCGCTGACCGGCCGGATGGCGGTTTCGGCAGATGAGTTCGGTGGCATGAAGTTTCCCGGCGGCACGACTATTCTTATTGCGCCTTGGGCTTTGCATCGGCATTGCCGGTTAGAGCCAGCGCCAAACGTGTTTCGACCCGAGCGCATTTTGCCGGATAATCGCGCGCCGATCCTCCGCAGGGCCCACCTTCCATTCGTCGACGGACCGAGAACCTGCATCGGGATGAGATTTTGCAATGCAGGAAGCCATTGTGCTTCTATCGACGATGGTGAATAGGTTTCGCTTTCAATATGCTTGCAGCACGACCGTTCAACTTCGCCACTGCGTAACGCTGCAACCGCGAGGGGGAATGCGCATGCGCATGCGCGTGATGGCTCGAGAACAGGCGCGAACAGCGTGACTGAGAACGGCAGACGGCGCGATATTTGGCCAGAACCAGAGCAGTGGCGCGCATACGCGCTGTTCATGGTGCGCTTCTATCTCGTGTTCTTCCCGGTTTATTTTGGAGCAGGTTACCTGACCGACGGTTCCGGTCGCGCCCTCGATCTGTTTCTATCTGTCGAGACCGGAATTCCTCTGATCCCGTGGATGATGATCCCTTACCTCTCGCTCTTCCCGCTTTTCCTGCTGCCGCTTTTTCATCTGCCGCCGGGGCAATTAAAGATCTTGTCTCAGCAGTCAACGGCTGCACTGGCCGTTGCCGGGACGTTGTTTGTCCTATTGCCGGGGCGGCTGGGGTTTCCGCCGCCGCAGGTATCGGGTTGGCTGGTGCCTGCGTTCGATATCGTTGCGGCTGTCGATACCAAGCACAACCTGGTGCCATCACTGCACGTCACCTTCGCAGCGCTGATCCTGATCGGGAGTGCGCAACAGGCTACGCCAGCCGTGCGCTCGATCTATAGGGTGTGGTTGGCGGTGATGATGGCGGCGGCCGTTTTTGTGCATCAGCATCATCTGATCGACATCGCCGCGGGGCTGGCGCTCGCGGTTGCCGTCCGGCGCATATGGCCGATGAACGCCGGCGCTATGAGCGTGCGCGCTTGACGAACCATCCGCCGGCGAAGCCTGCAAGGAGGCCGATCAATACGCCGCCGAGGCCGAACCAGGTGACACTCTTTTCGATGGCCGTCAAAACCGGGTTGTCGAGAAAGTTGGTGCCTGTGTGCACGGCGAGGATCTTCCACTCGCCATTTTGCTTGATGGCGACCGATGTCCACCGGCCATCCATGTCGAATGCCCGCCCGTCAGCCAGTTCATAGCGCTCTTTTGTCGATCCCTTGTTGATCGCGAAAGTGCCGGTATAGATCTGCGATTTTTCATCGGCCTCCGCGGACATGGTGACGCTTTTCATGCGCAGGAAATTGCGGGTGTAGAGGCTTTCGAAATAGGCTTTCAGCTTCTCGAAGTCGGAAAAGTGATCCTGGGTTACGAGTGTTGCGATGAACGGATCGTTGAGCGCTTTGCGGGCGGCTGCGTAGTCGCGCTTGTTGACGGCCTCGGTTGCCTCAGCCTTCAACTTGCGAAGCGCGTCATGGTCGGCCTCTTGGTCCGCAGATTGCGCGAAGGCCGCAAACGACAGAAACAGTGAAGCAAATATCGAGATTGCGATCCGGATCATAGCTTTGTCCTCTTTGAATATACTTCATTGCATATGCGTGAGGTGATTGGTCAACGGCGCGGGGCCTGCTTCTGGGGGCGCAGGCTTGGCGCCGAGCCACAGCCTCAAATAGATGGTCCAAAAGGATGGGTTGGGATCATCCGCGCGAACCAGCTTCGGCAAGTGGATCCACGGCACGCCGGGCTGCCGGTGATGCGTGAGGTGCAGATTGTAGTTGAGGAACAGCAATTGCGAGAGGCGCGTGAATTTCAAGTTCCAAGCGCCTTCGATCACGTCACGAGGGCTTTCAGCGTGGTCGGTGTATTGGACCGAAGACCAGTTGATGCCGAACGCCCAGTAACAGATCAGCCAGGACGTGAATGTGAGATCGAGCGCGGCGAATAGCGCGATCTGGACGGCCAAGGAAAAAATTCCTTCGATCCAAATGCGCGCAATCGGTGCAGCAGAGATGTCCTTGACGAAAGGCTGAAAGCCCCACCAGCGAGCAGGGCCGTTCTGGAACCATGCGGCGCGGAAGGCCCAAGGCCATAGGATGTACAGCAGGCAGGCGACCGGAATGATCGACCAATAAAATCCGGTCAGCAGGCAATAGATCCAGTACGTTTTGAGAACCCAGGACTGATGCGGCAGATAGTAGTCGTAGAGTTCGAGATCGGTGCGGTTGCGGCGATGATGCCCGAAATGACTGATGCGCTGCACTGAAAAGATGGTCGGAAAAAACGCCGCGAACAACGTGCCTGCCGCCTCGTTCAATCGGTCATTGGGGTGGAAGGCGCCGTGCACGGCTTCATGGTGCAACGAAAAGATCGTGTTATTGGTGAATGAAAAGATCACGGCCGCGATTGCGACGCCCGACCAACTTGGCGCATGCGCGGCCAACCACAGGCTAAACATCGATGCACCGATGGCGGCAGCGGCAATGGCCAAATTCTGAATGGCAGGAATAGGAAATTGAGTTGATGACGGCGTAGTCATACAGCCTCCCGTTTAGTGACTGCTCGCGGCCACGTATCGAATGCGCCGACGCGGCGGCCGGTCGGCAGCATGTGGCCGGCACGCAATACGGCACCGGGGCCAAGCCCTGCCCCGCCACCCACAATCGCCTCTGCTTCAACGCACGGCGCGGCCACGATCACGACCCACCGCCCGGCCTCATCGCGAATCACCATGTGGCCCGCAAGCACGGCCTTTAAGCCGAGAACAGCGCCTCGCTCGACCTTGACCGCGTAACGGTCGGTGATCAACACGCCAGGACCGGCGTATGCTTGCGCACTGAATTGGCCGCCCCAAAGCCTGATCCAAAACGCATAGAGACCCGGCACCAAACGCAGCAGCTCTTCAAGTGACGGCAGACGATTGAACAGCATTTGCAGCTGCGTCAGGATCCACCAAACCCGGTACTGCATTGTGTCTTGATGCAAGCGGCCGTGCGGCGTTCCGAACAGTAGAATAATCAAGCGGCCGGCAAGCGGCGGCACAAGATAAACCCACGCGACCGCCGCAACGACGCCCGATGCGTTGAGCGTGAACAAAGAGCCGATAACAGCCGCGCCGGTGGACAGATAAAGAAACGGCAAAAAATTGAGCGCCAGCGAAAAGCCACTCGGCTTCTCAAGCGCTCGGTGTGAACTATCGCCGGTCATAGCCAGCCATCCTGTCGCCGAGGTCTGCCAATTCGCTGGTTTGATCGAAGACTTTGAAAGTCACCGGCATGATGCGGCGATTGAATAGGCTTTCCTGAAAGGCCTTGTTTGATTTGAGGCTGAGCACGGCCCGGATCAACTCGTCTTTGCGATCCGTCAGTTCCGGCATTTCACGGACCAGCTGGTGGATGACCTTGACGCCGGAGCCGCCGCGCGTCGGCGTGGTAATTCCACTCAGCATCGCTTGAAACAGCTTGGCGTTGACGACGCGCCGCAATCGCTCACTCGCACCGATGGTCAGATCGATCAGAATGCCATCTACGTGGAGATGCCGGGCCTCGTCTTTCATGTGCTCCTGATGAACCGAGGCGAATGCAGGGTCGAGGGCCCCGAGCGTCTCCGTTTCGGGCCGCCGCGTCATGTCCCGCGCCAGCGCCATCGACGATTCTTCCATCGCCATCAGGTACCAGAGCGAAAATGCCAGCCGGTTGGCGAGCAATCCAGCCGTCCAGAACATGGCTTTTGTCCAAACCGGAACGCGCGAGAAACGCCGGTCCTGGCCTTCGGGATAGAGATCAGGGCGGCACGTGCGGTTCAGGGCTGCGAAATACTGGTAATGGCGGCGCTCCTCCTCCACCATCGTCTCAATGGATTGAATGAGCGCGGGGTTGTCGCGAACCCGCGGATGATGCCGCAAGGGAACCAGAAGCCGCTCGATCAGATCGGCTTCCAGCATCATGATATATTCGTTGATGCGCAGGCCGGACAGTTGATTGTAGCGCAGGCGATGTTCGTGGTGCAGCGACGCATAAACCGGCGTGAAATACAGCTGCGTGTATTCCTCGGGCACAAACGGTTTGCGCATATCGATTCGAATCGCACCTTTCGATTGCGTGCATTTCTGCGGATCGGAGGACAGCTTGTTGATTTGGTCTGGAGAGAGCCATTCGATCATGATGTTCGCGCCTCCATCGTGCGCTGTGTCCGTGGCCGGCAACCGCTGTGGCCATGGCGCAGCCAAGAGGTTGCGATATAGCCGAGCGTTGGAATAATCAGCGTCGCGGCCACTATAAGCGCCGTCAACGCCACCGAATTCAAAGGTATTGAAGAGACCAGAAGAACGCTTTCTGCCAAACGCAGGCCTGCGCCGTAGATCACGCCGAACACGCCAAAAAACCAGATCACATAATCCCCCGAGATTGCCCAGGGGCCGGCACCGTTAGCCCACGGCTGGTTATAGACTTCCAGCACTCCGCTTTTGAGCGCGAGCGCATCGTAGACCCAATTGACTGCCAGCAGTACCGCGCCAATCAGCAATGCGGTTGAGAGAACAGTCCCGGCAGAAAGTTGTGGGCTCGGCGCGCCGATGCACATAAGCGCAATAAGCGCCGTCGCACTGCCGAACACAAAGCCATGATGCGGGCGGAACTTGCCGAGCTTCAAACGTGTGTTGAACGCCCACATGCCGAGCACGTTTGTGCCGATACCGGGTACGATATAGGCATGGATGACCGGCACAAGCAAAGCGACAGCTGCCAAATTCCAATCGCCATCATAGTGGCGCCACCATCCATACGCCGCCAGCGGCATCAGCGTGGCGGGCCCCAGAAATTGGTAGACGTGGAAAAATCCGGTCATTGTCATTTGTGTCCGAAATGCCCGAAGACCATGCCGTGCTTTTTGAACACTTCGCGCCGGAAAACCGGAGTGAACTGCCAGAAGGCAGACATCCGCCGTATGGTGCGCATGTTTGTTTTGAGATCCGAGAAGCGCCACAACAGGGAAGGTATGCGGTTGAATTCTTTGCGGGCTTCGTAGCAGACGCCGGTCAACTGCTCGGGTGTCATCTGGGCCGGCACGAATGCTGCGTCATTGAAGCGGTACTGCGGGTGCAGCCACCACTTGCCGTCGTAGAGATGCCGGCCTTGTTCTGTCAGTTTGTCGTAGAACGGGGTGTTCGGGTAGGGCATCAAAATGTTGAAAGCCGCAAACGTGAAGCGGTTCTTCAACGCAAAATCCAAAGTCGCGCGGACGCTGTCGACCGTGTCGTTGTCATAGCCGAGTGTGAATGCCGCCCACGTCTGGAAGCCGTGCTCGCGCAAGATCCGGATTTGCGTTTCGTAGGTGTCGAACTTGCCCATATTGGGGGCTTTGCGGGCTTCTTTGACGCTCGCGCGCGTGATCGATTCAAAGCCCATGATGTGGCCAAGACAGCCTGAGTCAGCCATCAGCTTCATGGCTTCGGCGTCAGTTGTGATATCCAGGGATGCTTGACTGACCCAATTGATGCGCAGCGGGATGAGGGCGCGGCAGAGATCCTTGAGGGCTTCGCGGTTGGACGCGATGTTGTCATCGACAAAGAACACCAGCTTGCGCTTTTGACTTTCGATTTCACGAACCGTTTCGTCGATGGCGCGCAGGTGGTGTTTGCGGTCGAAGTATTTGGTAACCGCGCAGAACTCGCAGGTGAAGCGGCATCCGCGGCTGTATTGCATCAGGCTGACCGGTAGGTAGCCTTTGCCTTCATAGATATCGCGCCGTGTGAGAACGCCGGTTTGCGGGCGTCCGGGCTCTCCTTTGTACATCGGCTTCAACGCGCCGCGTTTTGCGTCCTCGATCAGTTCAGCCCACCCTGTTTCGGCGTCGCCGATAAACAGGCTGTCGGCGTGGGCGGCACATTCCTCGGGCACGAATGTCGGGTGCACGCCGCCCATAACGACCCGGACGCCGCGTCGGCGGTATTCGTCGGCAATTTCATACGATCGCCGCGCCGTGTAGGTTTCAACCGTCATCGCCACCAGATCGGCGGGCAGATGATAGGGGATCGGTTCACAGCGATCGTCATACATCGTCAGATCGATATCGGCCGGTGTCAGCGCGGCGAGCACGCCCAGATTGAGCGGTTCCATGCGCGCTTCGTCGATATAGAGACTATGCTCCGGCCGGCCGATGGTCGGTTTGATAAGAACCAGCTTCATGCTGTTTGGCTTTCCCGAGCTGTGATGGCTGGCGCACTCAATTGCTGGTTTTGTTTGCGTGCGATTTCGCGGCGCGATACCCAGTTTCCGAGCAGCATGATGGCAACGCTTCTGGGGCGTCGCCACAACACGAAGCCGTGCGCTGCCCGCGACAAGATCGATTGCCAGGAATAGAACGCGCGCCGGGAATGCATTGGCCCGTCATGCAGCTCGCTTGCCGACATGGATTTCGGTTTGAAGATCGGATCGCCATAGCGGTAACTGGGGTCGATCCACCAGGTCGGCGACAGTAAGGCATTGTCTGCCCGCAGGCGGTCATAGAGCCCTGTGCCCGGCATGGGTGTCAGCGGATTGAAGTTGGCAATGGCCATATTTTGCGCGCGCGCGAAATTTGCAGCACTGTCGAATGACGCGGATGTGTCGCCGTCGTATCCAAAAACGAATGTGCCGTAGATCATGATCCGCCGGGCATGCAGGCGCGCGATGACGTCGGTATACGCGCCTGAAACGCCGTTCCAGTTCTTGTGCATCTGGCGGAGGTTGCCCTTATCGAGCGATTCAAATCCAATCAACGTCAGCACGCATCCGGCTTCAGCCATCAGATCCAGAAGCGCATCGTCGCGCGCCACATCGATGGTGATTTGGCACGACCAGCGCCGCCGCAACGGTATCAGCGCCGTCATCAGCTCTTCGAACCGGTCGCGCCGCCAGAACAGATTGTCATCGACAAAAAAAATCATCTGGCGCCGCGGCAACGCGGAGATTTCCGCGACGATGCCGGCGATGGGCCGCTGCTCGCGGTGCGTGCCGTAGAAGGCATGGATCGAACAGAAGTCGCAGGCAAAACGGCAGCCGCGGCCAACCTGGACCAGCGAAACCGGCGCATAGCGCTTGCCGGCGAATATGCTGCGATCGAAAACGATGGCGTCGCGTTCGTCGCGCTTTTTCGCGGCCTGATAGCGCTTCTGCAGGCGGCCGCAGCGGGCGTCTTCAAGCACCTGCTCCCATACCCCTTCAGCGTCGCCGATGACGACGGCGTCGGCATATTGCGCTGCCTCATCTGGAACCATCGAGGGGTGGTGGCCGCCGACCACAACGGGGATGCCCCTGGCGCGATAGACGGCTGCGATTTCATAGGCGCGCCGCGCGGTGAAGGTCTCAACCGTCATCGCAACCAAATCGGTCGCAACAGGAACAAACGGCTCAATGCGCTCATCGATCAGTGTTGTAGCAATGCCTTCCGGAGTCCGGGCCTTGAGAATTGCAAAGACCAGCGGCGTCATTGCATCAGCGGAGCGCCCTTGCCCGAGTGCCGGACGCACAAAGGTTATATGATTCATGTTACAACAGCCCCAATTCAGGATGCGGCGTGCGGGGCTGAAGCGACGCAACGAACGCGGTCGCATCCGGCCAGTGCGTCAAATACAAACTCGTCTGATATTCGATTGCCCGATGGCGCTGCTGAATGGCGGCGCCCCAGGGCCGCGCTGTTGCAAATCCGATCAGCGCCGCGTCAAACTTGCGCCGCTTGGCTTGGTCAAGTGCGCCGTCCAACAGCGCGAGCAACGTCGCTTGATCCTCATCTTCAAACGCAACATGGGACAGCACGCATTGATTGATCGGTGTGCCGATGGCGGGTAAGCGCGGCAGGCCGGCCAATGGTGCGGCGAGGTTCAGCAAGGGCCGCAACGCGCCAATTTGTTTTGGATACTGGCGCACGACCACTTGGCGGAAGCGGCGCTGGTCCCAAACGGCCATGCATCCCGAAATCCGCTTGCCCTGGCGCACAAACAAAAAATGCTCGGGCAATAGCCCATGCCCCTGCAACCCGCGCAGAGCAGCTTCACTCCATACCGGCGCAAACTGCGCGCGCGCGTTCACGCGGTTCAGAAATTCAGAGAGCTCGGCGAAGTCAGACGAGGCTGCGCACTGGATCGCAGCATTGGCTGACCGGAACTTTGGACGCAGCGCGAGCGTCGAAAAATCGCCGGCGGGATGATAGAGCGGTAGGCCGGGTAGCAACGCGGTCAGCACACGCCGGGCGGGGCTATTGTCGGACGTGATCGACGTCAACGCGAACGGCAACTCGCCGGGGCGGACCGTGAGAAGCCTCAGCGCTTCGAACCCGCCGCGTAACACCGCAATTTTGTGGCGGTGGGAAGGGGCGATCCGGAGCGCGCCGATATACGGCAGCTGCCGGATAGAACCATCAACAAAAGCATCGCGCACGACGCGCTCGCAGAGGCCGGCGGCGCACCCCGTTCTCCGATCGCGCGCGATGATGATGTGTTCTGAGCGGGTTCGGCCGGCGCCCGGCGCAAAGGCGTCGGGTTGCCGTTCGAGCGTGATTTGATAGCGCCCGCCAATCGGAATCTCCCGAAGCAGCCGGCGCACGTCGGCTTCATCATCGCGCGCGGCAATTGTAAACCGCAGATTGCCTTGAACGACCTCTCCGGTCAGGCAACTTGCATCAGCGTGCCCTGCCATGCCGGATCTCCGAGAGGAAAGCGGTCGCGCGTTGCGAGTTCGGCGCGATGCAGATAGTTGATCGGAATGAAGTTGCGCATCATCAGGCTATCGTTGCGATTGACGCGGTCGAGCATGCGCAACGCTATGCTGCGCCAGCTGTAGAAGGTGGCGCGGGCGGAAAGGCAGCCGCGGCGGATGTCGTCCGGCTCTGCGCCCTGCGGCCGGAACGGCAGATCGTTGTACTTGTAGCGCGCATCCAGCCACCAATCGTCATAGAGCAAGCGGTTCTCAAGCTGCAGCCGGCGATACAGCGGCGTGCCGGGGAACGGCGTCAGATGGTTGAACGCTGCGATGTAAAAGCGGTTGTCGATAGCGAACGCGGCGGCCTCTGCAAAGGCGTCCTCGCGCGTTTCTCCATAGCCGAACACAAACGTGCCATAGACGCGAATGCCGTGGCGGCGCAGGTTGGCGAGGGCCGCAGGATAGCCGCCCTTCATCGTGTTGAATGATTTGCGCATCGAGCGCAGGACCGTCTCGTCCAGGCTTTCAAAGCCGATCAGCACGCCGACGCACCCGGCCGCGGCCAAGCGCGCGAGGAACGCTTCATCATGGGCCGCATTGATGCTCATTTGCGTAATCCAGCGGATCTTGAGCGGTGCGATGGCATCAGCCAGTTCAGACGCGAATTTGATGTCGGCTGCGAAATTGTCATCGACGAAGAAAAAGACTTTGGCACCGGCCTTCAGGCTTTGAAGTTCTGATCGGATGGCATCGATAGGCCGGTGGCGCGCGGTGCGCTCAAAGAAACTTTGGATCGCGCAAAAATCGCACGGGAATTTGCAGCCGCGACCGGTCTCAACCAGGCGGATGGGTAGATAATTCTTGCCGCGAAACAGCCGACGGTCGTATCGGATCGATGCAAGGTCGGGCTGCGTATCCGATTTATATAAGGGCTTGAGGCGCCCCGAGCGCGCATCCTCGATCACGAGCGGCCAGAGGTCTTCGGCTTCGCCAACTACAACGGCTTCGGCATAGCGCGCCACCTCGTCGGGTGCGAGCGTCGCGTGGAAGCCGCCCATGACAACCGGCACGCGGCGCTTGCGGAATTCCGATGCAATCTGATAGGCGCGCTTGGCGGTATAGGTCTCGACCGGTATGGCGACAAGATCGGTTGGAATATCGTAGGCGATGGCCTCCATGCGATCATCAAAGAACGAGATCGCGACGTCCGGCGGCGTCAATCCGGCGAGCGCCGCAACCGGCAATGGCTCCATCTGCCAGGAACGCATATACTGCGTGCCCGGTTTGCGTCCGATAGCCGGGTGCACAAACGTCAAATGCATCAGGCGGCCTCATCCTGCAGCTGAGGCCAGTCGCAGGTGTAGTGCGAGTGCAAGTGATGGGCGTAAAAGCGATATCCGAAGTTTGCCGTGATCGCGAGCGGCAGGTCGATGCGCGACTTGGACAGCCGCTCGGCAATGGAAGAAAATTTGTAAGCTTTCTTCCAGGCGCGCACATGACCGTCCAACAGCTGCTGCGGTGTCATGGTGCGCGGCTGAAACACGACGTGCTGGCCGTCGTAGAGCTCCCAGTTCTTGGAAAGAATGCGGCCTTCGCGGTCCAGCCGGTTGTGGAGCGGCGTGCCGGGAAACGGCGTCAGAATCGCAAAGCGCGGCAGATCAATGCCGGTTGCATTGACGAAATCGGCCGTGTTGTCGAACACGTCCATGTCATCGCTATCGTTGCCGAACACGAAGCAGCCCTGCACGGCGATTTTCAAGCGATGCAAATCCGCGATCAGGTTGGCGTATTGGACTGGGTCGTTGAAGCGCTTGTTGATGGCGCCGAGCCCGCCCTTGGTCATCGTCTCAAAGCCGATCAACAGCCCTGAGCACCCGCTGCGCGCCATGAGCTCCATCAGCGCATGATCGCGGCCAATGAGGCTCGTCGACAAGCCGAACCAGCGGACCTTAAGCGGTATCAGCGCTTCAAACAGCTCACGTGCGTAATTGCGGTCGGATATCAGATTGAGATCGATGAACAGGATCTTCCGTTTGCCGACGCGGCGGATATCTTCCACCACATGGTTGACGGGTTTTTGAAACTGCTTGCGGCCCCACGCTGACGGCGACACGCAAAATTCGCAATCATGGGCGCAGGCCCGCGTTGCCTCGAACACCGCTTGGGTCAGATAATTGCGGCCATCGAGCAGATCGCGGCGCGCAAACGGCAAATTGTCTAGCACGAAGTCCGCGCCTTGATCGTACCGCGGCTTCAGCGCGCCAGAGGAGAAGTCTCGCAAAAGTTGCGGCCAGCTTCGCTCAGCGTATCCCACGCAGATCGCGTCGGCGTGGCGCTGCGCTTCTTGCGGCATTAACGTGACGTGCGGCCCGCCCAACACCGTCTTAATGCCGCGCGCGCGGAAATGGGCGGAAAGTTCGTAGGCGCGCGATGAGCTGCCGGTCAGAACGGTCAGGCCAATCAGGTCTGCATCAATATCGAGCGGAACGTCTGCGGTGCCTTCGTCGATCAGTTGAATATCGATCGCGAGTTCGGAAGGCGCAAGTGCCGCGAGCGTGGTCAACGTCAGCGGCTGATAGCGCAACGACTTTTTAAAAATGCCGCCTCGGCTGCGATAGAGCGGCCCCTTTGGGGAGATCAAATAGATCTTCATTCGTTCTTCCTGGCCGCACCATCCGCAAACATCATAAATTCGCGCCCACTAAGTGCAATAGGCTTCCTGCCGGACGCGGCGAATGACGAGGCTATGTGGCTTCGCGGCTTGCATCGCGGGGCAGCATCAACGCCGTGTGTTTGCCATCAGCCAGCCTTCCACCCGCTTGGGTGTGACATGCGTTGCGCGTCGCAACAAGACCTGGCACTTCAACAAATACAAGCGGACCAAGCTGACCAAGGTCTCGCGCATAGGCGTATTGCGGGTTTGCGCGGAGGCGCTTCTCAATCAGGTTCGCATAGGTCTGCAATGTGCCGTCGCAATGTCCTGAGCCGTCCAGCCACACTTGGTAGTGCGGCTTTGGCAAACATTCCGGAACGAGCACGGCCGGACATGACACGCAGCTGAGGGCCGCCGCCACGAATGCTTCGTCGAGCTTCTCTCCCACCAAGTCGCTCGTCAGCGAAGCACGGCCCTCGAACAGCAATCTCGGCGTTGTGCCATCGTATGCGATACAACGCACCTGGTCGCCGATATCATAGCGGTACAATCCGCCCGTTGTGGTTATGACGACGCGGTAAGATGCGCCGGTGTTCAGTTCGTCGGCCAGATGCGATGCGCCGTTGCGGTCGATGAATTCGATAACGGTACTTGTCAACGCCGGCACGCAGCCGATGTTGCCGCCGCGCGGTATGGTGATCGCGGCCTCCGTCGCCAACAGACCTTTAGCTTCCAGCACCGCGTGCGGACAAAGCGCGGCAAGACGGTCCGCAAAGACCCGCGAACTGCCATCGCACCAGCAGGAAATTGTATCGAGCTTCGGCCAAAGAATAGCGGTTTGAATGGTCGTCCCTTCAAGTGCGCGGTCGAAGCGGTTCCGCGCAGTCTGGGTGAGGCACGGAAAAATCTGCGACGCAAGCGCTGGCACTGCAGCGATCAAATCCAGGAAGAACGTCGGGCTCCAGATGGACACGAAGCTTAAGTCTTCACATTCGATGAGATGGACGAGCGTTGCGAGCCGCCACACGTCGACATTCTCCAGCTGTGCAACGTCTGGGGGAACGGCGAGGATTGACGCGAAGGCCTCCCCAAGATCCTCGCCCAGATAGGCGGCATCCGATGCAAGACCGATGGAGTAGCCACCCCGTGTGGTGGCCGGGCGGCGCGTTGCCGGACTGATCGCAACGTAGCTTTTGCCTTTCATAACGCCGGGCCGCCGCTGCGTCAGATCAAGGAGCCACGGCAGAATAGCTGAGCGGAAGCTCGCGAGGCTGGCGGCCGTGTGCGGGATCAACTTTCTGCCAGAGGCCGTGCCGCCGGTTTCCTCGAAAACAACAATAGGATCGGTGGTTAAGAGTTGCGGTTCGTTGTCGGCGGAGCGCGCGATCAATCCCCGCACGTCCTCGTAGGTCTGGATAGGCACCGCCCCATGAAAGTCCGCAAGACTGCCGATGCCGGAAAAGTTGTGTGTGCGGCCGAATGCGGTGTTTCGGTTGCGACCGACGATAGAGTGCAGCAGCTGCACTTGATGTTGCCGCGGATTGCGCAAAGCGAGTTGGAATTCATCAGCCGGTTGCCGGGCCGCCGTTATGATCTTCGCCCATCCATTCATCTTTTAGCGCCGTCAAGGAACAGCCGCCGAGTCAACGGGCGCATATTGGCGGCAGACAATTCGCACAAGCAGACGAGCTCGTCGCCGTGCGCGTATCCCGGATTGCGTTCAAGAAAGAAGCGGACATCGGGCCGCTGCAACTGTCGCGGTGGAATACCGGCGAGTTCCGGGACAAGATGGCCTTGCGACTGGGCATAAGAAACGACGCCGGTTTCAGGGGCGTATGCGCTGCCGAATTTCTGGCGTGCGAGTGCGTCTCTCAACGCGATAAGTTTTTCCGCTGATACGCTGGCAACTGAAGTGCGCCAATCCGGAACGAAGCGAAGACCGAAGGCTGGCAGATAGCGATATGTCCGATGCCCTTTGACGGTAAGCAGCCAATAGAGCGGCAACTCCGGGCGTTGCGATGCCAAGGTGCCGATATGGCGAATCCAGCGGTACGCGAAAGCCTGCGAGCCCCAAAAAGCCGGATCGATCACCGTGTCACCGGAAAACGCAACTCTGATGGGGGCGCCGTCAAACTGGGCCGTTGAAACGGCGAGTGTTGAAAAGCCGCACAAGACGCCCTGATCGTTATGGATCAGGAACACCGTATCCTTGCCCGCCAGATCTTTTTCAAAGCGCTCGAAGGACGAGGACATGTAGTAGCGTTCGAACAAGGCATACATCGCCTTTCGGGTCGCCATGTCGATCGTGGCGGCATCAATGGCATCAGACCTAAGCGCGCGAGCCGACGGTAGCTTTTCGACCACCATCGTCGTATTCTCCTATCGTGGATACAGTTCTCAGCGATGTCAGTCGTATGGAACGTTTGGCACGTCGCCTCCGCTTCCCGAAGTCGCGCTTCAGCGAATAGCTCTGCAATGATGTTAAAGTGTCCGCTAACTAAGGTAAAGCTAAGGTGGATATGCCGTTGCCCAACGGTTGCCTAGGGGCATTTTCCGGCAGCCGGTCGAAGGGCGGTTTCGGTCAAGGGCGCCAGCCGGCTCAGTGAGAATATGCCGATCTATAAATGGATCTTCCGAAACTTGGTCCGCTTCGATGAACCCCTGTGGTGACGTCGAGAGCACTAGAAAAGGCTAAGCGTATCTCCCCGCAAAGATGGCTGTTGGTGGCCTGTCTTAATTTGGGGGGCATAGCTCGAAGCGTGCTCGGGGTTCGAAATCCCGCAGTCCCCGATGGGGGCTCATGCAAAAGGCCTTACTCCGGTATGCGTCACGCTCGGCACCTATGTGCTTCAGCAATAGCCCATTGTTGATACCCATACCTAGCTTGCCAGCAAAGCTTTCCTCGTTCCGGCTTGCCAACGGCCACATTTAGCCCCCGGATGCCCTATGTGCCTTGGGGATTGGCAGCGCGCGATTTGCTGTCAAAATTGTAGCAATTGCACGGCCGCCTTAGCGCGAATGCAATCAGCAACAGTAAATCTATTTTAGCACACGGCTACTAGTACCAGAGGGCGCGAACCGATAGGGGAATGCTGCGCTCGCCGTTAGCGATTTATTGACCATACGCAACCGGTCGCGTGCGGTTTACCTTCGTGGGGAGGGGCTGATAGCCGGACATGATGGCGGCGATTCTAACGGTGGTCACGAGCATGACGCGTCATTGCCAATTTGGCTCGCGACCGTCGTGGCAGAAAACGCCGACATAGCGCGCAAACAATGGCGTTTCGCGAGCGCTTCCGATGCCAAACAATTAGGAATTCACATGCCCTTAGCCGATCTGACGCCGCGTGAAATCTACGAAGCCCGCATCGCTGCCACGGCACTTGCCGCCACCGGCAACACGCTCGTCAACTACACGACAGATCAAGCGGTTGATACGATTGCAAACTATAGCTATTGGCGGCCAGCCTTTGCTTCCGGTTATCCAACAATCACGTACAGCTTTCCTGTGGTCGATACCGATCCAAATACGCCCGATGAGCCGGTAGACTACATTGGCACCGGCCGCTACGGCACGCTGCGCTCGTTTTCGGCCGCACAGGCCACGTCGGCGCGGCTTGCTGTTGGACTTTGGGACGATCTCGTTCCGCTCAATTTTGTTGAAGCGGGCACTGACGCCAATTCAGACATGCGCTTCTTTAACTCCACGCTGATCAACACGGCAGGCGGCGCACCCGCGGGGCTTGGCACCGACGGAGACGTCTGGATATACAACTTCGATCTCAATCCACCTGAGACGCGCGATTGGACCGTGGGCAATTTTTACTTCGCCTACTGGATGCTGCATGAGGTCGGCCACACGCTCGGCTTTTCCCACTCCGGATCATATCCGGGACCCTTGTACAACGGTCTCAACTATCTTCAGGAGAACAACGTCTATACGGTCATGTCGTACAACTCCAATGGCGACGCGGAGGTTACTTGGACAGCCGATGCGGGAACGCCGATGGTCAACGACGTGGCGGCCATCCACTACTACTACGGCGCCGATATGACAACGCGGACGGGCGACACCGTCTACGGTTTCAATTCCAACATCACAGACCGCTTGTCGCTCAATTTCGATGACATGATGGCGCAAGAGGGCAAGGTCGCCCCTGTTACCATTTGGGACGCTGGCGGCAGTGATACGCTCGATCTTTCCAAATACATCCAAGACGCTCAGATCGATTTGACGGAAGGCGGGTATTCAAATGCCGGCGGGCAGGAAATGTCGATCGGCATTGCCTACGGCGCTGTGGTGGAAAATGCCATCGGCGGCTACGGCGATGATATCGTGTTTGGCAACACCACCGGCAATACGCTGCGCGGCAACGACGGTAACGACCGGATCTATGGCAACACAGACCTCGCACCTGTTGTGATCGCCAATCCCCGCGACTTCATCGGTGTTGAAATGAATTTGGGGACGGTGGCGCGCAACCAATACTTGGCAGCGACGGGAATAACGGCGTTGTCGGGCAGCCAATTTACCTTTGAACAGATGGTCAAGCTTGCTGGTGCGCCGTCCAGTCTGACCGCATTTGCTTCATACAACGTCAGCGGCAACGACAACCAGTTCCTGCTTGAAGGTTCAGGCACTCTCAAGCTCACTATCGCCAACGCGGCCGCCTACGACACCGGCGTTTTGATGGCAAGCCTGCTGGATGGCGAACCGCACCGGTTATCGCTGACTTGGGACAAGTCAACCGGAGCAGTCGGTCTTTACATCGACGGCGCGGGGGCTCATGCGGGAATCTACACCGCGGCCATTGGTGCAAACATCAAAACCGGCGGAACACTCGTATTCGGTCAGGAGCAGGACGCGACGGCGGGCGGGTTCGACACAGCGCAGGTATTTCAAGGTGTGTTGGGCGATTTGCGCCTGTTCAATGTTTCGCGGACAGAGGGTGAAATCAGCAATAGCGCATTCGTTGCACTGACAGGTGCCGAGCAAGGGCTTGTGCATAACTGGCAAGTGAAGACTGGCGACACGGCGGCCGTCACCGATGTTGCGGTCGTCAACCCAGCCGTCGATCTGACGAGTCTGCTGCCGGCCAATACGTTCACGCTCACTCAGAGTTCGAGCTATGACCAGTCGAGCGGGCCAGCGAATGTCTTCGACAACAGCACCGCAACATTTAATCACACATTGAACGGCGGCAATGAATGGCTGCAGATGAACTTCGATCAGCCCCTTGCAGTCAGCTTCGTCCAGATCATCAACAGGCCGTCTTGGGGCGATCGCCTGAATGGAGCGACGGTATCGCTATTGGATGGCGGCGGCAACGTCATCTCTACATCCGTTGCAATCTCTGGTGCAGGAAGCGGTCAAACTATCAACATTTCGCTGGCGCAGGAAACCACGGCGAGTGCAGTCCGCATAAACCAGATCACGAACTTCCTGCACATCGCCGAACTCAATGTCTTCGGTACGCCCCCCGAAGGTGTGGTGGTCGATCCGGCGCTAATCAATACCGATCTGGCCATCGTCAACGGTGCTACGGTCCGCTCGACGGCCCCCCCGGTGCTCGGGCCAGACAATGACACGATCATTGGAGGCCGCGGCAGCGACCAGCTATACGGCGGCGCCGGTAACGACATATTGACCGGTGATGGTGGCCTGGCGGGCGATCCGGTGATCCGAGGCCTGACACTGAATGCCAATGGTGCTACAGGCCAATCGGTACAGCAAACCAACCTGACGGGCTTGCCAACGACTGCGCTGACGCTGGAATTTGAAGTCAACTTTCTGACAGCTCCTGTAGGACAGTGGTTCTTGGACTTCCCAGGTGTCAGCCTGTTGCTTGATCCCTCCAACACCGGTGCGCCGGGGCTTTGGATTTCAGTTGGCGGGTCGTGGACCTATTCGGATATTTCGGTGGCGCAACTTGGTAATGGCATTGGCCATCGCGTTTCATTCACCTGGGACAACACAACCGGAACTTTTGCCCACTACCTTGACGGCGGCCTCGTGAAATCGGGCACAAATCTGAAGACGGGACAAAGCCTCGGCAGTGGAGCCGGGGCTGTAACACTCGATCACGTTGGCGGAGCTATAGGTGATGTTCGTATCTATACGCGCGCGCTTACGTCTGACGAAGTCCGCGCGACCGCCACTGTAGCGCTGAGAGATCCTGCCAATACGCCGGATTTGAAACTGAATTGGCAAGTTATGGCCGATGGATCGGTAATTGATGCGCACGGAGGCGATGCGCCGGCCATTGCCGCAGGCGCAGGCACGCCGCCAACGGTGACAATCGTGCGGGCGGCAACGACTATGGAAGACATTCTTGATGGTGGCGCTGGCGATGACACTTTAAGTGGCGGCTTTGGCAATGACACGCTTAAAGGAGGTGACGGTTCTGATACGGCCGATTGGTCAGATGCAACCGGCAACGTAACGATCACGCTCGGCGCGGGCGGCAACGGAACTTTCTCGAACGCGAAGACCGGCACTGATAACTATACAGACATCGAGAATGTTACACTCGGCAATGGCAACGACAATATTGCCGGCAATAATGGCGCAAACCAGCTGTCGGGGGGCGCGGGTGCCGACAACCTTTGGGGCGGCCTTGGTGCGGACAGGCACATTGGTGGCGACGACGCAGCTATCGACTATGCGCGCTACGATGATGCCAACTATGGCGATCTGATAATTCGTCTCGATAACCCCGCGCTAAACTCCGGCGCGGCCGCCGCCGGTGATACATACGCCGGTATCGAAGGCTTGTCCGGTGGGGCCGGCAATGATGAGGTGGCCGGCGACAGCCTTGCGAACTACCTATTCGGTCAAGGTGGCAGCGATACCATTTACGGTGGCGGCAGCGGCGACCTATTAAACGGCGGCGATGGAGCCGACTTCTTGTACGGCGGCTCCGGCGACGATAAAATGGTGGTCAACACCAGCGCCGACAAAGTGTTTGAAGTCGTTGGTGGCGGAACGAACGACTACGTCTATACAACTACAAATTATGCTTTGGCTGCAGGACAAGAGATCGAGGGGCTTTCGGCCAATCCCCAGGCGGGCACCAATCCGGTCAGCCTGACGGGCAACGCGTTCAGGCAAGTCATTCGCGGAAACAATGGCAACAACACCATCCTTGCTGGAGGCGGGAACGATAGCCTCTATGGCTATGGCGGCAACGACACGCTTGAAAGTCAAGCGGGTAACGATGCGCTGTTTGGCGGGGCGGGCGTTGACCGCTTCCAATTCCGCCAGTCGCAGTTAGGCGCCGCCTCCGGCATTGACCGGATTTATGATTTTGCCGCCGCCGACTACATAAAGATCGACGCGATCTCCGTGGCGGCGGAGCGTGGGCTTTTATCCACCGAGTTCGCCTTAGGCACCACCGCTCTCGATGCGTCAGACCATGTAATCTATGATGCTTCGACCGGCTCAATGTGGTTCGACGCCGATGGTAACGGGGCTGTCGCAAAAATTCTGTTCGTGGTCCTCGATAACAAACCGGTCGTAACGTCAGAGGATATCGTGTTGTTCTGAGCGTGCGCCAAGATGGCGTCATCCCGGGTGCCCTGTCGCGGGCCGCTTCGGCCGAGGGAATTTATGGATTGGTAGCACCAAATGCACACACGCGCCGCATTTGAAGCGGCGCGTGCCATTACTACTTCTCATTCTGATGCCGGTAAGGCGATCAGAACAGCCGGAAATCAGCAGCCGTAATTTCAGGTTTAGAATCTAGGACGGCAAATAGCCACTTGGTTTGAGCGCCCGTGCCGTCGGCATCGAAGTACACCGCGCCGGTGGTCCGATCATACAGGACACGGTCGTTGTTGTCGAGCGCCGCTGTGCCAAGCACGAAGGCGGCAGCTGCCAGTGCGGTGTCGGCGTTGACCGCCGTCGCGTCAATGCGGATGAAGTCGGCAACCGTAAAATCATAGATACGATCAATTCCCGACGTCGCGCTCTGCGCTTGGCGGAACTGGAAGTAGTCGACCCCGGCACCGCCGAACAAATGATCGTTGCCAGCGTGGCTCTCCAGAATATCGCCACCTCCATATCCATAAAGACTGTCGTTACCTCCGCCACCTAGGATCGTATTGACGCCGTCGTTGCCGCGCATCACTTGGCGGAACTCGTTGCCGGTAAGATTCATTGCATTTGTCGAGGCCTGTTGCCGAATCGAAAATCCTTCGATTTCCTGTCCGGCGCCTAGCGTATAACTGACTGTCGTATAAACGAAGTCGTTGGTTCCACCGCCCGCAACCTCGAAAACGCCGTCGCCCACATTGTCAACAATCAAAGCATCGCTTCCGGAGCCGCCGTAGAGATTGTCCGCGCCGCCGCCGCCGCTGAGCGTATCATTGCCTGCGCCGCCCGAGAGCACGTTGACATTTGCGTCGCCCGTGATGCTGTCGGCGAAGCTGCTGCCGATGACATTTTCAACCGAGTTCAGCGTGTCGGTGCCGGCTGCGCCTGTGGCGCTGCCAGCCGCGAGATTGACGGTTACGGAGCCTGTTGCGCCGAGGTAGGTTGCTGTGTCGTTACCGCCGCCGCCGTTCAAGGCATCGTTGCCAACGCCGCCATCCAGTGTATCGTTGTCACCGCCAGCGTTCAGGATGTCGTTGCCAACGCCACCAACCAGTAGATCGCTGCCGTTGCGTCCATTCAGAAGATTGATGCCGGCGTTGCCGTTGAGCGGATTGTTCGCCGCAATCGTGCCTACCCTGGCGGTCATTACGGACGTAACCGATTCGGCCCGGCCGGTATTGTCGGTATAGTTGACGATGACCCTGTGGAAGTCCTGGTTTGTGCCGGTATCGAAGGTCACCCCTGTGCCGACATTTGCCCAGTTATTCACGCCGTTGGCTGAACGTTGCCAGACGTAGCTGAAGCCAGCTGCACCCGGCAGCCCATCAGCATCGGCGATACCGGAGCGGTTGGCCGTCAGAATATTCTCGGTGCCGGTAATTGCCGGAACGCCGGTAGGTGCGCGGTTGCCGAAGGAAACTTCAACACCGTCAAAGAAGCGGGCGGACTCAATGTTGCGCAGTGTGTCCGTGCCGTCCGATACGATGTTGCGTCCGGTCCGCGGATCGATGATTGCGCCGACGGTATTGTGGGTTACCGTCGTCGTGCCATCGGTGTTGCGGGTGATCGTGTAGTTGGCACGCACATCGTTGAAAAGTGCAACGTCGCGGTCGTTTATATCGACACCCTGCGTTGAGAGTTCGCGAACGATATGAAGTTGGTTCGGTACGATTGTTCGCGCAATAAGAAGTTCATACAGAGACTTCCCAGCCCATGCGGGGTTCTGGGTTGCAGTAAAGACATGCTTCAAACTGTCGACCGTCGCGATCTGGTTGGCAGCCGTGTTTTCGTTTCCAGCACTGGTTATCCTGATGCGCACGTTCAGCCACGCGTCGCCATCCAGAACGTCGTCGCCACCATTGCCTTGGAGCAGATCGTCGCCCGCGCCGCCGAGCAGAATGTTGCCGGCATCAAAGGCTTTGACGTTTTCCAGATTGACGTTCGGTCCAACTGGTGCCGCCGCTATCAGGTTGCCGAGGAGCGCGCGCAGGCCCTCAATCCGGTCGACGCCCGCTTGTGTCAACTCGTCGTTAAAGAATACGCCTTCGGCAGAACTGCCGTCGGGGTTTGTCACCCGGTCATCGCCGCGCAGTACGTCATCGCGGTTCCAGCCGGACAACGCTTCAACCTTGTCAAATCGGTTGCGCAGGACATCTGCTTGGTCTGTCGTGAAGATCGGGATACGCAGGTCAGCGTCGGCGGGTACATTCGATCCCTTGTAGATCGACCAGTCAAAACCAAACATCCCTTCGTTGCGCATCACGCTTTCGCCTTGGACCATGATGTCGTCGCCGGATTCAGAGTCGAAATCATGCTCGTCCGATCCGGCGAACATCACGTCATGGCCTTTGATGGCTGAATTGAAGAACAATTCGGAGTTGTCGCCAGCGGTGGTATCAAAGCCCTTGCCGGCCTCCATCCAGTCGTTACCTTCGTTGCCGAGCAGGAAGTCGACACCGTCGCCGCCAAGCACGAAGTCGTCACCTTCGCCGGCAAACACTTCTGTATCATCGACGCCAACGAAGAAGACATCCTTGCCGCTGCCGCCCATCAGAATATCGAGGCCATTCGAATTGGCGATGACGTCGTCGCCTTCGTCACCTTTAAGGAAGTCGCCGGTATCGCCGCTATCGGTAATGATATCGTTGCCGGCGCCGCCGTTGACGAGATCGACGCCCGCGCCCGATTCGATGCGGTCATCGCCCATATCTCCCCAGATGCCGTCATCGCCAAAGTCGGTGATGATGGTGTCGTTACCGCTTGTTCCGCCAACAACCATATGTTCGCCGCCGAAGACGCGGATGTAGTTGCTGTCAGGTCCGGTAGTTCCAGGGTTGTTGCGGATCACCTTGCCGAGGCCAAGCGCCTCAAGTGTCTCGTCGTTGCCGGTAGGATCCTTGCCGGTGAGACTGATATCGCCGGGATCGTAGTCGGCTTGATTGTTAACATCGACCTCAAGTACGAAGTCGTAGTTGGCAAACACATCGACGCCGATATGGCGCGTAATGATGTCGTCGGCCGTGCCGCGTATGCCGTCCGCGCCTGGGTCGGCGAGGCCGGTATTCGCCATGATCATTTTGGCAAATGAGTTCTGTTCCAGTGCGTTGAGGAAGTTCTGCCCTTGCGTCCGGGTGAGGTAATAGAAGCGGTCGCCGTCTTGCAAGTTCTCAAGCTGCGCTTCAAATACGGCGTTGAATGTTGAGCCAAGCATGCCGCCAAACGGCATTTTCTTTTCGGCAAGTCCGCCGATCCACAAATCGATACCGTTGAGGCCGCTATTGGCTGCGGTCCATCCGCCGGTTGCCGTTAGGAACTCATTGCGGTCGGACGGTTCGCCAGCGCCACCGAAAACGAGAAGCGTTGCTGCCTCGCGCTTTTCGGCGAGCGTGTCGGCGTTGACGATGGAGGTGTGCAATCCGTAGGCTGCGATGAAGTTTATCACAGATGCCGGATTCTTGATGTTGGCTGCAAATTCGACCCAGCTCTCATAGGGTTTCAGGAATGTGGAGCCGCTGGCGGCGTAGAGCTGTTGACGCGCATCGTTGAGTGTCGGCGTGCCGGTGTCGCGGCCGCGCGCAATGTTGATTGCGGCGAGGTCGAGAGGCAGTCCGAGCAAATTGTTGCGCAGCGCATTGACGACGAACTCGTCGATTTCGTTGCCGCGTTCAATGGTCATGCCGCGGATAATCGAGGCTGCGGCTTCATCGTGTGAAATCGTCCCGTTGTGGTCGAAGAGAACCGGATTGAGGAATGCTTCAACCAGGCCGACATCGGTGTCGAACGCCACGCCGTTGCCGTTTAGCCGCGGCATGTTATCGGTCAACATCGAGTGACCGAAGCGATAGACCGTGTTGGCAAACTCGGCGAAGATGGCCGGGTTGATGTCCGTTACCGCGTTGAAGACGAACGGGTCGATCGCAGGCTGGATCTTGCGGGCGAATTCTTCAAACACGAGATGCTGATATTGCATTTCTGTCGCGAAGCGTGCTGCCTGGAACAGGCGTTCGCCGTCCCACACAAGACCGGCAATTTGGCCGGGTGTTGTCGGGACCGCCGCCACATCGACGGCCAGCCATTCGTTGATGAAGTTGAGGTCGCCGCTTTGCAAAATCGATAGCTTCTGCGCTTCCACCTGGCGGTTGTGCTCGGAATGGAAGACGTGATGGACTGTGGTCAAGCCGATGTTCTCGTTGCCGCGGCCGTCGCCGGTGATGTAATGGCGGTCGAGAAGTTCATCGTCGTATTCGAGTTTGCGCCCGGTCAACGTGTCCGTCGCAACGGCGTTTCCTGTGGTGCTATCACTATCGGCAACAAGTGCGCCGCCAACCACCACCGGCGCGGCGTTGTGTGCGATGTCGTCGAGGAAGGCGTGGCCGGTGCGCGCGGCCGATACTGTCTCGCCAGCAGTGATTATGTTGACCGTGTTGTTGGCGCCCATAATCTCGGTGCCAACCGGCAACTGGATGGCTGACGGATTGACCGGATTGGCCAGACTGCCTTCAACGTAGATTGGCTGCCCGTCCGGCGTAAAGGCCGCCAGAATTTGCGGCAAGCCATTTGGGCCGCGCACGAATTCTCCATACGCATCGACAAGCAGCACGGGAATATTGCCAACATCGAGGTCCGTCAGTTCAATTCCGAGGAACAATCCGGCTTGAGCTTTGACGTCGCCCCAGGTTGGCAGCCCATTGGCCGATCCGTCGAGCAGCTTGCCGGTTGCTACAGGTTGTCCTGAGACCATTGCATATTCACGCAGGAAGACTTGATGTGACGCGCTCGATGTATAGGTCTGGTTTTGATCGACAAACGGCGTAGTGGTGTTGGTCTGCGAGCCGTTGTTCGGCGTTGAACGTGTCACGGCCATGAACTGCTGTGACGCTGGCACTTCGTCTCCGTTGCCGAGGATACCATCGACACCGTGCGTCACAAGCGGATCGTCGGCCGCCAGCGGAACATAGACTGTGCCGTTGCCACCCTTGCCGATGAGGTCGAGGCCGTGATCGAAGAACTGACCAAAGAACGTCATCCACGCATTAAGCGGTGCCGAAAGTCCTTCGTCCGGCGCGACATTCGGAATAATAATCGATCCGTTGGTTGACTCTACGCCTTTGGACGCGATGAGAGTGTCGAACGTTGTCTGTGCCGCAAGCTTGTCTGCCGGCGTTGCGCCTGCATTATTGAGGACGGCCATCAGCGCCGTGAAGCCCTGTTGGATTTGGACCAGATCGCCTGCAGGTCCGTAAATTGCCGTTGATCCGGCAAACGTCAACGCCGCAACGATGGCGGCCGGGTTATTGAAACTCATATCGACGATTAAGTTAGAAATCGTCCGTGGATCGGCGTCGGTTATACTTCCGCTTCCACCGTAGTTTCCGTTCACAAGCGGACCCTGTGGACCAGGACCATCGGGATCGAAGCTGTCGCCATCCGTATCGTTCAGGTAGTTCGGGGTCAGCATGTGCGGCATCGCTTGATCGGCCGCGCCCCACGTCTCACGGCCGGGCACGATGTTGTTATAGGAGCCGTCTACGGTGCGCAGGCCGTTGGGAACGTGAGGGTCGGGAATGGCGAGCACTGCACCCGGCGTTCCAGCTGCAACGACGTTTCCAAGAGCATCGACGTACACGTCACGCAGGTCTACAGCATTGGCACCTGCATGTGCGGTCGAGTTGGCTTCCGAGATCTTGATCTGGCGAAGCACGAATTGCAGGTCGGCGATGTTGAGTGTGAAGGCTGCCATGTGAAGTACTCCTAAATGAGGACGCTTCTGCTTGAGGAACGCGCAGCCTTAGCCGCGGTGAATTGGGGATGGGTCCTGGGGGTGCATTGACCCGTGCCCTTTGAGGGGGCTCAGCTCGGTGTGGTCCGCAGTTGGTCCAGCGGGCCAACTGCGGCAAGGCACTCCGGGGCATCGGGTGGAGGGACAATCACGTCGGGCCATTTGAGCCATGCGCCACCTCACTGACTTCGGTTAGCGCGGTTGCGAATTAGTCGGAACCACCGCCACCGTCGAAATGGACGGCGCCTCGACTAGGCCGGGGCCCAATGCAGCGCCACTCTTCGATGAAAAGGATAACTGCATGCACCCGTGATGCGGAACGGACCAACGTGCAGCGTTCAGGTCCGCAGAGGTCTTGTTCGGCCGATGGGATTGGTCTCAAGCCGTATCAGACCAACGTCGTGAGGGTGGGCGACGTATGGTCTGGTCGCAATGGTACAGCCTTCAAGCGATGTACCGCTTTATGATGTGATGGACACGCGCCAGCTCTTGTGGCCGTCCGGCTCAATACCTATCTCGACTGGTAAGAACTTCTCGATCACAGCTGCATTGGTGCGCGTGTGCCCGGTCGGCACGCACGTGGAGAAGCTGCCGCCGCTCGCAAGCGCCATTGGCAACAGCAGCTGGTCGGCGAGATGCGGGCCAACAGGTGCGCCGCAAGCGATGTAGCTGCGCGCCTCATCAGCCGCTTGCGCGGCAACGGCTTCGGCTGAAACATTGCGCGCACCAAATCCGGTGAAGATTTCGCAGATGTTTTCGTGCTCGATGTATATCGCGATGACGTTTCCCTGACCTTCGGCCTTCACGGTCCGCCACTGCATGGTGTCACCGGGCCATGACATCAATCCGGCCGCCATCTTGGCTTCGCGCTTAGCAACGTCGATGCCGATATTGGCAACGTCCGCGACGATGGCGCGCCGTTTCAGAGCGCCGGCCTCTTCGAGCACCAGCGGCGTCAGCTTTTGTGCCGGGTTGATGTCCGCATGCCAAGATCCGCCGCCCGCCGGATAGAACCCGGCCTTATGCATGGTGATTTCGGCGGAAGCCCCCATGCGCCGCACAAGCGGCAGGAACACGTGGTCAAGATAGTCGAACGTCGGCGCGCTTTTGTTATGCGTGCCGCCCGACAGTGTGACATGCGACGGCTCGTTCGCGCATAGCAATGCCGGGAAGATGGTTTGAAACACCAGCGCTGTCGATCCAGCCGATCCAATCGCGAGGTCATAGCCTCCGCCGCGGATGTGACCTGGTGTGAATGTGAAGGCAGCGCTGCCCAAGTCTGCGCCCGTCACTTTAGCGTGGGTGATTGCTTTCGCCGCCGTTACACACGTCAAATGCTGGCGCAGCAGGCCTGGCTTTTTACGGTTGGCGCGCACGTTCTCGATCCGGAACGGCGTGCCGGTGATCATCGACAATGTGAGGGCGGTGCGCACGATCTGCCCACCGCCCTCGCCGAAGCTGCCGTCTAAAACCAACACGAAACTACCCTTTCACACACACGACCTGCCGCAACGTATGAACGATCTCGACGAGGTCGGCTTGAGCCGCCATAACAGCGTCAATGTCCTTGTATGCCTTCGGCGTTTCGTCGATCACGTCGGCATCCTTGCGGCATTCGACCCCGGCAGTATCGCGCGCGTGGTCGGCGAGCGTGAACTGCTTTTTGGCTTGCGTGCGCGACATCACGCGTCCGGCACCGTGCGAGCACGAGCAGAAACTTTCGACGTTGCCCTTGCCGCGGACGATGAACGATTTCGCGCCCATCGATCCGGGAATGATGCCCATCACGCCGGCCGCCGCCCGCACCGCACCCTTGCGGGTTACGAACACGTTGTCGCCGAAGTGATGTTCGCGCGCCACATAGTTGTGGTGACAGTTCACCGCTTCCAGATGCGCTTCAAACGGTTTCGGGATCGCCGTGCGCAATGCCGCGATGGCGTGTTCCATCATCACCTGACGGTTCATCATCGCAAACGTCTGCGCCCACTCGACCGCCTCGACATAATCGTCGAAGTGATCTGTGCCTTCAGGGAAATACGCGAGGTCCTGGTCCGGCACGTTGATGTACCAGCGCTTCATGTCGGCTTTTGCAAGCTCAATGAAGTGCGAGCCAATCGCGTTGCCGACGCCGCGGCTGCCCGAATGCAACATCACCCAGACGCGGTTCGCTTGGTCCAGGCACACTTCGAGGAAATGGTTGCCGGTGCCGAGCGTGCCGAGATGGTTTGCCGTGTTGGCCTTGGCGAGGCGCGGATACTTTTCCGTGATGCGTCTAAAGCCGGCGTCGAGCGTCGACCATGCGGAAACTGTTGCGGCTGGTGGCTCGCCCCACGCGCCCTTGTCGCGCGAGATTCCGCGGCCGACCGTGCGGCCATGCGGAACCGCGCGCTCCAATGCGGTCCGCACGCAGAGCAAGCTATCGGGCAAATCAGTCGCGTTGAGCGAGGTGCGGACAGCCATCATTCCGCAGCCGATATCGACGCCGACGGCGGCGGGGATAATCGCGCCTTTGGTCGGGATCACGCTGCCAATCGTCGAGCCGATGCCGTGATGTACGTCCGGCATAACCGCCAGCCACTTGTAAATAAACGGCATCTGCGCCGCTTTCAACAGCTGCTGCTGCGAAGAGTCATCGACGGGTACGCCACGCGTCCACATCTTCACAGGCACGGCTGCGTCGCCCGCCGCATGGGCAGGGGCGAACGTCTCAGCCAAAAAATCATATCCGCGCTGCATGGTCGTGATCCTGTTGGTCATTACGTGGCCGGTCCTGGCGACGAGGTGTTCTCCGGGACTTCTACATATCTGAAATGTAGTCCCTTCGGCATTCGCCAGGCTGTTAGTCGTGTCGTTGCGTCGTTTCGTTCAAGTCAATAAATGCCGTGACGACGAGAGTGATGAAACTTAACCCTTGCGGGTTCCTGCTCTACCCACTGAGCTAAGGCGCCTTGCGGCCCCTGCGGGACTTGAACCCGCGACACGGTGTAGTTTCATCGGCATTCGTCACGGATTCTTGTTTTGCGCATGGCGACTCTCGTTCCGAGAGCCGGCCGCCATGCGCGGAGTTCAGTCCTGGCGACGAAAGTTTGCGAGACACCGCAACACCTGGAAACCAGATGCCACGAGGGGCCTCGAACCCCTGGGCTTGCGCCTTACCAATGTAGTCTCGCCGGCATTCGCCAGGATGTAGGACCGGCAATCACACCTCACGGCGACGACGGGTTTGTTGAGACGCGACATTTCACAGATGTAGTCTCAACATGCATTCGCCGTGAGGTTGGAACGCCGATCCTGTTCTTGTGTTCAAAAGAGAGGCCGAGGGGACGAGATCGTGAGCCTAAGACGTTCTCCGGCTTTAGCGATGTAGTCCAAGGCAAGCATTCCCCTCGGGGTATTTCTCTTTTGTTTGCGCATGGCGACTCTCGTTCCGAGAGCCGGCCGCCATGCGCGTTTTTCTTTGCCCGCGGCGACTCTCGTTCCGAGAGCCGGCCGCCGCGGGCGGAAGTGTCAAACGTCAATCTTCTCGATCTCGCCAACCCAATGGGCCGGTCCAATCGAACCTTGCGCGAACGCAGCGACAACTTCGAACACGGCATCGGAGAAACCTCCGACGTTCAAGATATCGTCACGTTCAACCGCCTGCGTCGTGCCGTAGGGCTGGATATCGATGCAGACGAGTTTGGCATCCGGGCAACGCGCCTTCAGCTTTGTCCACTCGATCATCAAGGCCGTCGCCGCCGCCGACCTCGCATCCATCCAGGACTGGTTATCCGAGACGAACACAACCAAATCGGCCTTGGCGCGTTGCGCGTTCAACCAGGCAAGCGGCGCCGAGCAATTCGTTCCGCCACCACCAACAGCTGCCAGTTTTTCCGCGTTCGTCATCACGCTATCGCGCGGGTTCAACGTCACGTCGACAACATCACATTCGAACGGCAGAACACGCGCCGCCTTGTTCACGCGCAGCATCGCGGCCGCCACCAAGGCAGCGACATCGATGCACCGCACGGCCGACGTGGCGCCCTTACGGTAGCCGGTCGCCGGTGACGACATCGAGCCCGACACGTCGGGGCACACAACCACGTCACCCGCGATTGCCGGAACGTTGGCAATCGCGATTTCCATGGCGTCCTGCAACGCGTCGCGCACGATACCCGGCACGTCGGCGCTGGCGGCCATGTACGCGGCCATCAGCTGATAGGGCAACACGCGCGCCTTTGCGATTTCCGAGGGATCACGCAACCGCGCAGCCACCATTTCTGCGAAACCGTCGATCGCGAAAACGCACTGACGGTCGAACGTGTTCAGGTTCATACGCAACATCTGCCAGCCCGCCGTCTTGGCAATTGCGGCCCAATGCTGAGGCGTCAATTCCAGGCTTGTCAGCATCTGGAATGGAACGTCCGGCACGGGGTTCGTGCAATCGCGCTTGAAAGCTTGCAACGCCCGCACGGCGTCCGGCACCAGCGCCACATCGTACGGCTTGCCAATCAAGTAGCCATACAATGCGCGGCGCTCTGCCGAGGCCGGCTTTGGATGCACCATCTTGATCACGTCGGCGAGCGACGGCGACTGGCCGACAGCTGCGTTTAAGATCTGGCGATCCGTGGCAGCATTCAACCAAGCCTCAACAAGCGCCTTCGGACGCGAGCCAAGCGACTTTCGGCCAACGGCACCCGAACGCACGATCTGCACGAACGTGCGCAGCATACGGCCGTTGTCGACAACACGCGGGAACGCGCGGGCGAACAGCTTCGGGTCCGAGATCGAAAGGGCAGCCAGCAACAGCGCCGGCATATCCTTCATCAACCCCTTCTGGCGCGCATAGATCGCGGCCTTGGCGACGAACGCCGGGTCAACCTTGGCGGCGAGTTCCATCACGTCGGCAAGCTGACGATGTTCGTTGGAATAGAACGTCGGCGCCAGCGTTCCGGTCATCGCCAGCTGCGCCAGCTGATGGCGTGCGGTCAAAGCGTAGCCCGGTGCGCCCGCGCGGTTCTTGGTGTTCGTGCGCGGCAGCAACTTGCCGGCGTAAGTCGCGAACAGGTTCTTGTTGGCCATGACACTCGTCCTTTTGGTCTGTGACGAGATCAGTATTGCAGCCGCCGTGCCAAAAGCACTGTGCGGCTTCGATTCCAAATAAAACATTGATAAGTATCGATAAAAACGCAGCCCCCGACATGGGCACCAACTTTCCTTCGCGATAATAAGCGAATATACTCGACAAAGTTATCTAATGGGATAATGTATTTGTATGAAACCGCGCGTCGTCATCGGCTTTCTCGGCTCGACCTTGGATCAGGGCAAAAATGCGGAACGCTGGCAGCGCTGGCGTCCGACGGTGGCATTGTGCCAGCACGAAGATCTGGTCATCAATCGCCTCGATCTCATTCACTCGGCACAGCACGCAAGCCTCGCCTCGCGCGTGGCCCAGGATATTGCGCAGGTCTCTCCTGAAACAGAAGTGCGCCTGCATACGCTTGAATTCAAAGATGCCTGGGACTTCGAGGAGGTCTACAGCGCGCTGCATGATTTTGCGCGCCGCTATCCGTTCGACACCGATGCCGAAGAGTATCTCGTTCACATCACCACTGGCACGCACGTCGGACAGATCTGTTGGTTCCTCTTGACCGAGGCGCGCGTAATCCCCGGCCGCTTGCTGCAGCTGACACCACCGAAGCGCTGGAAGGACAGCGCCCCCGGCACCTACGGCGTGATCGATCTCGATCTGTCGCGCTACGATGAAATCGCCACGCGGTTCAAAGCCGAGCAAGCGGAAGCTGCTTCGTTCCTGAAGTCCGGCATCGAAACGCGCAACGCCGGTTTTAACGCCATGATCGAGCGAATAGAACAAGTCGCCGTGCGCTCGAAAGCACCGGTCTTGCTGACCGGCCCAACGGGGGCCGGAAAATCGCAACTCGCGCGCAAAATCTACGAATTGAAGCACGCGCGCCACCAGATCAAAGGACCATTCGTCGAAGTCAACTGCGCGACGTTGCGCGGCGATAGCGCGATGTCGGCGCTGTTTGGGCATGTGAAGGGTGCGTTCACAGGGGCAATGTCGGATCGCGCCGGTTTGCTCAGGGCGGCAAACAATGGCTTGCTGTTTCTTGATGAAATCGGCGAACTCGGTATCGACGAGCAGGCCATGATCCTGCGCGCCATCGAGGAAAAGCGCTTTCTGCCCGTCGGGTCCGACAAAGAAGTGGCAAGCGATTTCCAACTGATCGCCGGCACAAATCGCGATCTTGAACGCGCAGTTGCGGCGGGCGCCTTCCGCGAGGACTTGCTGGCGCGTTTGAACTTGTGGACGTTCAAGCTGCCGGGATTAAAGGAGCGGCGAGAAGATATTGCGCCCAATCTTGATTTCGAACTCGTGCGCTATGCGGAGTCGGCCGGGGACACGGTCACGTTCAACAAGGAAGCGCGCGAACAGTATTTGCGCTTTGCGACGTCCGGCGAGGCGCGGTGGGCCGCCAATTTCCGCGACCTCGGCGCGTCGGTTACGCGCATGGCGACGCTCGCCCCAATGGGACGCATCAACGAGGCCGCCGTTGCCGAAGAAATCGGCCGTCTTAAATCGCGCTGGCGGCAAGAGCCGGCTGCAAACGACGATCTCACGGATGTGCTTGGCGCTGATGCGCTGCAAGAGATTGACCTATTCGACCGGGTTCAGCTTGCAACGGTCGTTTCAGTCTGCCGCGATGCGCGAACGCTGAGCGATGCTGGACGCCGCTTGTTCGCGGTTTCGCGCCAGCAAAAGGCGACCAGCAATGATGCGGATCGCTTGAAAAAATATCTGGCGCGCTTTGGACTGTCATTTGCGAAAATCACAGGATTACGCGATGCCGGCTGATGCGCCAAATCGTGGTGCGGAGTGCAGGATTAGCCGCGGAGGTGTGGCGGCCGTTTGGTCCCGTCGGCCGCGTTTGGCGCCGTAGTGTCGGAGTTATCGATGTGGTTGACGGCCCAAATTGCGATGATCCAGGCGGCGGCCGGGATGATGATAGGCCAGACAAACTGGAGCAGAGAAACGGACACAATACCCGGCATTTGAATCCCTCCCGCTTAAGGCACTTTGCCGGCTGTGGATGCCACCGGCGCGATCTGCACCGGAGCTTGCCGCTGCAGCTGTGCAAAGCTTTCAACCGGCTCGATCCAATAGGTGAGATGCGGCACCGGGGCTTTGTCAGCGACAACGGCAAGTAAGCGCGGCACAGAGGTGCGCGGCAATACCGCGACCAGGATCGTGCGTTTCACGCGGCCACGCACGCGTTCGCTGACAGAGGCTTTGGAAAAGCCGAAGCCATGGCCTTCGCCAGCCCACGTCGTGAAGCCTGAAATCGGCGGATCAAGGTTCACGAGGACTTCGACGATACGATCGTTGGCGTCGGTTGGGTAGACGAGGGTAAGCTTGCAGAGGAGGCTTTCCATACGAAGGTCCCGCTTTCAAGATCGGACTTGGGTGTGTTCACGCCAAAGCGGCGGAACAGAATAGGCAACAAAATAAGCGTCAACAGCGTCGATGTGATCAGCCCACCGATGACGACAATCGCCAGTGGCCGCTGAATTTCCGAACCTGGACCGCTGGCGAATAGCAGCGGCACAAGGCCAAACGCGGCGATGCTGGCCGTCATCAAGACCGGTCGCAGCCGCCGCAGCGATCCTTCATAGACGACATCGCGGATCGGCATGCCGGCTGACAGAAGTTCGTTAAAGTGACTGACGAGCACAAGCCCGTTGAGTACGGCAATGCCGAGCAGTGCGATGAAGCCGACGGACGCGGGCACTGATAGATATTCGCCCGAAACCCACAGCCCCAAAACGCCGCCGACCATGGCAAACGGCACGTTCGCCAGAATGAGCAGCGCTTGCCGCATGGAGCGCAGCGTGGCGAATAGCACACCGAAAATCATGCCAAGCGCAATCGGCACAACGATCGACAGTCGCGTTGCGGCGCGGCGCTGGTTTTCAAATTGTCCGCCCCAGACCAACCGGTAACCTTGCGGCAGTGGCACTTTTTCAGCGACCGCCCGTTGTGCTTCATCGACAAAGCCGACGAGGTCACGGCCTTTGACGTAGGCCTGAACGATTGCAAATCGCGAGGCATTCTCGCGATCAATTTTGACAGGGCCGGCGACGCGCTCGAGTTTGGCAATATCGCCGACGCGGACGACGCCGCCGTCGCCGGCCGCAAGTTGCGTGGATGAGAAAACATCTGGAAAATCGCGCACGGCATCCGCGCCGCGGATAACAATATTCGTCCGCCGGCCCGGCTCGGCAACAAGGCCGGCCTGCGCGCCTTCAAGCACACTGCGCAATTCATCTTGGAGTTTGGTCACGGACAGGCCAGTGCGGCCCGTGGTCAGGCGGTCGATATTGATCTGCAAATAGTCGACGCTGTCGTTTGCAACGGTGGAGACTTCAGCCGCACCTGGAACTTTGCCGAGGGTTTCTTGCAGCTTTCCAGCGAGATTTGAGAGTTCAGCAAGGTCTGGTCCGAAAATTTTGATCGCCAGATCTCCGCGCGCACCGGTCAGCATTTCGTTGGTGCGCATTTCAATCGGTTGCGTGAAGGCAAACTCAACGCCGGGCAGGTCTCCCATTGCCTCACGCAGGCGGTCGATCAGCCAAGCTTTATCGGGGACCCGCCATTTATCCTTGGGCTTCAGCTCCATGAACGTATCTGTTTCGTTGAGGCCCATTGGATCGAGGCCCAACTCATCCGAGCCAACGCGGGCAATAATGCGCTCGATCTCCGGAACCTTCTCCAGCAACGTCCGCTGGATCAGCAAGTCGCCTTCGATGCTGGCCTTGAGGCTGATCGAGGGATGCTTGGTTACCTGCATCACAACCGCGCCCTCGTCCATCACCGGCATGAACGTTTTGCCGATCGCGCCGTAGGCAACGGCCACCAGACCGATGCCAGCTGCGGCCAGCAAATAGACCGGCAGCGGGAATGCAAGGCTTGCCTTCAGCAAGCGCCGGTACCCGGCGTTCAGAATGCGCATCAGCCATGGGTCCGAATGCTGACCCGCTTTGAGAAGAAACGAGGCAAGCACCGGAATAAGCGTAAGCGACAGAACCAGCGATCCGCTCAGCGCGAAGATGATGGTCAGCGCTACCGGTCCGAATAGTTTTCCTTCAAGGCCCTGTAGCGATAGCAGCGGCAGGAACACGAGGCAGATGATGAAAATGCCAGCGGCAACGGGCGTTGAGACTTCGCTTGCCGCCTGATAGACGGTGTGCAACTTCGGAACCGGCGATGCCGGGCCATTATGCTGCAGCTTCTCAACCGTGTTTTCCACAACCACAACGGCCGCATCGACAATTAGGCCAATGGCAATGGCGAGACCACCGAGGCTCATCAGGTTGGCGGTCATGCCGAACCGCTGCATCAGCACAAACGTGACCAGTGCAGCAAACGGCAGCGTGACGGCAACAACGATGGCCGCCCGCAGATTGCCGAGAAAGGCGAGCAGCAGAATGACAACAAGGACTGTCGCTTCCATCAGGGCTTTGGTCACAGTGCCGACTGCGCTCGAAATCAGGTCCGAGCGGTCGTAGAAAATGTTGATATTAACGCCTTCCGGAAGCATAGGCTTCATTTCGACGAGCCGCTCGCGGACCGCTTTGACAATCGCGCTGGCGTCGGAACCGCGCAATGAAAGCACGAGACCTTCGACGGCTTCGCCTTTACCGTCCTTAGTCACGGCGCCGTAACGGGTCAGACTGCCGATCTGGACCGAGGCGACATCACTCAGCCGTAACACGCGGTTGTCTTGGGTTTTGAGCACGATTTGCTCAAGGTCTTTGGGTGTCTGAATGGCGCCTTGGGCGCGCACAACGAGCGCCTTTTCACCTTCGCTGAGACGGCCTGCGCCATCGTTGCGGTTGCTGGCTTCAATGGCTGAGACGAGATCCGATACAACAAGCCCTGCGGCCGCCAGAGCAGCGCCGTTCGGCGTAACTTCGAATGTCCGCACCATGCCGCCGAGCGCGTTGACGTCGGCAACACCTGGAATGGTCCGCAGAACCGGGCGGATGGTCCAATCGAGCAGGCTGCGCCGTTGTTCGAGCGAGAGATCACCACCATCGATGGTGAACATGAAGACTTCCGACAGTGGTGTGGAAACGGGGGCCAACCCGCCTTCGATGCTGGCTGGCAAGTCGCCACGCACGCCGGCAAGCCGCTCGCTGACCTGTTGGCGCGCCCAATAGATGTCGGTGCCTTCCTCGAAATCGAGTGTGATATCTGCGACAGCATACTTGGCCATAGAGCGCAGAATTGTTTGACCAGGAATGCCAAGCAATTCCATTTCGATCGGCGTGATGACGCGCGTCTCGACTTCCTCTGGTGTCATGCCCGGCGCTTTCAGGATCATTTTCACCTGAACGGGCGAGATGTTCGGAAAGGCATCGATTGGAATGGTGCGGAACGCATAAGCGCCAGCGGCGGCAACAAGGGTATAGATGAGCAGCATGAAAACGCGCTGCGTCAGTGAGAATTCGATCAATCGGCGCAGCATCAACTTACTCCGCCGTCAGCATCTGTTCGAGCTGCGGCAATCCGCTTGAGGCAACTTGGGCACCAGCGGGAATGGCGCCGGTGATGGTCGCGCCATCAGGTGAGGTTCCGCGCAACTCAACTGGGACAAGAGTGAAGCCATTGTCGTTGCGCACGAACACGGCGTTCTTATTCTCTATTCGTGCAACAGCGTTGAGCGGCACAGTTACGCCGCTGCCAGTGGTCGCCCGATAAACGCTTACGGAGACCATTTGCCCCGGCAGCAAACCGGAATGTGCGGGGAACGATGCTGTCAACTGCGCAGATCGCGTCAACTTGTCGAGTGTGCCGCCCAACGACACGACGCGTCCTTCCGGACCACCGATCACTTGAACTCTGTCGCCTGGCTTGATGCTTGACACGAGACTTGAGGGTACTTGCGCTTCAACCCAAAGTTCGTCGCTAGTATCGAGGGTGATGGCTGCTGCCATGGCCGTAAGCACATCGCCCGGCATGGCGCGCGCTTCGACGACAACGCCGTCGGCGGGGGCCGGCACCGAGTAGCTGCCGTTGGCAACAATGCGGATGCTATTCAGCGACGTGGTGCGCTTGTGCTGTTCGATCACCGCGCGGATTTTCGCGACCTGCGCTTCGGCTTCTTCAGCAATCGGAGCGCTCTGATAATTCTTGTCGACCAGAATCCGTTTGCGACGTGCGACCGCTTCCGCCAATTGCAGTTCGGCCTCAGACTGGGCCAGCTGGCTTTTGGCTTCAAGAAGTTCACGGCTAGACAGGGTAATGAGGTCCATGCCCTTGGTGACGCGTTGCCCGGGTAGAACGTGGACCTGGATGACGGTTCCGGCAAACGGTGCGACGGCTGCAAGGCGCGAGTTCATCGGAGGGACGACCGTGCCCGGCAAGACGGCGACAGGTTCTGAGTTCGCCGGGCGGACCGGCTCGACCTTGATTTCCATACGCTTGATTTGCTCAGCCGTGACGGCCAGATCTTGGGCTGTGGCCAGGGTGGGGCTCAGCACGAAAGCTCCAATCGTAACGCTGGCGGCAAGATAAATCGTGCGCATTGTTAATTCTTTCGGGCTGCGAATGGTTATTCATATCGTTTGAACTGCCGACCTGAAATAGACCTGAACGCAGGTATTGGGCGGCAATTTCAGGTTCGGTTCAGGACCTTTATGCTAAGACCCGGGAAATCTCTACAAATCCGCAGCCGGGGAGGCAATTATTCGCATTCTGCTGGTCGAAGACGATAACCAAATCGCCGAACGGCTGATGGCGGGCCTCAGTCCTGCAGGTTTCACTGTGGACCGCGCTGCAAATGGCAGCGATGGCTATGTGATGGGTTCGGACGAGACCTACGCGGCGGTTGTGCTCGATCTTGGTTTGCCGGAAATGCAGGGCCTTGATGTGCTGTCACGCTGGCGCGCAGAGGGGCGCAAAATGCCGGTTTTAATTTTGACGGCCCGCGGCACTTGGTCCGAGAAAGTCGATGGATTGAATGCCGGAGCTGACGACTATATCACCAAACCGTTTCATGTTCCGGAAGTCGTCGCCCGCCTAAAGGCACTCATCCGCCGTTCGTCAGGATTGGCAAGTGCTGTGTTGGTTCACCGCGGCATTACGCTCGATACAAGCGCGAACCGTGTTCTGCTCAATGGTGAGCCCTTGGAGATGACTGCGCGGGAGTTGAAAATGCTCAACTATTTTCTGCACCGCATCGGGCGCGTCATCTCCCAAGCGGAATTGACTGAGCACCTTTATGCACTTGAAGATAGCCGCGAGTCGAACACCATAGAAGTCTACATCAGCCGTCTGCGCCGCAAGCTTGGGCCTGACCTGATCACCACGATCCGCGGTCTTGGCTACCGGATGGATTAATGGGACCGGTCATGCAAAGTCTCAAAAGCAGATTGATAGCGGCGGCGACGGCTTGGATCGCAATCGGCATGCTGGCTGCTGGTCTATTGTTATCGACGATCTTTAAAACTCATGTCACGGAACAGTTCTATAGCGAATTGTTCGTGCATCTCGACGAATTGCAGAAGTTGGCGGCCGTCGATGTTGCAGGTGCGCACTTGCAACGCAATCTCAGCGATCCACGCTATGATGTAGCGATGTCGGGTTACTACTGGGAAATCCAGAAGTCGGGCAGCGTGCTTGCGCGTTCGGAGTCTTTAAAGGGCGAAGCGCTGAAGACGCCGCTGGATTCACCCCACGATGTTGGCGTTCATACCCACCAAATAGCAGGACCAACCGGCACGTTGCTGGTCGCGGAACGTGCCGACTGGAAAAGCCCGAATGATCAACCGGTTCGCTATATTATAGGCACCGATCAACGCCACCTCGAACAAATCCTCAATGGGTTCAACACCACTCTTGCTTGGTCGCTGACCGGATTTGGCCTGTCGATGGTTGTGGCGGCGGCTCTGCTTATTCTCTATGCATTGAGCCCGCTCAAGCAGCTGCGCACTGCGCTGTCTGTTGTCCGCTCCGGTCAAAGTCATCAGCTGCACGGTGATTTTCCTACAGAACTGCGGCCCGTCGTGACGGACCTCAACCAGTTATTGACGTCGACTTCGGATCTGATCAAGCGAGCACGGACTCAGGCTGGAAATCTCGCACACGGATTGAAGACGCCGCTCGCCATTCTGGCTGACGAAGCCTATCGGATCGCTGAAAAGGGCCAGCCGCAGGCCTCTGCCATCGTCCTTGACCAATGCCGCAAGATGCAGACCCATATCGACTATCAGATTGCACGGGCGCGCGCCGTCGCGATGCGCTCTACTCCGGGAACAGTTGCAGCGGTCGATGTGGCGGCCCGCGACGTAACGCGTGCTCTCGGCCGGTTGCATTTCGACAAGGGCATCCGCATCGAAAATTTGATCGCAGATGCATCACTGCGCGTTGCCTGCGATAGCCAGGACGTCAACGAAATGCTGGCCAATCTCGCTGACAATGCCTGCAAGCATGGACGGTCGGTGGTCCGGATTTCGGCAGACCGGCCGCGCGCCGGTTGTGTGCGCATCCTCGTCGAGGATGACGGACCGGGATTGCCGCAGGAAGCCTACGACGTGGTGTTCAACGTCGGTGAGCGCTGGGACTCAGCAGTGCAGGGATCCGGATTGGGCCTAGCCATCGTTCGTGACCTTGCCCGTCTCTATGGTGGTGACGTGACGCTTGAAGCGTCAAGCCTTGGCGGACTGGCTGCAAGTTTGCTGCTGCCTGTTCCATCCTCGATGCTGTGATCAATTGCATAACGGCCACCGGAGCCTTCGCTCAGGTAGCCGTTCGCCGTGACCGGTTCAGAAGTTAGAACACGAAGTCGGTCTGGTTGATCGTTGCAGAGTTGACACCGTTGAGCGTGATCTGCCCCAGGAAGCCACCTGCTGCAGCGCCATTGCTATCAATGACGATTGTTGTCGTGCCGCCGCCCGTAATTGTCATGAAGCTCAAGTAGTTTGCAGCAGTGATGTCATCGCCGCCTGTGAAGCCGGAGACGTCGAGCTTATCCTGGCCGCCGCCGGCATCCGAGTCGAAGCCGTTGACGGTGTCGTTGCCGAAGCCCGCGGCGAATACGATGGTGTCGAATCCTGCTCCGCCGTTGAGCGTGTCGTTACCACCCGCGCCAGTCAGCTTGTCGGCTCCATCGCCTCCCGAAAGCACATTGCTGTTGCCGTCACCAGTCAGGGTATCGTTGCCGGAGCCGCCGGTGAGGTTTTCAATTGAGTAGTAGCGGTCGCCGTTGAGGGCTGTGCCGGTCGCGAGGTTGGCATTAACCTGCATATTGCTCTGATAAACGACCGTATCTGTTCCACTGAACCCCAGGAACAATTCTGGTGCTGCGGTGGTTACAAAACTGTCGTTGTTGTTGTTATTTCCAATTCGCAGAGTGAACTCGAGGCCGGCAAAGCGCACCTTTTCCATGCTGGTGAGAGTGTCTGTGCCATCAAGCAATGTCGATACTTGAGCGCTGTTGCCGGATAGTCCGAATGTGGCATTGTTGATGTTTCCAGCAAATACGGCAATGTCGGTGCCGCCACTACCGAAGAGAGCGTCATCACCGGTGCCCCCCGTTAGAACGTCTGCGGCTCCGCCTCCGCGCAAGGTGTTGTTGGCGGCATTGCCCGTGCCAACGAAACTGAGGTCGTCTGCCACCCCGTTTCCATTCGAATATTGAAGATTCTCGAAGTTCTCAGAAAGTGTGTAGTTAACGAGCGAAGTCTGGATGGTATCGGTGCTGCTGGCCGCCGTTTCTACAGTCACATCGCTGGCATGATTGACGACATAAAGGTCATTGCCGCCAAGTCCGATAAGAGTATCTGCGC
This sequence comes from Hyphomicrobium sp., assembly GCA_013141015.1. GTDB lineage: Bacteria > Pseudomonadota > Alphaproteobacteria > Rhizobiales > Hyphomicrobiaceae > Hyphomicrobium_B. The sequence continues at coordinate 42,185 of JABFRT010000053.1, read as the reverse complement.
CGGCTGTGCCGGCCAGCGTATTGGCGTTTGCATTGCCGATTTCAAATGCTGCAGACGTCGTCGAGTGCGCACCGAACGCGTCTGTGTAGGTCGCCACGACATGAAGAGGACGGTCAACCGAGTTGGCAATTACTGCGGATGGCGTGAGAGAGGAAGCGGTTCCCGCAGCGCCTGTGATGTCGATCCACGTCACGCCATTGTTGCCGGATTGCTGCCACTGATAGGTGACCGCAGCGGTGCCAAGTGGGTTGGCGCCTGTGACGAGGTCCGGATCTGTCAGTGTGTTGGTTGCAGCAAGAGCCACTGACGTATTGCCGCCATTGACAGTATATCCAACGTTCAAAGCACCAGCGCCCGCTTCGTCGACGTTTTGAACCGTGACGGCCAGAGCCTGTGTGTCAAATGAAATGCCATCGCTCACTTTGATCTCGACATCGTAGACGCTATTGGCGCCAGCGTCTGTTGGCGCTTCGAAGTTCTGCGCCGCAATGAACGAAAGTACGCCCGTTGTGGCATTGATTGTGAACTTCGCAGCGTCTGCGCCGCCGCTGATCGAGAACGTCAGTGTCTGCGGATTGAGCGGGTTGCCAACAACATTATTGGCATCCGTTGCGGTCACGGTCGTGACCGCAGTCGTGTTCTCAGCGATTGCAGATGCTGCTGTCGCGCCGCCGCCGTTCGAGGTGATGACCGGCGGCAAGTTCGGAAGCTGCGCGGCGGTTAATGTGCCATCGGCGAACTTGAAATTCTCAACGCCGACGACGAGGTCAGTTGCATCGCGGCCTGCGACCGTATCGATGATTTTATAGGCCGTGATCGCGGCTTCGTTGACTGGCGCAAATGTGATCTTCTCAATCGTATAGTCGGCGCGGTTGCCGGTGAACACAACGGTATCTGAGCCCGCCGTTCCGCCATCGCCCGTGGTGCCGCCGCCTGTTAGCGTGCGCATGGTGCCGCTGCCAAGCTCAAGGTCCTTGAAGATTTCGGACTTGAGCATCGTGGTGAAGTGTTTTTCGAAACCAGCGCCTGCGGCATCGATCAGGCCGTTTGTGCCGATGAAGCCGGTCGCGCGGTGCGATGCGCCGTCGAATGTTCCAGCATAACCGCCGCTATAAGTGCCGATTAAGCTGTCGAGGCGGACGCCGTCGCCAACGATCACGTCGAATCCGCCGCCGCCGGTCAGCTGGTCGTTGCCGCTGCCGCCGATCAGCCAGTTGTTGGTGGCGTTTGCCAGCACGGTGTCGTTGTTGCGCGAGCCGATCAGGCCTTCAATGCCGACCCAAGCGAATGGGCCTGGAGCGTCGATGGCAACGAGCGGGTTCTGCTGGGTTGCGAAGTCCACCGTCGCACCATTCACCGCCGGGGCATAGTCGCTCAGATCGATGAGATCGAAGCCGGTGCCCTTACCGTCGTTCCCGGCGTCCGATACGCCGTCGCCGCCGAGCACTTCGTCTGGGCCGCCGCCCATAGCTGACGATGGATTGCCGGGCCGCAGGATGTCGTCGCCATCAAGCCCGGCCACGATATCTTGGTTGTCGCCGCCGACGATCAAGTCGTCGCCGCCGTCACCCCACAACAAGTCGCCGTCCGTGCCGCCGTCAATGTAGTCGTTGCCGTCGCCGCCGTGTGTGAATGCGTCTGTGTCTCCATCGCCGAATATCATGTCGTCGCCCGCACCGCCCGACAGCTTGTCGATGCCGATGCCGCCGTGAATGATGTCGTTGCCGTCGCCGCCGATGATCTGGTCGAGGCCGGCAGCAGCCGTGCCGCTCGATTCGCCGTACAACTTGTCGTCGCCCGCGCCGCCGTCGATCAAGTCGCCGCTGTCGCCGCCGTAGATCGTGTCGTTGCCGTCGCCGCCGTAGAGGCGGTCGATGCCGGCGTCACCATAGATGGTGTCGTTGCCACCTTCGCCGTAGGCCGTGTCATCGCCAGCCCACATATAGATCAGGTCTTTGTTGTCGGTGCCGATCAGCACTTCGTTGGAGTTGGCGCCGGTATCGGGTGTGCCATCAAGGTTTTCGCCGTTGATGTTCGGGTTGCTTGGATTTCCAGGCGCCCGGATATCGCGGATGTATTGCACGCCGCCAACGGTGACAACTGTGCCGTTCGTCGATGTGCTGGTGCCGGACGTTGTGTAGACCCCAATGGCCGGCGACAAATTCGCCGCGCGGTCTTCAAGCAGCTGTCCGTATTTGTGGTCCTTCTTAAAGTCGCCGGTGTCGGTGGTGTGGACGGTATCGACCTTTGCCGACAGATCGACGTACTGATCGGCGTAGGCAAACACGCTGCCGTTCAAGTGCTCAAGACCGGTGTTGCGTTCGACGATATCCTTCAGCTGCGCATTGGCGATCTCATCGCCGAGGTTCATGTTGTTGAGGCGATAGAGATAATAGAAGCGGTCGCCATCCATCAGGCGCTGGATCTGATCGACGAACACGAGGTTGAAGGTCTCGCCCAGCAATCCGCCCATGACATGGACTTCGGCCAAGCCGCCGATCCAGGTGTCGATGTGGTTGAAGCCGTCGGAGCCGGCGATCGCCGCGTCACCGTTGAGGAAGTTGATGGCGTATTCGAGTGCTTCCCCCGTCGAGAGGCTGAGCATATCTTCAAGTGCTGCCGTATCACCGGCTTCGGCGTCAACAATGGCCTTCGCCTTGGCAATGTCGCCGTCGAACGAATAAGCGGCGATGAAGTTGACCAGCGACTCTGCGTGCACCATGTGAGCGCCGAAGTCGGCCCAGCTGGTGTACCGTGTCAGCCCGACTTCCGCGCGGAAATCGTTCAGTGTCGGCAATCCGATGTCGCGGCCGCGGGCGATGTTGATGGCCGCCAAGTCGAGTGGCTGGCCAAGCAACCCCTGGTTCATGGCTGGCGTCAGCAATTCGTCAATCTCGTTCATTTGCTGATGCGTCAAGCCCATCGCAATCGAAGCAGCGCCCTTCTGCGCGAACAGCGCGGGGTTGAGGAACGCCTGCTCAAGCGCAACGCTCATCACCTTGCCGGTGATCGAGCCGTTCGGGTCGAGCATGTCGATGGTTTCGCGCATGGTCGAGTGGCCGAAGCGGAATGCGCCTTGGGCGTACTCAAGCGAAACGGTGGCGTTTTCGCCGCTGTTGTAGCCGACGAACTCCGGAATATCCGGCGTGATCGTGCGGGCATACTGGTCAACGGCTGCATGCTGATATTCCATTTCGACGGTCAGCTTGGCGGCGTCGAACAGCTTGGCTTCATTCCAGGCGATTGGACCGCCAACGCCGTAGGTGTAGTTGCCGTTGGTGTCTGTCGTGGCAGTGACAACCTGCCAGTCGTGCGCAATCGAGTGCGAAGCGTCACCGAGGGCCACCGCGCGCGCATCCTGAGCCTGGATGGCGTCCTGAATATTGCGGACCTGGAAGTTGTGTTCCTCGTGGAACACGTGGTGGATGGCGGTCAGGCCGACGTTCTCGTTGGCGCGGCCATCACCAGCGATGTAGTGATCGCCGACGGATTCAAGAAGCACTTCGAACGCCAAGTCATTGAGCGCCTGAGAGGCATTCGATGCCATCGGTTCGAACGTCTGGAAATTGATGATATCGGCAAGCGAGTTGGGGCCGCCAAGCGCGTAGTTGCCATTGCCATCAGGAACGATACCAAGGTCCGCAAGTGCTTGGATGGTCGGTGTGGTGAAGTTCGCAACATTGAAATGCGGGTTCATATCGAGCAGCAGCGATTGCCCGGTTTTGATACCCTGCACGCCCGCCGTTCCTGCGTCGCCGTCGATGACATGACCTGAGGCATCGCGGGCGCGCAGATCAAGCACGTCAGCCCAGGTCAGATCATCGCGTCCGGTCGCAACGAGATGCGCACGAAGTTCATTAAGTGTTGGCAGCGTGGCTTGGGTTGTTTCGCCCCAGGCATTGGTCCAAGCGACTGACGTGGTGCCATCGAACAGGTGCGCACCGGCGTGATACGTGGTGCCGCCGTCGGTCGAGACCCACTCGCGTAGAAGCTCGGTGATGTTCGAATTCGAGCCGTAGGTCTGGCTCTGGTCAATGTAAGGCGATGTGTGGTTGACCCACTCGGCGTTGCCGTTAGCGTCAAAGCCGCTGACGTCGGCGCGCGATACCTTGATACGCGTGTTGCCCTGGTCTCCGGGAATGCTGGGGTCCGGTGCACGATACAGCGGATCATCGGTTGCGAGCGGAATGTAGATTTTGGTGCCGGACGCGCCCTTGCTGACGAAGTCAAGGCCGTGGTCGAAGAACTGGCCGAAGTAGGCAAGGAAACTATTGCCGGGTGCAACGCCCGGGTTAATCGCACCGAAGAACATTTCGCCGTTGGTCGGATCCTGCGGATCATGCTGGCCACCCGACAGAATGCCGTAGTCTGTGACCACGGCGGCACCGGGGATGAGGCCCGCTGTCGGCACGTCGCCGTGCGCGTTGGCGGCGGCCGTCACGGAGGCGTCGTAGTCCGCTTGCGCGTCATCTGCTGCGGTGGTTGTGGTGACGACGTTTCCGTTGGCGGTCACGAGTGCCGCGTCTGCGGCGTTGCTGTCGACAACAGCTTGGTAATATTCGGTCAGCGCCGTACCGGCAGCCGTTTCTGCTGCGGCTGTTGCTGCCTGAGCGAGTGTGTATGCCGTATCTGCGGCTTCTGATGCATCCAGGAAAGACACAATCGAAGCCTGAGCTGCCACCGTAGCAGCATGAGCGACGGCCAGGGCTTGGTTGAGTGCGGCCCAGTTGGGTTCTGATGGGTTTGAAGCAAATAGTGCCTGCAAAGCGGCGATTTCAACACTAAGCACCGGATCGACGACTGCGGTGTACTGATCGCTATACGCTGTGTTTGCTGCCGTTTTGTCGATCAGAGCTTGTGCTTCCAGCCCCTGCTTGGTGAGTAAATCTGCGTTCGCGGCAGTCAGCGCAGCGAGCTTGGCCGCTTCGGTTGCGGCCGCTGTTGTTGCATTTCCGGCGGCCGTCGCCTGAGCGGCGATGGCTGCTTCCTTGGCGGCATTGGCTTGATTGAGAGCAAAAAGGTCCTCTTCAACCTGGGCGTTGCCAATAGTCGTGGCATTGAACAGTGCCGCGTAGACCGGATCACTGGCGTAGCGCGCCGGGTCCCAATGGACCACCTGGCCGTTGCCGTCGAGCAGCGGCGTCGCGCCGCCGGTCGTGATCGTCTTGCTGATCATGCGCGGCGTGTAGTCCACCACATCGCGGTCGGCGGCGTATTCATCGACACCGGTCGTGTTTAGATTATCGTTCTGCTTCGTATAATCGGTATTCCCAGCCGTTGACGTTCCAAAGGCTTTTGAGCCATAGAACCCGGCCGTCGTTGGCTTGATGTAGCTGTCAAAGTCTGGGGTGCTGTTGCGCAGGAACGCTTGATCGACCGCGCCCCAGTTGTGATTGACGAGCGTGAGATTGTTATCGACGCCAGAGACGTTGCGCAGCCCTTGTGCGGCGGTCACCGAAGCATAAGAGGTGCCGTAGGCGGCAATCGCGCCGGCGGCTGACATGCCGGCCGTGTCGTATTCATTGCCGGCGAGTGCTGCACCTTGCGAGGTCTTGTAGATCGGTCCAGTGCCGTCCCAGGCGACGATGGCGTTGCCTCCGGCGTCGAACAGCGGCCGGAAGTCGATCTGATCGCGAATGAAGTTGAGGTCGGAAATGTTGAAGCGGAAGGGCTTCAGGATAAAATTCGTCGCCATGATGAAACTCCAATACTAGCTGTTCAAATGCGAATGTGTTGCGGGGGCAGGTCCGGCTTCAGCGGTCCTGTAATCCGGTGGTGTGCGGTTGCTGGATGGGTGGTGGCGTCATGCCGGCGATCAATCCGGCCCCGGCGCCGATCCACAAAACGTCGCGTGATGGCCGCCACCCGGAGACGCTCGTGGTGCCGGAATTGGGAGAAGCGCCGCTGTGGTCTTTTGATGGGCGGAGAGGATTGACCGTATCCCGCGCCTCCGTTTCGGGCGCATCGCAGTCCATTGCATCGCCAGGATGCGCATCACGATCCAGCGCCATGCGGGCCGTTGGCGCAGACTCATCAAAGGATCCATCGCGAAAAGCAAAGGCCGCGTCAGTTGTGCTTGGGTGCCCGGTCATAGGTCGCCATCCTTCAAAGATGGCTTCAACGCTATCGCCCGGAAGATGACGCAATCATTTCAACAAGATGTCAAAACTGTCATTTGATGGCAGGTGGACCATGGTCTGGTTTTGACTGTTCAGAATCTTGAACGGCACCAAAAGGCTGCTAGATACGGCTATTTTGGCTCATCCGCGGCCGGTTGATATGTTTCATACGCCGCGCTTCGCCGGCAGGCCCTGTCCTCACGCCGGAGGTATCCTGGCGTCATGAGGCATGCTCGCCATGCTCAGTCGAGTGTCAGACGGCCATCGACGGCCGGAGCGATTGTGCCGGCGTTCGCGATTGCCTCCAGCACGACGGTGACCATCAATTTACCCTCGACGGCGTTGATAAGCCACTTGCCGCGCGTAAACGCGTCATAGCCCTCTTTGCCAAGGGCCATGAAGTCGTTGGTCGCAACTTTATAGAGCCGCGCATCATCGAAGGGTGCGCCGCCAATTGTAACGCTTGTCAGCTTGGAGCCTGGCACGCCGTCCTTCTTTGCCGTGATGCGCGCACCTGCAATCTGGCCGAAGCGGCCATCGCCTTTACCGGCCATGCGTACGGAATTTTCAAGCACCTCGCGCAAGTCCTTGCCAGTCAGCTCAAGCATCACAACCTTGTTGCCGAAGGGGAGTTCTTTGAAGATGTCCTTGCGGGTCAATGTTGTTCCGGCATCGTAGAGGCGATCACCGCGAATGCTGCCGCCATTGAACACAGTGATGTCGGCGCCGGTGGCTGTCAGCATGGCATCTGCAATGAAATTGCCGATGGCTGTTTCTTCGCCGCGCACGCTGGCCTTGCGGCTATCGAGCGGGGTCGATGTTTTGCCAACAGCAATATCAAGATCTTTGTCGAGGGCGGCTTGATAGGCTGCAACGCGGGCCGCGATTTTCTTGTCCGGCTTGACGCCGGCAGTATCGATGATGCGGAACGTCGGGGTCCACGTCACTTGCCGCTTATCGCCGTCCCGAATTGTCACGGTCAAATCGACGGCAACCAGATTGGCGCCATCCGATTGCGATTCCGCGATCACGGTCTTTCCGTCATAGGCAACGAGCAGGTTGTGGTCATGCCCCGACAAGACCACATCAATCACACCGAGGTTGGCGAGCCGGATGTCGTCCTGCCACGCGGAGTGACTGACCGCGACGATCAGATCGGCGCCTTGGGCACGTAACGCCTCGGCCTGCTTTCGCGCCGCCGGGATGCTGGCGCTGAGCACGAGTGACCCTGGCTGCGAGCGCCGCGCGGATTCATCGTCCGTCAGGCCAAACACACCGACTTTGACGCCCTCGATATCGAAAATCTTGTGGGCCAGGAATCCTTCGACCGGTTGTCCGGATATTTCAGAAAGGTTGGCGGCAAACAGCGGAAACTTGGCTTCGCGCATCCGTGACCGGAAAACCTGCTCGCCAAAATCGAATTCGTGATTTCCCGGCACGAAGATGTCAGGGCGGATGGCGTTGAGCAATTCAATGGTGTGCGCGCCCTTGTCGAACGACGACATCAAGGAGGGCGACAGCATATCGCCGGCGTGCGCAATCAAGAGATTGGTGCTTGCGGCGCGTTCGGCGGCAACGGCACCGGCAATGCGCGCAAACCCGCCGCGTCCGTCCTTCTCGGCCAGCTCATAAATGTCGCTGAACACGGCAAGCGTCATTTCGACGGTCTGGGACGGCGGATCGCCGGCCGTGACGGCGGGCGATTGGAACGCAAAACACAAAGCGGCGATAAGCACCGGGCAAAACGTGCGAACAAACGTAAACGTCATATCAATCCTCGAAACGCGGCGAGCAAACATCATAGGATTTTGCGTGCGATGCTTGTAACCCGCCAGCCGTCGCGCGCCAATCCATGATCCGGCCCATGATCCGGCCCATGATCCGGCCCATGATCCGGCCCATGATACGTCCCATGATCCACTCGTGGGTCAGGGCCGCTCAAGCGCGCTCGCATCAGGCTTGTACACGGCATAGATGACAAGGATGCCAGCGATCAGTCCGGCGGCGAGAACGGGCGCCACCCAATCGCTGCTGATCAGGCGCGTGACGAGCAGCGCGCCACAGACCACAGCGCCGCCGAGCGGCAGGAAGGCTGGAACTTCAAATTTGCCCGGCGCCTCACCTTCCCGCCGGATCAGCACGTACAGTGAGGCGTTCACGACCACGAAAACCAGCAGCAGCAGCAGCACCGTCGCAGCGGCGAGGTCTGCGATGCTGCCGGCCAGCACCAACGGCACAAGCACGATCAGCAGCGCCAGGATCGCGTAGTGCGGCGTGCGCCGTTGTTCATGTACTTCGCCGAGCTTGTCATGCAGCAGCCCTTGGTTCGACATGCCGTAGATCAGGCGCGAGCCGGTGATGTAATTGACGAGCGCGGTGTTGGCGACTGAGAACAGTGCGATGGCTGTCATCACCCAGCCGGGAAAGCCGGGCGCGGACCGCTTCATCACTTCAGTCAACGGACTAGGTGCAGCCGCGAGTTCAGCTGGCGGCACGACTGAGACGGCGGTAACGGCAACAGCAATATACAACACTGCGGCGGCGGCGGTGGCTGCCATAAGGCCAATGGGGATCGTGCGCTGCGGGTCCTTGCATTCCTCGGCGACGTTGATGGCGTCTTCGAAACCGATGAACGCGAAGAACGACAGCACGGACGCCTGCACGACAATGATTGCAAGCGCGACATCTGCTTTTTCAGCCGGTACGTCGAAATAGCTGACGCTGCCCCAGTACGACATGCCAGCCGCAATCACGATCAGCAGACCTGAGGCCTCAATGAGTGTGCATAGCACGTTGACCCACATGCTCTCGCGAATGCCGCGGAACACGATGGCCGTGAGAATGAGGACGAAGCCAAGTGCGATTGCAGATGGCGGCAGTGCCTCTAGGCCGAAGAGTGCAGCAAGGTTTGCCGAGAAGATTTTCGATTGCGTGGCGACTGAAGTGAGGCCGGAGCAGACGAGCGCTAGGCCAATCGTGAAACTCAGGATGGGTAAGCGGAACGCGCGCTGCGTGGCATAGGCGGCGCCGCCCGCGCGCGGGTATCGTGAGCCAAGCGAGGCGTAAGAGAGTGCAGTCAGCAGGGCAGCAACAAGCGCGACGAGAAACGATAGCCAGACGGCGGTTCCGGCTTGGCCTGCCGCTTTGCCGATCAAGCCGTAGATGCCGGAGCCCAACATGGAGCCAAGGGCATAGAGCGCCAACTGGAACGGCCCGATGGAGCGGACGAGGGAGGGGGACGAGTTAGCTGCGGCGGCCGGTGTTGTCACGCTGCATATTCCTCAGATTGCGCCTTGCGTGCGAGTAGACCGCATTGCCGGTGCCACGTCCAGTTCTGCGTGCGCATGACACAACGCCTCGCGCGGCCTTACCCGTCATAGGCCTTCTGCAATCCGGCGAGATCGAGTTTGACCATTTTCAATAGCGCCTGCATGACGCGATCCGCCCGTGTGCGGTCTCCAGCTTGCATCATATCTTGCAACTGTACGGGTACGACCTGCCACGACACGCCGAATTTATCCTTGCACCAGCCGCATTGCACGGGTTTACCGCCACCAGCGATCAGGCCATTCCAAATGTGGTCGAGTTCCTCTTGATCGGCACAGGCAACGTGGAGCGAAATCGCGTCATTGAATGTGTGATGAGGGCCACCGTTGAGCGCGATGAATGGATGGCCGTTCAACTCGAATGCTATGGTCAGCACGGTGCCCTTGGGTTGTGCAGCGCCTTCGCCATAGCGCAGCGTCTCAACGATACGGCCACTCTGGAAAACCGTGAGATAAAAATTCACCGCTTCCTCGGCGTTGGACTCGAACCACAGGCAGGGTGAAATCCGTTGCAGCATGGGCATGGCTGGCTCCTTTGAAGCGCTGGCACTGGACGGACGGATCGTCCAAACCTATGCAACGATTGCGGCAGGCGCCGGGTTCCCCTGTGCGGCCTACAGTTTGTTTGCCCAATCGAGCGCCTGCTCCAGGCGGTCGTCGCCCCAGAACAGTTCGCCATCGGGCGTGACGAACGTGGGCGCGCCGAAAATGCCAAGCTGTTGCGCGCGCGCTGTCTGTTCGCGCAGGCATGCTTTGACGGCGTCGCTAGTGGCGCGCGCGATGATTTCATCCGCGTCGCACCCGAGCGCGCACACGATGGCGCGGAGCACGGCGATATCCGAGATGCCGGCGCCGCTGCCGAATTGAGATTCAAACACCGCGCGGGAAAAACGTGGCGTCCAGCCGTGGTCATCTGCTGCGATGGCTATCCGTGCGGCGGCGAGGCCGTTGGCCGGAAACACCGCAGGCATTTGAAAGGCATGTCCGCGTGCGGCGGCGATGCGTGTGATGTCGCGCATCATATAGCGGCCCTTGGCTGGATAGACGTTGAACGGCGATGTGCTCCAGCCTTGGGCCTCAAAGATGGGGCCGAGCAGAAACGGGCGCCAGATCACGTCAACACCTGCGTCGCGCAGCGAGGTTCTTCAATGCGCAGGGCACTCAAGTATGAATAGGTGGACGCGAAGTCGAACCAGAATTCGATTGTACTAGCGATTCTAGCCCCCTTTGCTATGCAACAAAATATCGGCCAGTAGTCTTTGCGCTTCAGCCGAACGTTCTCTCTCGGCCCAGGTGGCGTTGGCTGTGGAAAATGCGGCAAAGGTGGCTAGTGCCTTGGCGCGTTCTATATCACCGAGAGCAACGGCAGCCCGTGCAGCTTCAAGCCTGAACTCATGAGGTTGGCTCGTCGAGCAAAATGCGTTCAACTTCTCGCGGCGTGCGTCGATATTCCGGGGTGATATCTTGCCGTAGATGTCCTCCAGAAATTCGAACGCGGCAAAAAAATCCAAACCATAGCGGCCAAAGGTTTTGAAAACGGCTTCGTAGTCTGCCGCTTGTGCATTGGTGCTGTTGATCCAATAGTCGCGCCGGGACGGGCTGAGGCGCTTTCGAAACCAGCACCTGACCTCCATCAGCCGGCTGGTCTCCTCGATGCTGGGAACCGCAAACAGCGGCACTACGCCGAGGTTGATGCAAAATTTGACTTGGCCATTCTGTTTTACTTGCTGCACGTTTATGCAGTCAACGAAGTATTCCCGGTCGCGCCGGTAGTGGCGGCCTGCCCCGCGAAACCCCAGGCTGCGAAAACCCGGCGCGAGAATTTTTGCAATGCCTTCGCCAAGTTCCATCCTGCCAATCCGGATTGATTAGCTTGCGGCCGCTTTGCGGTCGGCCAAGCGCTGTTCGGTTGCCGCCACGATCGCCTTGCGCAAATCATCGAGCTTTTTGAGCGATGGCGCGACGGCCAGATGTTGAGCGTCGGCGAATGCCTTGAGGTGTTCGACGCTCTTGATCTCAGCCAAGCGCTTCAACAACCCGTCCTTGCCGGTTTTGGCGAGGACGACCATGGCCGAGAAGGCATAAGGATCAAACGGTGCTGCGGCGTCCGGCTGAGAGGCGCCTGCGCCGGTCTCTGCCGCGCTCAGCTTGGAGCGGCTCTTGCCAGCCGCCGGACTGGCATGAGGTGTGGGGCGCGCCGCCTGAACGTGCTCCACGGGCGCTGGCATTTCCCAGACGCGCATCATATTGACGGCCTTGGTCAGCGCTTCGGCGAGCTTATCCGCCGAGGCCTGATCAAGGCTCGTCTCACGCTGAATGTAGGCGCGGAAAAATGCGCGCTTCTTGTCGATGTCCCAGAGCTGGGCTGCCTTAGTCATGCGTTTCGGCTCGAGCCCTTCAACTTATGTTTGACGCCGATTATTAAGCTGCCGGGGCCGGTTCCTTTTTGGCCTTGGCAGCTTGCTCCATGACGCGAACAACTTCGTTGTGCAACTCGGTGACGTCGCCGCTGGCGTCGCCGTACTTGGTCTCAATCGTGCGCGCCTGACCGATGTAGTCAAACGCATTGGCGATGCCGTTACGCTGCGGCAGGAAGGTGTCGAGCACGGGGTGCACGAGACTGATTTCCTCGATCATCATATAGTCTTTGTTGTCGTCGCGCACGTAATTCGCAACGCAGGTGTAGCGCCGCTCGCTGAGGGGGATCTCGGCCAGGTCGTCGAGGTTGCGCTTATCTTCGATTAACAGCGCCACGCGATCAACCGCCAGCTGCGAAACATAGTCCGGGCGGAACGGCACGATCACCTTGTCGGCGGTCTTCAGGGCTGCAAGGGCTGCAAACGACAGACCCGGCGGGCAATCGAGGATCACGACATCGAAGTCGCCTTCGAAGCGGCGGATCAGGCTTTCCATGCGGCCGCGCACGCGGTTTGCGACCACGTCTGGGTTATTCGACTGGCTGGCCTGCTTCAAATAAAGTTCGCCCTGGATGTCTTCGAGCATCAGTGAGCCCGGCACCACGGCGACGCCCGCCGGCTTGCCGTTGTTCAAGGTCACGTCGCCGACGTTCTTGACCACATAGTCGCGGGCGTTGGCCGGAATGCCGTCGAACAGGTCGTAGAAATAATCGGAGATGGTCTTGCCGGCCTTGCGGGCCTCGTTCCAGCCCTGGCCGCCCATCAAAATCAGCGACGCGTTGCACTGGGAGTCGAGATCGAGCACCAGAACGCGCTTGTTGCTCTGCACGGCGAGTGCGTGCGCCAGCATGACCGCGACGGTGGACTTACCAACGCCGCCCTTGCGGTTCGCCACTGCCAGAAAGAAAGCCATACAACTCTACTCCCTCAATTCAATTTCCAGCGGCCCCGAGCCGCGTTCCGTCCAGATGCCGCGTCAGTAGACTGGCCTATGGGCCGATTCCGTGACGCTGGTCCACCGCCGCCGCACACTTGCATGGCGGGCGCGCATGTTGATGCAACTGAAGCGGGAAAGTGGTGCGAAATTTGCTGAAGCTCAACTGTTCCCGGGCCTTGGACGCTAAACTTGTGATGATGTGTGGCGCTCTTGCCCCCAGGTGAGGGGTGGTATGCCGCTTTTTTTACCGCCAAAAGTGTTAGAAGGGCGCTTCTGGCGGGTTGGTCCAGGATTTGAATACGGTTGATGCGGATTGATGGGCGGCGGGAAAGCCGCCGCAGGCGGAACGAGAGGGACTATGGCACGGCGCTATTTTGGGACAGACGGCATCCGGGGCTTGGCCAACCAGCACCCCATGACCTCGGAGATTGCTCTGAAGGTCGGGATGGCTGCGGGGAAAATTTTCCGCTCTGGCGCGCATCGCCACCGGGTGGTGATCGGCAAGGACACGCGGCTGTCCGGATACATGCTGGAAGCGGCCTTGATGTCCGGCTTTACGTCCGTCGGTATGGATGTGTTTCTCTTGGGTCCGATGCCGACGCCGGCGGTTGCCATGTTGACCCGCTCGCTGCGCGCCGATCTTGGCGTCATGCTGTCGGCGTCGCACAACCCGGCCCATGACAACGGCATCAAGCTGTTCGATCCGGATGGCTATAAGCTGTCGGACGACATGGAGCGTCAGATCGAAGAATTGATCGATGGTGACACGCGGGCGCTGCTGGCGGACGCTGACAAGATCGGCCGGGCCACGCGCGTTGAAAGCGCCCGTGAACGCTACATCGAATTTGCCAAGCGCACGTTGCCCAAGCATTTGCGTCTCGACGGTTTGCGGATCGTCATCGATTGCGCCAATGGCGCGTCATACAAGGTTGCGCCGGAAGCGCTTTGGGAACTCGGCGCCGAAGTCATCTCAATCGGCGTCGAGCCGAACGGCCGCAACATCAATTTGAAATGCGGCTCAACCGCGCCGGAAACCTTGATCGACAAGGTTCGCGAAGTCCGCGCCGATATCGGCATCGCGCTTGACGGTGACGCCGACCGCGTGGTCATCGTTGATGAGAAGGGTAACATCGTCGATGGCGATCAGTTGATGGCGGTAATCGCCGACAGCTGGAATCAATCGGGCAAACTGACGGCTGGCGGCATCGTCGCGACCGTTATGAGCAACCTTGGACTTGAGCGCTATTTGAAGAGCCTCGATCTGACGTTGGCGCGCACGCCGGTGGGTGACCGCTATGTGACCGAGCATATGCGCAAACACGGATTTAACGTCGGCGGCGAACAGTCCGGCCATATCGTGTTGTCGGATTTCACGACCACGGGCGATGGCCTTGTGTCGGCACTGCAGGTGCTGGCCTGCGTTGTCAAAACCGGCAAGCCGGTGTCGGAAGTTTGCGCGCGCTTCACGCCGTTGCCGCAAATTTTAAAAAACGTCCGCTACGCCAGCGGCAAACCGCTTGAAGACAAGCGCGTGCTCAAAGCAATCGAAGGCGCCAAGGCAAAGCTTGGAGACCGTGGCCGGCTTGTCATTCGTCCGTCGGGCACGGAGCCTGTCATCCGTGTGATGGCGGAAGGCGATGACGAGGGCGTTGTCTCAGCCGTCGTCGGCGATATCTGCGACGCCGTGAAGTCAGCGGCGGCTGCTTAGAATTTTATTGACCCGTCTTTCCGTGCGCACCGCAGCGTCACTTTGACGATGCGGTGCAGACACGGAATCAATTGTCTTTGGCTGCGTACGCTCCAACAAGATCCCGTGTCTGCGCAGCGGCATGAAGAATGCCGCGACGCGCACGGGATGACGGGTTAAATGAATGCCCGCGGCCGCGCGCATCTTCACACCTCATTAACACCTGCCGCACATTTCGTTTCGAAATGATCCGGCGATTAAGCCTCCCTTAAATGTTGTCAGCGATAGTCCGTGGTGAACAGAGGTTTTGTCACCACGGATCCACGGCGAAGAGCGCCGGGGCCGGCACCGAAAGGGAACTCTCATGGCCTACACGCGCGCAACACTTTTTCTCGGCGCAGCCCTCGTCCTTGGCACCGCGCAGGGCGCGACGGCTGCGGACCTTGGCAATTACGGCGGCGGCTCGATCAAGGATGGCGGCTACGCCATGCCAATGGAAGCGCCGCGCCCATCGCTGTACTTCCGCTTGGATGGCACGCACAGCAGCTACGACACGCCATCAATCACCGAAGATGACCGCTTTGACCTGATCGACAGCAGCATCGATAGCAACTGGGGCTACGGTGGCGGCGTTGGCATGTACTTCGGCCGCGGCTTCCGTGGCGACCTGACCATCGACCGCCTG
Source organism: Hyphomicrobium sp. (assembly GCA_013141015.1). Lineage (GTDB taxonomy): Bacteria > Pseudomonadota > Alphaproteobacteria > Rhizobiales > Hyphomicrobiaceae > Hyphomicrobium_B. The sequence goes on along the minus strand of JABFRT010000053.1, from coordinate 27,014 downwards.
GCGGAATCGGACGTGACCGCAAACCTCGCCGATCCTCTGACCGACCTGCCGGGCGTGCGCACGTTTGGCTTGACCAGCACGGTCGCTCTCGCCAACGTCTACTACGATTTCGATTTCGGCAACCGCTTCACGCCGTATGTCGGTCTCGGTCTTGGCTTCACGCGCAACAAAACGTCTGAGGGCACTGTTACCGATCCGTGCGGATGTTTGACGGGCACGATCGATAGCGGTTCCGAAACCCACGTTGCCGGCGCTGCGATGGCTGGCTTCCAGATCAAGCTGCGCGACCGCCTGTCGTTCGATGCGGGCTACCGCTTCTTGTATCTCGGCGAAGCGTCAACCGGTGCCGTCAACGCAACCTATACCGCGCCAGTTAATGGCGGCCACGGCGGCACGGGCACCGTTTCGCAGGATCCGACGGTTGAAGACATTCACGCTCACCAGTTCCGCTTGGGTCTGCGTTACGACATCAACTGATACCAATACGGCGGCAGAGAGCGTACGCGTTCTGCCGCCGGATGAGACTTTGAAGACTACGGCGGGGCATTTTGATTGAGTGCCCAGCCGCCCAAAAGTGCCAGCGGTGTGGAATTGTTCGCCATTGGCTTTTTCGCGTTTTGCGTCCTGGTAGCTTGTCACGCGTAGCGCGCTGCGGTTTTTCATTCGCAGCGTACAGGACGGCCCCGCTGAAAAGCAGCGTTCCCCTCAACTGGCCCGTACGGGCTGCGATGTGTTGATCAAGACCCGCGTGTCCAGCAGGCCGATTTGCCCGCCGGCGCTACAGGGTCGCTTTTGAGGGATTTCGGGCTATGAAGGTTCAGATTGCGTTCGTCTCGCTTGCGGCACTCGCTGCAGTGACAGCGTCCCCGGCGTTGGCTGCCGATTGGAATGGCGGCGCGGGCAGCATCAAGGATATGAGCGGATCGTCGGCCATTCCGGTGCCGGCGCCTGTTCCGATCCCCGACTATAAGCCTTCGTTCTACTTCCGTATGGATGCAGGCCTCGGCGTGATCAGCAAGCCTTCGCTTTCGGAAAGTGGATATCAGTACGGCGGGTTGATTTCCGGCGGATCGTATGTCGGTGGCCATAACGGCGGTGATGGCTATTCAGGAAGCTTCGCTGACGGCCCTGACCTGCAGGCCCTTGATGCGGATTGGTTCAGCACCGACTTTTCAAAGCTCTCAACGTTTGGCGCGGGCGTCGGCTATTATCTCGGCAATGGCTGGCGCATGGATGCGACAGTTGAAAAGCGCTCGAACGATCAGGCCTATATTCAAGGCTCGGCATCGTGGGACGCGCACTCCTACTATGACGTCGATGGCGATGGCGTAAACGAAACCTACGGCACGGATGCCAACTTGGACGGCGACGCAAATGGCGACGGCAGCGTCGCGGACCGCCGCACGACAATCAATGTCTCTGACAAGACCGACGTAGACGGCACCGTGTGGATGGCCAACGCCTACTATGACTTTGGGTCCAGCGGCCGCCGCGGCTTCACGCCTTATGTTGGCGCCGGTATTGGTTTGGTCTGGAACCAATTGGACCGTACGCACACAACCACGGTCGAACACTGCGACCTTGAAGCGGCGTGTGGCGCCGGAGGCGGCCCGACGACTGTCTATACGTCGCAAGCCCAGACCAGCGCAAACACCGTCAGCCTCGCCGCCGCGGCGATGGCCGGTGTGAGCTACCAAATCAGCGATATCACGTCGATTGATGTCGGCTACCGCTACTTGTTCCTCGGCGGCACCGACTTCGCGATGAGCATCGATGGCACGGAATCGCGGGTATCGGTCGGCGACCAGCACGTCCACCAAGTCCGCGCCGGTCTGCGGTTTGACGTCAACTGATCAAAAGTTCCTGTTGAGCGTAAAGAAAAGGGTGGCCTCAGGGCTGCCCTTTTTTGTTTCGGTGGCGGCGGTGGGGTGTGCTAGAGGGCTTTGTTGCTCAAGTCCCCTCTCCCCATTGAGTGCAGAAGCGGGGAAAGGGAGACGTCAGTGGCGACACCCCCGTTCACATTTTTCAATCAGGCCTGCCAATGACGCTTCCCGCCAAACCAAAGACCAAACCTGCGCGGCCGTTTTTCTCGTCTGGTCCCTGCGCCAAGCGGCCGGGATGGAGCGTTGACGCTTTGAAAGGTGCGCTGGCGGGCCGGTCGCATCGCTCAGCCGAAGGCCGCGCGCGTTTGAAACTTGCGGTCGATAAGACGCGTAGCGTGCTGCAGGTGCCGGACGGCTACGAGATCGCGATCCTGCCCGGGTCCGACACAGGCGCGTTTGAAATCGCCATGTGGAACTTGCTGGGTGCGCGCGGCGTCGATGTGTTCTCGTGGGAAGTGTTTGGCCGCATCTGGATGAAAGACGCGGCGGAAGAATTGCGGATTACCGATCTGCGGACCTTTGATGCTGGGTGGGGCCGCTTGCCAGATCTGTCGAAGGCTGATTTTTCGCGCGACGTGCTGTTCACCTGGAATGGTACGACCACGGGTGTGCGCGTACCCAACGCCGGTTGGATCGCCAGCAGCCGCACAGGTTTGACATTCTGCGATGCAACGTCGGGCGTGTTCGCGCAAGCGATTGACTTCTCGAAAATCGACGTGCTGACGTATTCCTGGCAGAAGGCGCTGGGCTCGGAAGCGGCGCACGGCATGATGATTTTGTCGCCGCGCGCCTTGCACAGATTGGAAACGCATCGTCCGCAATGGCCGGTGCCGAAACTGTTCCGGTTGACCAATGACAGCGGTGTGATGCGCGACGTGTTCCAGGGCGTGACCATCAACACGCCTTCTCTGTTGTGCGTTGAAGACTATCTTGATGCGCTCGCCTGGATGGAAAACATCGGCGGCTTGGCGGCAACGATCGCGCGGGCGGATGGCAACGCCAAAGTTGTCTACGACTGGATTGCGCGCACACCGTGGGCTGAGCCGCTGGCGGTTGATCCGGCAACGCGGTCGAATACGGCGGTGTGCCTGCGCTTGGCGGATGCAGATGTCGATGCCAAGGGGCCGGGCGCGCCTGAGGCGTTTATGCAGCAGATGCTGGCCCTGCTCGAAACCGAGCGCGCCGCGTTCGATCTTGGGTCCTACCGCGGTGTGACGCCGGGTTTGCGGATCTGGACCGGCACAACCGTCGAGCGCCAAGACCTTGTTGATCTGCTGCCCTGGCTCGATTGGGCCTATGCCACCGTAAAAGTCAGCACGGCCGCACACTAGGGCTCCGTTCGTGGTTAACGAGTTATCCCCGTGCTTAACCCCAGCTCTGTCAATGGCTTTCGTTAAGCATGGGCATCGGTCATAATGCCTGCTGGCTTATTGCTTACGAACCGGGGGCCGAGAGCGTCACAAGCCGTGGCGATCCCAACCAAGCCGACAAAGGAAATTTTGAAGATGCGCGTTGCCTTTACTGTTGCCGGATTGATTTTTTTCAGCGCCCAGGCCCTGGCCCTTGAAGTGACAGCGCCGACACGCGTCGATGCGGTCACGGTGTTCCTGTCGGGCGCCGAGGTAACGCGTGTCGCTAAAGTCAAGCTCGACAAGGGTGACCACACGATCACGTTCAACGATATTCCGGCAAGTGCAGTGGCGGGCTCGATCCGCGTTGAAGGCAAGGCGACAGGTAAGCTCGATATCGGCTCTGTCGATACCGCCCGCAAATATCTGGCGCGCGCCGAAAGCCAGGCGGCGGATGCCGAGCGCAAAAAGATCGAGGACGAACTGGAAGCACTGCGCGATCAGAAGACCGTGCTTGAAGCACAAGTGCAGGCGGCTGAGACGCAAAAGCAGCTGATCGCCAATCTGGCGCAATTGCCGACGCGTCCGGCACCCGCCGCCGGTATCGGTGCGACCAGCGAAGACTGGCCGCGGGTGTTGTCGCAAATCGCGCAAGGCACGACAGACGCCAGCCGTCTCGGCATTGATGCGCAACTGAAAATCCGCGATCTCGACCGCAAAATCGAAGACCTCGACAAGAAGTTGTCAGGCCTTGCGCCAGCTAAAACCGATCAGACGGAAGTGCGCGTTTACGTGCAGTCCGGCAGCCCGTTAGAGGCAGATTTTATTGTGCGCTATCAGGTTCAGGGCGCCAACTGGGTGCCGCTGTATGATGCGCGGTTGCAGACCGGCAGCAAGACGGCACCAGCCAAGCTGGACCTCGCTCGCCGCGCGGCGATTACGCAAAAGTCGGGTGAGAACTGGGACGACGTTGTGCTGCAACTGTCGACGGCGCGTCCGTCGGAAGGCGCGTCCGCCCCAGGAATCGATACGCAAACCGTTGATTTTGAGCCAGAGTTGAAGCCGGTGCCGATGGCAGCCCCCGCCACGCGTGCGCGGCGGCCGGAGAATATCCAGCAGGACATGGAAGCAGCTGCGGCACCGCCGGAAATGCTTGGCGGCGCAAACAAGATGGCCACCGCCAAACTCGACGAGCCGCAAGTGGTGGTTGAGACGCAAGCCGCCGTGATCACTGCGCCGTTCGAAGCGACATTCGCGGTGGCAGGCCTGGTAACGGTCCCCGGCAATGGCGACGCCAAACGCGTGGTTTTGATGACGGACGCACTGGAGCCCGTGCTCTCCGCCCGCTCAGTGCCGAAACTCGACACCAACGCTTATCTTTACGCCAAGATCAAATTGCCCAAGGGCACGCCGCTGCTTCCGGGCAGGGTCTATCTGTTCCGCGACGGCACGTTTGCGGGCAACGCTCAATTGCCGCTGCTGCAACCGGGTGAAGATCATGATTTGGGCTTCGGCGTCGATGATCAGGTGAAGGTCAAATACGCGGTGCTGGAGGAAAAGCGCGGCGAGACCGGCTTGATTTCGACCTCGCATACCGACAGCCGCAATTTCCGCACAACCCTGAAAAACCTGCACGAGCGGCCGATCCAGGTGACGGTTCTGGACCGGGTTCCGGTGTCGCAGAACCAGGACATCAAGGTCGAATACACTGGCAAAACGCCGCCCACCAAATCCAACTTCGAGGAAAAGCGCGGTGTGATGAGCTTTGAAGCCAAACTGGAGCCGGACGAGGAGCGGGTGCTGGATTATGGCTACCGGATCTCCTGGCCTGCGGCGAAGTCGATCATCTACGGGCCGTAAGTCGTCGTCGCAGGCGCCGAATCTCGGCTATAAGCTGACGCCGTAAATGGTTCTGGCTGAATGACGAGTGGCCTGTCCTCCGGCGCGGTGTCTCCCCGCGATTGTCATCCCAGGCCTCGTGCCTGGGATCCATCGTGCCAAACATGACGGTCCACGCGATTTGAAGAATGGATCCTAGGCACGAGGCCTAGGATGACAGTATTGTGTGCGGCAACAGTGCTGCACAAAGCAATTGGCCCTGGCGTCCGCCGGGGCCTAACTTTGAGAAGGTTTGAAGATGGCCAACGTCGTGGTTGTTGGCGCCCAGTGGGGCGACGAAGGCAAAGGCAAGATTGTCGACTGGCTATCGGAACGCGCCGACGTGGTCGTGCGCTTCCAGGGCGGGCACAACGCCGGGCATACGCTGGTCATTGGCGACAACGTCTACAAGCTGTCGCTGTTGCCATCAGGCGTGGTGCGCAAGGGCAAGCTGGCGGTCATTGGCAATGGCGTGGTGATTGACCCGTGGGCGCTGGTTTCGGAAATCGAAAAACTGGCCAAGCAAGACGTCGTGATCACGGCTGAAAACCTGCGCATCGCTGAGAACGCCACACTCATTCTGCCGCTGCACCGCGAACTCGATCAGCTGCGGGAAACGGCGGCGGGTGCGGGCAAGATCGGCACCACCGGGCGCGGCATTGGCCCGGCCTACGAAGATAAGGTGGGACGGCGCGCCATCCGCGTTCAAGACTTGAACAATCTCGAAACACTGGGCCCGAAAGTTGATCGCATTCTGGTGCATCACAACGCGCTGCGCCGCGGGCTCAACCAGCCGGAAATCTGCAAGGATACGCTGATCGCCGAGTTGACGGAAATAGCGCCGAAAATCCTGCCCTATATGGATGTGACCTGGGATCTGCTCAACAAGCAGCACCGCTTGGGCAAGCGCATCTTGTTTGAAGGTGCGCAAGGCGCATTGCTCGATATCGATCACGGCACCTATCCGTTCGTCACTTCGTCGAACACGGTGGCAGCGCAGGCCGCGACCGGCTCCGGCATGGGTCCGCGCGCGGTTGGATATGTGCTTGGTATCGCGAAAGCCTACACCACGCGCGTTGGATCGGGCCCGTTCCCGACCGAGTTGACGGATGCGATTGGCGAAAAGATCGGTGAACGCGGCCATGAGTTCGGCACCGTGACGGGGCGTAAGCGCCGCTGCGGCTGGTTCGATTCCGTTCTGGTGCGCCAAGTCTGCAAAGTGTCTGGCATCGACGGTATCGCGCTGACCAAGCTCGACGTGCTTGATGGCTTTGAGACGATCCGCATTTGCGTCGGCTATATGCTGGACGGTGAGAAGATCGACCGGTTGCCGGCCGGCTTCAACGAGCAGGAACGCATCGTTGCGATCTATGAAGACTTCGAAGGTTGGAAAGGCTCGACGCAGGGCGCGCGCAGCTGGGCTCAGCTTCCGGCGCAGGCCGTGAAGTACGTGCGCCGCCTGGAAGAGCTGATCGAGTGCCCGGTGACGCTGCTGTCAACGTCTCCGCAGCGCGACGACACGATTTTGATGAAAGACCCGTTCCAAGGGTAGCGGATACAAACTACCCGTCATTCCGTGCGCGGCGCAGCGCTTCTTCAGCGGTGCGGCGCAGACACGGAATCCTGACACCCCACGGAAGATCCCGTGTCTGCGCCGCATCAATTTAGGATTGCTGCGTCGCGCACGGGATGACGGGTAGGCGGAGTGAACGGGGAGAGGGGATCTGATCCCAACTCCGCCGCAAATCGGGCGTGAAGCGGCCACGGCTCAAGCGTAGCGATGCTTCTTTCGATCTTCGAGGAGCGTATGACGTGGGCCGGCTGATTGGCCAGGGTTTGGCGGGATTGATCGCGCTGTTGGCGTTGATGCCGCCCGCCTATGCGGGTATGCCGCGCGGGGCGATTGTCTCGGCCGATGAACAGGACGCGGACCCTGAAACCGGTGTCACGATTGCGCGCGGCAGTGCTGAAATCGCCATCGAAAAGATGCGTATTCTTGGACGCGCCGATCACATCGAAATCAATCCGGCGGCAAAGCACATTCTATTCAAGGGGCGCGCGCTGATCAGTGTTGGCGCTGAGCGCTATCAGGGCGAGGCCGTGACGTGTTCGCTCGATTTCAGCCGATGCGCGGCTGCTGAAACGTCGGCCGCGCCAAACGTCAGCGCCGCAGCCCCTCAGCCGTCGCAACAGCCTTTGCCGCCACCAGCGGCGCTCGGCGGCGATGCAGGCGTCACCAATCCGCGATAGTTTGCGGCAGCGCCTTCGGCGAGTTCGACCGCCAGAATGCGCGCCGGGTTAACGGGCCCCGGAAACGTGATCGAGCCCAACGGCACCGGTTTGAAGCCTGAGTGCTGATAATACGGCAGATCACCGACGAGAATGACAATCGACAGCCCTGCGGCCTTGGCGTCGTCGAGCGCTTCGCGGATCAACTGGCGGCCATGGCCGCGGCCGCGGAAATCGGGATCAACCGCAATCGGTCCGAGCATAGCGGCGCCCTGGCGTCCGCCAATGGCGATTTCGGTCATGCGCAGCGATGCGATCAAGCGGCCATTGAAATCGGCAACGTGGCAGAAGCGCGAATAGGCGCCGGTGCCTTCCCGCACGCGATAGGCTGTCCGCGCGAAGCGGCCCGGCCCGAACACGCGGGCCTGCAAATCTGCGATGGCCGTGGTGTCGCCGTTGGTGGCGGCGCGCGTGATAACCGACGTCTGCGGAGCCGGCGTTTTTGGTGAATGGCTGTTCAACGGGATCGCTCTTGGAAAGGCGTTAAAGCGGGCTTCTACCACATCTCGGCGGGCGCGCTACCCTCCAGGATTTCGTTAATCCTGAGCTGCGTCGGTTGATTAATGCCGTCGGGTAAAGAGGCGGCGTCGAAAAAGCCTTGCCCGGCGATTTCGCGGTTGGGCGGCGGCACGCGCGGTTGCCGCCAGGAGCGCACAATAAACAACGCGATGTGGTCGCCGCGGAATAGCCTGTGGTTGTCATAAAGGCCAAACAGCGTGGGACGGCCATCGACAAGAATGCCGGCTTCCTCTTCAAGTTCCCGCCGAAGCGCGCATCCGGCAGACTCGTTTTTTTCAACGCCCCCGCCAGGGAAATGCCAGCCCGGCCGGTAGGTGTGGCGGATCAGGAGCACGCGGTTTGACGCGTCCAGAACGCAGCCTTGGGCGCCGAGCGTCAGCCCGCGCGACACGCGCCAATAGCGCTGCAGTCCGCGGGTGACGAGTTTGGCAACGGGCTTTGCAACCGGCACGGCGTACCTTGTCCTTGAATTGCTTTGCCAACCTTTGACCTTGTTCGCGCAGGATTGGCAAGCCGGGTATCAACCCGCAACAGCCCCCTGTCATAAGGCACGGAAATGCGCGACAAGCGCTTTGCAGATCCGGGACCCACAACGGGTTCAGGAGTGATCACGGCCAAAATCCTGAGGCCCGGCGCTGACAACAGGGCCTGGCCGGGATGGCAAGCCCAGACAGTATTAAATCGCATGACCGAAACATTCACCATTGCGCATTTAACCGACGTGCATTTGTCACCGGTCGCAGGCTTCACGCCCCGCTATTGGAACCTCAAGCGCATGGCGGGTCTGCTCAATTGGCACAGCAAGCGGCGCGGCGTGCATAGCCGCGCAGTTGCAGATCTGCTTGTGGCAGACGCGAAGGCGCTGCGTGCGGACCACGTCGTGATCACCGGCGATTTGATCAATCTCGGTTTGCCCGCGGAATATGTAAGCGCGCTTGAATGGTTACAAGCGATCGGCCCGCCGGAGCGCGTGACGGTCATTCCCGGCAACCACGATATCTATTCGAGCCTGCATGGCGATGCGGGGGTGACGCGCTGGGCTGCCTATATGGGCGGCGAGGCCGAGACGCTGGCGTTTCCATTTGTCCGCCGCTTCGGGCCAGTCGCATTGATTGGTTTGAATTCGGCCGTCGAGACACCGCCGTTTGCCGCGAGCGGCCAACTTGGCCCCGATCAGATTGAGGTCACGCGCGATCTGCTTGAGCGCCTGCATGACGATGATGCAATCCGCGTGGTGTTGATCCATCACCCGCCGCTCGCCGGATTGACGAGTGCCCGCCGCGCCTTGAAAGACGTCAAACTGTTTCAACGTATGCTCGAAAAGACCGGCGCCGAACTCGTGCTCTACGGCCACAATCACAAGCCGCTGTTGACGTGGTTAGAGACCGTCAACGGGCCACTCGCGGTGATCGGCGGCGCGTCCGCCTCGGCGGCACGCCTGTATAAGAATGACCCATTGGCGCAGTACAATCTGTTCACATTTTTTAAGTCTGAAGAAGGCTTGCGCATCCGCCAGATCGTGCGCGGTCTTGAGAGGCCGGATGGTCCGGTGGTCAAACTTTCAGAACGTGTGCTCGAAAAGCGCTGACACAAAAGCAGCCGGTGCCCGGGCGCCGGCTGCTGCATATTTTGCGAGGCGATGGCGCCAAGTCCGTTCACGCGGTGCTGACGGCGACAGCTGCCGGGTTGGTGTCGAGCAGATTGGTTTGCCCCGGCTGCTCGTCCGCCCAAACTTTTATCTGCGTCAGCGTCGCGTCGCCCCAGATCGTTGCGAACGATGTGTCTGCCGCATCGCGCCCGGCGCCGATGCGCACAAGTCCGGCTGGCGGCGCTAAGCGCGTTGGGTCGAACAAATACCAATTGCCGTCCAGATACGCTTCAAAAAAGCCGTGGAAGTCCGGCGGCTCAAGGCGGCAGGCATAGCCGGAGACGTAACGCGCCGGCACGCCAAGCGCCCGGCAGAACGTGATCGCGAGATGCGCGAAATCACGGCACACGCCGGTGCGCTGTCCCAAAACATCTGACGCCGTTGTCAGCGCGTTGGTTGTACCGCTGAGATATTGAATGTTGGCGTGGATCCAATCGCAAATCGCATTCACGCGGTCGAAGTTTGGCGGCAGGTGTCCGAATTGGTTGAACGCAAAACCAGAAAGCTTGTCGGATTCGCAATACCGGCTGGGGTTCAAATAGGTCAAAACGTGCGGCGGCAAAAGCGCATAGTCGACCTGATCAATTACCGGTGGGTGATCGGTCACCGGCGTCAGTCGCGCGGTCGCGGTGTATTCGATTGTGATAACGCCCGGCTGCAAAATCAGGCGGTTGAAGCGGTTGCCTTCGAGGCCGACGTAGAATGGCGCAGCATACACATAAGGATCAACGAAAAGATTTTCAGTCACCACGGCCTGGTTGCCCGTGGTTGCAATCGAAAGATTGATCAACAAAACGGTCGGCGCTTTGATTTCATATTGCAGGCGGCTTCCGAGCGTCACGAAGTGCATGGTCAATCCTTGCTGTTGCCGCCGGGCGGCGGGTGGAGAAGCGCGTTGATCCATACATCGGGAAGCGCGCGCACTTCATTGCGGATCGCAGCGTATAGGCCGTCTGTCAGCGGTTTGAGTTCATCGCGCGTGTAACGCATCCGCGCGATATTCGTTGCCTCGCGCTTCATGATCGCGACATCAATCGGGTAGTCGACATCAGAGACACTCTCGGCCGTCATGTCAAACGCCACGAGTGCCCACGCGGCTGCCTCATTAAGCGGCATCTGATGAGAAATGTTGCGTGCGAGCAGCGGCAGACCATAAGACGTGCGCCCAATGGCAAAGTAGGGCGAAGCTGCGTTGACCTCGATCCAATTGCCTTCGGGATAAATCAGAAACAGTGTCGCCGCCTTGTCGTCGGCCAACCGGCCGCCGATGATTGCATGCAGATTGAACGCCAAGCGCGTTGCGGCGAGTGACGCGGCGTCTTCTGCTTTCACGCGGCGCAGCTGTTCGCCGAATGCATTGGCCAGTTGATAGAGCCGCCGCGGCGGATCGGTGCGCGTGGCAAGATCCTCCTCGAAATAAATCAGCGCCTTGTCGCGAATGCTGCGCAGTCCGCTGGTCATCGTGAAAAATGAATGTCCGGCGATGGAGTGACCCGCAAGTTTGGTCTTGCTCAGAATTTCACTGCCTTTTGAAATGCGCGTGTCTGCAAGCGCGATGACGCCGTCGTCGACTTGAATGGCAAGACAAAACGTCATGGCGGGTCCTTTGCTGAGCTTTGCAGGCGGCTGACGGAGGCCATGGTGGCGTGCGCCGTGTCGCACGCTCAGGGTAGCGCGTTGACGCGGTTGCGACGGGAAAACGGTGTGCCTGCGTCGGCGCGTCGCGATAAGTTGGGATGAATGCTGGAAATGCGCGCCCGGCCCGGAAATTAAGGGGCTGGTGTACGGGTGGCCACCTTGACGCCCGCCAGCTGATCTGATCAAATGCATTTGTGACGGTTCCGGCGTGGCCAAAAGCTGTGTCCGGTGAAAATGGGAATCCGGTGCGCACAAACGAGGCTTCGGCTGAGGGCGTGTTATTCCGGGGCTGCCCCCGCAACTGTAAGCGGCGAGCTTCTGCCACATGTGCCACTGGCCCGGGTCTTTATGACCCTCTCCGGGAAGGCTGGTGGAAGCGTCTGAGCCGCGAGCCAGGAGACCTGCCGGCGCATGTCGCCCATCTCTCGCGCGGGGCGTGCGGAAGAGCGGACACCCGTTGTGGCGACTGATGAAACCGGCAAGGGAGCCGCATCAGCAATGCCGTGGGTTTTGAGTTCAAAGCTTCACAAGATTTGACGTGACGACTGCCGCAGCGCTGGGTTGCGGACTGTGCGTTGTCGCGCTCAATCGACGGTTTGCCGCTGCTGCTTCCTGTCATGTCGCCAATGACGGGGGAATTTATGTCACGAAAACGAAAACATCTTTTGATGACGCTGTCCGCAGCAGGTCTTGCAGCCGTATCGCAAGGTGCAAACGCTCAGCAGGCAGCGACGCAGGTTGCAGCCAATCAGTTGCCGCCGATTGTCGTTGAGGGCGCAACGCTGCAAGCCAAGCCGGTTGCCAAAGCAGCGCCGAAACCAATGCCGAAGCCCGTCGTTGAAAGCGTGGCCGAGCCGGCACCTGCGCCGAAGAAGGTCAAAAAGGCGGCCGCGCCGAAAGCGAAGCCGGCCGCTCAAGCAACGGCCAGCGATGCACCCGCGCCACAACCACCGGGTGCTGCGGATCTTGAGGCTGCGAATGCGGCTGATGCGGACGTGAACGGCACGTCGGAGGCGACGTCGTCTGCGGGCATCTCATCTGAAAAAATCGGCAGTGCTGTATCTGTTGTGACGGGGGTAGAATTGCGCGCCCGCCAAATCCGCAATGGCGGCGATGCGTTGCGGTCAATGCCGGGCGTTGCTGTTACGCGTGACGCAGGTATCGGCGGCTTGACGCAGGTACGTATTCGCGGCGCTGAAGGAAATCACACGGCGGTGCTGATCGACGGCATCGAAGCCAATGATACCACCAACGGCGAATTCAATTTCTCGGATTTGTCGACCGATGATATCGAGCGCATCGAAGTGATCCGCGGACCGCAGAGCGGCATCTACGGTTCGGGCGCAATCGGCGGTGTCGTCAATATCGTGACGCGCGGCGGACGCGGTCCGTTGACGATCCGCACGATGGGCGAAGCTGGATCGTTTGGAACAAAAGCGGGATCGCTTGGCGTTTCGGGCGGCACCGATAAGGCGTGGGGATCGGTCTCGATTTCAGGCCGCGAGACCAACGGCTTTGATATTTCGCCAGTGGGCAATGAGAACGACGGCTCGCAGTTGAAGACACTGAACATTCGTGGCGGCGTGCAGTTGTTGCCCGGCATTACGCTGGATCTGACCCTGCGCCACACCAACAAGCAGGGCGACCGTGACACCCAGGCACCGTTCCCCGACCCGAACGGCATTCAGGTCGATGATCCGGCGCGCTTCAAGGAAACGACTTGGCTCGGTGCCGCCAAGCTAACCTGGGAAAGTTTTGACGGCCATCTTGTGCAGGTGGCCAAGGCGACCCGCAATACTACAGAGCGCAATGACACGTCAGTCTTTTTCGGTACGCCGAGCATTACCAACAACGAAGGCACGCGCGAAGATTATAGCTACACCGGGACCTACCTGCTCGACACGCCGGGCGTAATCATGGCGCATCACTACTTTACGGGCTTGCTTGAACACCAGAGCGAAAGCTTCACGCCAAAGTCTGACTATGGCTTCGGCTTCGCGGCTGACGGTGTCGAGCGCACGCGCAAGCTGGATGCCCAGGCGTTCGAGTATCGCGGCGAGTTCGCGGACCGGCTGTTCGTGCAGGGCACGGTACGTCACGACGATTCATCGGCGGTTGGCACCAACGCAACACCGGCGCACGGCAGCGTCGCTGCGCTTACCAGAGATCGGCCTTCGTCCGCACGCAAGTTATGGCACCGGCATCAAGCTGCCGACGATGTTTGAAAACTTCGGAAGCATTCCGGGATCGTTTTATCCCAACCCGAACTTGAAGGCCGAGGAAAGCAAGGGCTGGGACGCGGGCATTGAGACAACGCTGGTGCCGGGCCGTGCGGTGGTCGATGTGACCTACTTCGACAGCGAGGTGACCAACAAAGTCAAATCGTTCGCCAACTGCTTGCCACCGTTCTTCAGTGTCTGCACCTCGGTCAATGACCCAGGCGTCAGTCCGCGCCAGGGTATCGAAGTCGAGGGCCGGTTTGCGCTTGGCTATGGTTTGCGGCTTGGCCTTGCCTACACCTACACGAACGCCCGCACGCCGCAGGGTTTGCAGGAAATCCGCCGCCCGCAGCACTCAGCCCGCGGCGATCTCGGTTACGTGTTTGATGGCGGACGTGGCTCGGTCAACTTGTCGGCACAGTATGTGGCGGACAATACCGACACCAATTTTGGCAATTTCAGCAACGTGACGCTTGACCCCTATTGGCTGGTCAATGTGGCTGCCGCCTACAGGGTATCGCCGGGCGTCGAGGTGTTCGGGCGGGTCGAAAACCTGCTCGATGCTAACTATCAGGAGGTCTATGGCTTTGAGACCGCCGGAATTGCAGCCTACGCTGGTGTGCGATTCACCTATGAAGAGCCATCGACCAAGGACTGGGTGAAGTACAAGTAGGATGACAGCGTTGCGCGGCGGATTGAAAATGATTGGCTTGGTGGTTGCGGGCGCGTTGATGGCGCTTGTGCCGGCGCACGCTCAATCATCGCTTTCAGATCCGCCGCGCCGCATTGTATCGCTCAATATGTGTACCGATCAGCTGCTGCTCGATCTGGTCGAGCCGGAGCGTATTGCGGGCGTCAGCTTTCTGGCGACCGACAGAACGTTGTCAGCCGATTGGCGCCGGCTTGCACCGTTCAAGAAGTTGAAGGGAACGGCGGAAGAAGTTCTAGCCCTGAAGCCAGATCTTGTGATCGCCGGCGAATATACAACCGGTGCGACGGTTGATCTACTGCGCCGTCTTGGACAGAACGTGCTGATTGTGCCGATGGCGACGGACTTCGACGGCATGCGCAAAACCGTGCGCCAGATTGCGGCGGCGGTTGGCGAGATGGCGCGGGCTGAAAAAGTCTTGAACGATTTTGATGAGCGGCTCAGCGCGGCGCGCTCGACGGTGCAGTCGCGGCCAACGGCCATTGCCTATCAGGTTGGAAGTTTTGTGTCTGGTCCGGAAAGCTTGCTGGATGCCGCGTTGACAGCTGCCGGATATCGCAATCTGGCGCGCGAGTTGGCGCTGGGCGCGGGTGGCCGGTTGCCGTTAGAGCAGTTGGTGACAACGCCACCGGACTTGCTGGTGCTGGCCAACGCACCCAATGATTTCCGCACCGTTCTGGCAGACAATTTGCGACACCCAGCGTTGGCTCAATTGATGCAGCGCCGCCCAAGCGTGCATTTACCGATGCCGTATTGGATGTGCGCGACGCCGAAGATTGCCGAGGCCGTTGAGATTTTGGCGTCCATGAAGGCGACCGGGTTTGCCGATGCGTCGCCGCCGTCAAATTTGGTGGCGCAATCGCGGTCCGCACCATGACGCTTGCTGCGGCGCTTCTGCCGTCGCGTACCGTCGCCGTTACGGCGGCGCTGGCGTGCGTATCGTTTCTACTGTCGCTGTGGATCGGACCCGATGGGTGGGGATTGCCCGGCGATAGCGCTGCGGCGCGTTTGGTGTTCAGCGAAATTCGCGTGCCGCGCGCGGTGCTCGGCTTTCTGATCGGCGGCGCGCTGGGTTTATCGGGCGCCGTGCTGCAAGGCTATTTGCGCAACCCGCTTGCCGAGCCGGGCTTGCTTGGTATTTCCGGCGGCGCGGCGCTTGGCGCTGTGACCGCTATTCATTCAGGCCTTGCCGGCCGTGTGGCGATGGCCTTGCCGTTGGCCGGGCTTGCAGGCGCCGCGCTCGCGACCATTGCCATTGTCGCGCTGGCGGGGGCCACGGGATCGACCACGACGCTGATCCTGGCAGGCGTTGCGGTGTCGAGCGTTGCGGGTGCGTTGACCTCGCTGGCGTTGAACCTTTCGCCCAATCCGTTCGCTTCAACCGAAATCATGTTCTGGTTGATGGGCTCGCTGACCGACCGCAGTCTCATTCACGTCTGGCTGGCGGCCCCGCTGATACTTACCGGCATGGCCATGTTGCTGACCACCGGCCGCGATCTCGAAGCCCTAAGTCTGGGAGAGGACGCCGCGCAAAACCTCGGCGTCGATCTCAAAGGTTTGCGCTTCAAGGTGATCGCCGGGTCGGCGCTGGCGGTTGGGGCTGCAACGGCGGTGGCAGGCGCGATTGGCTTTATCGGATTGATCGTGCCGCATGTGATCCGCCCGTTTGCCGGCCATAGCCCGGCGCGGCTGTTGATGCCGTGCCTGTTTGGCGGCGCGGCCATGGTTTTGCTGTCCGACGTTGCGCTGCGGGTGTTGTCGCCGCAAGGTGATTTGCGGCTTGGCGTACTGAGCGCATTGATAGGTGCGCCGTTCTTCCTGTGGCGCGTGCTGACGTCGCGCGGGGAGTTTGCGCCATGACCGACGCGCCCCCTGCATCGCGCGGCCTGACACTGCAAGCCGACGCGGTAACCGTCAGTCTCGGCGGCCGCCCGGTCATCGCCGGTTTCACAGCCACCATCCGGCCAGGTGAATTCGTGGCGGTGGTCGGCGCCAACGGGGCTGGCAAGTCAACGGTTTTGAGAACGCTGGCTGGATTGATCACGCCCGGCGCAGGCCGCGTTTTACTCGACGGCCGGCCGATAGCCGACGTGCCGGCGCGCGATGTTGCGCGGTCGATCGCATACTTACCGCAAGACCGTACTGTCCATTGGCCGTTGGCTGCGTCGCGGGTTGTGGCGCTCGGCCGCTTGCCGCACCGCTCGTTCGCGGCGGCAGAAAGCGCTGTGGATAAAGCGGCGATTGACGCCGCGATGCAGCGCATGGATGTTCTGCCTTTTGCGCAGCGGCCCATTGTCGCGTTGTCGGGCGGAGAACGTGCGCGTGTCCTTGTCGCGCGGGCCTTGGCTCAGGATGCGCGATTTCTGATTGCAGATGAACCGACGGCCGGTCTCGATCCCGCGCATTCGCTGCATTTGTTTGAGGAATTCGTGCGTTTGGCGCGGGATGGCAGTGCTGTCATTACAGCTTTGCATGATTTGTCTCTGGCTTTGCGTTACGCGCACCGCGTGATACTTCTATCTGGCGGGCGGTGCA
The DNA here is from genome assembly GCA_013141015.1 of Hyphomicrobium sp. Lineage (GTDB taxonomy): Bacteria > Pseudomonadota > Alphaproteobacteria > Rhizobiales > Hyphomicrobiaceae > Hyphomicrobium_B. The sequence continues at coordinate 10,347 of JABFRT010000053.1, read as the reverse complement.
TTGCTGATGGTTCTGCATCATCGGTGATCAATAAAGATCTTCTTGCCCAAGCCTTTGGCATTGAGACAATCGTGACTACGGTTGATGGAATTCCCGTCGTTCTGCCAACGTCGACGCTGACATAAGTTTGCTACATCGCCTATGCAGTATGAAGGTTTGTGTCCGGTCGTCCGGCGCGGACTTGTGGAGCAGTGGGGCCTTGCGGAAAAAAGTGAAAATCAATCTTGCCCTTCAAGGTGGCGGAGCTCACGGTGCTTTTACCTGGGGCGTTCTCGACCGGTTGCTTGAAGACGACGACATCAGCTTTGGCTGGATCAGTGCGGCGAGTGCCGGAACGGTCAATGCGGTGGCGCTGGCGGCGGGACTTGCCGAAGGTTCGCGTCAAGCCGCGCGCGCGAAGCTGTTCAAAATTTGGGAGGCCGTGCATAAGTCTGGCGTTCCCGATCTCGCCAAACTCAATCCGTTTCTCAACGGGTTCTCGCGCCCGGCGTCGATGGCGCAACTGGCCACCATGTGGTCCCCTTATGAATTCAACCCGCTCGGCTTCGACCCGCTGCGCCGGCTGATCACCGATCACGTCGACTTTGAACTGATACGCACCAAGTCGCCGGTCGAGCTGCTGGTCTCGGCCACTCATGTCAATACCGGGCGGGCGCGGTTGTTCCGGCGTGAAGAGTTGACGGTTGAGGCGGTTCTCGCGTCGGCGTGTTTGCCGACGATGCATCATGCGGTCGAGATCGATGGGGCGGCCTATTGGGACGGCGGGTATTCCGCCAATCCCGATCTCGTCACGCTGGCGTCCGAAAGTCCTGTTGGCGATACGTTGCTGGTGATGGTCTCGCCGCGGGAAAATGACACGTTGCCGAAGACGGCTGCCGACATCGCGGCCCACACCAACCGGCTGACGTTCAATGCGCCTCTGCTGCGCGATGTTGAAATTATTACCGGCGTTCGTGAGACGGCCGGAAGCTTCATGGTCAAAGGCCGGTTGGCGCCCCTGGTCAAGCATCGCTTTCACATCATTGATGGCGGTGCGGTGACGGGTGCGCTCAGCCCCGATACGACCTTCAAGCCCGACTGGAATATTATGACCTATCTGCATGGCGCGGGCCGCGACCACACAGAGAAGTGGTTGGCCGCCTCGCGCGCCGATATTGGCCGTAACGAGACGGTGGATCTGGCGAGCCACTTTTTTCCGGGCATTTCCGCCACCGGTCAGCCGCATGTGATTGCAGCGGGGCCGCGTGGTCCGGCGAAGAAGCCGCTGAAAAGCGGCCAGCGGGTCTAATTGCGCGGTGTGGCTGACATTTTGGATGTGGTCTTAATCCGGGCCACTTGAAGCAAAGTGGTGCCCTGGTCTTACGCTGTAGTTGCGATGCCCCCGTCGAACGCCTGCGAGGGGCCGATGATGTTCCCCATCGTACCCCTCGCCCCGGCGCGCGCTTGCCGTGTTCGAAATAGCCCTCTACCGCCACGTCAGCTGTGCGCCGACGCGCCCGCCAACCTCGCCGTTTTCGGTAGCGCCGATGCCGCCGGCTAAGCCGAACGTTTCGCCATTGCCGAATACATCGCGGTGGAGAATGCCGACGGCTGAGACGCCGTAGGCGTTGTGCCCGGCATAGTTGCCCCAATTGACCCTGAGGCCGAAGTTCGCGTTGCCAGTCAGCGTCGGGTCGGCCAGAGCCATCGCCAGCGCCACACCGTCCAATGCCAATTCAGCCTTGGCGTCGGCATTGGTGATGCGTTGATCGAAGCCGTTCACCTTGCTCAAGGCTTCGCGGCTTTGGTCTTCGGCGCTCTTGATCCTGTCGTCGAAGGTCGACACTGTTTTGCCGAGCGAGGCGATCTGCTTGCCCTGTGAATTGATTGTCGTGGTGTTGGTGTTGGTCTGCGTTTGGATGTTGGTTACTTGTTTTTTCAGATTGGTGACGTTGTTGGTCACGTTGGTGATGTTGGTCGTATTGCCACCCGTGCGCCGTTTCAGATCGTCAATATCTGTGGTGTTGGCCGCGGTTTGCACTTCAACTTTGCCGACCCGGCCGGTAACGGATGCGATGTTCGCCGTGTTGGTGTTGGTCTGCGTGGTGAGCGTGGCGATTTTCGTCGTGTTGGTGGCTGTTTGCCCCTCGACTGTTGTGACGCGGGTTTTCAAATCGCCGATATCGGTGGTGTTGGTCGTGACCTGCGTTGTAAGATTAGAAATGTTGGTGGTGTTGGTGTTCACCTGCTTGGTCAGGTTGGTGATGTTGGTCGTGTTCGTATTCGCCTTTGATTCGAGCGCGGTCGTGCGGCCTTCAAGCGAAGTAATGCGCGTGCCGTGGCCGTCAACCTGAGCCTGCAGTTTGCCGCCATCACTTGCCAGGTTGCCGTTGGCGTCGGTCGTGACGAGGCCAAGCGGACCCGATTGGTTTGCGGTGCTTGCCGCGGATGCAATTCCGGCGGCGCGCACAGTGGTCGTGGCCGAGCCAAGCGCGACCTCATTCGCGCGAACGGTTGCCGCACCATTGCCGATGGCGGTTGCGCCCGCATGTGCGGCTTTGGAATTACTGCCCAACGCGCAGCTGCCTGTTGCCGTCGCAGACGCACCCGATCCGAGTGCGCAACTGTCGTCGCCGCTTGCCGAAGCGTTGGCGCCGAGCGCGATGGCATTTTTGCCACTTGCTGAAGAGCCGTTGCCGATGGCTGTGCTGTTGGTTCCGGACGAGACAAACAAGTCGTTGGGATCGACGGCTGCCATGTTGCCATTGGCATCCGACGATACGGCAAGTTAGCGGCCGGCCGCTTGCGCCGCTTTGCTGGCAGTAGAGGCGATGCCGGTCATGGTGTAGGTGTTGGTATTGGTGCCGAAGACCTGTTGATCGTCGCGGGTTGTTGCTGCTGAATTGCCGAAGGCGGCAGCGTTCTTGTGAGTTGCTTGCGACAGCACGCCGATCGATGTTGAAGCGTCCCCGCTGGCGGTTGATGACGTTCCAAGGGCGACAGAGCTCGTGCCGGTTGCTTGCGAAAATTCGCCGATGGCCGTTGAGGTGTCGCCGGTTGCGAGTGCGCTTTCGCCGTAGGCTGCCGAACGGATGCCGGTGGCTTGCGAATTGGTGCCAACGGCGGTTGAGCCTGATGCAAGGGCATTGGCGCCGATGGCGACCGAATTGACGGAGGTGGCTTTGGCGCCGAGGCCGACGGCCGTGGCGTTGGTGTTACTGGCTTCGGCCGCTTGACCAAGCGCGGTTGCGCCAACGCCGCTGGCTTTGGCGGCGTTGCCAAACGCGCTCGATTTGCCGGCACTTGCTATCGATTCACTGCCGGCCGCTGTTGCAACATCGCCGGAGGCTGCCGCGGATTGACCGAACGCCGTTGTCAGGGATTTCGTGGCGGTGGCGCTCTTACCGTAGGCCGAAGCATTGTCGCCGGATGCAATCGCGCTTGCGCCAGCGGCGGTAGACCCGAGGCCGGTTGCTTGCGAGTCCGTTCCGATGGCGGTCGAGAAGTCGGCACTGGCACGGGCGAGCGCGCCCGACGCGGTTGAACTTTGGCCAAGCGAGCGCGAGGCGCGGCCAATGGCGGTCGAGTTGTCGCCGCGGGCTTGTGAAGAGTTGCCGATTGAGGTGGAGTTGATGCCCTGCGCGAGTGCGTCAGCGCCAATGGCTGACGTGTTGGTGGCGATGGCTTGCGCACCAGCGCCAATGGCGGCCGTGTCGGTGCCTTGCGCTTCGGCGGCGCTGCCAATCGCTGTGCTGTCGGCGCCAGTTGCGGCGGCCGCACTGCCGATTGCGGTTGCGTTATTGCCTTCGGCGCGTGAGTAGCCACCGATGGCGCTGGCGTTGTCTGTGGCCGACCGCGCCAGAAAGCCAAGAGCTGCGCTGTAGGCGCCGAGTGATTGCGCTTGATTGCCGAATGCCATCGCGCCGGTTCCGCCAGCGTTTGCGTTCGATCCGCAGGCAACGGCTTGTGTACCAGCTGAAGCGCCGCCGAACGAGCCGCCATACTGCTGGCAGATGAACTGGGCGGCGGCTTGCTCAGACGCGCTGGTCATGAACAGCACGACGGCTGCAACGCTGGCTGCCGTTTTGGCGCGAGAGGGCTGTGGTGGAGGATTAGGCCGCGCGTGGCGTGTGAAGGCAGCAGAGGAATTGAATGAAATATTGGCGGGCGCAGCAATGCTTAGCGCCCGCCCGGCTGGCGGCGCGATCAGGGTACGCATATACAAAACTCCTGGTGCGCAACCTTGCCGGGCGGACGTGTGTGCAATTCCGGCTATCGGACGGTCGCGGGGTGATATGTCCGCTCGCAGAACTACACGCTAAAATTGTAAATATCTTATTAAGACAATTTCAAGTTGTTTTTGTGCAACTGCTTCGCCGATTCGTTGAAGCTAAATCAGCCGGGCGTAGCCCTGGTCCAGCGTGTCATCCAGTAACTGCTTGTACGGCTTATAAAATGCGCTTGCGGGCAGGATCTCGCCGAGGCTGTCTGCGTCAAAAGTGTCGCGCCGCGCGTAGACCACCGCAGTCGCGACCGGCGTGAAATTCGCACGATTTTTATTGAGCGTGGTGATGAGGCCGCGCATTTCGCCTGCACGGTCGAGTTGCGAGACGATGATCATACGCATCGCGCCTTTGGTCAATGACACCAAGTGAATGAACATTGAGGAGGCTGGAATGTAAAGGCGTCCGCGATGCGAATAGGGCGCGTCCGGGCGGTCGCGTTCTTGGAACAGCAGGCTTGGCCAGTCCGGGTCCCAGGTGATGTCGGTGCGGTAGGCGACGATCGCGTCCGGCGTTGTGAAGGCGCGCCGCAGCGTCAAATAACTGCCAATGTAGTGATCGACGGCGGCCCGCGTATAGGCGCCCATATAGACGGGAGCCACCATGCCGCCATCGCCTTTCAGCTCCATCGGGCCATTGGCAACGGCCACCGTCTCGCCGTGCCAGGCGTCGCGCAGGCCGTGGAAATCGAGGCCGAGTACCATGCAGACATCAAACAGCGTCTGATCGCGCACCGAGCGCCCGCCGAGCAGGTTCTGGATAGTCTTTTCGTGGCAATCGCTGGCGTCGGCCAGTTCGGCCTGGGTCAGCTTTTTCTCGACCATCGCGGTCTTGATGTGGTCGAGCGCTTCGTCGCGGCTGACGGCAGGGGCGACCGGGGTGGTGGGCTTCTTCATGGTGACGTGATGCTTTCCCGCTGGGCGTCGGCGCTGGTAGCGCAATTGCCGGAAAATACCGGGTTTTTCTAAAGCACGGCAAGGGAAAACCGGCAGCTAAGGTGAACAGCGGGCAGGTTGGGCGCGGTCAATCGTGTGCCGCCTCTGGCTGGCCGAAGAAGTGGCGATAGCTGAGCGAGAGGAACGTCACGAACAGCATGCCGAATAGAATTGTGAACAGCTCGCTGATCGTGTTGGCCGTAGCGAAGGATAAGGCGTTTGGCGCGGTGTTCGCGTCCAATGTGGAAACGAGCGCAGGCGCAACCAATTGAATAAGTTGGACTGGCACTATGATCGGAAGAAACGTCGCGATAATCGATACGAACCCGAGGCGAAGCGTGTTACCGCGCGAGCCCCGCCACGCGCGGGCTAGTGTGACGCTTCGATTTTCGACAGCTGTTGCGGGTAGGATAAGTGAAACGCGGTTCAGTGCAAAAATGACTGCGAAAAAAGTGATAAAAAATATCAGGGGCCACAAATCGAAAACTGAAAACTCTGGCTCGACTTTGGTTGCGGCTTCGCCTGCCGTCTCGCTAGGAATGGCCCACATCAGTGCAATGAGCGGCAGCACCAAACTCGCAGAGATTGCCATTGCCTTCACCACATAGACGACCTTACGGGCATCAAGGGATAGGCCTTGGCTCAGGGTCTGCGGCTCGTTGAGCAGAATGCGCCGGTGCCACGGCACGGCGATCAACGCGCCGATCAAAGTCGATGTGGCCAACATCAAAGCCCAGAGCAGATTGGAGCTGGTTCCGCCAGCGGCCAACAAAGCGCGCTCGGATTGATAGTATGCGCTGTAGAGCGCCATCGACACTGCGATCAGGACCACCAGCCACGGCCAGGAAAAGCGTAAGAGATCGCCCAAGTGTCGCGCGGTGACGATGTAGACGTCCGCAATGGTCTTCCAGACCGGCAGCTTCGGGATCGGGTGCGGGGGCATTGAAATTTCCTGCGAATGCTGCCGTCATTGTGCAGATGATCGGCTTGGTCGCACGCCGTCAAGTGGGGGCTGAGAATACGCGGCGTGCACCGTACCCTCTGCATGCTTTCCCGGGCGAGCAGCGGAGCGGCGCGACGGTGCGCAGACCCGGGATCGCTCGGTTTGCTATTTGAGTACAATGCCGATGGGTCGTGATCCCGGATAGCCGCCGTTTCGCTTCGCTTCAGACGCGGCTTCCGGGACCGCAGCGGAGAGAGTTTCGCGATAACACCGCAACAGCTACTTCCCCAGCACTTCCAACTTAACGGGCGTGGTGCCGACGCCGGTCATTTTAAGGGTTTCGGCGGCGCGCTCGGAAAGATCGATGATGCGGCCGGGCTTGAATGGGCCGCGGTCGTTGATGCGCACGACGACGTTCGCGCCGGTGTCGAGACGGGTGACGCGCACGCGCGTGCCGAACGGCAGCGTCTTGTGGGCCGCCGTCAAATCGCGCTTGTTGAAGCGTTCACCGGTCGCGGTCATCTGGTCTTGCCAGTAGTAGGACGCGACGCCGGAGAGCGCGTGGCCTGTTCCGGTCAAGCGCGGGCCGGGGAGCTGCGGGCCAGCGGCAGGGCGGATCGGAGCTGAGCTGGCTGCCACGGTTGCGGTGGTCCAACCGGCATCTGAGGCGGGCGTGACAGTCGTCGTCCAGGCATTGGCGGGTGCCGGCGGGGGTGCCGCAGTGGGGCGTTGGCCAGCGATAAAGCCAGGACCGGCATCGTAAAAAGAAAACAGGTCTTGGGCCGCCGCGGGATGCGCAAAAGCGGCGATGGCGCAAAGTGCGGCGCTTACGATAGAGCGTTGATACGTCAAGCCGATCCCCCCGGTCCGTAAGCTGACGGGCTAGAGTGATTCGGTGGCTGAAAATAGGCGGCAAACACGAATGGGCGGCGGATTGGACAATCCGCCGCCCGGATAACTAAATCAGCACCGGGCGACACCCGTTCCGGGAGCCGGCCGCCCGGTGTGCAAATTCTCATTAGCCCTTGCCGAGAACGGCGACGGTGACGGGAACGACGCCCGAGCCCTGCATGTTGATCGAGTGGGCAGCGGCCTTCGACAAGTCGATGATGCGGCCTGCGATGTACGGGCCACGGTCATTGATGGTCACGACCACCGACTGGCCGTTGTTCTGGTTGGTGACGCGGACCTTGGTGCCGAACGGAAGGGTCTTGTGAGCTGCCGTCATGGCGTTCGGGTTGAAGCGGCCGCCCGATGCGAGCGCCTGCGGCTGCCAGTAGTAGGACGCCTTACCGGTCAGTGTGTAGCCGCCCGAATTCGATTGAGACGCATATTTCTTCTTCTTGGCCGGCTTGTCATAGGCAGCCTGCGACGTGCCCTTGGACTTCTTGGCGCTGGTCTTCATTGACGACGATGCGGACGACGACGGCGAACCGCAAACGTATTCCGGGCCGTCGCACGACCACTTGGCGGCAGCAGGCGCGCTCATCGAAACAAAAGCGGCGGCGGCGATGGCCGCAAACCCGAGAAGTGTACGCATCGATAAATACCTTTCATGTCGACGGGATGAAACCGTTGCGGGTCAAATGAGCGGGCTTCCCAAGCCCATTGGCGTCACCCGGTCTATCGCGCGCGGCGCGCCGGATGTGAGCCTCAAGGTACTCGCTGCTCGTGGCAGCTGGCATTTCAGAAAGTTGGGAATGATGCTCGTTGGTGGCGACCCTGCGCTGGACTTCAACCGCTGTTTACGCTTGGCCTCAGATCTCGGAGGAACTCCGTCTGAAGCTGGCGGTAGGGGCCATCGGATCGCCTGCCGCGTCAACCCACGGTTCGTTTCTGAATTTAACCACAATACGCAACGCGTTGATTGTGCGATTGTTTTTAAGTCACTCCGCAATGTAACGCGACTGCACGCCGCAGTTTAATATCGTCAACGCGCGGCGATACATGCGCAAATGCGGCGGGCCGCGTGTGCGGGCCCGCCGATTGAGCGGCCGGTTTATGGTCGCTCAGCCCTTGCCGAGGATGGTCAGTTTGACCGGGGCAACGCCGCTGGCGGTGACGCCGATGTCGGCGGCAGCTGCGCGGCTCAAGTCGATGACGCGGCCTGCGATGAACGGTCCGCGGTCGTTGATGCGCACATCGACATAGTCGCCGTTACGCGTGTTGGTGACGCGAACGCGCGTGCCGAACGGCAAGGTTTTGTGGGCCGCCGTCCAAGCATTCATGTTGTAGGTTTCGCCGTTCGCGGTCTTGCGGCCGTGGAAATTTCCGCCGTACCACGACGCAACGCCCGACTGGAAGGAAGAGCCGCCCGACGATTTCTCGGCCTTGGCAACTTTTGCCTTCTTAGCCTTGACGGGTGCGCTCGCAACCTTGGTCTTCTTTGCCTTTGCAGGTGCGCTCGCAACCTTAGCCTTGGCTTTCGGCTTGCTGACGGCCGCAATTTTCTTCGATGCCTTGACCGGCTTGTCGCTCGACGCGACAGCCGCCGGCTTCTTGGTCTTGACCGCTACGGCCTTGACGGCTTTCTTGGCGGGCGCAGCAGCGCTGCCGCAAACGTAATCAGGACCCGAGCAGCCCTGGCGCCAAGCATCGGCCGCGAGCGCTTGCGACGGTGCTAAAGCAGCCAGCGGCAGCAGTGCAGCAATCGTTTTTAAAATCATCCGCATCGTATAAGTCTCCTGTTACATGCAGCAGGCGGGGGGGCAGGGCTTACAGCACCGTGCCGTGAGTGCGATTGTGCCGGCGCTTTGGAAGCAGAGCTTGCCGCGCACCACCAACCGGTCTCGAATTGCTTGAGGAGGAAAGGTCTTCAGATCGATCCCACGCAAAACACCAGAACCCGTTCTGCCGCTTGGACGAAATATGGGGGGAATGCCCCGTCCGGCGCTGCACCTGTTGCCGGGGCAAGTGAGACGGTCAACATGGTAAATGGGCAACGCTTGCCAATGATCTGACAACATCGTTGGTGTCACAGCACTTTTTCGGAGTGGTGGGATGCAAAGCGCGACGGCGCGCCGCATGATAGCAGCTTCAGCAGTGGCAATTGAGCGGCGTTTTGAACGACGAAATGGAGGGCAAAGCGTGAGCGTGAGACCGCAACACGCCGCACCGCACTTTGCTGATGCGCTGAAAGTTTGGGCGCGGATCGGTGTCACGTCGTTTGGCGGACCGGCCGGACAAATCGCGTTGATGCATAGAATTCTGGTCGACGAAAAGAAGTGGATCGACGAGCGCACATATTTGTTGGCGTTGAATTTCTGCACGCTGCTGCCGGGCCCCGAAGCGATGCAGCTCGCGACTTATGCCGGATGGCGCTTGCACGGTATCAATGGCGGGTTGGCCGCGGGACTTCTGTTCGTGTTGCCGGGCGCCTGTTTGATCTTGGCGCTTTCCATGCTTTACGCGGCGTTCGGATCGGTGCCACTGGTGACGGCGCTGTTCACCGGCATCAAGGCGGCGGTGCTGGCGATTGTTGTTGAAGCGCTGCTGCGGATATCGAAGAAGTCACTCAAAGACAGCACCGAGATCGCATTAGCCGCGCTGTCTTTCATCGCCATTTTTTTCCTGCATGTGCCGTTTCCGGTGATCGTGCTTGTGGCCTGCGTGTTTGGCTATTGGCGCGGGCTTGATGCGGCAACGGACGTGCCCGCGGATAGTGTCTTGCCGGTTCCGCATCGCCAAACGCTGACGACAATTTTTCTGTGGCTCGCGATCTGGATTGTGCCGCTGTCGGGCGTTGCGTTGGTGTTTGGCGCAGACAGCGTGCTCGCCAAACTCGCGTGGTTTTTCTCCAAGCTCGCGGTCGTCACGTTCGGCGGGGCGTATGCGGTGCTTGCCTACATGACGCAAGACGCTGTGCAAATACATGGCTGGCTGAAGCCCGGCGAAATGCTCGATGGCCTTGGCCTTGCCGAGACGACGCCGGGGCCGTTGATTTTGGTGACGGAGTTCGTTGGCTATTTGGCGGCGTACCGCAACGGCGGCGGGGCACCTGTTGCGATGGGCATTGCGGGTGCCGCCGTGACCTTGTGGGCAACATTCGCGCCGTCGTTTCTTTTCATTTTTGCCGGCGCGCCGTACATCGAACGCATGAAATCGGCGCCGCGCTTAAAGTCCGCGTTGTCGGCGATCACGGCGGCAGTCGTTGGCGTCATTCTAAATTTGTCGCTGTGGTTTGCGCTGCACGTCATCTTCCGCCGGG
>JABFRT010000027.1 GCA_013141015.1 Hyphomicrobium sp. | reverse complement strand
CCGCAGCAGCATCTCCGATCGCTCTCACCGCCCTCACCGCATCGCCACCACCATGACGCCGATCGAGGAGCGGCTGGCGGTTGAACTGCGCACCAGCCTCGCACTGCCGCTGGATGACATCGTCGAAGTACTGCGGCGCTGCGTGAACGCCACGCTTTCGCGGAGCCAAGTGCATCGCTGTCTGCAGCGCCACGGGGTCTCTGCGAAGCCCAAGCAGGAACGTGAGAAGGCAGCGGCGTTCGAGGTCGATAGGCCTGCCGGCTTGATCCATCTCGATGTCAAATACCTGCCGCCGTTGCACCGCAAGCGCGCTTATGCCTACGTCGCCATCGATCGAGCAACGTGCTTCGTTTATGTCGAGATCCTTTACGATCGCCGTGGTGAGACGGCTGCCGCGTTCCTTCGCCGCTTCCTTAGTGTGTTCAAGATCGACGTGCACACCGTGCTGACCGATAACGGCAGCGAATGGACCGACCGCTATGCCGTCGACAAGGAGAACAAGCCCAAGGATAGACCCTCCGGACAGCATCCGGTTGATCGGTTCTGCGCCGAAAGAGCAATCAAACATAAGCTGACGCGACCGTTCCGGCCGCAGACCAACGGTATGGTCGAGAGGTTCAATCGCCGCATTGGCGAACATTTGGAAAAGCTCCCCCGAAATGGGGCAGGTCACCATCGCCGCTTCGAGACGCACGAGGAGCGCAACGCCTATCTCATGACGTTCGTTGAAAACTACAATCGCACAAGGTTGAAATGCCTCGACTACCTCGCTCCAATCGAGGCCGTCGCCAATCTCCCGGGACAGAACACGAAGGCGGGGATCCACGATAAGCATCAATAGGCATTTTTTGAAAGTGGACGCACGATCCATCCAAATTCGCTTATCTCGCACCAGACGTCACACTGAGACTTGTCGTGGGTTCCGGCCTGCGATGCGCGCTGCGCATCGTCGCTGGCGCGACGGAGGTGGGGAGCAGTGACCTAATAGCCGTAGCGACTGTCTTGGCTGTCAAGCGGTTTGCCATGGTTTTTGATCTCTGAGAATAGCGTTGAGGATAATCAGGAGTTTTCGTGCGACTGCGATGAGGGCGACCATTTTCGGTTTTCCTGCAGCGACGAGCCGGTCGAAGAAAACCTTCAAGACAGGATTGTGTATTTTGGCGACCATGGCGCCCATGAATAGGGCTGTGCGAACGCTTGTTCTGCCACCGCCGATGAAGCTCTTGCCGCGCCATTGCCCGGACTGCCTGGCAAACGGAGCGAGCCCGGCAAGAGCCGCGATCTCTTTCCTGTTCAAGCGGCCGAGTTCGGGCAGCTCCGCAATGAGTGTTCGCGCGATCCAGGGTCCGACACCTGGAACAGACGCGAGCAGATCTTCTTTTTCGCGCCACACCGGGGATGCGCGCACTGCGCCGCCGATGTCGGCGTCTGCACTGGTCATTTCTTTTTCCAGTGCCTTGATGAGACGCGCGATGCTTTTCTTGAGGTTCTTGGCAGTTGCGCGTTTTTCGCGTTGGCGCTCGGCTCCAATCATCTCGATGATTTGCCGCCGGCGAGCGACAAGATCAGCAAGTAAGCGGGTTTCTTCATCTGGCAACGGCCGGACGTCAGGCTTTGTTGCCTCAACGAAGTGGGCGATGACGGCAGCGTCGATCGGGTCGGTTTTCGCCCGTTGTCCGATGGCCTTTGCGAAGGCCCGGCTCTGGGCGGGGTTCACGACCACGACCGGCAATCCTGCCGATGCAAAAGCTGCTGCGGCGATGGTCTCGTATCCGCCGGTTGCTTCGAGCGCGACAATCGTTGGTGCCAGTTGCAACAAGCGAGCGACGAGCTGCTCGATTCCAGCGGCGGTGCGTTCAGCCGTGAAGATCTCCCCACTGGGGCGCACGGCCACGTCCAAGCGATCTTTGGCGACTTCGATACCAACGGTGATATTTTCCATGACGACCCATCCTTGCCTAAGCGAGCTTCGCTGTGCGCGGCCCCGGCGACTGTTCGGGTTCGATGGACTGACGGATGGGGCGCCAAACTCACCTACGGCCTTCTGAGACCCGGGGGCTATCGGACACCCATCCGACACCGCACCCTGGACTATATCCGAGGTACGGGTATGAGAGTTACAAGGTTGGATCTGCGCTCCGCTTGACGCCAACCTACAAGTGAATCGCTTTTTTACCCAACCTTGTCTCTTGGCTTTCTGGCATAGTGTGATGAGACGGCCTCCAAGGAGACCGTCTCGCGGGGTCGGAGATCGAACCCAACCTCGGGCACGAGCCCGCAGCGTAGCTCAATCCCGCCCCGCGCCATTGTGAACCCGAACGGTTGCACGGCGCAAGACGCCGCAGACAAGGCAGGGACCCGATGACGGCTGCACCTCAATGGATTGGCATCGACGTTTCAAAGAAAATGCTCGATGTCTTTTCTCAAAAAATCGGCGCCTTCCGCGTCGCCAATTCGGCGCAAGGTCTCGACACTTTGATTGCAAAACTCGCAAAGATCACTGTCGCTGGCGTTGTTATGGAAGCAACGGGCGGATACGAACAAGCGGCACATCAAGCGCTGATGTTCCACGGCATCAATGCCTCCATTGTAAACCCGGCGCGTCAGGGCGTTCGCTACCGGCACCGGACAACTCGCCAAAACCGATAAGATCGACGCGCAAATTCTCGTTCACTACGCCGCATTCAAGAAGCCCGCGCCAACACCGCTGGCATCGACAGCGCGCAAAACTCAAGGAAATCCTGGCTTATCGTGCTCAAATCGTCGCCGAGATTACCGCGCGGACGGCGCAGTTGCGCCACTTCGAAAGCCAAGACATCGTTGAGCGCGCAACCGCTGCCATTACAAGCCTTAAGGCCGATAGAAAATCTCTCGACGCTGAAATCGAAGCGCTGATCAAGGCCGATGCAGACTGCGAAACGGCCTATCGCATTGTGACATCTGTTCCAGGCGCCGGTCTCATCGTGGCTGCGACCCTGATTTGCGAGCTGCCGGAACTGGGATCTTTGAACCGCCGCCAAATCGCAAGCCTCGCTTACCTCGCGCCATTCCCGCGAGAAAGCGGCCAACGCAAAGGCTATCGCGCCATCCGCGGCGGCAGGGCCGAAGTCAGGACCGCACTCTTTAATGCCGCAAGAGTCGGAATTCGTTTCAATCCAAAACTAAAAGTCTTCGCAGAACGCCTGGCGGCCAAATCCAAGCCCTACAAAGTGATCATCGTTGCTGCCATGCGAAAGCTGCTCACCATTCTCAATGCCATGTTGAAGGCCAATGAAATGTGGCGCTTGACCTAGTCATCAAGACGGTTGCTACTTACCAATATGCGGGCTGCTCAGAGAGCATGCGTTCAAGTGGCAGTGACAGTTCGCAAACAGCCCCGCCCGGCGAAAAACTTAAATTCGCATGGCCGTTGAGTTCGTGTGTAACCAACTGACGAATCAAAGTCGTTCCTAACCCCGCTGTTGTCTGTTTCGTCGGCGATATGCCGCCTGGCTCACGCCATGACAGCAAGAGCCGGCGATCTGGGGCTTCACTAAGCCGCCAGCTTATTTTGACGAGGCCACTGGGTACCGTCGATAGCGCTCCATGCTTCACCGCGTTGGTTGCGAGTTCATGGATGATCATGGACAAAGATTGCGCCGCTTCTGCCGAAAGTCCGAGAGACGGCCCATCCAACTGAAAATTCCGATCGTCGGCGTAAGGCCGGATCTGATCCAATATCAAATCTTTCATTTCGACACCGAGCCAATCGGTACGCGCCAACTGCGCATGTGCTCTCGAAATAGAATCCAGTCGCGAAAGCAGCGCCTCGCGGTATTCAGCTGTCGAAGTCGCACTAGTGCTGGTAAGCTGCACCACAGCACTCAATCGCGTAAGCACGTTTCTGACTCGGTGATCGAGCTCTTTCAGAACCGTCTGAACGCGCTCTTCTTGTCGCAACTGCACAGTTACATCGCGCACCACGGCCGTCAAAACGACCTTGCCATCTACCTCGACACGCGCAATTGCGGCCTGAGACCGGAACTCATGGCCGTCGCGGTGCAGTGAAAGTATTTCCTGACGCTGTGTCATTGGCCGCAACGTTTCGCGAGATTCTGCGAACTGGGCTATACGTTTCCCGTGTTCCTCGCGAAATCGCTCAGGTATGAGCCGTGACAATGGCTGGCCAATCATGGATGCCGCATCGTATCCGAAGGTAGCTTCGGCACCCGCACTGAAGAGTACAATATCTTGTTTGCCATCGACCGCGACGACTGCGTCGGTCGTTATTGCAAATGCACTTGAATGTAGCGCCGTAAGAAGAAGATCGTCCAACATGATCTTTCCTGTTAGATTATCCGGTCGTTGACGAATTAGCTCTGCACCTGATTTTGAAGCCTGATGAGTTGCATCTCTGGAGCCTGGAAGTTCGTGCTTTCCATCTTGTTTGAGTGAGATTATTTTGTAAACTTGACTGCGTAAATTGAAGCGGAGTTGGCGGATGCCAGTACGCATATTGGTCGTTGAAGATGACGCACTCGTTGCCGCGAGCTTGGTAAACAGATTCGAAACTGAGGGCTATAACGTCGATAGTGTAGGAAGTTTATCGTCCGCAAAAGCCAGATTGGCGGCACCACCGCGCGTCGACCTCTTAGCGCTTGACCTGATCTTGCCAGACGGGAATGGCATTGAATTGTTTGACTTTCTTGCCGAGTTAAAAACAACCGTTCCTGTAGTAGTCATTAGTGCGATTCATTCGGACGAAGTGCGTTTGCGCGCGTTCGACGCTGGTGCAGAAGACTATGTTGTGAAGCCGTACAGTCTCCGGGAGGTTGCAGCGAGAGTGCACAATATTCTGAAAACGTCCAGAGGTCATCTGCCCGGCTAAGAACATCCAGGCAACGGAGACGAAGGTCATAGTAACGTAGGTGGGGTAGAGGCCCGACCGCACTTGGCCGAAACCCAACTGTCCAAGAATTCGAACTCTGCGCTTGGCGGCCGGCTCTCCACAAGGAGAGTCGTCATGCGCCAACCAAAGTTAAGGGTTACGGTGGATAATCCAGCGGCGCGAAAATCGACGAGCGAAGGCCGCCTAACCCAACCTTGTCTCTTGGCTTTCTGGCATAGTGTGATGAGACGGCCTCCAAGGAGACCGTCTCGCGGGGTCGGAGATCGAACCCAACCTCGGGCACGAGCCCGCAGCGTAGCTCAATCCCGCCCCGCGCCATTGTGAACCCGAACGGTTGCACGGCGCAAGACGCCGCAGACAAGGCAGGGACCCGATGACGGCTGCACCTCAATGGATTGGCATCGACGTTTCAAAGAAAATGCTCGATGTCTTTTCAAAATCTCGGCGCCTTCCGCGTCGCCAATTCGGCGCAAGGTCTCGACACTTTGATTGCAAAACTCGCAAAGATCACTGTCGCTGGCGTTGTTATGGAAGCAACGGGCGGATACGAACAAGCGGCACATCAAGCGCTGATGTTCCACGGCATCAATGCCTCCATTGTAAACCCGGCGCGCGTCAGGGCGTTCGCTACCGGCACCGGACAACTCGCCAAAACCGATAAGATCGACGCGCAAATTCTCGTTCACTACGCCGCATTCAAGAAGCCCGCGCCAACACCGCTGGCATCGACAGCGCGCGCAAAACTCAAAAATCCTGGCTTATCGTGCTCAAATCGTCGCCGAGATTACCGCGCGGACGGCGCAGTTGCGCCACTTCGAAAGCCAAGACATCGTTGAGCGCGCAACCGCTGCCATTACAAGCCTTAAGGCCGATAGAAAATCTCTCGACGCTGAAATCGAAGCGCTGATCAAGGCCGATGCAGACTGCGAAACGGCCTATCGCATTGTGACATCTGTTCCAGGCGCCGGTCTCATCGTGGCTGCGACCCTGATTTGCGAGCTGCCGGAACTGGGATCTTTGAACCGCCGCCAAATCGCAAGCCTCGCCGGCCTCGCGCCATTCCCGCGAGAAAGCGGCCAACGCAAAGGCTATCGCGCCATCCGCGGCGGCAGGGCCGAAGTCAGGACCGCACTCTTTAATGCCGCAAGAGTCGGAATTCGTTTCAATCCAAAACTAAAAGTCTTCGCAGAACGCCTGGCGGCCAAATCCAAGCCCTACAAAGTGATCATCGTTGCTGCCATGCGAAAGCTGCTCACCATTCTCAATGCCATGTTGAAGGCCAATGAAATGTGGCGCTTGACCTAGTCATCAAGACGGTTGCTACAAGGGGTCGCCGAATGACTCATTACACACACCCTTCACCCCAACACCTCCGCAGCCGCATCGGGCTGCGGCAGGACCGCCGGTGTCACGGTCGGCATCGCCGCAAGTGTCACGACCGGGCCACCCGGCAACAGATGGGCGATCGCGTTGGCGTAATAGCGCAGCAACGTGATTTCTTCTGGCTTGGCGGCAAAGCTCGCGTCTTTTTCAATGACCAGATGACGCGAGGCCAACATGCGCAGGCCGACCTCAATGGCGTAATCGCGGTCGTGGCGCGGAATGTGGACATAGGCGCCGGTTTGCTCCAGCGTGTTGATGAGCGCAAACACCCGGCCCTTCAACTCGAACAGATTGAGCGGATGCCCTGCGTCCAGCAATACAGTGGCAACAAGTGATACGGGCAGCGCCGGCACAACTTTGCCAACCGCCGTCATCAGTGTGTTGCCGATCTCTTCGATTTGAGCGGCGCGTGCGTCCGGCGGCAGCGACCGCAGATCGACGTGACGCGCGGCGAGGTGGTCGCGCAACGACACCGGCTGTCCGAACGAGACGCAGGCGTAACCGTAGCGATGCCAACGGCCGCGCAGCGACAGCCACAAGTTATGGCCGAGGAAGCCTAAAAACACCGATGGCCCAAAGCGGAAGCGCGGCGGCGTGCCAGCGGGCGCGCTTGCGGCGGCCGTCAACACGCGGTCTTCCAGCACCCGGTCGTAGTTGAGGCCGACGGGGATGAACACCACGTCGCGCGGACCGTAGGGATCAAACCCGCTGACCATGTAGGACAGCAGGCCGAACTTGGGCGGGCGCAAAGATCCGTCGCGTGTCAGACCGCCCTCGGGAAAGATCGCCTGGACTACGCCGGCTTTGGTTGCCATGTCGACGTAGCGCGCTAAGATTTTGCGATACAGCGCATCGCGGCTATCGCGGCGGATGAAATAGGCGCCCATCGAACGGATCAAGCCGCGCAAGCCCCACACCTGCGCCCACTCGCCGACCGCGTAACTTAAAGCCGACGATGACGCGGCGACATATGTGACCAGCACATAGTCCATGTTCGAGCGATGATTGATGACGAACACAACCGACGAATCGGGCGGAACGGCTTTCAGCGCGTCGTCGTTGGTATAGCCGAGGCGCACGCGATACAGTGTCTGCGACACGCGACGAGCCAACCGAGCGCCAATTTTAAAATACGCGTAGGCCGAAAACGATGGCACGATTTCGCGGGCATATTTTTCTGCCTTATGCATCGCCACTTCACGCGGCATTTTATTGTCAGCGGCATACGCCTCGACTGCCGCCAGCACGTCCGGATCGTACAGCAGCCGGTCGCACAGCACCTGACGCTTGGTCATCTTGAACGATTGAATGTGCAGTTTCAGGCGGGTATTCAATTCGTCAATAGCCCGGTTGGCGCGATGGCGCAGCGCCCAGCGCACGCTTGGGATCAACAGACGGTCAAGCAACGCGATGCCGGCCAGAGTGCCAAGCGCCAAGGCGGCCCAGAAGGGTAAAATGACGTCGGTCCCCATAGTCGTCAGACCCCATGTTCCATTGTGCCGCGGGCAACTCAGACGCACGGCTGGCATAATCCGGCCAAGCCACGCTAACATTGCAGCGAAGCAGCAGCCAGCCTATCAGGCGAGACGGGCTAGGCCATTGGGGATCAGATGCAGGACGACGCAGCCGGGCCAAAGATGACAGAAGCACCGGCGGCGCCGCAGCCGTATCCGCTCGACGAGCGCGCGCTGCGTGCCGTGGCCGGAACAGCGCTTTCCAATCCATTTTTCGATGGCGCAGCTTTGTTTGCACTGCGGCATTGGTTTTTTCCGGTGTCGCGGCTGTGGGCGGCGGCCCGCGAAGCGCACGGCGATCCGCAACGCTTCTATGACGCGGTGCCTATGCCACCGCGCTTCGAAGACCGCGGCCGGTTGACCAAAGCCTTGGCTGCGTTCGAACAAGCGCGCGCTGCCGCCAATGCCATCGAAGCCGAATGGGACCGCGTCTTCTTCGGCCCCAAGGACGTCAATGAATCTGAGCGCCAAGCCGTAGAAGCCGCGCGCCGGTCGTTGCGTCACGCCTATAATGCGACGCGGCGCCACTTCCGCTTCTTGGTCAACCGCCAAGTGCCGCGGGTTAAACTGGCAATCGCAACGCCGGCTGAAGTCGAAGCCGTGTACGCTGCCGCTTTAGGCGACGGGGTGCGCGATGGCATAGTGGCGTTCACGGCGGCGCCTGATCCCGCGCCGGATGTCGAAGTCTCGCGTGCGATCATAAGCCCGACGGGGCGCGATTTTTGGCTGCGATTCAAAAGCCCGTCGGCGCGGCTCGGCGATATGGTTTATGCGCGCGTCCATGAACCGGCGGGCGTTGCCAATCCGCCAACAATCATTTTCGGCCACGGCATTTGCGTCGAGTTCGACCACTGGCGCGGCCTGATCGATGAGTGCCATGCGCTCGCGCGCCTCGGATTTCGCGTTATCCGCCCCGAGGCGCCGTGGCATGGGCGGCGCAACCGGCCCGGCCAATTCGGTGGCGAAAATATTATAGCGTCGTTCCCCTTGGGCACGCTCGACACGCTGTTTGGCGCGGTGCAGGAGTGGGCGGTGCTGGCGGCTTGGGCGCGCGCAACGTCTAAAGGGCCAATGGCTTTCGGTGGATCGAGCCTTGGCGCCATGACAAGCCAGTTTGCAGCCGACCGCGCTGCGGATTGGCCCGCGCCGTTGCGCCCCGACGCGCTGCTTTTGTTGACCCACACAGGTGACCTCTCCGATGTGGTTCTGAAAGGTGCGCTGGCCGAATTGTGGATGAGCCCCGCCGACGTCAAAGCCAAGGGCTGGACGGAGGACACGGCGCGCGATTATCTGAGCCTGCTGCAACCGGCCAGGCCGCTGTCACTTCCCGCATCGCGTATTGTCTCGGTTCTGGGCCGGCGAGACGCGGTGCTGCCGTTCGAAAGCGGGCGGCAGCTGGTCGAATCGTGGTGCGTGCCGGAACACAATTGCTTCGTCTTTGACCGCGGCCACTTTTCGGTGCCGATGACGCTGGTGCGCAACGACGCGCCCTTGAAGCGCTTCGCTGAGGTGATGGCGGCGATACAATCTGCCTAGATCCTTACCGCCAGCGAACGCCACGCCAGCCACGAAGCATTGGCTGGCGAAGTCCCCTTGCCGGCAACCTTCTGATCCCACAAACTGTGGGCAAGGCGACAGCCGCCATAGCGAGGAGAACGCCATGCTCACCGGAAGCTGCCACTGCGGTTCACTGAGCTGGACCTTTGACGGTGTGCCGGACTCAGCCACCGCCTGCAATTGCACGCTATGCCGGCGCTACGGCGTGTTGTGGATCTATGATTACGAGAACGAACGGATCAAAATCTCAGGACCGAGCGCCGTCTATACGCGCAAAGATCAACCCAACCCGGCGCTCGAAATCCACTTTTGCAAAAGTTGTGGCTGCGTCCTGTGCTGGCGAGGTCTCGGAGACGACCAGGCGGAGCGGCGCCGCATGGCGGTGAATATCCGGCTCTGTGAACCAAGCCTCGTTGCCAACCTGCCCATCGATCATTTCGACGGCCTCAAATCCTTCGATGACCTTCCGCGCGATGGCCGCTGCGTTGCCGACATGTGGTTCTGAGACGCCGGAAACTGAGCTGCGTTACACTTAGGGATATGCTAAGCGGGGCCCAATAACACAATCGCTGACCCGGGATCGCGCCGCATGCTCAATTTCTACATACCGCTTGCCGACGTGATCGCCGCAGGTGTGTTTTTCATCTGCTGGTTTGGCTATGGGTTCGCGGCGGAGCGCGCAGCCCGGAACCGGCCGAGTTTAATCACAGCCATTCAATCGTTCCGGCGTGCCTGGATCGAACGCATGTGTACCAGCGACAACCACGTTGCGGATGCAGCACTGCTCGGCAATTTGCTGCGCGGCGCGTTGTTTTTCGCGTCCACCACCGTTTTCATTCTTGGCGGTTTGGCGGCCTTGCTCGGCACCGCGCCGAAACTCGCTGATGTGGTGTCGCAGCTGCCCTATTCGCCGTCAGCCGACCCGCGCCTTGCCGAAATCAAGATCCTTACCCTCATACTGTTTTATGTCTATGCGTTCTTCAAATTCACGTGGTCGGCGTGGCAATATAATGTGCTGTCGATCATGGTCGGCGCGATGCCCGCGCACGGCAGCGCCGCGAAGCTGAGGCCCGGATTTTCCGAAGCCGGCATCAACGTCGCATCGCTGGCTGGCGACAGCTATAATGCTGGCATCCGATCATATTATTTCTCGATAGCGCTGATGGCTTGGCTGATCCACCCGCTGCTTTGCCTGATGACGACGCTGGCAATCACCATCGTGCTGTACCGGCGCGAGTTTTATTCGCCCATGCTGCGCGCGCTGCAGAAGGTGCAAGCCTAGAGGAGCCAACTAAATCGTAGCGCATTGATATTCATCAAGCGGCAAGCGGCATTTCAGGATTGTAGTGAAGCCTCACCCTTGGAGGTATTCGCGATGATCCGGTCATTCTCAATTGCAGCACTGGTTGCTATAGGATTTGTGGCATACGCACCACCAGCGCGCGCTCAGCAGAGCCCTGGAATGCAGGGCCAAGGGAATGCACGGAATGGGCGGCATGATGGGCTACTCTATGGGCCAAAGCGGGCCAGGATATATGCATTTCGGCTGGTTCGGTCCCGGCGCGATGAACGCCTGCTTTATGGCGACCGGAGAGAACGGCGCTTTTCCATCGCTCGATCACCGGCTGGAATTCATCGCCAAAAATCTCGCGATCGCGGACGCGCAGGTGCCGCAGTGGACCGCTTATACGACCGCGCTGAAACGCAGCGTCGAGACCATGCAGGCGGCCCATCAAACGATGATGGCCAACATCATGAATATGAATTTCGTCGAGCGTTTCAATGTTCAGCTGAACGCAATGAATACGCATTTGGCCCAGCTGCAGCAGGTCGCGCCGGCTCTCAGCGCGGTCTATACCGTTCTAACGCCGGAACAAAAGGCCAAAGCCGATCAAATGTTCCGCGCAATGGGATGCTTTATGTGAGCGGCCAAGTTGCGCTATCCTCGCGCAAATTATGGGCGGGGAGGCGTCGTTGCATCTGATCCAAATTCTGCTGCCAGTGCGCGATAACGACGGCCGGCCTTTCGGCCCACATCCGTTCGAGGAGATCGCGTTTACGCTGTCGAAAAAATTCGGCGGGTTCACCGGCTATACGCGCGCGCCCGCCGAAGGCCGCTGGGAGACAAGCGGCAAGACGCAACACGACGACGTGCTGGTGGTCGAAGTGATGGTCGATACGCTCGACCGCGCTTGGTGGACCGCGTTTCGCAAAGGCCTCGAGACAACCTTCCGCCAAACCAAAGTGATCGTGCGCGCACAAAAGACCGAGCTCTTGTGAGCCTTTGAATTTGCCAGCATTCATGCAGTTTTGGCAGGTATCTCGTCGGTCCAGACGCGGAAACTCTTCAAGGTGTTGGGGCCAAACGTGGTTGTGATCGCCACATCAGCGGCGTCCCGTCCGCGTGCCAACAGGATCCGGCCGACGCGTGGTGTGTTGTTACGCGGATCAAAGATATGCCAACGCCCGCCGAGATAAACTTCGAACCACGCCGCAAAATCACCTGGCCCGTAAGGAAGTGGCGTGCCCACGTCACTCAGATAACCGGTGCAATAGCGTGCCGGAATATTCATCGCACGGCAAAACGCAATAGCGAGATGCGCATAGTCACGGCACACGCCTTGGCAATCGTTGTAGGCCTCTGATGCGGTGCGCGTCACGCGCGCAAACTCGTAGCCAAACTGGATGCGTTGGTGGACGAAATCGCAAATTGCCTGAACGCGCGCCCAGCCCGTCGGACCATTTCCAAAATGCGACCACGCCAGATCCAGCATGCGGTCACTATCGCAGAACCGGCTGGCGAGCAGAAAGACAAGCGCCTCTTGCGGTAGATTTTCGACCGGAACCTGCTCTGCGCTCAACACCACCGGGTCAGGTTTGCCGCTATCATTGGCAATCGTATCGGTTGAGAAAATCACCAATCCCGCTGGCGCCACGATCCTGCTGCACCAATTGCCGAATCCGTCGCGATAGCCCGCAACCGGTAGTGGGGGAACGATGCGAATATGGTCTGGCACCTCCAAGGCGGAGGCACGGCTGTCGTGAACATTGAGCATGAGGATGACAGGTGTCGGCTGCGGAAACTGGTATTGTATCTCGTAGCCCACGCGAAACTTCATTATGCCATCCTTATCCGCAATCACTTGCGAATAACTCTTTGCCTATTCAGAAAGTTCCGCAAGCATTTCCGTGAACTGCCGCATTTTGCGCCACAGCGAACGGCTACGGCACCGCGAACCGCTTTTCGATATAATCTTCGACGATTGTCTTGAAATCGGCAGCGATGTTGGGGCCGCGCAAGGTCATGGCCTTCTTGCCATCAATGAATACGGGGGCTGCGGGACTCTCGCCGGTTCCTGGAAGCGAGATGCCGACATCGGCGTGCTTTGATTCACCCGGGCCATTGACGATACAGCCCATGACCGCGAAGTTTAATGCTTCAACGCCCGGATAGCGCGTCTTCCAATCTGGCATGCGGTCGCGGATCATGTCTTGAATATCGCGCGCGAGTTCTTGAAACACGGTTGACGTTGTACGTCCGCAGCCCGGACACGCGGCCACAACCGGCACGAACGAGCGTAGCCCCATCGATTGCAGAAGCTCTTGCGCGGCGCGCACCTCGTTTGAGCGGTCCCCGCCCGGCTCCGGCGTCAATGAAAAGCGGATGGTATCGCCGATGCCCTCCTGCAGCAGCACGCCGATCGCAACGGATGAGGCGACGATGCCCTTAGAACCCATGCCAGCTTCGGTCAAACCAAGATGCAGCGCGTAGCGGCTGCGGTTTGCCAGCAAGCGATAGACCGCAATCAAATCCTGCACGGCCGATACTTTACCGGAGACGATGATTTTATCAGCGCCAAGACCCATTTCCTCGGCGCGTGCGGCCGACAGCAAACCCGATTGCACCATAGCCTCGTGCATGACCGCACGGGCGGACAACGGGGCGGCGGTCTTGGCGTTCTCGTCCATCAGGAACGTCAAAAGCTCACCATCGAGTGAGCCCCAGTTGACGCCAATGCGGACCGGCTTGTTGTGACGCAGGGCGATGTCGATGATCGCGCCGAATTGCCGGTCGCGCTTATCCTTGAAGCCGACGTTGCCGGGGTTGATGCGGTACTTCGCCAGGGCCTCGGCGCAGGCCGGGTTGCCGGCCAACAGCGTGTGGCCGATGTAGTGGAAGTCTCCAATAAGTGGCACGTGACAACCGAGCTTGGCCAAGCCGTCGCGGATATGCGGCACGGCTTTGGCTGCATCATCGCGATCAACCGTGATGCGGACAAGCTCTGAGCCCGCACGTGCGAGGTCTGCAACCTGCCGGATCGTGCCGGCAATGTCTGCCGTGTCGGTATTGGTCATCGATTGGACAACGACAGGTGCGCCGCCACCAACGGTCACGCCGCCGACATCGACGGCCACGGTCTGGTGGCGGGCCTTGAGTGTTGTCGTATCGCCAGACGGCATTTCGCTCATACTCCGAGACTGTTTCGATCTCTTAACCCGCCCGGCGGCTCATGACCATGAGCGAGATGACCGCGCAGGCGCACATAGCCAGCACGATGCTCGGGCCGCCCGGCGCGTCGGTATAGAGCGACAGGAACAGCCCAGCGATTACGCTGACAACGGCGATGGCCGCCGCAATGACCGCCATACGCTCAGGCGTCGACGCCAGCGGACGAGCGGCAACCGCCGGCACGATCAAGAAGGCCATGACCAGCAAAATACCAACAATTTTCATGGAAATCGCGATTGTGATGGCGAGCAGAATATCAAACAGCGCGCGCGGCAACCCCGGGTCGATCCCTTCGGCCGTGGCCAAGTCTTCGTGCAGCGATAGCCGGACCAGCGGCCGCCAAAGTTGCAGCATCAGCGCCGACACAACAGCGCCACCGGCGTACACCCAAAGCAGGTCGATATTGGTCACCGCGAAAACGTCACCAAACAAATAGCTCATTAGATCGATGGACGGCCCCTTGAGCATGGCGATAGCAACGAAGCCAAGCGCCAGAGCCGCATGATGCATCAAACCAAGCACGCTATCGAGCGCTAAAAGCTTCTGGCGGCCAAAACCAATCAGAATAAAGGCCGTCGCGACCGCAGCCAGCACGACAGCCAGCGTCAGATCAACACCGAGCGCGATGCCCAGCGCCACACCAAGCAGGCTCGACTGCGCCAGCGTCTCGCCGACGTAAGCCATGCGCCGCCAGACGATAACGCAGCCGAGCGGCGCGGCAATGATGGCAAGACCAATACCGGCGGCCAGCGCCTTCAGGAAGAACGGCTGCGGCAGTTCAATCACTGTTTACCGCCCCGCTGCAAATCGTGCGACGGATGCGGCACACCCGAAATATCATGCTCGTGATCGTGGTGATGCAGATAAACGCCAAGCGTTTGCGCTTCCTTTGGGCCAAACAACCGGGCGTATTCGGCGTGTTGCGCCACCGTCTCGGGCTGACCCGAACAGCAGACGTGTCCATTGAGGCAAATAACGCGGTCGCTCTTGGCCATCACAACATGCAGATCATGTGAAATCAGCAGCACGCCAAGCCCGCGCGCATCACGAATCCGGCCGATCAGATCGTAAAGATCGGCTTCGCCGACGAAATCAACACCGCGCGCCGGCTCATCAAGCACCAGCAAATTTGGATTTCGAAGCAGCGCGCGAGCGATTAACACGCGCTGCGTTTCGCCACCCGATAGATGGGAGAGCTGTTGCAGAGCGCAACGCTCCACGCCTGAATCGCGCAATGCCGACAGCACGGCCTCGTTCGATACGGATAGTCCGAGCGCCAGGAAGCGGGCCACCGTCATCGGCATCGCGCGGTCGATATCAAAGCGTTGCGGCACATAGCCGATGCGCGTTGACACCGGCAGCACCACTTGGCCGCTGTCTGGCTTTTCGATGCCGAGGATCAGCTTAACCAGCGTCGTCTTGCCAGCGCCGTTCGGACCGATCAGGGTGACGATCTCGCGCGCATGCACGTCGAGATTGATGTTTGACAGAATACTGCGGCCATGGCGGCGGAAGGTCAGCGCGCGCGCCGAGACGAGTGCCGACGCGTCATGAGGCAGGTTGCCGGGCGTATCATGCGGATGTCCGCAACCGCACGCTTCACCGTGGGCATGAGGGTGGCTGTGATGATGATCATGGTGCGTGTGAACTTCGGACACGAGACTTTCTTTCTCTCACTCATCGATCCCCGCAAATGCGGCTTCCGGACAATGGTGTTTTGATTTTCGAATGTCCGGCTTGGGCGGGTCCCCGCTTTAGCCAGGATGACGAACAGACGCCTAGCCCTTGTCCTTGCGCTTGGCCGCGCACTCCTGGCAGGTGCCGGACACTTCGACGAATTTGACGCGCGGCTCGAAGTGGGCATTGCGCGCAGCGCCATCAATCGATTTGAAGATGTCTTCGCCGTCGGTTTCAAGCACCGTGCCGCAGGTTTCACAGCTCAAGAACATCGGACGCCGTCCGGTCCGCGGCTGATGAAGCCGGCTGCAGGCAAAGTAGGCGTTCTTACTTTCGAGGCGGTGGACCACGCCTGCTTCCAACAGCGCATCCAACGCGCGGTAGACCGAAATTGGCGCCAGCCGCGTGCCCTTTTTCGCCAGCCGGTCGAGCACCTCATAGGCGCCCACACTGGCGGTGGTTTGCGCAATTTCCTCGAACACCTTGCGGCGCAACTCAGTGAAGCGGATATTTTTCTCCGCGAAGATCGTGGTTGCACGATCCATCGAGGACCTGACCCGTTCTTTGTTGCGGTGTTCCTCGCTCGACTGCGGTGCCATGAGCGTCCTATGACCGTTGGCGTGCCAAAAATTCCATATTTTGCGGTTGATACCGTGCCCTGACGGGGGATCGCGGAACACCAGCAACCCGTATAGTATAACACTTCGCGACGGCTGGCCACGCCGCAACCGTCATTTACCGAGAACTTTGCAACGCCCGCCGCCCTGCAATCCTGGAAAGAATTTCATGTTCCAAGGCGGATTTGGTCTTAATCTTGCCGCCGATCGGCCAACTCTCAAGCGCAATGTAGAGACTGCCGATTTGCCGTGTACGCAACGCCGCCTCCGGCGCCATTTGGGGATCCTCGCGGGATGGACGTTAAATTGATGCTCGACGGACTGGCGCAAAATGCCCAGCCGATCGCCGTGGCGCTGTTCACCATCAGTGTGATCACACTGCTGTTGCGCACGCGGCTTGCCAAGCGCTTGTTCGCCGGGTTGGAGAAGACCTTTTTCGAGAACTGGCAGCTCGGGCTTCTGGCCACGACCGGCATCGTCTTGTCAGCCGCGTCCGGGTGGACCACCTGGGACGGGATGCGCAATTTCACCGGTGAGCCGTTGCTCTCGGGCATGATCACGTTCGGCATCCAGGGCGTGATGCTGATCGTCGCCTGGTTGATCGGCGAAAGTTTCGCGACCGGCATGAATATGCAGTCGCAGAAGGGCGCGCCCCGGTTCGTCAATCCGCAGATCCAAACCTGGCTCGGTGCGGGCATCGGACTGTTGCTGTTCATCGCTGGCATGACGCTGTTTATGCAATGGACCGGCCAAGCCGACGTCCGCCAAGCATCACCCGACGATATTGCTTGGTCGAAAACCGGCGACAAGTTCCTGATGTTTGGCGCCGGCCTTTTGCTGGTCGCGCTGTTCGCGCTTTATGCGGCGAGTGATCTGGTCAAGCCGTACATTCAAGGTTTCCGGGTCATTGTCCGCAACTCCGCACTGTGGGCAATGTTCCTCGCCTGCATGGCAACCAGCGTGTTCTTTTCGTTCGACAGTTTGTTTACATCAATTTTCCCGCAATCGGAACGCGTGCGCGCGGCGGAACTGCGCGCGCAAAACCAAGTATCCGGTATCGTTTCCGATATCGAGCAGACCATTGCCTCGCGCCGCGCCACCTTGGCTGAGACGCTGTTTACCACTGAAGCGTGGACCGGGTATGAGACGCACATCGACAATATGGCGAAAGCCGCCGCCCAATCGGAAGGCGCGATTGAACGCTACGTCAACAACCAGATCGAGACACGCCGGCGCGCTGTGAAAGAACAGCAAGAGCGCATGGCGTCCGCACAGTCAGGCCAAGCCGGCCTTGCTGGCCGCAAGATTTCGTTGACCGAGGAAAAGTCGCGCATTTCAGGGCAGCGCCCGGAATTGGCCAGCGAGTTCGCCGCCAAGAAGGCCGAACACGACAACAAGCTGAAAGAGGTTGACGCCAAGCGTGTCGAAGCGATGGCCGAAGACAAGGGCGTCGAAGGCACCGGCAAGGAGGGCCGCGGCCCGATCTACCGGCAGCGCATGAGCGAATTGAATTTGCTGCAGGCCGCGGCGAAAATCGCCGAAGAACGCATGAAAGACGCGCAAAAGCGCCTGTCAGCCGTCGAATTGAGGATGGCTGCAATAGACCGCGAACTCGCACTCCTCGATGGCGATCTTGCCAAGCTGAAAGGCGAATCCGAAACCGCCGGACAGCGCATCAAGCTCGCCGAAGAAACGGTCAAGGACGATTCGAGTGCGCCGAAGCTTGACCCTTCTCGCATTCTGCCGGCGTTCGAACGCGCCAAGGCAGAGTTCCGCGCCGGCCCGACCGCCGAGCGCTTGGCATCCCTGCAAAAAATGTGCGGTGACATCGGCGGCGCGCTGGCGTCCACGCCTGAAACCAAAGCGCTTCTTTCCGGCATCGACTGCGATCCGAAGGTGACGGCGGACGCCGCGGCCGAATTGTTCACGCTGCAAACCGGCATCCACACCTTCCAGCAAACTTGCATCGGCGGCGATAAGCTTGTGGCCAACACCAGCGCCGATGCGCTGTTCTCGTTTGCCCGCAAATGCTTGGCCGATAGCGCATTGCCAAGCAAAGACACCGAAGTGCTGCGCACCAAAATCAACCACATCGAATTGGCGCGCGACGACAAAGCCCATCGTTTCGTCGTGACTTGGAACGCCTTCCAGGACGGCAACCGCTTGGCCTATCTGGCGCTCGCCATTGCCCTTGCCATCGACAGCCTGATCTTCATGTCGGGTCTATTCGGCGCCAACGCCGTGCGCTCGCCGCTGTCGGATGTACCAAGTTACAAAGCGCGTTCGGCATCACAACTTGAAGCCACAATCAACGCCGCGCTTGGCCCGCATCCATATGAGACGGCATGGCTGACACTCAACACGCTGCGGCCGGTCACCAACAGCGACGGTTTTTCGGCGATGGCCGACCTCTCGGCGATGGAGCGCTCTGCCGCCGACCGCGTGCGCATGGTACTGACGGCCGGCGCCGATATTGGTGCGGTCGAAACCGCGAGCCACAACCCGGAGCGCTATCGCGTGCGCAGCGAGTTGCGCGAGTATTTGTCGGGCGTTTGCGACAAGCATTTCAAGACCGATGTGCACGCCAAGGATCGCGCCCGCCTCGATCAGCTGGTCAATGCCGCGCTCAGCCCCCACCCGCGCGAGCACGCGGACCTTGTGTTGCATACGCTCGAGCCGATCCGCGAGACCGAAGGTTTCACCTCTATGGTCACGCTGTCGGAGGTGACCAACGCTTACGACAATCGCGTCGTGCGCCGGGTCATGAACGCAGGCTCCACGGTTAAAGCCGTCGCACCCGACATCAAGCTCGATGACCGCTACTACATTTCGCCGAAGTTGTACGAGGTGTTGCTGACCATCCGCGCGACGGCCGCAGAATCGCCGAATTACGAAAACGAGCGGCGCCGCTTTGAGGGTGTGGATGCACGTCCGGCAATCGACGGCGGGCAGCTACGCGATGCAAATCCGCAGATCGCTCAACAGACGCCGCGGCCGCCGGAACTCGCCAAACCGGCCGCTCAATTGCCACGTATGTTGCCATTGTCTGAAGATGAGCAACACCAGCTGATCAACGCCTATCGCGAACATCTGTTGGGCTCCATCGGCTTGACGCCCGATATGGTCGATCAGCGCCTGCAATTGCCGGCTGCGCGTTCTGCCATGCTCGAAGCCTGGCGGGCGCTCGATGGCCACAGCAAGAAGAACCTGCTCCTCGGCCAGATGCTGCGCGAATTCCAAAACGGCCAGGACCGTGATTTGAGTGCCGTTTATTCGCGTCTGGTCAGTGACGTCGGCGGCGACCCGCGCAAGCGTCAAGTGCTGGATGCGGTCGAGGACAATATCCGCGACAATCTTGTGCTCTACATGCTGTTCCCCGAAACGCACCTGCTCGACTATCTGATCGAAGAGATTGAAAATGCGGCCCAGGCCGACGACGGCCTGCAGCCCGGCGAACAGGCGCTCAAAGACCAATTGAAGTATGTGCGGGAAGGTCTCGGCTCGCTCAATCTGGCAAACCCGCAATCCTGGAACGAGATCCGCCAACGTCTCGCCGCCGGGTACAGCAAGGATCTGCCAAATTTCATGAACAAGTTTGCGCCACGGCCCAACACTGACGGCCAGGACAGTGGCGAGATTTAAGCCATCTAACAGTGAATAAATGAAAGAGCCGGCCTCGCTGAGGCCGGCTCTTTTTTGCTTTCATACGGGCGAAGCCTTCATGCCTTGAACGGCACGACCGTCGCGCGTTGTTCACCGAGGCCTTCGATTTTCAGTACCAGCTTGTCACCAGCCTTCAGATACTCAGGCGGCTTCTTGGCTGAGCCGACGCCGGGCGGCGTGCCGGTGGTGATCACGTCGCCCGCTTCAAGCACCATGAATTCGGTGACATAGGCGAGCAGCTTTGGAATTGAGAAAATCATAGTTGCGGTCGACCCGGTTTGCTTGCGGTCGCCGTTGACGTCGAGCGACATCGCCAGGTTATGCGGGTCCGGCATCTCGTCAGCCGTCACCAGCCACGGCCCAAGCGGCCCAAAAGTCTCCGCCGACTTGCCCTTCACCCACTGGCCGTTGCGCTTCACCTGCCAGCGCCGCTCCGACACGTCGTTACAGATTGTATAGCCCGCGATGTACGACAGCGCGTCAGCTTCTTCGACATAGCGGGCGCGGCGGCCGACCACAAAGGCGATCTCGCACTCCCAGTCCATGCGATCCGAGCCTTTCGGATACATGATGTCGTCGTTCGGACCGCAGATGCAGGTTGGCGCCTTGTTGAAAAGGATCGGCTCGGCCGGTAATTCCTGTCCGGTCTCCTTGGCGTGATCGGCGTAGTTGAGGCCGATGGCGACGAAGTTACGTGTGCCGGCCACCGGTGGGCCGAGACGAACACCTGCCGGTGCCAACGGTAGAGTGTTGAGATCCAACATTTTGAGTTTCGCCAACGCAAGCGGATCAAGTGCGGCACCCGCGAAATCGGCAACGTGCGCCGAGAGATCCCGGACATTTCCCGAAGCGTCAACAATGCCGGGCTTCTCGGCCCCCGCCACACCAAACCGGACAAGTTTCATGATGTTCACCCCAGACCAAAAAAAATCGAGATCCGTCGTAACGTCCAAGCCTCTCGCCGGTCAAGCGGCACGATGTGGGCGGGCGCGGGACGGCGCGTGCATGGACGGACCGGCGCCAATGGCCTGATGCAGGGCTCGCCGATAAGGCCAGGGCCATTGCCAAAATCGATCAGCGCCAATTGATGAATCAATTGCTAACGCGGCCGTCAATCTGCTTTTTCCTAAAATTGGCGGCACGCTCTCAACGGCCGGTCAACCACATGCATGGTACGTGTTTCACTCAAATGCCAATTCAATGTAGTTATCAACGCCTCAATAGTTAGCAATATGCAAAGCAGGCGTATCATGCGTACAGTGCAGTCAGCTCAATTCCGCACAGACACCAATGGCGGCGTCGCAATTATTTTTGGCTTGATCATTCCCGTCCTGATTGGCTTTGCAGGACTTGGCGTCGATGGCGCACATTGGATGATGGAGCGCAACAAGCTGCAAGCGGCAACCGATAGCGCCGCGATTTCCGCCGCTCAGGCTATTCAGTTGAGCGGCACAGAAACAGTCATTAAATCCGAAGCGGGAAAGCTGCTCGGCAAAGTCTACGGCGCAAGCCTTGAAGGCGTCCGCTTCGACGTCCAGCACCCGCCAAAGACCGGGCCGCTTGCCGGCAACTTGACCGCCGTTGCCATCACAGCCGAACGCGATCAACCAATCTTCTTTCTCGGTCTCTTCGGCGTCAAGAATACCCATGTCAGCAGCCGCTCAGTCGCGCAGGTCGATAGCGTGGCGGAATCGTGCCTGCTCGCGCTTTCGCCGGATATCGACAAAGCCGTAGAGATTACCGGAAACTCCACCGTCAATCTTGGCTGCGGCATCGCATCGAATTCGACAGCAAGCAATTCGGTCTATCTATCGGGTGCCTCAAAAACCACCGCCACCAGCGTATCGGCCGTCGGTGACGTATTTCAATCCAACGGCGCCAAACTGACAACCACCAGCGGCGCCCCGAAAAGCAAATCAGCCGCCACCATAGATCCCTATGGTCCGGAGGGCCGCAATTTGCAGATCCCTTCCATGCCGTCCAAATGTACGGCCAGCCAGCTGAAGATCAAAGCCAACAAGACCCTTTCGCCCGGCCGGTACTGCGGCGGCATCGACATGACGGGCGGCACGACCACATTCCAGCCTGGCACCTACATTATCGACGGCGGCAACTTCAAGGCCAACGGTAACGCAACGCTTGCCGGCACGGGCGTAACCTTCATCCTGACCGGCACCGGCAGTGACATCGCGCTGCTTGATGTCAACGGCGGCGCCAAGGTTTCGCTGCATGCCCCAAAAAGCGGCACATCAATGGACGGCGTGCTGTTTTTCCAAGACCCCGGCACCGGCGATACCAATACAAATACCAGCAAGACCGGCGGCGGCAAAACCTGCGGCAAAGCTACGGGCAGTGCCTATGGTGGTGAAAGCTATATCAACGGCAATGCCGATATGAATATGAGTGGGGCCATATATTTTCCCAATCAATTCATCACCATCTCGGGCGGCACCAACAGCAACATGTCGTGCCTCCAAGTGATCGCGCAAAAGATCAAGATCAGCGGCAATTCATCGATTTCCGGCACGTGCGATGCGCAATCTGGAACCGCAAAAATGGCTCGCTCAACTGTTGAGTTGAAGGAATAGGCAATGGCCGTCAACGGGCAGCTGACGCGAGCACAAGGGCAGAACTTCACAACGTCGCACGAGGGTGCGATAGCGGTGGAGTTTGCCTTTATCGCGCCAGTGATCCTGATCATGCTGCTCGGTGTTGTCGAAGTCTCGTCGGCCATCAGCAGCAATTTGACGGTGCAGGCGGCGGCACGCGCGGGCACGCATTACGGCCTGACCACGCCGCCTGTGCAAGGCGACATGACGCCGGTCATAAACTCGGTAAAGGCGGCGCTTCCCGTAGCGTGGACAGCGGCTGGCGCCGCAACACCTGCGACCATCAACGCCAGCGTGATCTGCGAGTGCGAGAATACAGGACCCGTTGCCTGCGGCGGAACCTGTGCTGCCGGCGAAAATAAGCAGGAATATCTCAAAGTCGACGTGAGCAAACCGTATAAGCCGATCGTCACGCCGCGCTATTTTGCGACCAACTTTGTCTTCACCAACTCGTCGCAGATCCGCCTCAAATGACAACCGCGCCCCATCACCGGCGGCTTTTTCCGCGCTGCGCATTTGGCGGTTGCGACGCTGGAATTGCAGCGGTCGAGTTCGCGATGATCATTCCTGTGCTGCTGGTTGGGCTGTTACTGATCATCGAGTTCGGCCGGCTGACCTATTCGAAGGTTGAGTTTGAATACGCCGTGTCCAACGCCACGCGATTTGGCATGGTGATGAAAACGGCCGACACCACGCGGGTCAAACAGGCGGTCAGCGACAACCTGATACTCCTCAATCCAGCAAACCTGCAAAACGTGACCGTGGCGGAAGTGACCAATGCCGACAGTACGCGGACTGCGACATTGACCGCATCCTATCAGGTCAAACTTCTCGTCCCGATGTCGGATCTGAAATCGGTGACTCTATCGCGGACGATGACGTTCCTGCGCGCGAAATAGCGGCATACATGGGTGGAGCGGCGTTGAGGATTCACGCCGCAGACCGCAGACTTACGAAAACAGATAGACCATGCTGCGCAGGCCCAGCTGCAGCACCATATAAAGCAGCATGAAGAGCGCGGCCCATATGCCGATCAGCACCGGCACATTGGTGGCAGTCAATACTGGAAAATTACGGCGGTCCTGATCGATCCGCTCGCCGCTGCGCCGCTCCTGTCCCCATTTCAATACGATGTAGAACAATCCGAACGAGAGGCGGATTTCGCCAGGGGCAGATTCGGCCGTGCGGCCAGCCGGTATGGACGCTGCAGGAGAACTGCTGCCGGACAACGGTTGATCTTGCATGGCCAGTCGTCTCCCGGGCGGCCGGACGCACCAGTGCGCTTGGCCATAAACCAGCAACCAAGTTAGACGGATGTAGTTGCCAAATCGTGAGAAAAGCCGGTTAACGGGAGGGCGCGTCCGCTAATTCATGACCATTGGCGGATGGCCGAGCGACACCAGCCGCTGATTGAGAATGTCGATATTGTTGAGAATATAGGGGTTTGTGGCATCGCCACGGTAGGCCGCTGCCAGCGTTGCGCGAGACTTGTCGAGATTACCTCTGAGCAGGTACGAATAGCCCAGATTGTTGAGCACACTTGGTGTTGCGCCGACAAGTTCTTGCACCTTGGCGTAAGCTTTATCCGCTTCGTCGAAGCGCGAGATCTGATCATAGGCCGCCGCAAGACCGAGCCAAGCGTCGGCATTCAACGGATCTTTTTCGACCGTCTTGGCGTAGCTATCGACCGCCGAACCATAATAACCGCCGGCGAATTGCTTTTGCGCGTGCGCCACCAGTTTATGCGACGACGGAAGACTGCTGTCTGACAGCGACGACGTCAGCAGACCGGCTTCATGTTCCGCGCACGCGGTGACGCCTGCGCTGATCCAGATCGCAAACGCGATCCCCTTGGCCGAACTCATTCCCCGCACGTAACGTCTCCCCACGCATATCGCATCCCGGCTCTTGCGGCCGGCCAAGCTTGCCGGTCACAAGGCGCAATGATGGCAAAGCCGCGAATTTTGCTATGCTCTGCGACTTCAATTTATGGCACTTACGAACCGGCCGGGCCACTGATTGCAGGAAAATTGATCAGCTGACGGACACGGCTGTTGAAAACCTGTTCACGACCGGAACGGCACCGCTTGGCTGCACCATCAACGCGCCAAGGATTACGGCGGAATGCGCATTTTCCGGCTGAGAATTAGCAAGTTCCTAAGTTTTCCCGTGCCTGTTTATAATTCCCTTAATCATAGCCGTGCGAAAGTACGCGTGTTTGATTTTTGCCACTCTTTTGGGGACGACAGGGCTATGGCCAGACGCCAGTTTGTGCAACGCAGACGGACAGGTATGCGCCGCGAAGTCATCCTGGCGCTTGGTCTCGCAGCCTTGAGCGGTATCGTTGCTGCCGTCGGCATCAACGGTTGGATGTCATCGGAATTCCTGCGCATCATGCATTCGCAGCCCGCACCTGCACCGGCAATCGAAATGACCACCGTCGTCGTCGCCAAGGAACTGCTTGGGTTTGGTGCGGCCGTCACTCAGGAGAAATTGGTCGAAGCCGAATGGCCGGTCAAAAACGTGCCTCAGGGATCTTTCAAGACAATCGCCGAATTCTTAGGCCAGCAAGAAACGCGCGTCGTGCTTGAACCGGTTCAGGCCAGCGAACCGATCCTCGCCGGGAAGGTGACCGGCCCCGGTCAGCGTTCTGGTTTGGCAACGATGCTGCAACCGGGCAAAAAGGCCGTCACCATCCGTATCAATGATGTGATCGGCGTCGGTGGATTCGTTCTGCCCGGCGACCGCGTGGACATTTTTGCGACCACAGACGGCAAGAACGTCAAGACGAAGGATGGATCAGAGGGCCAGTCCTACACCGACCTGTTGTTGCAGAACGTCCGCGTTCTGGCTGTCGATCAGACGTTTGACCCAAAACACACCGCGCCCATCCTCGGCCGTACAGTCACCGTTGAAACCGACATGCTCGACGCGCAGAAGATCACGCTTGCCTCAACGGTCGGCAGCCTGTCCCTTGTGCTGCGTGAAAATGGCACCACTGCCTCCGTTGAAGACATGAAGCGTCTCACCGTCGCAGACCTGCCTGGGAATAGCGGGGATAATTCTAGCGTCGCGGCCTTCGAGCCGACAATTGCGGTTGCACCCGAAGGGAAGACCGTTGCACCTGTGAAGCCAGCCGAGCGCGGCGACATGGCGAAAGTCAGCGTCGTCCGGGCCACGGCGCAGACCGACTATGATGTTCTGCGCCAAGACAACGGCCAGGATCAAGGTAAGTAGGGCTCAGCTCTTTCTTTAGGCCCACTCTGAAATCCTCGTGTTCGTGCGTTTGCCGGGCCATGCGCGCTGCCACAGCAGTGCGCGCGGCCCTTGTCGATGCGTCCCTTGTTTGCGTTCCGTATCCAGCGTTTCGGGACTGTAACAGAGTGAGGACGTTCTGCGATGAGCAAGACGCGTATCAATTATTGCGTGCCCGCTGGTTCGGCCGTGGCTGAACATCAAGGCGCGACGCGGGCTACGGCCGATAGCTGCAGCCACCATTCAATTGCAGCATCTGCTGTACATCCACGAAGCGGGCATGTCCGCCGCGCGGTCCGCTTTAGCGGTTACGCTTTTTTGGCCGCCGTTTCGCTGAGCGGTGCGGTTGCCTACAGCCGCAGCGCTGTAGCCGCTGCTGATGCCAGCGCAACTTCCAATGCCGCATTCGAAGGAAAAATCTCCCGCGCTTCGGTTGTCGCCAAGAAATCCCACGTTGTAGAAATCGGCCGGGCCTATGAGACAGCGCTTGTGGCAGAATCCGAAATTGCCGACGTGGTGCCGCTGTCCGATCATTCCATTTACGTGCTTGGGAAAAAGGTCGGCGCGACCCGCGTCACCGTGGTTGGCAAGGACAAGCGGATTATCCAGCTGATCGAAGTCGACGTAACGCCGGATCTTCCCAATCTTCGTGCCAAGCTCAAAGAGAATGTGCCGGATGCCAATATTCATGTCAGCTCCGTCAACGGCGGTATCGTGTTGAGCGGCACGGTGTTTGATGCGCCGGCAATCGAAAAGGCCATGGCCATCGCGCGCCGCTATTCTCCAGATGCGGTCACGAACGCGCTCGCGGTCGCCGGTCCGCAGCAGGTCATGCTGGAAGTCCGCTTCGTTGAAGCCTCGCGTTCGGCCAGCCGCGAACTCGGCATCAGCGGCCGCGTGCGTGGCCCAAGCGCCAGCGCCGACACCAACCGGCAGATCTTCGATCCGGGCGTTGGCGCCTTGCAAGCAGCCGCACTGCTCAGCGGCTCTGAGCCGTTCGGCACCATGCTCGCCCGCGTGCTGGAAGGCGGCACAAATGTCGATGTAATGATCAGAGCGCTTGAAGCCCGCGACATGGCCCGCCGTCTGGCGGAGCCCAATCTCGTGACGACGTCGGGAGATACCGCGAGCTTCCTGGCGGGTGGAGAGTTTCCGTTCCCGGTCAGCGCGGCCGACAACCGCATCTCCATCGAATTCAAGCAGTTCGGTGTTTCGCTCGCCTTTACGCCGACGGTTCTCAATGGCGGACTGATCAACCTGAAGATCGCGCCGGAAGTCAGCGACATCGACGAAACGACCACAGTTGAGGTCAACAACGTCCGCATTCCAGGCTTGATCGTGCGCCGCGCCAATACCACCGTCGAACTGAAAGACGGACAAAGCTTAGCCATCGCCGGTCTGTTGCAGCACTCGCACAGAACCGGGCAGCAACAGCTGCCGTGGATCGGTCAGGTTCCAGTTCTTGGTGCCCTGTTCCGCAGTGCGTCTTATCAAAAGCAGGAATCCGATCTCGTGATCATCGTCACGCCACGTCTGGTCAAACCAGCGCGTCCCGGTGTGCCGCTGGCAACGCCGCTGGACAAGCCGATGGCCGGCAATGACGTCGATCTGTTTGTCGATGGACGCGCCGAAGTCACCGGCAACGAACGCCGCCGCGATGACGCCAAGCCGTTCGGCCACATCATTTCAACCGGCTCTGACAAGGTGACCTATGTTCCATCGAAATAGTGCGCCGCGCCTCCGCGCCCCGATACTGGCGGCAATGGGTGCGATTGTATTCTCAGCCGTTGCTGCAGGCACCGCCGGATGCAACGAATACCTTGATCGCCGCGACACGATCACGCTTGGGGCTGGCGACGCGACCGAAACCAACAAGGCTGTGCAGACGATAACGCGTTGGCCAGCGGCGTCCAGCCAGGACCGCTGGACGTCGGATGGCGAGCGCGCCCGCACGGCGATTGCCCGCTATCGTGCAGGCAAGGTGATTGCGCCGAAAACACTGAGCGGCAAGGCTGGCGCGGTCTCAGAATCGGCACCCGCAACGCCGGATGTTCCTGTGGAAGCGGGCAGCACGGCACCGAAATAGACAGCGTCTGTGCCTGATCGATTTGCGTGGCCGCTCGAAGATCGTCTCCGAGCGGCCATTATTTTGCTGATTGTTGAACATGGAAGCGGCGGGCGCCGGCGGCCAAAATAATGGACAACCTAGTGCGATAACGGGTTTGTCATGTGTGCCGCTGGATTAACTCGCCGTAATGTCAGCCAAACCAGCCCGAAACTGGCGGCCTTTTCGCGCAATGGCCAAGTTAATATTTGGGATTTTCCGGAAGCGGAAGGCACTCTACAACGTTGTCATCAAGGTCCGGCATCCCAAGTGCCGCGGAACCGCTAAGCGGTCAGGACATATTTTGGCCAGCTGACACTTCCTTTGGAGTTAAACACGCATGGTAGCTGAGATCGGGCACTACGCCTTGATACTGGCATTGATCGTCTCACTGCTACAGTCGACTGTTCCGCTGATTGGCGCCCACCGGCAGGATCGCGCGGCGATGCTGTTTGGATCGTATGCCGCGATCACACAATTCGCGTTCGTCTCGCTGGCGTTCGCATGTTTGACGCAGGCGTTCGTCACGTCGGATTTCTCGGTCGCGGTCGTTGCTGCCAACTCACACACCTTAAAGCCAATGCTCTACAAAGTCTCTGGCGTGTGGGGCAACCACGAAGGATCGATGCTTCTGTGGGTATTTATTCTGGCGATCTTCGGTGCCGCCGTTGCAGCCTTCGGCCGCAATCTTCCCGAAACTCTGAAAGCCAATACGCTCGCCGTGCAATCCATGATCAGCCTCGGCTTTCTGGCATTCATCCTGTTTACGTCAAATCCGTTCGCCCGTCTTGATCCAGCACCTCTCGACGGCAATGGCCTCAACCCTATTCTGCAAGACCCCGGTCTCGCCTTCCATCCGCCATTCCTCTATCTGGGCTACGTCGGTTTCTCGATTGCGTTTTCGTTCTCGGCAGCCGCGCTCATCGAAGGCAAGGTCGATGCCAGCTGGGCGCGGTGGGTGCGGCCGTGGGTGCTCGCCGCCTGGTGCTTCCTCACCATTGGCATCACGCTTGGCAGCGCCTGGGCCTACTACACGCTCGGCTGGGGCGGCTGGTGGTTCTGGGACCCGGTTGAAAACGCTTCGTTCATGCCATGGTTGGCCGGCACCGCGCTTCTCCACTCGGCGCTCGTCGTCGAACGGCGCAATGCGCTTGTCAGCTGGACCATTTTACTTGGCATTTTCACCTTCACATTGTCGCTAATCGGCACGTTCCTGGTGCGCTCCGGCGTGCTGACCAGCGTGCATGCCTTCGCAACGGATCCTGCGCGCGGCGTCTTTATTCTGTTGCTCATCGTCGCGGCCACCGGCGGATCGCTGATCCTGTATGCGATCCGCATGCCGGGCCTGAAATCGGGCTCGCCCTTTTCCATCGTCAGCCGTGAGGCCGGCCTGACGCTGAACAACGTCATTCTGACGGTTGCTTGCGCCACAGTGTTCCTCGGCACATTTTATCCACTGATCGTCGATCTGATGGGCCGCGATAAAATATCGGTCGGGCCGCCGTACTACAACATGACCTTCGTGCCGATCATGATTCCTCTGCTGATTGCCATGTCGGTTGGGCCGATGCTCAAGTGGAAGCGCGACACTCTACGCGAGGCGCTCGACAAGCTAAAGCCGGCCGCCATCGCCGCAGGTGTGGCGCTTCTGGTCGTGCTTGGTATCACGTTCGGCAAAAACATCGCCGCTGGTTTGGCCATCGCACTCGCGGCGTGGCTGGTTGTTGGATCGCTGATCAACCTTGGTATGCGCTTGCGCATCGGCCAAGTGCCGCTTGGAACGTCACTCGGCCTTGCACGAACCACGCCGCGTTCGTTCTTTGGGCTGGTACTCGCCCATGCCGGTATGGGGCTAACCGTGCTTGGCATCGCTGGCATGTCGGCTTGGGCCACCGAGACCATTCAAATGGTGCGGCCCGGCGGCACGATTTCTCTATCCGGTTACGATCTCAAATTCGCGTCGGTCAATAATGTGCCGGGGCCGAACTACGACGCCGAGCGAGCGGTGTTCAACGTCACGCGCAACGGCCGCTTCGTGACAGTGCTTGAAACCGAACGCCGCTTTTATCCGGTGCGCGAGCAACAGACGACGGTTGCCGGCATTCGCACAAACCTATTGTCGAACATCTATGTGGTGATCGGCGAACCGGACAAGAAGGGCGCGTGGCAAGTGCGCTTGTATTATCACCCGCTGGTGCCGTGGATCTGGCTTGGCGCGCTGATTATGGCACTCGGCGGCTTTGTCTCGTTGTCCGACCGGCGCTTCCGCGTCGGGGCACCCGCGCGACAGAAGACCGGTGCGACGCTTGCGCCGGCTGAATAAGAGGCATCGATGTCAAAACTATCAGCCTTTGCACCGGTCATGCTGTTTGCAACAATTGCAGCCGCTCTTGGACTCAGCTTGACCAACGATCCGCATAAAATGCCGTCCATGCTGATCGATAAGCCGGCGCCGAAGTTTGAACTCGCGGCTGTCGATGGCACGCCGAAGCCATTATCGAGCGACGCGTTGAAGGGCGAAGTTATGCTGCTCAACGTCTACGCCTCGTGGTGCCCCGGGTGCCGCCTCGAACATCCGACCCTGATGAAGATTGCCAACCAGAAGATCATTCCACTGTACGGTATCAACTGGAAGGACAAACCCGGCCAAGGCGGCGCATGGTTGAAGCAGCACAACAATCCCTATCTCGCCGTTGGCGACGACCCGACCGGGCGCACCGGCATCGACATGGGTGTGACCGGCGTGCCGGAAACTTTCGTCATCGATAAAGGTGGGCGCATCCGCTACCGGCATGCAGGCCCCGTCACTGATGATGTCTGGCAAGACGTGTTCGAACCGTTGCTGGCAAGCCTAAGGAAGAGCCCATGAGATTGAAACAAGGCCGCGCAATCGCCCCAGTGCTGCGGGGGGCCGCGTTGGCTGTCACCGTCGGCTTGGCAGCGCCTGCAGCGTTCGCCGTCACGCCCGACGAGATGCTCAAAGACCCGGCGATGGAAGCGCGCGCCCGCGAGATCAGCCAGGTGCTGCGCTGCGTTGTCTGTCAAAACCAATCGATCGATGATTCAAACGCGCCGCTCGCCCAGGATCTGCGCATACTCGTCCGCGACAGATTGAAGGCAGGTGACAGCAACGCAGCTGCCATCGACTTCATTGTCGAACGCTACGGCAACTTCGTCCTTTTGAAACCACCGATGCAGACAAACACATTGCTGCTGTGGTTTGGACCGGCAATCTTTTTGCTGATTGCAGGCTTTGCGTTCATGCGCTTTTTCCGCAAGCCGGGCACGGCGCCCGCTGCTGAGCGCACCGCCGAACTGACCGCGGACGAACGCCGCCGCGTCGAAGCTTTGATGAATGAAGGAAATGCATCATGACGTTGTGGGTTATTTTGACCGTGCTGACGGCGCTCGCCGCTGTCGCCGTCGCGGCGCCGTTTCTGCGCCGGCTTGACGACCGGAAAACCGACGCCGCCAAAGACATCGACGTCTATCGCGATCAATTGCGGGAAGTGGAGCGCGAAGAAAAATCCGGACTGATCAAGGCCGCTGAATCTGAAGAAGCGAAAAAGGAAATCGCACGCCGTCTTCTGGCGGCCGAACGCACCGCCGCGTTGGCAGCAAAAGCACAACCCTCTGGAGACCGCTCGTACGCCGCGATCGGCGTCGCAAGCGCCGTCGCCATTGGATCGACCATTCTTTATGTCAATATGGGCTGGCCGGAGCTGCCGTCGCAACCTGCTTCAGGGCGCGTCGCCACCATGAACCCTGAAACGGCATCAGGCGCACCGCGCACCGCCATGCCGCAGCCTGACATTGACACCCCGGCACCTCAGAGCGCCGCATCGTCAGATACAGCGGCGCCGGGCGCGGGCACAGTCGATGAAATGATCGAACGGCTGGCCGCACGCCTCAAAGAGAACCCTAACAATCCAGACGGCTGGCGCATGCTCGGCTGGTCATATTTTTCGCAGGAACGCTATGGCGAAGCGGCGGACGCCTACGCAAAGGCAATCGAGCAAGCGCCAACCATTGGTGCTTTAAAAACGGCTCGCGGCGAAGCCTTGGTGCGCGCATCCGGCGGCACGGTCACTGATGAAGCGTCCGCGCTGTTCGATGATGCCTTGAAGCAGGATGCAAAAGATCCACGCGCCCGCTTTTTTGCCGGCATGAAGAAAGAGCAAACCGGACAGAAAGCTGCGGCACTTGACGATTGGATCGCGCTGCTCAAGGACGCCAAGGCGGACGAGCCTTGGGTGGACGACGTGCGCCAGCGCGTCGCCACCCTCGCTGGCGAATTGAAGGTCGATATCAAAGACCGCTTGCCGGCACGTCCTGAGCCAAACGCCGCCAAGGGTGGCATTCTCGGCAAACTTGAAGCTGAAAGTTCTGCGGCAGCGCAGGCGCCTGGCCCCGCAACCGGCAAGGGACCGAGCGCGGCCGACGTCAAGAACGCGGAAGCGATGTCACCTCAAGACCGCACCGCCATGATCCGCGGCATGGTCGATGGCTTGCAAAGCCGGCTCGAAAAATCGCCGCGTGATGCGGATGGGTGGATCAAGCTGATCCGCTCACGCAAGGTTCTCGGTGACGCCGATGCAGCGAAAGCCGCACTTGATAAGGCCGTTGGTGTATTCAGCGATGCGCCCGCTGAGAAAGACAAGATCATTGCTGCTGCCAAGGACCTCGGCGTTGGCGACTGAGAGCCAGGGTGGCGCATCAACCAGGCGCCGCCCGCGCGATACTCACGATAACCACAAATGAAAATGGCCGCCCTTGAAGGGCGGCCACCGTCGAGCTTGAGATGGGTTAGACTGCGGGCCGTTAGGCAGCCGCAATGTTGCCAACTGCCATCTTGCCGGAGCGGCTGTCCTTCTCCGTGTCAAACGAGACCTTCTGGCCTTCGCTGAGATTGCGCATACCTGCGCGCTCAAGGGCTGTCGCATGGACGAACACGTCCGGGCCGCCATTGTCCGGCGCAATGAAGCCGAAGCCTTTTTGATCGTTGTAGAATTTTACGGTGCCGAGTTGCATTGGTTTTCTTTCGC
This sequence comes from Hyphomicrobium sp., assembly GCA_013141015.1. Classification (GTDB taxonomy): domain Bacteria; phylum Pseudomonadota; class Alphaproteobacteria; order Rhizobiales; family Hyphomicrobiaceae; genus Hyphomicrobium_B. Next base: position 157,706 of record JABFRT010000027.1, on the reverse strand, counting down.
TTTTTTAAAATGGCTCTCAGCCGCGCACACGCGCAGCTGAAACAAATTGTCGATGTTTGGATTTTTTCTGAACGAGCGCCCAGCTGTGCTGGGGCAAACGGCCTGAACGTCGGGCCAAAACCGGCACTAGGAACATGGTGCCTTTCTAAGGCTATTACAAGGCTAATCGCGAATTTTGGTCCGTGCCTCCTTCAGTTTCGCCCGCCATCAAGCCCAGCGGGCAAGACTTACAAGCTCTTTTGCCTGCGATTTCAGCACCGGCAGCCCGCGGTGCGGCAAGATAGACCGCGCGCTCGTGAACAGCGAGCGCTCCTGGCCCGTACCCGAGCAACTAGCCAAAAATCGATATTCAGACTAATGGCATTCGCCCGGCACGTCTGCCCGCACCACAAAGCCGTAAGATCATCGCCAAGAGCAACATTCTATCCAGACCAGGAGTTCCAAATGAAAACCCCGGCACGACTTCTCGCCGCATTGGCCGCCGCACTTGCCGTCGCCGTTCCGGCATACGCCGCCAGCCTCGCTGTCGGCAAGAAAGCTGAAATCAAAGTCGATGCCAAGAAGATGAACGAAGAGCGCGCCAGCCTGTGGAAGCAATTCGGCGGGTGGTGCTCGATCAAGGATTGGCATCCGGCAATCGCCAACTGCGAAGAAAGCAAAGAAGGCGATGTTCAATTCCGCACGTTGACCCTGAAGGACGGCGGCAAGATCAAGGAAAAGCTCACTGAGCAGAAGGAATTCGTCTATAAATATATGATCGTTGAAAGCCCGCTGCCGGTCAAAAACTACGAAGCGCAATTTGCGCTGACCCCGGACGACGACGACGAAGACGAAATCAACTTCGCTTGGTCTGCTGTGTTCGATGCCGAGGGCAAACCAGACAAGGAAGCACGTGCCACGATTGACGGCATTTTCAAGTCGGGACTTGAAAACATCAAAGCAATTGTAGCCAAGGGTGCAGCCAAGTAATCCACCGGGCGCACCGTCAAATCTACTGGCCGCAATGCGCGCGTCTCAAGTGTGGGCCGCGCGCATTTTTTTGGCCGCGCTCATTGAGTGGTGCGGAGAGTAGAGATTGGAGTGTACCGGCGATTCTAGCCGGTAAACAACCAGCGCCAGGAGACGCGTCGAAACATAAGGCAAGGCTAAAGTGGGGCATCCGCCCCATAATCGGGAAAAATTCCCTGTGACATAGGGAGGTATTCTTGGTGAGTCCGGGAAGTATTATCCTGCCGCATCTGATGACTCAACTGAGGAGGACCTCATGAACTTCAAAACAGCTGCAGCGGTTGCTATCGCTGCCATGCTCTCGGCTTCGGCCGCATTTGCAGAAGCCCCGTCGGTCAAGGCGTTTGACCCGGACAAGGACGGCACGATGGATCTGGCTGAAGCCAAGGCCGCCGGCGCCAAACTGTTCGCAACGCTCGATCCCGACAAGGACGGCACGCTCGACGCCAAGGAACTCGGTGCGCGCGTTGACGCCGCTGGCCTGAAGACGGCTGACCCCGACAACGATGGCACGCTCGATGCCAAGGAATTTGCGGCCATGATCGAAGCGCGCTTCACCGCCGCCAATCCTGACAAGGACGGCACGATTGACGACAAGGAAATCGCGACCAAGGAAGGCGCTGCTCTTCTCCAGCTGCTGCAGTAGCCGCTATCTTCTCGTCCGCTCATTGAGCCGGCCGCAATCATCTTGCGGCCGGCTTTTTTTGCGCCTGGCGTCCCGATTTCCATCCAGCCAGCCTATTGCGGTGTGATTTGAATCCGGAGCGTATCGGCGTAGTCGCCTTGCACCAACGGTTGGACCGTCGCTTGCGGCGTAATCGACACGGCCATTGTCCCCGATGACGTATTCGTGCTCGTGGTTCCGATGCTTCCGGCTTCCGGACCAACGGCTGTCGAAATGGTTGCCGTGTTGACCGTCGATGTCGCGCCGGAATAGGTCGCCGTTGCAGAATAGTTGATCAGATGTGTGAACCCGGATGGTGCAGCTGTGGCGCGCTTCACGGCACCGCCTTGCGAGGTGACTTGCAGGTTCGACAACGCATTGCAGATCACCGTCAGATAGGAACGTGAGATCACAGCGGTATTCACGCTGCCCAAGGCACTGACCGGAATATTTGCCGTGTCCATGCCCGGCGTGCTCAGCCCGCCAATGGTGCAGGCCTTGTTGACTGTGCCCGTGACGGTGAACGCGCGGGTCAAGCGCAGCGTTAGCGCGCCTGTTCCTTGACGGACTTGATAGACCCGGGCTGTCAGTGCATCGCTGTAGGTCCCGGCCGCCTGCGGCGAACCGGGTTGTGCCAGAAAATGCGCGGTCATCGTAATGCTGAAGGCCCGGTTGGTGAGGTTGGTTCCGGCCTGGGTGAACGACACTTGCAATGTGTTCGCAGCCGCCGGAAGTCCACCACCCGTGAACAGCAGCGTGTTGCCGCCGCCCGGCAATGTGCGGATCGTATAAGGCATCGTTGCGCCGCCGCCAGAGCGCGCCATTGTAGCCGGCAGGCTTGCGCGATTGAAGGAAAGCGCAACGCCGCACAGCGGAAAGGTGTTGTTGGTCGAATTGTACGTGCCGCTGATTGTGAATGTTACAGACTGAGCGACAGGCGCCGCCGGCGGCGTGTAGACGCCGGTGCTCGCGGTCACTGGCGTAATCGACAGGCCGGCCGCATTGATCGTGCACCGCGCATGCGCCGCAGAACTCAGTCCGGACATTAACGCCGCTGCGAGCATCGAGAGCACCAAACGGCAGATGCGTGTCATTGAGAAGTTCCCCCGGAAGCGTCTTGAGTTGGATGGAGTGTTCCGGCTTTAACCAGGCCGTTGCTGTCTTGCGGCACATCGATCACATATTTTGCGGCGCCGTTGTCACCAGCCATTTCGACAATCCACCGGCCTGGTGCCATGCCTTCAGCGCCGAATTTTCCTTCAGCGTTGGTGAAGAGATTGACGCGCCGGCCGGGGTTGCCTGCCGGATACGCAGTGCCCGTCAACAGCGAGACAGGCTGACCGTCAGCCGCCATAAGCGTGCCGTAAACCGAGACCGAATAGGCCGAGCCCACTTCGATGGCGTAACCCGCTTTATAAGGCGCGAATGTATCGAATGCGCCGCTGCCGAGGCTGTAGCCGAGCGGCAGATCATCGACATCAACCGGCATTGATCCTGGCATATAGGCCGGAATATCAGTCACCAGCGCATTGCCCCAAGCGTTGGCAGCGGCCCGCTCATTGCCGGGCGCGCCAACCATGATGTCCTTATTGGCAATGCTTTCATGCGGCGCGACGATGGCAAACGCACCGCCGCGCACAGGTGCGCCAATGGCAAACTTGCCGCCTGCAAAAGCAATCGCCGTGCCGGCCCGCAGAGATGTCCGCTGCCGGGTTGTCGTGCCATCGAAGCCGCCGAACGAAACGCCATCGGCGTCGGCATAATGCGATAGACGCAAATCAATGCGGTTGCCGCGATATCCCGCGGCGGCATTGACGCTGGCTGTCTTTTCAAAGGTCCGGTTCTGCACATCGACGCTTGTGTCCCAGTGATCGATGCCGGACGACCCACCGCGATAGGCGGATATATGGGCTTGCTGGCCAAGCGTATCGTAGCCGCTTGAAATCGATGTCGCGTCATCGGGCCGTACATTGAAGCGCAATGCCATGCGGAATTCCGGATCCTTCTCAATGCTCTCAGCCAGATTGCGCTCGTAGAGTTCGTTCGAATATCCGACCAGCAAACTAGCGTTCGCCGACTCGCCGACAGCCGCTGACAGCGTCAGGTCAGCACCATAGCGGTCGCCCGTCAGCGTGAACGGCGAGTAATTTGTGCGGTCGCTATCGCCAAATTGATAGCGCGCCGAAAGGGTGGCTGTGATGTCGGGCGTGACCGGCACGGTATAGGATGCATTCAAACGCAGCCAATAATTGTATTCGGCGAACAGGATGCCGTCGGCGCCGTTGAGAAATTCGCCGGGCGTGTGGAAATTCGTGCCGCGATATTCTGCATCGAAATGAAGGCTTTCCTTCAAGTCGCTGGTCAGGCCGCTGAAATTGGCCAGGCTCCATTCGAAGTTTACCGCTCCATCCGTACCGGCCGCACTGGCCGATACCGCGCCATGCAAACCGAAAATGCCGAATGGCGTTTCGAAATCCACGCCCGCGCCGCCCATGATTACGTCGGCGTCGCCCTGCAGATCGGCATTTGCAGTGATGCCGTCCGACAGACCATACCGGCCATAACCCGTCGCCAGAAGCTCCTCGCCGTAGGTGCGTTGATTGTCGAACAGGTATGACGGCACACCAGCCGCAAACGCCCATTCGCTTCTTCCAGGCGCTAACAGTTTTTGATCGGAATAGCTCGTGAACTTCAAGTGCTGACGATCGCCACCTTCGGTGGTGATCGTCAACTCGATGACGTTGGCGCCTGTCGTCAGCGGCAGATCACGCAAATTATAATTTCCTGGGCGCAACTGCAGGCGCTGAACGACGGCGCCATTGACCATCACATCGACGCTGGCATTGCTGTCCAGCCGGAAAGATCCCGATCCGGCCGACGAAATATCCTCTGCCGGGTTAAGCTTCCGCGCCGACTTCTCGAGCGCAATCCCAAGCACCTCCGTCGAACGCTGCAGCGGCACCGCAACCGCATCGGTATCGCCCGCCTGCAACCGCAGCTCGGCCGCCGGCATATCGTAAATCACGCGTGAGCTTTGCCGCTTCAAACCGGCCATATGGCCATAGACACAGGTCGCTTCAACCGGGCAGATGTTGGCGTCTACCGGCCCGTCGTAGACGCCGCGATTCTCAACGACAACGCCGCCGATCCGCAACGCAGAGTCGAGTTCAAGGCGTCCGCCGAACGTGTCACCGCTCTGAGACACGGTTGCTGCATCGGTTCCCCAGAACTGATCCACGCCGGCAATCACGTTCAAATATCCCGATACCGTCTCCGGAAGAACGAGATTGGCACTTGGGCTTTGCACCATGCGCCGGCCCATACTCAGATCGCCGGCCGGCCGTTGATCGGCTGAGAGCGCAATGCGCAATTCCTGCAGACCGGAATCGAAACGCACATCAACACCGGTCTGATTGAACTTTTCAATGCCGATAAAACCGGCGTCGTCGCCAAGCGCTGCAATCGCGTCGCTGACCACCTGACCGGCGATGGGCGCCACGCGCCGCAAAAATCCAGCCTTTTCCAGCAGAATTTGGTCATCCGCCGTGATCTGGATGGTGATGTCGCCCAGACCGATATCGCCGTCTTTGAGCGGCACTTCGAACGACACCGTACGGCCGGTCGGGTTCAGCGCCAGCGACAGATCCTGGGCATATTTGATTTGATCTGCGCGCAGCGGAGCGGCCGCAATCATCGAGCAGATGAGGATAGCCCAAAATGCAGCAAAAGGCGGCGGCGAAAATCGCCACCGCCCCACCATGCTCGCGCATTGGCGTCTGGGCTGCACTTGTTAAGTCCCCGGTTTAGAGACGCGCACCTCGTGACAAAACACAACATCGCAACTTGAAATACTCCCGGACTGGGAAGCGGACTAAAACGCGGCGTCAACGCTACTTGGCCATTTCCAGGTTCGCCTGAACGCTGGAAACTGTTGCCGGCAACTCAACCGGCAAAGTGAATTTGCGGCGCTGGCCCGGCTGCACCAGGCCGATGCCGATCCTGTCGCCGATCATGCGCGGCGTCAGCGTGTTCGCCCAATTGCCCGACGCGAGATTGATCGTAGCCTGCGGCAGCAGCGCGTGAACGTTCGATGTGTTCTCAACGGTGACGGTCGGAAAACGCTTGCCGGTTTTATCCTTGGCAACGCCGGTCGCGACGACTTTCATGTCTGGCACACCGGTCGCTGGCGCCACGTTGACCATGACGCCCATACTCATCACGACTTGCACCCCGGCCGTGGACTTGGGAAGTTTGACCGGAATTTGGTTCATGTAGAGCATGAAGCTCTGGCTTTTTGCGAGAGCCGGATCACCAAGCCATTGAACGCGAAAATTCTGCGTCGCGCCGGGTGCGATCATCGCTTGCGGCGGCATGATCAGAAATTCACCGCCGCCCTTGCTTGTTTTTGGGTGGCCCGCCTCATCAACGGTCAAGCGGTGCACAACTGCTTCGATCGGCAACGGCTTGTCGCTGTTGTTGACCACCGAAACCTGGGCATGGCTGCGCTTGCCGGTAGAGATCATCTCAACCTGCATCGGAGAGACCGTCATTGCTTGCGCCGCAGCTGCCGCAAACACCAGCGATAGGAACGCCAACACAAGAATTTTCAAGTTTCTCATATTTCCCTCAACGTCCATTTTAAAATGACAGACGCGGCAGATGTGATCCGCCGCGCCCGAAGCAAATCCCGGTCAGGCGGCTCTTTATTGTGCCGTCAACGTGACCCGCAGCGTGTCGGCATAGGCAGTGCTCGGCGTCAGAGGCAACGCAGGCTGTGCCGGCGTAATCGTCACCACCAAGTCTCCGGTTGCGGCACCTGTCGTTGTCGCCGTATTGCCGGCTTCGTTGCCCGCCGCGCCGACAGCTGTTCCTGTATTAATGGTCGAGGTTGCACCGCCGAAAGTCGCAACGCCCGTGTAGTTGATGATGTTCGTCGCGCCAGAAACCGGCGCCGTGCCGGTTGTCACGCCACCCGAAAGCGACGTCGCAACGACGTCTGCAAGGTTGTTGCATGCCACACTGGCAATCGTATTGGGGATCGGCGTGACATCGACGATACCGTTGGTCACGGGAATCGCGGCATTGATGACAGTGCCGGTGACAGCGTTATTGATCGTGCAATAGGATGCAACGTTGGCTGTCAAATTGATGTCTTGAGTGGCGGTTTGCGCCTGTGCAGAACCTGCACCAAGGCAGGCCATGACGCAGAAAATCGCCGGAACTAGAATTTTACGCATTGGTCTCTCCAAATCCTACAGGGGGACAAGAACTCTGTGGTGCGACGCATGGGGAGAACGCAGTCAAACATCGCCCAGCTGCTTGCGCGGAAAACGCAGGCCATAGAGCCCCCAACAGCCGGGAGAATACCGTCCCAGTATTGAGCAACTGTTAACTCATATGGAAGATATAGGTTTTATCGATCCGCCAAATGAGACTCGACCGCATGGGAGCAGATCGTACGTTTCCGACATGGCTAACAGCTCGGAGCCGACTTTTGCCCGATTTCATTCTAACTTCAAAGAACCACGGGATGGACTTCCCCTGCAAAAGTGGAGGGCTTTTCTGATAGATTGATGAGATCAGGAGAGCGAAATGACCAAGAAGAATGGCACGCAGCCGGTATTTGAAGAGGCTTTCAGACGTGAGGCCGTGCGGATTTTGGCGACAAGCGGTCGAAGTGCGCGCCAGGTAGCGGCAGATCTGGGCGTTGGTTTTTCGACGCTGAACAAATGGAAATCGCAGCTTGAGGAAGCCGAATTGATGGCCGGCCCGCACGACGACGTGATGAATGAGCTGGCGCGTCAGCGGCGCGAGAACGAGCTGCTTCGGGCCGAGCGGGACTTTCTAAAAAAAGCGACCGCCTTCTTTGCCAAGGAGACAAGTCATGGCCGTCGCGGCTTGCCGCGGAGGCAACAAGCCATGTGAGCTTCGCGCTGATTGATGCAAAGAAGGCCGATGTTCCGGTTGCCACCGCGTGCGCGGTCTTAGGCGTCAGCGGGAGCGGCTATTACGCCTTGAAAAACAGGACAGCGAGCCCACGCCAACGCGACGACATGGTTCTGTTGGCACATTTTCGATCCAAGTTCTCAACCTCGAACGAACCCTACGGCAGCCCTCGGATGCACTTTGAACTTCGCGAAAGCGGTTTTGCGATTGGCCGCCACTGGGTTGCCCGCCTGATGCGCGAAAACGGCATGAAAGCCCGGCAAAAGACGCGATTTAAGAAGACAACGGATAGCGATCACGCTGGATGTGTGTCGCAGAACATTCTCGATCAGAACTTTACTGCCGATGCTCCGAATGAAAAATGGGGCGTTGATATCTCGTATGTCCGGACGGCAGAGGGTTGGCTGTATATGGCCATAGTCGTTGACTTGTTCTCACGAAAGATTATCGGCTGGGCCATGAGCGGCCGGATGAAACGTGGGCTGGCACTGTCGGCGCTTCAGCGCGCGATTACATTGCGCAGACCGCCGCCCGGCTTGATCCACCATTCTGATCGCGGCAGCCAATACTGTTCCGTTGACTACCACCGCCTCGTTGCCGCTTCCGGCTTCGTTGCGTTCATGAGCGGAAGTGGCCACTGCTATGACAATGCGATGGTCGAGACGGTGTTCAAGACGATCAAATCGGAATGCGTCTGGCGCACCGCATTTTGCTCACGCGCTGAAGCGAGCAACGCCATTGGCCTTTACATCGAAGGCTTCTGTAACCCGCGGCGGCGGCATTCGAGCCTTGGCTACAAAAGCCCCGCTGCATTCGAGACAGCCTTCAAGACCAACGCCCGAACGGAGAAAAGGCTCTCCACTAAATCCGGGGAGGTCCAGGATGAGTTTGAATCTTCCAGCACCGCCTATTTGCGGGCGAGAGCAAAGTCGCGCAGCACGTTGGCTTCTAGCTGCACTTCATCCAACCTGTGCTTCAGCACGTCACCGATGCTGATCAAGCCCACCAGCGCGCCGTTCACCACCACCGGCAAATGGCGGATGCGCCGGTGCGTCATAACCTTGGCGACGGTTGCCACACTATCCTCAGGCGCACACGTGATCAGTGTTTTGGTCATAAGCGCTGAGACTGGCATAGACGGCAGATCGTTGCCGTACTCCGCTAATCCCCGCGCCAGATCGCGTTCTGTGATAATGCCGTGCAATACGCCGTTCTTGTCTTGCACAACCATACCACCGACTGCCGCCAAACGAAGCCCCTGAGCCAGCGCTCTAATGGTTGCCGCCGGCTCGATAGTCTTCACTGCGGACCCTTTGATCTTCAGGATATCGGAAACGCGCATCGTCGCACCCTTGGTCGAAGCAAAATCACAATCGTAACTTCCAGAATGCAACTGCCGCAGCGCTGAGAACAGCTCGGCTCGCTGATCGGCACCGAGAGGCTCTGCATAGGGCTCGCCAGACCGCGCGAGGATGCTTGGCAGATCCTCAAAAAAGCCGGCGCTATCTCCGGCACCCGTATTGTCGAGACAATAAGCGCTGCGCGTCATGACCACCGCCAGCCCCAGCGCTTTCGCGGCCGAGGCACCGCTGACCGTGCCTTCGATCACCAGACAGTGCTCAGCCGCAATGCCAAGGTCAGCCAGCGTGTGGCGATACAGCAACTCTGGCGACACGGACTCATCGGCCTCGCACATCAAGGTCATCCGGTCGAACGCGTCCGGCCCACGTGACCCCAGCGCATGGACCAGCAAACTCTTGGCTTCGTCCGGCTTCAACGCGCCAGCCAAAGCTAGGCGCACCCCTTCTTGCCGCGCCGTCACCACCAGTTCGCGGATGCCGTCGCGTGGCTCCAGGCGGCCCTGCTCTAGAAGCTGCGCAAACACCTTGCAGGCCCGGCGATGCATGGCAGAAACCAGCTGGCCGATATCCGGCGCATCTGCACCACGCTTCAGATACTGGTGCACAAAAAACGTCATGCGCTCGCGCAGCGACCCCAGCCGCCGCGAGCCAGCAAAATGCTCCCGGTCGATGTCCCAGCTGAACCCCGCCTCACCGAACGCCGTAATGAAGGCTTGCCGGCGCAGCTCCTCCGTCTCGGCAAACGCGCCGTCCGCCCGCACGATAATGGCTTGCAGCGTCATCGGGCGTGTCTTCCGACAACTATGGCAATTTGGCTCTTCATAGCGGCGAACCTAACGGCGGGTTTCCCTGTCGCCAACGCGACGTAAGGTCTGTCAGTTCGGTGCCGGTCTGCGGCATTTTCTGCGTTCAGTGGGGGCTTCCCGGCATAATGCTGCCGCAAACAACTTTCTCCGCTGCAGTGCAACGTAACCACCTCCACGATCCAACACCACTTCGTGCGCTTGGCCATTGACCTGCCGCAAGGAGCATGCACTACAGCGATCGCGCTGCAGCCCCGTTCAATTCGCTGCCGGCGACAGGAAGTGCCGCCCAGCCGATGTCCACCGAACCGTTCTCTGTTTTCCGGAACCGCCCGCGTCCGCGCCTGTTTGAGGTGCCGGGACAGCTGTCGGCCCATGCCGTGTGGTTTGCGACCGCACTGATTGCGGCGGCCCTTGCCTATTATCATTGGCGCTATGAGGGCTGGCGCGAGACCATTATTTTCGCCAGCGCGATTACAACGGGGCTGGTCGCCGCGCTCACCTTGCTGACCCGGCGCATGCTGTTTTCAATTGCCGTCGTGGCCGCCGTCGTCGCCATGATTGTCATCGCCTCCGACGTGAAGCGCCAATACATCGAAATGGTGCTGCACGCCTACGACGTCGTCTTCTATCTGACGTCGATGGCCACGCTCAAGTTTCTGTGGGTCGACCACAGCGTCCACCTGTTGGCGATTGGCTTTGCCTTCACGGCAACGGCGATCCTCGGCTACACGCTTTTCCGCACCGATAGCTCGCGTGTGCCGCGCGTGTACAGCGCTGCGCTGTTTGTCTGCTGCGCCGCCATTGGGTTATGGGCCAGCCAAGCCAAAGGCGAACGGCGCAATACACTGTTTTACTGGGACAACCTGTATCTATCGTCGTTCTATGCGTCGTGGTCGGAAACCCTGGAGACGCTGTGGCGCGGTCAGCTGCTCGATGCGCTGCGCTCGCAACCCAAGCCGTTGTTCAAAATACCCGCCAACTGTACACCGCCAGAAAAGCCGCCGCACATTATCCTGATCCACCAGGAGAGCGTGGTGCCGCCGTCTCAGTTCCCGCAGCTAAGCTACGACAAATCGCTGGATCCGTTTTTCAAGTCTTTTGACGGCAAGCTGCATCCGCTGCGCGTCGAGACCTATGGCGGTGCGTCCTGGCTGACGGAATTCTCGGTTCTGTCCGGCGTATCGACCTATTCGTTCGGTGGCATGCGCACGTTTGTGCAATCCCTGATGCAGGGCAAGATTCACGACACCCTGCCGCAAAGCCTGGCCCGCTGCGGCTATCGCAATGCCGTGTTCTATCCGGTGCCCAAGGATTTTGTATCGAACGGCCGCTTCTACGCCGCGACAGGCATGCCCGAAATCTTTGACTTCAAGGCCCAGGGCGCCAAGCGCTACAACGAGCGCGACAAGTTTTACTATGGCAATGCGCTCAAGCATTTCGAAAGCCATATGGCGTCGTCGCAAGCACCGCTGTTCACGTTCATCATCACGTCGGCAACGCACTTGCCCTATCAGTATGCTTATGACCCCGAAGTGAATGTGCCGGGTGGTGGCCCAGGCACCGATCCGGAAATGAATGAGTATCTGCGCCGCCTCGGCATGGCCAAGCTCGACTATGATGAATTCCGCGCCGATCTGCTGAAGCGCTTCCCGAATGAGAAATTCCTGATTGTGCAGTATGGCGACCACCAGCCAGTCGCCACGCGCACCCTGCTTGGCTATGACAGCAAGCTGACCGCCGAAGACGTAAAAATGTCCCCTGACAGTCCCGGTTTCATCACCTACTACACCATCGAAGGCCTCAACTATCAGCCCCCGCCCATGCCAGCGGTCGAGACTTTGGAAGTGCCCTATATCGGCGCCGTGCTGCTGGACGCGGCCCGCCTGCCGCTCTCGGACGCTTACCGGGAACGCTTGCGCCTGATGCAGCTGTGCGACGGGCGCTACTACTCGTGCGCTAAGAAGAACGAGATACTCGGCTTCCACCGGCGCTTAATCGATTCAGGCCTCGTTGACGCGCGTTAACGGCGATCACGCCCTGTCCGTTGACCCAAGCGGCACAATTGCTGTCGCACTGCGTTGCCTCGCCCCGCCCCCTATGGCAGGGTCCGCGCTTAATCACTAATGACCGCGCGCCCTTCAAAGTGGCCCGCGCGACGACAGGAGACGGAGTTCGTGAGCAGTTCTGCGAAGTCCCGGCGCGCCGCCTGCGGCATTCGCGTGGTGGCCAGCGCCCAGCCCTCGACGCGCGAAGCGATCTCGGCATCTGCGGCCGAGTTGCGCGATGAAACCTACCAGCACATCATAGCCTTCTTCTCCAGCGAACACGACGTCGATGTGCTGATCGCCGAACTGAACGAGGCTTTCCCCGATACGCCGGTGTCTGGCTGCAGCACATCGGGCGAAGTTGGCCCGCTCGGCATGACTCAAGGCGGCATCGTGCTGATAGCCTTTCCGGAAAGCGGCTTTCGCGTTCTCAGCGAAGTCATTCCCGGCACCGATCAGGCGGGGGTGGAACGCGCCTCCGAAGTCGCCAGGCGCCTTAAGACCCAAATCATCCTCGGTTCCGCCCGCACGGCGCGCGACAACGTGTTCGCGCTAATTCTCATCGACGGATTATCAAACGCCGAAGAAGCCCTGATCGCCGCCGTGCACTGGTCGCTCGACGATATTGAACTGATTGGAGGTTCGGCGGGTGACGGGCTGGCCTTTCAACGCACCGCCCTGATCCATCGCAACCGGCCGGTGCGCGGCGGCGCCATTTTGTTCGTTATTGAGAGCCATACGCCGTTCGCCGTGTTCAAAACGCAGAACTTCGAGCCGACGCCGATCAAGCTGGTTGTGACCGCGGCCGACGCTGAAAACCGCATTGTCCATGAGCTGAATGCCGAACCCGCCGCCCGCGAATACGCCGCGGCAATCGGCCTTCTACCCAATGATCTCGGGCCGTTTTCGTTTGCGTCGTACCCACTCGTCGTAAAAGTCGGCGGCGATTATTACTGCCGTTCGATCCGCAGCATGAACCCTGACGGCAGCTTGTCATTTTTCTGCGCTATCGACGAAGGTCTGGTTTTTACTGTGGCCCGCCCGCGCGATATGATCCGTTCAACACAGGATACGCTTGAAGATCTCGACCGGCGGCTCGGTGGCATGGATCTGGTGCTCGGCTTCGATTGTATTTTGCGCCGGCTCGATTCGGAAAGCCGTCAGGTGCGCCACCAGGTTGAGGCGCTCTACAAACGCTACGGCGTCGCTGGGTTTCACACTTATGGTGAACAGTTCAACGCCATGCATTTGAACCAGACATTGACCGGGATAGCCTTTGGCAAGCCGGAGACGATTTTATGATGTCTCAGCCGCCGCCCACCAACGCACCCGACGATGGTGAACCTGTCAGCCCGCAGGTGCGCAAGCTCACCAAAATCAATCAGGCCCTGATGCAGCGCGTCGAACGCTCGATGGACCAGCAGGCCAATGCATTCTCCCTGTTTCAAACGGCCATCGGCCTTGAAGCAAAAATCCGCCACCGCACCGACGAGTTGCACAACGCGCTATCCCGTCTTGAACTCGCCAATGCCGATCTGAGCCGGGCGCGCGACGAGTCCGAGCGCGCCAACCGCGTCAAAACCCGCTTTTTTACAGCCGTCGGCCACGATCTTCTGCAACCGCTGCACGCCGCGCGGTTGACGCTATCGGAACTGGCCGACGTGCAGGAAACGCCCGACGCCGCCCGCTTGACCGGCAATATCGCGACCGCGTTGACAACCATCGAAGACCTGCTGACATCGATCCTCGACCTGTCGAAGCTCGAAGCCGGTGCGTTCGTACCGAAGCTTCAGCCGGTCGGCTTGGGCGAGGTGTTCGAGCAGCTCGCCGTGTCTTCTGAGCCGATCGCTCGCAAGAAGGGCTTAGAATTGCGCTGGAAGCCGACCTCGCTTGCCATTCAGTCCGACCCCTTGATGCTGCGCCGGATGCTGCAAAACCTGCTCGCCAACGCCACGCGCTATACGGAACAGGGCGGCGTGTTGCTGGCCGCGCGGCGGCGGGGCAGCAACGTCTCGATCGAGGTTTGGGACACGGGCCCCGGCATTGCCGCCACCGAGCGCGAACGCATCTTCGAGGAATTCCAGCGCGGCGCGGCATATGAGCGGGCGGGCGCAACAGGCTTCGGGCTTGGTCTTTCCATCGTTAAGCGCATGTCGAACGCACTCGACCACCCGTTGCGGCTGCGCTCGCGCATTGGCCGCGGCTCCTGCTTCTCCATTATCGCACCCGGCGCCGAACCGCCGCCCGCCGTTGCCGCCAAACGCATCCAGACAGCAGCGTCGGCCGACCTAGCCGGTCTGCCGCTGATCGTCATCGACAATGATCTTGTGGTTCTGGAAGCCATGCAAACGCTGCTTGGCCGCTGGGGCGCAGATGTGCGGCTTGCGCGCGATCTTGACGATATCAGCGAGGTTCTGGCGGACTCCACGTTCAAGCCGTCGCTGATCCTTGCCGACTATCAGCTTGATCACAACGTCACCGGTCTTGAGGCCGTCGCCCGCATCCGCCAGACCGTTGGCGCCGATATTCCAGCTGTCATCATTACGGCCGACCGGCGGGAATCAACCGCTACCGGCGCCATGCGGGCGGGATGCGAGTTGCTCTACAAACCGATGCGCCCAGCGGAGTTGCGCGCCCTCATGCAGCATCTTTTGAAGCAGGCGTAAAACCGGGCAACACACCGCACGCAACCCCGGCGGGACCGTGAGCGTTTAGGTGCCGGTGGGTTTATCGAGAATGCTGTCGAAGTCGATCTTCTGCGCTTCAATCACGGCTTGTGTGCGCGAGGCGACGTTCAACTTGCGCAGAATTTCCGAAACGTGGGCTTTGACGGTCGTTTCTTCGATTTGCAGCTCATGCGCGATCTGCTTGTTGAGCAAGCCCTGGCGTAGCATTTTCAGAACGCTCAGCTGCTTCGGCGTCAGCGTTTGCAGGCGGATTACGAAATCTTGGCGGGTGCCGGGAGCCGCTTGCACGGTCGGCGCGCGATAGCCCTTGGGCAGCGTCAGCGATCCATCCATCACGTCTTTCAGCGACTGGCCGATCTCTTCGCGGCTCGCAGACTTGGAGATAAATCCCGCAGCGCCATAGCCCATTACGTCGTGAACGATACGCGGGTCTTCGAGCGCCGAGACGACCACGATCGGCGTCTTAGGATGCAGCGTCCGCAACTCCAAGAGACCGTCAAAGCCCCGCGTGCCAGGCAGCGCCAGATCCAGCAGCACGACATCGAACGAATGCTTCTTCTGCAGTTCGGCCTTGGCCGCCTCGATGGAGGTCGCCTCCACCGTCGCAGCTTCCGGAAAAACCGACGCAATGGCGCGCTGCAGCGCTTCGAGAAAAAGCGGGTGGTCATCTACGATTAGAAAGTGCGCTGGCCCTGCCAAAGTCCTCTCCAAATCCGCTTCGCCGTTCAACCTAGCACGTATTGCTGAACGCGATGCACATGCTTTGCCACGCCCGGCTAAAACTCAGCCAGCACGCTCTTCAAATACCGGCCGTACTCATTCTTTGCATAACGCTCGCTGATCAGCCGTTCCAAGTTGGCCGGCGTAATAAACCCCTGACGCAATGCAATTTCCTCAGGGCTCGCTATTTTGAGGCCCTGGCGCTTTTCAATGGTCGCGACATAGTTAGCGGCTTCGAGCAGGCTGTCGGGCGTTCCCGTGTCAAACCAGGCGAATCCGCGTCCCATGCGGCGCACATTGAGATCGCCGCGCTTCAGGTACGCCTCGTTAACGGCTGTGATCTCTAGTTCGCCGCGGGCGGACGGTTTCAAGTTCTTGGCGATATCGACCACGTCGTTGTCGTAAACATAAAGACCAAGCACTGCCCAATTCGACTTTGGTTGGAGAGGCTTTTCCTCGATTGAGGTGGCGCGGCCCTGCGAATCAAAGGCCACGACCCCGTATCGCTCAGGATCGGAGACCTGATAGGCGAACACGGTGCCGCCTTTGCGGGGCTCGAAAGCCTCCTTCACCATTTCCGAAAGTCCGTGTCCGTAGAAGATGTTATCGCCAAGAACCATGGCGCACGGGTCGCGCCCAATGAACTTTTCGCCGATGATGAATGCCTGCGCCAGACCATCCGGGCGGGGCTGTTCAGCATAGCTGAGATTGAGGCCCCACTGGCGGCCGTCACCCAGCAAATTGGCAAAGCCCGGCAGGTCGCGCGGCGTCGAAATGATCAATATGTCGCGCACACCGCCAAGCATCAGCACCGACAGGGGATAGTAAATCAGCGGCTTGTCGTAGACCGGGAGGATCTGCTTCGACACCGTCAATGTCATCGGATAGAGGCGTGTGCCGCTGCCGCCCGCCAGAATAATCGCCTTCATGGTGTCCCCTTGTTCGCTGACAGACCAGCCAATTCGCGCACGCAGCCAGCAGTACTCTTTTGCCAAGCTGGCAGCACGATGCCGAATGTCTTACGCAGTTTCGTTGTGTCGAGCACGCTGTTGGCTGGCCGCGCCGCCGGCGTCGGATAGTCGGCCGTGGTGATCGCTTCAAGCTTTGGTGTTTTCAACCCTTGGGCGGCTGCGGCAGAAAAGATCTCGGCGGCAAACCCGTGCCACGTCGTCTCGCCCTCAGCAACCAGATGATAAGTGCCCCACACGGGCGGATTTTGCGCTTGCGCGACCTGCGATGCGATGGCAACCAGCGCCGCCGCAATGTCCGCTGCCGCCGTCGGCGTTCCGGTCTGATCCGCGACCACACGCACAACTTCGCGCTCAGCGCCAACGCGCAGCATGGTTTTCAGAAAGTTGTTGCCATCAGGCCCGTAAACCCAAGCCGTTCTGACAATGATGTGCCGGTCGAGCGCGGCACGGACCGCATCTTCGCCGGCCAATTTCGAACGGCCATAAACACCGAGCGGATTACAAGCGTCGTCTTCGACGTAGGGCGTGCGCTTGCTGCCATCGAAAACGTAGTCGGTTGAAATGTGGATCAGCGGTACGCCGCGTTCCGCGCACCACGCAGCCAGCACGCCGGGGCCATGAGCATTGATCTGGAAGGCAGCATCGCTGTCGGTCTCAGCTTTATCAACGGCCGTGTAGGCTGCGGCGTTGATCACAACGCGCGGCGCCGTACGCTCAAGGAATGTGTGCACGCTGTTGCCGCCGCCAAGATCGGCATCCGGACGCCCGGCCGCAGCCAGTGTCAATCCGCTTTCCCGCGCAACCCGCACCAGTGCCCGCGCCACTTGGCCGGTCGCGCCGATCACCGCGATGGGAGGCCCGTTGATTTGCATTGTCGCTGCTGTTCCTTCGTAACCGTGGTCATGCGTATGGCCGGCTGGCCCTTCTCCGGATGAGCGATGCCGGGCCGCCGCCAATTGGTTGGTCAGATACCAATTGGCGGCCTTTTTCAAGCCTCAGCTGAGACTTGCCCGCAGGTCTCATCGCGCCTCAAGAGAACGCCTCGGCCATCATGTCCGCCCGCTACCTATAGGTGATCACGACAACCCAACCATCGCCACCATCACCTCCAGCGCCAGACGCGAAACCATCCAAAGACGCACCACCACCGCCGCCGCCGCCGCCAATACCGCCATTGCCACCGCTTCCGGCACTTGCCGTGCCGCTCGATGCGCCACCGCCGCCGCCCGAGCCTACGGCTTTACCGAAAAACAAGCCGCCAGACACATTTCCAGCGCCGCCATTACCGCCTGCTGTTCCCGCAGTGCCGCCCGTTGCTGTTGATATTGACATTGGAAATGACACAGCACCGCCAGCGCCACCGTTGGACACGGCATTCGCAGTGGTTAGGCCACCGCCAGAACCGCCACCTGAAGCTGCTCCGAGGGTCGCTGCACCGCCTGCTACGCCCACCCCTCCTGTCGTGCTCGCCGCTCCGCCAGCAACGCCCGCCACAGTAAACATGCTGGCCGCGCCCGTCGCCGCGCCGCCCGGGCCGCTTGTTGCTGTTCCGCCAGCACCAAGGTTTCCACCAAACACGCGGATGTTGCTGAATATGGATGCACCGCCAGCCGTACCTGGGTTGCCATTCGTACTGTTGACTGCCACAGGCGCACCGCCATTGCCGCCCGCTCCGACCGTGACACTTACCGTCGCGCCCAGCAGCCCGGAAAGTGTTTCATATTGCGCAAGTACACCAGACCCGCCGCCGCCGCCGCCGCACCGGACAGAAGCCGCAGCACCGCGCCGTCCTGATCCGCCGCCACCTCCGCCGCCAAGCAGGACAACCTTCACAAGTGAATTGCTATTGGCCCATAGCGGCTTGGTCCACGTAAACGATCCAGCGGTGTTGAACACCGCCACATCACAATCAGACAACGGAAACGTCACACGGCCCGTGCTCCGGTCGATCACCAGCGCTTCATTCCACGCCGTGCCGTCGGCGCTGACCTTGAAATGAAAATCATCGTCTCCCGTCGTGCCAAGTTCGGCGCGGCCTGAGAACGCCGATTGAAACAGGAAGCTGGCGGTATCCGTGGCGGAAGCCTTGTTGATCTTGATCTGGTGGCCGCCGGTGCCAACGTGATTGAACAGCGACGCAGCGCTGCCAACCGCCAACTTGTTGGTGACATCTGGTGTTGCATTAACGCCAAGTGTAGCCGGATTGAGCGGCGTGTACCGCGCATCGCCGCGCGCATCGGTGTGATATTGCGCATGATCGTCATCGCCAAGCCCCGTCAGCAAGCCGTGATCCGTCACCCCGCCGCCGCCACCGGGCAGTGCGGCCCATCCAGCCCCCTCGTAAACCAGCACTGTGTTTTCGTCGGCTATCCAAGCAAGCCAGCCTTCCTTGGGCGTGTAAAACATCCACGCGCCATCTTGGTAGGCGGCTATTTTGTTGGTCTGACCAACCCACGCGCCGGTTGGGCTTGACGCCACGATGTAGCGCGCGCCATCGACGGGTGAGACTGGCGGCGTGGCCAAATTGCGGTCGAGCACGCTCAACTGCACAAGGGCATCGAGCGCCCGCAGCGCTTCGTTATGCGTCACATGCTTCTGCGATTGCGCAGCCAGCAGATAGGGCAGTTTCAGGTTCGGCGAGTCGGTCATCGTAACTATCGTCCTTTGCAAGCCTCCCGGGCTGCAAAAACGATAAGTCCGCCCAAGGGGGGCGGGGATAACTTTCCCAATGATTTTCGAGATCTTTTTTTGTAGACCCGATCACGCTTGCGTGAGGCTCACACCGTCAACCTTAACGCCTGCGGTTTTATGTGCCGCGCGGTTTGGCGCGCGCTGTCGGCGCGGCATTCGCCGGATCGTCGGGCCAGACGTGGCGTGGATATTGGCCGCGCATATCGGAACGAACGGACGCCCATGATCCACTCCAAAAGCCTGGCAAATCTCGGGTGATCTGTATCGGCCTGTGCGCGGGCGACAGCAGGTTGAGCGTCAGGGGCAAGCGCCCGTTGGCGATCGCTGGGTGGGTTTTTAAGCCAAACAATTCCTGCACACGAATATGCAAGGCCGGCGCGCCAGCACCTTCGTAATCAAGCGCAAAGCGATTTCCAGTCGGTGCTTCGAAGTGCGTTGGCGCCTCCGCCTCAAGCCGCTGTTTTAGCTGCCACGGCAACAGCAAATCGAGTGCGGTGCCAAGATCATCAGCGCCAATGTCGCTGAGCTTGGTTTTGCCGGAGAGATACGGCTGCAACCATTCGCGCACGCTGATCGCGAGAGCCGCATCCGAGAGATCCGGCCAGTTGAGCGATCTGGCCGCGGCAACAAACGCCACGCGCTGGCGCACTTGCAGCTGCGCTTTTGTCCACGGCAACCGCGCAATACCAAGTGCCGCAATACCATCGGCCAACACGGCGGCCACGCCGTCACTTGGCGTCACAGCGCGCGGTTCGCTGGCGAGTACAATCGCATCAAGACGGCGCACGCGCCGCGCCCGCACGGCGGCGGCATCTTTGTCGAACGTCACGTCATCACGCTCCGTGATGCGCGCACCCGCGATTTCCGCAACTTCTGCATCGTCAGTTGCTGCCGCAAGAATAATCCGCGTCGCCGCCGCCCGGCCCTGAAGCTCGCCAACCACCAAAAACGGCGCACGCGCCAGCGGATGCGTGATGTCGATCTGGCCAGCACGGCCATTGGCAAGCAGAAACTGGCCCGCCGGTCCGCGCGCTTTTGCGATCCTGTCAGGATACGCCAGCGCTAGAATCGCGGCGGTTGATAACGCTTCTCCCGGTACAGAACTCTTCTGAAGTGATGCACTGTCCGCCCACCCGCGCGCCAAGCGGCGCATATCATCAGCCCGCCGCGAGCGATCACGACGGAAACTTTCAAGCCGCGTCACCAAATCAGCATCATTGCCGCCCATGCCGCGTTCGACCAGCACCGCCGCAATTTCAGCCGCGTGCCGCGCCTCACCCCTACCCGCCGCCGACAACACCATGCGCGCTAGACGCGGCGGCAGTGGCAATGCCCGCAAGCGGCGGCCTTCATCGGTAATGCGCCCCTCGCCATCCAGCGCGCCAATCGTGCGCAACTCATCCTGCGCCGCCTTGACGACGCCGGGCGATGGCGGATCGAGCCACGATAGCGTCGCCGGGTCAGTCGTGCCCCACTCCGCGCAATCGAGCACTAGACCCGCCAAATCGGCGGATTTGATTTCCGCTTCCGCAAACGGCACCAGTCCTTGCGTCTCCGGCTCCGTCCACAGTCTGTAGCAGACGCCCGGTTGCGTTCGGCCCGCGCGGCCCATGCGCTGGTCAGCTGCCGCCCGCGACACGCGCACCGTCTCCAACCGCGTCACGCCAACGTCCGGCTCAAAGCGCGGCACCCGCTGCAACCCGCAATCGACAATCACGCGCACGCCTTCAATGGTGATCGAGGTCTCAGCAATCGATGTTGCCAGCACCACCTTGCGGCGGCCCGCGCGTGCCGGCTCAATAGCGAGGTCCTGAGCTTGGGGGCCGAGCGCTCCATAGAGCGGCGCAATATCGATGTTCGGATCACGCACGCGCTCGCCCAGACGTTCAGCAACCCGCGTGATCTCGCCTTGCCCCGGCAAGAATGCGAGCACCGATCCGGTCTCTTGCTGCAGCGCGCGGACAATCGCGTCCGTCACGTCGTCTTCGATCCGCGCCGGCGAGCGACCGAGGTAACGCGCCTCAACGGCGAACGCACGGCCCTCGCTTTTGATGACCGGCGCATCACCGAGCAATGACGCGACGCGCGCGCCATCAAGCGTTGCCGACATCACCAACAGCCGTAAATCCGGCCGCAGCCCGTCGCGCGCTTCAAGCGCCAACGCTAATCCCAAATCCGCGTCCAGCGACCGCTCGTGGAATTCGTCAAACAGCACCGCGCTGATACCGTTCAGTTCCGGATCATCCAAAATCATCCGCGTGAACACGCCCTCGGTGATGACTTCAACGCGCACCTTCGGCCCAGTTTTTGACGACAGCCGCGCCCGAAGACCAATCGATTGGCCAAGCTGTTCGCCAAGCGTCATAGCCATACGGTCAGCCGCGGCGCGGGCCGCTATCCGGCGCGGCTCCAGCACCAGAATTTTACCCGCAGAGGCCCACGGCTGATCCATCAGCGCCAGCGGCACGCGAGTCGTCTTGCCCGCGCCGGGCGGTGCCACCAGCACAGCGATGCCGCCAACTGCCAGCGCCGCACGGCACTCGTCCAGCACGGCGTCAATCGGCAGCGGCGTTGCAAACTTCATTTCAAAATTCTCCGGACCAGCACGCGCGCAAGTGCGGCGCTCTGGCATGGCAAGGCAATGTCTGTTATGCGCACACGCATACAAGGCGCAACCCTTTCGCGATAGCGATCAAACGGTTTCAGGCAAGCATCATGAAAGTTCTGGTGACAGGCGCTGCCGGTTTTATCGGTTTCCACACCGCCAAAGCGCTGCTAGAGCGCGGCGATGAGGTCACCGGCATCGACAACCTCAACGACTATTACGACGTGCGCC
Organism: Hyphomicrobium sp.; assembly: GCA_013141015.1. Lineage (GTDB taxonomy): Bacteria > Pseudomonadota > Alphaproteobacteria > Rhizobiales > Hyphomicrobiaceae > Hyphomicrobium_B. The sequence goes on along the minus strand of JABFRT010000027.1, from coordinate 135,971 downwards.
TTAAACAAGCGCGCCTCGCCGCCCTTGAAGGCAGCAACGGCTTCCGCTTCCTTAAGCTCGATGTCGCGGACAGACCGGCAATGGCTGAACTCTTTGCGTCAGAGAAATTCGACCGGGTCGTGCATCTGGCGGCGCAGGCAGGCGTGCGCTACTCGATCGACAATCCGCAAGCCTACATCGACAGCAATATTCAGGGCTTCCTCAACATCCTCGAAGGCTGCCGCAATCATCCGGTTGCCCACTGCGTGTTCGCCTCGTCAAGTTCGGTCTACGGCGCCAACACCAAAATGCCATTCAGCGAACGTGACGCGGTCGACCATCCCCTGAGCTTGTATGCGGCGACCAAAAAAGCCAACGAGCTGATGGCCCACACCTATGCCAGCCTGTATGCCATTCCGCTGACCGGCTTGCGCTTCTTCACGGTCTACGGTCCGTGGGGACGGCCCGACATGGCGCTCTACAAGTTCACCAAGAACATCCTCGACGGCAAACCGATTGACGTGTTCAACCACGGTCATCACGCCCGCGACTTCACCTACATCGACGACATTGTTGAAGGCGTGGTGCGCACGATGGATATGGCCGCGGCGCCAGATCCTGAATGGTCGAGCGGCGCGCCGCGCGCCGGCACATCGTCAGCGCCGTACCGGATTTACAACATCGGCAATCACACACCTGTGCCGCTCGCCACGTTCATCGAGTTAATCGAGAGAGCGACCGGCAAAAAAGCCATCCGCAATCTGCTGCCCGCGCAGCCGGGTGACGTTCCGGAAACATTCGCCGATGTATCCGCGCTCACCGCTGCCGTTGGCTTCAAACCCTCGACGCCGATTGAAACGGGCATAAAGCAGTTCGTTGCGTGGTATCGCGCGTTTTATAAGGTTTAGCGCCTCAATTACCCGTCATCCTGTGCGCGTCGCAGCGTCCTTCACGGTGCGATGCAGACACAGGATCTCGCTGCAACCGTGGTGAGATCCCGCATCTGCGATGCTCCACGAAGAGTGCTGCATCGCGTGCGGGATGACGGGTAAAGTACTATTCCCGCCCCGCTTCGGCCGCTTTGCGGATCGCGTCGATGTTGGCTTTGTAGCTTGCTGCTGTGCCGCCTTTGAATACGGCTGAGCCAGCCACCAAAACATTAGCACCGGCCTTGGCCACCGCGCCCGCCGTCTCCGGCGTCACGCCGCCATCGACTTCGATATCGATTGGACGGTTGCCGACCAGCGCTTTCACGCGGCGGATTTTATCGAGCACCGCCGGAATGAACGCCTGGCCGCCGAAGCCGGGGTTGACCGTCATCAGCAAAATCAAATCCAAACGGTCGAGCACATACTCGATGACATTTTCCGGCGTTCCGGGGTTGATCGACACGCCAGCTTTTTTGCCCAGCGCGCGGATCGCCTGCAGCGACCGGTCGAGATGCGGGCCTGCTTCAGCGTGCACCGTGATGATATCAGAGCCCGCATCCGCGAACGCCGCGAGGAACGGATCGGCCGGTGCGATCATCAGATGCACGTCGAAGATTTTTTTGGATGCGCCGCGCACAGCCTTGATGACGGGTGGGCCGAACGTAATGTTGGGCACAAAGTGCCCATCCATCACATCGCAGTGGATCCAGTCAGCGCCCGCGGAATCGATGGCCGCAATCTCGGCGCTCAAGCGGCCGAAGTCTGCGGACAGGATGGAGGGCGCAATGATGATCGGGCGCGTCACGGAGAACCTCGGTTAAATGCGTTTCGTGTCGGGACACTAGCCGGATTCTCGATCCTGCCAAGCGGATGAAACCGCGCTTCCCCCGCTATCGCCGGTCAAATCGACCGGCGGCGGCGCTCGACCAGCTGCAAGATCAGCGGCGTCAGGATCAGCTGCATGGCGAGATCCAGCTTGCCGCCGGGGATCACAATCGAATTGGCGCGCGACATGAAGCTGTCGTGGATCATCGACAGCAGATAGGCGAAATCGATGCCGCGCGGGTCTTTGAAGCGGATGATGACCATCGATTCGTCCGGCGTCGGTATCCAGCGCGCGATAAATGGATTCGACGTATCGACAGTCGGAATGCGCTGGAAGTTGATATCGGTTTCCGTGAACTGCGGACAGATATATTTCACATAGTCGGGCATGCGCCGCAGGATCGCTGCCGTCACTTCTTCCGTGGTGTATCCACGGATCGCACGGTCGCGTTCGATCTTTTGGATCCATTCGAGATTGATCACCGGCACCACGCCGATTTTCAAATCGGCATAGCGCGCGACGTTGACCGTTTCGCTGACAACCGCCCCATGCAAGCCTTCATAAAGCAGCAAGTCGGTGCCGCCTTCCAGATCGCGCCACGGCGTGAACGTTCCAGCCGGCGCTTTGGCAGCCAAGCTTTCAACCGGGTCGTGGATATAATCGCGGACCTTGCCGCCGCCATTTGTCGAATAGGTGCGGAACAAGGTTTCGAGATCTTCGAAAAGATTGGCGTCCGGCCCGAAGTGCGAAAAATTCGGATTGCCGTTTTTGGCCGCTTCCGCCATCGCGACGTGCATGTCGGCGCGGGCATAGCGGTGAAAGCTATCGCCCTGCACAAAGGCCGCGCGCACGTTTTCGCGGTGGAAAATATGTTCGAACGTGTGGCGAACGGACGTAGTGCCCGCGCCCGACGAACCGGTCACGGAAATGATAGGGTGCTTAATCGACATAGGGGGATCTCACGTGCCTCTTCTCGAACATGCCGCGCAGTATTTTTTTGAATTATGTGATGGCGCGGAATAATCCGCGCCGTCCGAACAACGCCGACTGTTCGCCCTTGAAGCCGAGCCCGGTATAAAGCCGGCTCACGCGGTCAACTTCTTCAGAAGAGCCACAGATCAGCGGCGTTTTCTGATGCAGCGTCGTTGGCACCACATCCAGCAGGCGTTCGTGCCCGGTGGTCGCGCGGCCGCCCGCCTGCTCCACCAGCCAGGCGATGGGGTTGGCTTCGTAGATCAAGCGAATGCGCCCCTGGTGGAAGCCTTTGCGGCTATCGCCTGGATAAAGATAAATGCCGCCGCGCGACAAGATGCGATAAATGTCTGCGACTGGAGAACCAGTCCAGCGCATGTTGAAATCCTGACCGCGCGGGCCATCGGCGCCATTCTCGCAGTCGTGCACATAGATGCGGATCGGCTCATCCCAATAGCGGGCGTTCGAGGCGTTGATCGCGTATTCGGCGGTAGCGGGCGGGATTGAGATTTTGGGATGCGTCAGCACATATTGGCGCGCCTCGCGGTCGAGTGTGAAAATGTTGGTGCCATTTCCGACCGTCAAGACCAGCACCGTCTGCGGGCCATAGACGATAAAGCCCGCCGCCAGCTGATGCGAACCAGGGCGCAGGAACGCCGCCTCGCCCGTCGATGAGGGATGGCGCGGCAGCACAGAGAAAATCATTCCGAACGAAACATTGGCCTCGACATTGCCAGACCCATCGAGCGGGTCGGTGGCCACCAGCAGCGGCGCCTTGTCGTCAAGCATCACCGGCTCGGCCATCTCTTCCGAGGCAAAGGCCGCGACGGGCGTCTCTTTGAGAGCGGCCAGAATCGAGTCGTTGGCCAGAACATCGATTTCTTTCTGTTCATCGAATTCGCCGGCCCGCGCCGTGATACGGCCAAACGATCCGGCAAGACGGCCCTTGGCGACCAGTTCGGCCATAGCGATGCTGCTGCCGGCCAGCGCTTCGATAGTCTGCGCCACGCCTTGCCGGGTCGCGCCGCCCAGCGCCCAGTCGGTCAAATAGGAAGAAAGCGTGATCAATCCCATCGGTGTCTCTCGGTTGTCTATACGTCCATGCCTGCAGCCGGGCCCGCTCGTCTCACCGAGACGCGACGCCGGTCCGCGCGCTGACGCACGTCGCACTGTAATCCTACTTTGGTTGGATAAGCGAGGCCGCTTTGGCAAGGCCCAAAACATGCCCATGCAATCACATTGCGCGGCTAAAATCGCCATAAACAGCGTTTACCGGGCGCTTAGACATGGTTGATATTTACAAAGAATGGTAGACGGAAGGCTCGTTTTGAACCATCCGAATCAGCAGGACGGCCCTCATGGTCACAGCATCGCAGTCCCAAGGCACCGGGTCCGGTCCCAATCAGGCTGACGCCCGCGCCGCGGCATTTGGGCGTATCTTGGCCTTGTTGATGGCCTCGCCCCGGCATTCGGGCATGACATTGGCCGATGCCAACGCCTTGGTGGCCCCAGCCGTCGCTTTGGGACAAATCGCCATGATGGGCGCCAAACAGACCGAAGAAGCGCCGATGGCCTTGGTTGCCGCAGCTTGGTGGGCCTTCGTTTCTCCCGAGGTCGATCAAAGACTTACAGACAACCGCGAGCCCCATTTGCGGCTGGAAGCGGGGGAATGGAAATGCGGAGATCAGCCCTGGTTGATCGAAACAATCGGCGATCCGAGGGTCGTCAATGAACTGGTGAAACGGCTTGCCGTCACGACGTTTAAGGACACGCCCGCCAAGCTCCGGGCCATTCTGCCAGATGGCCGTGTCGCTGTGGGACGCCTTGAACCGCGCCCGCCAGGTTCCGAGCCCCCGGCCAGCCCCCAGACCGGCTAATAAAAGCCTAAAGGATTTACCAGTAGACTTGCGCCGCGTGTGGCTCCGTCCCGCCACCCAACCCGATCAAACTGCGGCAATCCTCAGATAGTGCAGGAAAAATGGCTCGTCCAAAACAACCTTCTACGCGTACCACGACTCACCCCGTCGGTTCGCTGCTTTGGAAATACAGTCCGATTCTCGGCTCGGTCGCAGTGTTCTCAGGCGTGGTCAACATTCTGGCGCTGGCCGGATCGTTTTATATGCTGCAGGTCTACGACCGGGTGCTGCCGTCGCAGTCCGTCCCGACCCTGATCGGTCTGTCGGTGCTGATGTTCGGGCTGTACGCCATCAACGGCCTGTTGGAGTTTCTGCGGGCGCGCATCATGAGCCGCGTCGGCACACGCATCGACAGAACACTGACGCCGCGCGTGTTTGCCGCCGTCCAGGTCATGCCGCTGAGAAGCCGCGGTGGCGGCGACGGCATGCAGCCGTTGCGCGATCTCGATTCGATTCGCAATTTCATGTCCGGCATGGGCCTGACCGCGTTGTTCGATCTGCCGTGGATGCCGGTCTACCTGTTCTTCGTATACATCCTCCACCCGATGCTGGCAGTGGTCGCCGTGGGCGGTGCAATCGTCCTGATCATTCTCACCATCGTCACCGAGTATCGCAGTTCGACGCCGCTGAGGGCGGCCGGCCAAGCAGGCGGGCAGCGCTTGGCGCTTGCCGAAACGGCGCGCCGCAACGCCGAATCGATCCACGCCATGGGAATGGCGCCGCACATCGGAGCGCGCTATCAGGCCCTGAATGACGACTACCTGGCGCATCAGCTGAAAGCCTCGGATGCAGCCGGCGGCATCGGCAACGTCACCAAAGTTATTCGCATGCTGCTGCAATCGGCGGTGCTCGGTCTCGGTGCCTATCTGGTGATCAAAAACGAACTGTCGGCCGGTGCGATTATCGCTGCATCGATCACCGTGTCGCGTTCGCTGGCACCGATTGAAAGCGCCATCGGCCACTGGAAGAGCTTCATCACCGCCCGCATCAGCGCCAAGCGTCTCGGCGACTTGTTGACGGCGGCCGCCGAAGACGAAAGCACTCTCGTCGATTTGCCGGCCCCGAAAAACCAGTTGCTCGTTGAATCCCTGGTGGTCGCGCCGCCAGGACAGCGCGAGGCGATCCTCAAGGGCGTGTCGTTCAATCTTGAGCGTGGCGACGCACTCGGTGTGATCGGCCCGAGCGGTTCGGGCAAATCGACGCTTGCACGCGCCCTGGTTGGCGTTTGGAGCCCAATGACACCTGCCAGCGCTGTGCGCCTTGATGGTGCATCGCTTGATCAATGGACGCCGGAGAAGCTCGGCCGCCATATCGGCTACATGCCGCAGGAAATTGAACTGTTTGACGGCACGGTCGCCGACAACATTGCCCGCCTCGATGCTAACGCTAGTAGCGAAGCGGTAGTCGCCGCCGCCCAGGCATCCGGATCGCACGAATTGATTGTCCGCTTGCCGGACGGCTATCAGACGCGCATGGGCGAAAGCGGAAAATCGCTGTCGGGCGGCGAACGGCAACGCGTGGCTCTTGCCCGCGCGCTCTACGGCGAACCGTTCCTGGTCGTCCTTGATGAGCCGAATGCAAGCCTCGACAACGCTGGCGACAACGCGCTGACTGAAGCCATTTTGTCGATCAGGCGGCGCGGCGGCATTGCCATCGTCATCGCCCACCGGCCCTCGGCATTGGCGGCCGTCAACAAAGTGCTGGTTATGGCCAATGGTCAGGCCCGCGCGTTCGGACCGAAAGACGAAGTGCTGCGCAATATGCTGCAGACCGTGCCGCCAGGAACGTCTGGGCCCGAAGGTCTGCCACGGCCTGAAGCCGCAGCCCAAAATATTCAGAAGCAAGGTTAGGAACAGCAATCATGTCCATGCCCTTGACCTTACCGGCCGCAGCCATGCCCGCCGCCAGGAAGCCAGTTCTTGATCGCGGTTTGATTTCCGTGCGCAACTATGTCGGATACGGATTCCTGACCGTTCTCGCCTTGTTTGGCGGCATGGGCGGATGGGCTGCCATGACCGACATGGCGGGCGCCGTTATTGCTGGCGGCTCCGTCGTCGTGGCCGGCAACATCAAAAAAGTTCAGCACCCGACTGGCGGCGTTGTCAGCCAGATTCTCGTCAAGAACGGCGACACCGTCAAAGCCGGCGATATCGTCGTGCGTCTTGACGAAACAGTCACCCGCGCCGGTCTGCAACTCGTGACCAAGCAGATCGACGAATTGACCGGTCGCCTGTCGCGCCTCAAGGCCGAACGCGATGATGCCCCATCCGTGACATTCCCGCCGGATCTGTTAGCGCGTGCGCAAGACACCGATGTCGGTCAAATCCTGTCGGGCGAACAGAACCTGTTTGAATCGCGCATCAAGACGCGCATGAACCAGCGCCAGCAGCTGGGCGAGCGCATCACCGGATTGCGCCAGGAGTCGGCCGGCAACACTGCCCAAGCCGAAGCCAAGGCCCGCGAAATTCAATTGATCAAAAAGGAACTCGAAGGCCTCGAACGGCTTGAAGCACAGCAGCTTGTCAGAACCGAAAAGATGACCGCCATGCGGCGCGAGCAGGCCCGGATCGAAGGCGAAATGGCCCAGCTGTCCGCTGCGGCTGGCCAGAGCAAAGACAAAATTGCCGAAATTGAAATGCAGCGCCTGTCGATCGACAGCGAGGCAAAGTCCGAAGCCATCAAAGAGCTGCGCGAAACCCAGGGCAAGCTCGTCGAGTTGATGGAACGGCGCACGGCCGCCGTCGATCAGCTGCAGCGTGTCGATATCCGCAGCCCGTCCGATGGCATCATCGACCAAATGTCGGTGTTCACCGTCGGCGGCGTCGTCAATACGGCTGAACCGTTGATGGTCGTCGTGCCGCAGCATGAGAAGCTGGCCATCGAGGCCAAGATTGCCCCGCAGGACATCGATCAGGTGCGCTCACACAAACGAGCCGTGATCCGTTTTCCGGCCTTCAATCAAAGCACCACGCCAAGCCTTGAAGGCTCGATCGAGTCGGTGTCGGCGGAAATCACCAAAGAAGTGCAAACCAACATGCAGTACTACGTGGCGCGCATCAAAATCGACGACAGCGAGATGCAGCGCCTCGGAGAATTGCAGCTTGTGCCAGGAATGCCGGTCGACATCCAGATCCGCACCACCGAGCGCTCGGCGCTGAGTTACCTCGTAAAACCGCTGAAAGATCAGTTCGCCAAGGCGTTCAAAGAGCGCTAAGCGGCGGACCCGCCATTACCCGCGGCCTATGCTTGAGTAATTGAAGCCGGCTGCACGCGCGGCCTGCTTCTGGAAGATGTTTCGCATATCGATCAGCGCATTGCCGGCCATCTTCGATTTGACCGCATCCAGATCGAGCGCGCGGAACTCGTTCCATTCGGTAACGACGGCAAGCGCGTGTGCGCCGTCGGCCGCATCAAGCGCGCTTTCGCACCACACGACCCCCGGCAGCATCGCTTCTGCGTGTTTCTGTCCCTGCGGATCGAAAGCCCGGACAATCGCTCCGCGCTCCTGAAGCATCGGGATGATCACCAGGCTTGGCGCGTCCCGCATATCGTCGGTGTTTGGTTTGAACGTCACGCCCAGAATGGCAATGGTCTTGCCGCGCAGCGTGCCACCGGCCGCCGCTTCGATACGCCCGGCCATCGCGATTTTGCGCTCGTGATTGACGCGCTCGACCTGCTCGATGATTGAAACCGGTGACTTATTTTCCCGCGCCGTGCGGATCAGCGCCGACACGTCCTTTGGGAAACACGACCCGCCATAGCCCGGACCCGGGTGCAGGAACTTGTCACCAATGCGCCGGTCCTTGCCGATCGCGGAGGCGACCTCTTGAACATCGGCGCCGACCTCTTCGCACAAATCGGCAATTTCGTTGATGAAGCTGATTTTGAGCGCCAGAAAAGCGTTGGCTGCATACTTGGCAAGCTCAGCGGATTCGCGCGAGACGAACATGACCGGAGAGCCGCGCAACGCCAGCGGCTTGTAGAGGCGTTCCATAACCTCGCGGGCCTTGGCGCTGTCGGTGCCGACAAGCACGCGGTCGGGGTGGGTGAAGTCCTGGATCGCCGACCCTTCGCGCAGGAATTCAGGGTTCGAGCAGATCGCCGCATCGGCGTCTGGCCGCAGATCTTTCAGGCGCTTCTCAATTTCGCGGCTGGTGGACACAGGCACTGTCGATTTGGTGGTGATGACCGTGAAGCCTTCGAGGAACGGCGCCAGCTCTTCAACGGCCGCAAACACATACGACAGGTCGGCATACCCATCGCCACGGCGCATTGGCGTGCCAACCGCCAGAAAAACCACGTCGGCTTCGCGCACAGCCGGGCCAAGGTCATCAGAGAATTTCAAACGGCCAGCCCGCATGTTCCGCTGCATCAAATCATCGAGCCCAGGCTCGTAGATGGGCGAACGCCCGGCATGCAGATCGGCCAGCCGCGCCGGATCCTTGTCGACGCAGGTCACAGTCCAGCCAAACTCAGAAAAGCAGGCCGCCGAAACAAGCCCAACATAGCCGGCGCCAATCATGCAGATTTTCACGTGGGTTCTCCCTCTACGTCTGCAAATCTCGCTATCTGATGCGCGGCCACGCGGCAATGGGTACTTGCCTCAAAGCCGCCTCAGTGGACGCCGCGGCTGCGGACCGGCATAAGGTCAAATCCGGCGAGGCCCCGATGCTCGAGGCCAGCAACACCACTTCTGACGAGTTTGAGTGATGACCGCATCGAACCCCACCGAACCCCTGCCGCTTGGCGCGCCCACCCCGCACCGCTCGGTGTCTGTTGTCATCCCCGTGCTCAACGAGGCGGATGGCATTGCTCCGCTGCTGGCCCGGCTCATACCCGCTCTCGACGGCTTGAACCTGCGCTGGTCGATAGTGTTCGTCGATGACGGCTCGACTGACGCGACGCTGCTGCGCCTGCGCCAATTGAATGACAAAGATCCACGCATCACCGCAATCGCATTGAGCCGCAATTTCGGCAAGGAGATCGCAGTTGCCGCCGGTTTGCGTTATGCGCAGGGCGACGCCGTCGTCATCATGGACAGCGACCTGCAGCATCCCCCTGAGACCATTACATCGTTCATCGCCAAATGGAACGAGGGCCACGACGTGGTCTTCGGCATGCGCGTAGACCGCAGTGCCGATAGCGCGTGGCGCCGTCAAGGAGCCCGGCTTTTCTATAGTGTGTTCCACGCCCTCTCCGGCACTGAGCTGCAACAGAACTCTTGCGACTTCCGCCTGCTCAGCCGCCGCGCCGTCGATGCCATCAATAAAATCGGCGAGCGGGTCCGCTACAACAACGGATTGTTCGCGTGGATCGGCTTTCCCTCCATCGGCGTGCCGTTTGAAATGCAGCCGCGCGCCACGGGTGAAGCATCACGCTGGCTGCCGCTCAAATTGGCGCGCTTGGCGTTCGATGGCCTGGCGTCATTTTCAACGGTGCCGCTGCGGATCTCGTCAGTCTTCGGCCTAGTCGTTTCAATCGTGGCGTTCATTTATATGATTTGGGTGATGACCAAGACGCTGATGTTCGGCGATCCGGTGCGCGGCTATCCAACACTGCTGGTTGCCGTGCTGTTCTTTGCCGGCGTGCAGTTGATCTTTCTTGGCCTGCTCGGCGAATATCTCGGCCGCGTCTATGAAGAAGTGAAAGCGCGCCCGCTGTTTCTGGTCCGCGAGGAGTTGGGCGTGCCTCCGCCCGCACATCAAACACCGGCGCGATCTGAGACAGCATTGAAATGAACGGCCGCATCATCCTATGCGCTGACGATTACGCGATGGCGCCGGGCATATCGCGCGGAGTCCGTATGCTGGCCGCGGCGGCGCGCATTTCAGCGACCAGCGCGATTGTCACGCGGCCGCAATGGATGACTGAAGCTGCCGCAATCAAGCCGTTCGCTCCCAGCCTTGCCATCGGACTGCATCTCAACTTGACATCTGGCGCACCGCTTGGCCCGTGCGGCCTACCCTTACGCGCCTCCTCATTGCCGGGCATCGCCAAATTGATCGCGCTGTCCTACACGCGCGCGCTTGATCCTGCAGGCCTGACGTCCGAAATCGAGCGCCAGCTTGATGCGTTCGAAGCGGGGCTTGGCATGGCGCCCGACTTCGTCGATGGGCATGAGCACGCCCACGTGTTGCCCGTGATACGCGCAACGCTGCTCGCCGTGTTGCATCAGCGTTACGGCAAACGCTTACTGCTGATCCGCGATCCATCAGCACCGCTCAGTCAGGCCGTGCGCCGGGGCGCGCCTGTCGTCAAATCTTTGCTGCTGCGCCTTTTGGCCCGCAACATGCGCCGCGATGCCGAACAGGCCCACTTCATTTCTAACGACCGCTTCGCCGGTATCAGCGGCTTCGCGCCATCCGCCAGCGCTGTCGCCAACGACTTCGGATCGGCCGCAACGCTGGACGGCTGGCGGCCCTTAGTCATGTGCCACCCCGGATTACCCGACGCAACGTCCGCCAAAGCCGGCGCCTTGTCCGCGCGCCGCCAAGCGGAGTTCGACGCGTTGATGGCAGCCACCCCCATTATACCGGATCTGTGGCGCCCCAGCCGCAACAATGACGGCTGTATCGATTGGCCAATGTCACCGCTGGAGCGCAAACCATGAACCGCGACACGCACGACCAAGCCCCGTCTGCAGCGCGGCACGGCGCCGGCTTTGCAGCGTCAGGAGCGATTGCCTTCACCACCGACGCGGCCGTTCTTACGGTGCTGACGCGCGGCGCTGGCATCGACCCATTCTCTGCGCGGCTGATCGCCATTGCATGCGCGATGATTGCCGCCTTCTTCGCCCATCGCCGGTTGACGTTCGCAGTCAAGACCCCCGCGACACGCGCTGAGTTTGTTAAATTTCTCGGCGTGGCAATCACAGCGTCCCTGGTCAACTATGCGATCTATGCCGGCATCTTATTGCTGAGACCGGGCACAGAGCCGGTGTTGGCGCTGCTGGCCGCGACGGCCGTTGCGATGGGCGTCACTTATACCGGCTTGCGCCTTGCCGTGTTCCGGCGGCACTGAGCGCAAAGCCCCTGGACACAACGGGGCTAGACCTTGAATTCCTCGATCTTGGCGAACGCCTGCCGCAGCGCATCCGACCACGCCGTCGAGAGGCTCTTGAAATATTCGTCGTCTGCACTGATGCGCTTTTCGCGCCGCACGTCCAAAGTATCGCGCTCGTAGATCAATAAATCGATCGGCATGCCAACCGATAAATTCGAGCGCAGCGTTGAATCAAACGATAACAGCATCAGCTTGGCCGCTTCGCCCAGCCGCATATCGGCGCGCGCCACGCGGTCAAGGATCGGCTTGCCATATTTGTGCTCGCCGATTTGCAGGAACGGCGTGTCGTCGGTCGCCTCGATGAAGTTGCCTTCAGAATAAATCTGAAACAGGCGCGGCTGTTCCGTGCCGATCTGTCCGCCAAAAATAAACGTGGCGTTGAAGCCGGACCTGCTGGCTTCAAGCGCCGCGCCATCGACCCGGCGTGCCTCGCGGATCGCGTCACCGACGACACGGGCGGCACGGTACATATTAGGCGCGTTGAACAGATGCATTGTATCCGGCGCTTGCGCGGTCAGCTGTTCGTTGATCAAACTGACGACGGCCTGCGTCACCGCAAGGTTGCCGGCACTCAACAACACCAGCACCCGCTCGCCGGGTTGGCGCCAGAAATTGAGCTTGCGGTATTGAGCTATGTTATCAACGCCGGCGTTGGTCCGGGTATCGGCCGCAAATACCAAGCCGCGCTCCAGCCGCAGCGCTACGCCGTAGGTCATTGATCGTCTCCAAGTCCGGCAAAAGCCATCAAGCAAAACTACTGTTGTGTCTGTGTGCTCTGCTGCTGAACTTCGACGATGACGTCAAGCGTTTCGTTGGTTCCGCCCCGGCGCGTGCCGCGAATTGGCGCTGCGGACCCCGCATCGAGCCCGGCTGCTAACCGGACATAGTGGTCCGTGGGGCACAACCGGTTAGCCGCGTCAAAGCCGACCCACCCCAATCCGTCCAACCAGACCTCGGCCCAGGCGTGATGCGCTTCGGCGGGTTCTTCATCGCCGGAGACGAAGTATCCGTTGACATAACGCGCCGGCACGCCGAGGCAGCGCGCGGCGGCGATGAAAATGTGAGCATGGTCCTGGCAGACGCCGCGGCCATCGGCGAACGCCTCAGCCGCGTTTGTGTGCTCGGACGTGGTGCCGATCCGATAATCGACGGCATCCCGCACGGCGTTCATCAGGCGGTGAAAACCATCGATTGTCGGCGACGGGCAGGCGGCGTGGGCGAGATCGCGGATCGCGTCGCTGGCCCGCGTCTTCGGCGTCTCGCGCAAGAAGACACGGACAGGCGTGAATTCCTGCAAACCGGAAACCAATCCGGCGCGGTCCTGCGTTTCGACCACGCCTTTGGCGAGCACCACGCTTTCATCATGTGATCCGGTGTACGAAACCAAATGCGCGATGTTGCCAAAACTATCGCGGAACGACGGTGCGGTCTCGAATCCGGGCGCCGATATAAACCACTCGATGACGCGCTGTCCGTTGAAGCTTGGCGGAGTCAACCGCAGTGTCTGAATAGAATATTGGACTGGCTCGCCGTAAGTGTAGCGGGAAACGTGTCCGATCGAGATGCGCATCGCAGAAGTCTCTCTCAACCGTTAAAGTGGTAAGCCTGCGAAATTTCGCAGCCGAGTTGATTGTTGCGGCCGATGCAATCCTGCACGAACTCATGCAGACCTGCCTGGAAGATTTTCTTGATCTCACTCTCCATTAGCAAATCGCGGGTTGCTTCCGCCGTGGCGTGGCAGCTATGGCGCTGTCCATAAAGCGATCCCAGATCGTTCAGCGCCACCGTCAGTTCATCATAGCACGACCTGAGCGAACGCGGCATTTGCCGGTTGAGGATAAGATACTCGGCAATTTTCCAAGGCCGGTAGCTATCCTTGAACACCCAGCGATAGCTGCGATGTGCCGACACCGAGCGTAGAATCGAGGTCCACTGGTGATTGTCGGCGCCGCTGCCAACCATCTCCGTCGATGGCAGCAGATGGTAATATTTGACGTCGAGAATGCGCGACGTGCTGTCGGCCCGCTCGATAAACGTGCCGATCTGGCTAAAATAATAAGTATCGTTGCGCAAAATCGTATTGAGCATCGACCCGCGATACAGCGCCGAGCGTGAGCGGATCCAATCGAGCAATTCCGGCAGAGAGTTCGACGTCACCGACCCTGGTTTGATTGCTGAGAATTCCAGCCACGCACTATTCAGGCTTTCCCACATCTCACGCGTCAACGCGGTCCGCTGCGCCCGGCCATTCTGCCGCGCATGAGCAAGACAGGTTGCAATGCTCGAGCCGTTCGACGTGTCGAACAGCATGTAATCGATAACCTTGGTCGTATCGAGCGCACCATGCCGGGCGGTATAGCCAGCCAAGCATCCAGCGCTTTCAAGCGTCGATTGCCATTCCTGATGAAAACCTTCGCCGGCGCGCGGCAGCAAAACGATGCGATAGCCGACTTCGATCAGCCGCGCCATGTTCTCTGCGCGTTCAACGTAGCGTGACAGCCAATAGAGGTCGCTTGCAGCACGTCCAAGCATCGTATCGTTGTTCCTAAGTCTTCATTTCTAGCAGCAATCGGCGCTCAGTCCTGCAACACCCAGGTGTCTTTGGTGCCGCCGCCTTGCGAGGAATTGACAACCAGTGACCCCTGCTTCAAGGCAACCCGCGTCAACCCGCCGGGCACAAGACGCACTTGATCGCCAACCAGAACAAATGGGCGGAGATCGAGATGGCGCGGGGCCACCAGCCCGTTACACAGTGTCGGGCATGTCGATAATGCCAGCGTCGGCTGAGCAATATAGTTCGACGGGTTGGCTTTCAGCTTGGCGCGGAACGCTTCGATCTGCTCTTTTGTCGATGCCGGCCCGACCAGCATGCCGTAACCACCAGAGCCATGAACTTCCTTGACGACGAGTTCCGGCAGATGCTCAAGCACGTATTTGAGATCGTCATCTTCACGGCAGTTGTAGGTCTCGACATTGGCGAGGATTGGCGACCGGCCGGTATAGAACTCGATGATTTCCGGGATATAGCTGTAGATCGCCTTATCGTCGGCAATACCGGCACCTGGAGCATTGACGATTGTTACGCGCCCCGAACGGTAGGCGTCGAACACGCCGGGGATGCCAAGCATCGAATCCGGACGGAAGACAAGAGGGTCAAGGAAGTCGTCATCAACGCGGCGATAGAGAACATCAACACGTTTCAATCCCTCCGTTGTTTTCATGCGCAACTCGCCATCGATAACGACGAGGTCATGACCTTCGACAAGCTCGACGCCCATTTGGTCGGCGAGGAATGAGTGTTCAAAATAGGCGCTGTTGAACGGTCCGGGCGTCAACACGGCGATGACCGGATCGCTGTTGAGGTTAGCCGGCGCCACGCTTTCGAGCGTCTTCAGCAGGCAATCGGCATAGTTCTCAACCGGGCGCACGCGGTTGCGGCTGAACAGATCCGGGAACAGATGCAGCATCGTCTCGCGGTTTTCCAGCATGTAGGAAACACCCGACGGCGTGCGCGTATTGTCTTCAAGCACCATGAAATCGTCTTCGCCGGTGCGCACGATGTCGATGCCGATGATGTGGCTGTAAATGCCGCGCGGCGGGTCGACGCCGATCATCTCCGGCACGAACGCATCGTTCTGAACGATCAGCTCTTCGGGAATGCGCCCGGCTTTGAGGATCTCCTGGCGGTGATAAATATCGTACATGAAAGCGTTGAGCGCTTTGACGCGCTGCTCGATGCCAGCCTCGAGGCGGCGCCATTCAGCCGCCGCGATAATGCGGGGCAGGATATCGAACGGGATCAAACGCTCGCTGGTATCTTCATCACCATAGACCGCGAAAGTGATGCCGGACCGGCGGAACAAGGCTTCGGCCTCAGTGGTTTTCAGCGCCAGAGTATCAATCTTCTGGATACCGAGCCATTCGGCGAATGCCCTGTACGGCGCACGCAACCCATCTCCGCGTCCGTTCATCTCGTCGAAAGAAGCCGCCAATCGTCCCTCCGTCCCACGTGCCTTTAAACTCGTCGAGAACCCCAAGAAGCTCTTCGCAAGCCTCAGGCCAACTCGCATAAAGCCCGAAAATCAGAGATAAGGAAGGGCCCGGGCTATTTGTTCAGCCCTTAGAATAGGCAGTGTGCCTGCGTTTCGTGCAGCATACAAGTAAACCCTCTCGCGCGGCTAACCGGCCCAGCCGCCAATGCCAGAAGGATGACGCTACGCCCATGACTGCTTCGCATCTCATACCCATAGTGTTGCTGCTTGCGTCAAACGTGTTCATGACCTTCGCTTGGTACGGGCATCTGAAATACACAACTTCGCCCCTAGGAATTGTGATCCTGGCCAGCTGGGGCATCGCGCTGCTCGAATACTGCTTGGCGGTGCCGGCCAACCGCTGGGGCTCAACGGTCTATTCAACAGCTGAGTTGAAAACGATGCAGGAGGTGATCACCCTGATCGTGTTTGCGGCCTTTTCAGTGCTGTATTTGGGAGAGCGGTTATCGATCAATCACGCCATAGGCTTTGCGCTGATCTGTGCGGGTGCATTTTTCGTTTTCAAGGCCCCGATCAAACTTTGAGGGAACCCGGACGCAGATTGCGGCCCCGACGGTTGTGAGCACTTGCTGTGCTCTTTCCGTCTTCACCTGCAAACTGCGTCCACGACATTGAAGTCTGGGCTCCGTCCAACCTTACCCCCGGGGATCAAAATATCCGGCTCCTTCCACCTTGCCGTTGATTTTTGTCAACGGGTGATGTGCGGCGTTTTCGCCGTCACGGAGGCGCGCGTGAGCCCGAGCGCATTTTCAAACCCGCAGCCGTCGCGAGGCCTGTCAATGCCATGACGATGCCGGCCGCTACAAAGGTTGTGTCTTGCCCGGTGAAGTGGAAACCGAGGCGGTACACCAAAGGTCCGGCGGCTTGACCGAGAAAGAAGAAAAACGCATGCGCCGCCACCGCTGATGCGCGGTTATTGGGTGCGAGTTCGGTCGCCTGCGTCTGCAGCGAGTTGTGGATCATGTAGAAGCCAAGGCCAATGACGAACATGATCAGCATTTCAACCGGCCACGAAACGGCGAGCGACATCGCTGCAAAGCCGAGACCCGCAATGGCTGCTCCCGACCGGATCAGATTGTAGAGTCCGAGCTTATCGAGCATCACCCGGACAAGCGCGATATAGCTGAAGCCGCCGAACGCAAATCCCGCGAGCACAAATCCCGCCTCCTTCAATCCGCCTGCACCGCGCTGCTCCAACAGAACGGCGATGTAGGGAATGGCGCCGAACACGACGATGCCTTCGACAAAGACCGCCGTGAAGCACACAACAGTCCGCGGATTGCGGAACACGTCTCCATATCCGCGAAACAGGTTTGAGATTTGAAAGGCCGGCCTGTTGGCACGCGGCTTGGGGTGCAGTTGCCACAGCGTCACGGCAAGAGCCGCTGCAGCCAGCAAAGTGCCTGTCAGCATCGACACGCGCCAGCCGAACATGCTGGCCACCACGCCCGATCCAATTGAGCCCGTCATCTGACCGGCGATAATCGCTGTCAACACGCGCGACAACGCCCATTGCCGGTCTGCCATGTCAAAGCGGTCACCAACGAGTGCGAATGCCAACGGAATGATGCCGCCAGCAGCCGCGCCACCGATCACACGCGTGATCAACAGCGCATCGAGCGACGGCGCAAGAAAGCCTGCGGCCAAACACACGACCAGCATTGCCAGGGTGATCTTGATGATTTTCGATTTGCCGATGGCGTCGCCAAGCGCTCCAAGCACGGGCTGGCCCAGCGCATACGGAAACGCAAACGCCGACGCAAGCAGCGCCACGGCTTCAGGTGCCACGGCCAGATCGCGGGCGATATCCGGCACCACCGGATCGAGGATGCGCATCGACATCGACGATACGAAGCAACTGGCGGCGAGGATGGGGAGAAGGCGCATCAAGAACTTTCGCTTTGGACGGCGATTGCTGCGACCTTTAACAGAAACGGGGCGGCCCCGTGAATGGACCGCCCCGCACGTTTCATTTGCAATTGCCGCAGAGTTTAAAACAGTCCCTGGATCTGGCCCTTATCGTCAAGGCGGATGCTGTCGGCGCTCGGCACCTTCGGCAGGCCTGGCATCGTCATCACGTCGCCCGTCACGACCACGACGAACTCAGCGCCGGCCGACAGCCGAAGCTCGCGAACCGGAACGATATGCCCGGTCGGTGCGCCGCGCTTTGAAGCATCCGTCGAGAACGAATACTGGGTCTTGGCCATGCACACCGGCAGGTGACCGAAGCCCGCCGCTTCGAGATCCTTGAACTGCGTCTCGACGCTTGAATCGCAGGCGATATCAGCGGCGCGATAGATCTCGGTGGCGATGGTTTTGACTTTGTCGCGCAGCTTCATGTCGTCTGGGTAGAGAACCTTGAAGTCGGCCTTGCCTTCATCGATGACGGCGACGACGTGATGCGCCAAGGCTTCCGTACCAGCACCGCCATCGGCCCAGTGCGTGCACATGAAGGCTTTGGTGCCCATGCTTTCAGCGGCCTTCATAACTTCCTGGATCTCAGCTTCGGTGTCGGTGATGAACTTGTTGACAGCAACCACAGCCGGCACGCCAAACTTATTGACGTTCTCGATGTGGCGCTTGAGGTTGTCGCAGCCCTTGGCAACGGCCGCGCAGTTCTCGTTCTTCAAGTCGTCCTTGGCAACGCCGCCATGCATCTTGAGGGCGCGGACGGTTGCCACGATCACCACAGCCGACGGCGCAATGCCAGCCTTGCGGCACTTGATATCGAAGAATTTCTCAGCGCCGAGGTCCGCACCGAAGCCGGCTTCCGTGACCACGTAGTCGGCGAGCTTCATTGCCGTGCGGGTTGCAAGCACAGAGTTGCAGCCATGCGCGATGTTGGCAAACGGACCGCCGTGGATGAACACCGGATTATTCTCAAGTGTCTGCACCATGTTCGGCTGCAGCGCGTCTTTTAACAGAACGGTCATCGCACCGTCGGCTTTCAGATCGCGGCAGCGCACCGGCTTCTTGTCGCGCGTGTAGGCGACGATGATATTGCCGAGGCGGTTTTCAAGATCCTTCAAATCTTTCGACAAGCACAGGATTGCCATCACTTCGGATGCAACCGTAATGTCGAAGCCGTCTTCGCGCGGAAAACCGTTTGAAACGCCACCGAGAGAATTGACGATTGAGCGCAGTGCGCGGTCGTTCATGTCGAGCACACGTTTAAAGCCGATGCGGCGCTGATCGATGCCGAGGCTGTTGCCCCAGTAGATGTGATTGTCGAGCATCGCGGCCAGCAGGTTGTGGGCGCTGGTGATGGCGTGGAAGTCGCCGGTGAAGTGCAGGTTGATATCTTCCATCGGCACGACCTGGGCGTATCCGCCGCCAGCCGCGCCGCCCTTGACGCCGAAGCACGGCCCAAGCGACGGTTCCCGCAGCGCGGCGATTGTCTTCTTTCCGATCCGGTTCAAGCCATCGCTGAGACCGACTGTTGTGGTCGTCTTGCCTTCGCCGGCCGGCGTCGGGCTGATGGCAGTCACCAGGATCAGCTTACCGTCGGTGTTGCCCTGGACGGAGTTTATGAAGTCGAACGAGACTTTGGCCTTGGTCCAGCCATAGGGAACCAGCGCTTCCGCCGGCACGCCGACCTTGGCGGCAACCTCGGCGATGGGCTTCATTTTGGCTTCGCGCGCAATTTCGATGTCGGACTTGACGGCCACGGGGCGGTTCCTCTCTGTTTTCTTGTTCAATTTCAATGGGGAAAGAGAATGCGGGAGCGTGATATTGGACTTTTGGAGGACACTCGCCAAGCACCTAGCGCCAAAAAACTGACGGTAAGAGCAGAAAGTCGCGGCCTGAGGATTTTGAGAATCCTACGGGCGGTGGGGGACGCGGCCAAAATACTGCTGCAAATCAAGACAAATCGGGGGGCCCTGATCTATCGTTGCTCAGGGCAACCTTTGCTAGGGACGAAATGACCGCTGCAGATCCTACTGCCGACACGCCGCCGTCTGGTTACAAGCCGCACGATGCAAGTCCCCGTTCGCGCGGGGCCGCCCTGCGCCGCCGCGCATACGAGATAATGGAAATCGGCCACGGCGAAGACCGGGCAAGCCAGATCTTCGATGCGGTGATCGTTACGCTGATTATCACAAATGTCGCCGCGATCATCGCCGAGACGGTGCCGAGCATCCACGCCGAATATGGGCCGTGGTTGTTTGGACTCGAAATTTTCGCGGTGGGCGTGTTCACGATCGAGTATCTGCTGCGCCTGTGGACGGCGGTCGAAGTGCCGTTCCTGTCGCGCCAATCGCCTTGGCGCGCCCGGCTGTCTCTCGCCAAAAGCCCGGCCCTGGTCATCGATCTGACTGGCGATCCTGCCGGTCTATCTGCACGCGTTCGTACCCATGGATCTCGGCATCCTGCGCATGCTGCGGCTGTTACGCTTCCTAAAACTGTCGCGCTATTCGCCTGCCATGCACACGCTGATCCGCGTACTGCAAAACGAACGCAAGGCGCTGGTCGGCGCAGCATTGCTGCTGTTTACGGCTCTGCTGTTTACGTCGACGCTGATGTATCATCTGGAAGGTGTGGCACAGCCCGAAAAGTTCGGATCCGTTCCTGCTTCAGCGTGGTGGGCGATAACAACGCTGACCACTGTTGGATATGGCGACGCGACGCCCATCACTCCGGCCGGACGCCTGCTCGCGGGCATGACCATGATTTTGGGATTGTGCGTCTTGGCACTACCTGTCGCTATTATTTCAACCGGTTTTGCGCAGGAAGTGCATCGCCGCGACTTCGTGGTCAATTGGAGCCTGATGTCCCGTGTGCCGATGCTGGCTGGGCTTGATGCCAAGGAAGCGGCTGAGATCATGCCACTGCTGCACGCCCACAATCTGCCGCCGAACGTCGAGATTGTCCGCAAGGGCGCGCCAGCAGACGCCATCTATTTCGTGGCGTCTGGATCGATCGACCAGCATGGCGAGACTGAAAAGAGTTCGTATCGCACCGGCGACGTGTTCGGCGCTTCCGCCATGCTCAATAACGATGTGCATTCGGGGCACGTATTCACGGCGTCCCGCAGCCGCTTACTCAAGCTGCACAAGGAAGACTTCAACCGCATCGAAGCGCGCCACCCGCGCGTTGCCGCCCACATCCGCCGGCTTGCGGCACTGCAGCTGGAGGCTGAGGAATTGGCAAAGCTGCAGCGAGAGTGAACCGCCGCGGCGATCACGCCACCCTGACAACGAGCACGGTGGCGTTGTCTTGGTGCGGCTCGCGCACGGCATCGACCGCGCGAATGAGCGCTTTGGCAACGGCGGTTGCGCCGTCAGTTGCGTAGCCTTGGATGATGCGCGCAATTTCCGCCACTTCAAGCGTCACCACGCCGTCGCTGGCAAGGATCACATAGTCACCCGGCTCCAACGCGACCGGCGAGACCGGCAGATCGATCATATCGATCTCTTCGCCGGTGACGGCTGAACGCAACATGTGACGGCGCGAATCGCGGCGCGCCTCTTCCGCCGTCAGCTTTCCGTCCGCCACCAAGCGATCAAGTTCTGGCGCAAGGGAATGATCTTCATTCAGCTGGGCCACCTCACCGCGCCGGTAGAAGTAGAGCGGACTATCGCCGACGCTGACCCAAGACACGCCTTCGCCGCTGAAGGATGTGCCGATCAGCGTTGACCCCATACCAGCCATCAGCGGGCTATCTTCGACCTTCGCCGCCAACGCGGCATTGGCCGCTTCAAGCGATTTCAGCAACCGCTCGCGCAGCGGCGCTTCATGCTCCGCCGCCGATTTGAGAAAATGTTCGCACACGATCCGGCTGGCCAAGGCGCCGCCGGTGTGCCCGCCCATGCCGTCTGCAAGCACCGCAAAGCCGATACCGCCGGCAGCGTCCACACCAGCCGGCACGGCAAACGGATCATCGCCGCCTGGCCAGAAGGCAGCGGTATCTTCCTGATAGTCGCGCGCACCGCGCGTTGCGGCAACCGCACACTCGAAACGGATCATCAATTTCAGGCTTCAGCAATCTCGGACCAATCGAATTCAGTTCCACAGAACGCCACGAACGCCACTTGCGTGCGCCCGAGTGTGATCACGTCCATCGGTTTCAACTCAACCGCACCCGTTGGCCGCTTATCGTTCACGGAGACCACGTTGGTCTTAGCAAGGTTTGGCACGAACAGGAACGACCGATCATTGGAATCATAGCGGATATACGCCTGCGCCTCGGCTGAGATCGCTTCATCGCCGAAATCGAGCGGCACACGGTTGGCGCTGGTCCTGCCGATCGTGTTGTTGCCTTCGAAAACGGGACGGAACGCGCCAAGACCGGGACCGCCAACCACGACCAGAAACCCAACCACCGGATCTTGCGCAAAGGCACCTCGTTCGATGGCCTTCTTTCCGCGCACCAGTTGGGTGCGGTCAGGCGCCGCCGGTTGCAGCGCTTTCGGCGTTTCGCCGCGCACCACCCGCGTTGTCGGAACGCTGTCGCGATCAGGGATTGGCGGCGGCGCTTTTTCTGCGGCCCGCATGACTGGCGCTGTGCGCGCAAGCCGCGCCGCTTCCTCGGCACTTGGACTGAGGGCTGCAGGCGCGGCAGCATTTACCTCACCAGTGGCCGCGGCGGAAACGGCTGCCGCGGGCTTTGCGGCCGCAGGCTTGATCACTTGCACGGCTATCGATTGTGCTGCCATGCGTGCCGGCGACGACGGCATCTCATCGCGCCCCGCTGCAAGCAGCGCATCTTTTAAGGATCCAAGAAAGCCGCCTGCCTTGTGCACCTTTGCATCATCACCCAAAGCTTTGTCGCCCCGCTCTTCGATCATTTCCGCAGTCTCCTGTTTGATTTATAAGACCAATGTGCCGTTGTTAGATCAGTCCGGCACGGAAGCGCAGCCGTCCCGGCCCAAGCTCAATCACGTCGCCGTCACGCAAAAGCGCGTCCGTGCAGCGCTGGCCGTTGACACGTATGCCGTTGCCGCAATTTCCGGAAAGATCGGTGATATGCCACTCATCATGCTGTTCGCGATGAATGGCAGCGTGATAGCGATGCACTGATGCACTGGTGATGCAGATGTCGTTGTCGTCTTCCCGGCCAATTCTCAGCATGTCGCGCAGAATTGTGAAGTGCGTATCAGCGGCGCCGACGATTTCGACAAACGCGCGTGCGGGCTTGTTCGATATCGCGCCTCTGATCAAAAGTTTCGCATCCCCGCGCGCAGGGCCCGCATACCGGCGCGTTGCATCCGGAGCTCTGTTGAGCCCCGATACCACAGGCGACATAACGGCAATCAACGGAACAACCGCCAGCAGCATCAAGCCGAGCATCAAGGCTGGCGCGGTTTTGTAACCATTGGCGATCAGCGCTTCAGCGGCATTGCTGACGCTTTGAAACGCATCTGAGATATCGGCCGCTTCAAAGGCTGAGACAGGACTTGAAAAGATCTGGCTCGCGGCGAGTGCGCCACACACAGTGACGGCAGCAGCGGTACGTTGCATCAACATGAGAACCATCCCTTGAGAGTCTGTTGGCTCCGGCGTTCCCGCTAAAACGCCCGGCAAATCGCCGTACCAAGGATTTGCATCTAAGTTGGCGGCGGCAAAATGGCCGGAAAGCGACACCAAGAGGATTTGTTCATCCACGGTTCATCGCTCTTTTGCGCGCCACATTCTTGCGCCAAAGGTGCAAAGCAGTGAAAACGATTTTCGAGTTGAGGCGGCACGGGGCGCATTCGGCATTGCGCCCGTCACGAGCAGAATGAGGCAGGCCGACTGCATCATGCAGAGCTGGGGACCATGACACATCTGATCGCCCTTCCGGGTGGCACAGAGCTGGCAGGTGACTACAGGATCAACCGCGTGCTTGGCGCGGGCGGGTTCGGCGTAACGTATCTTGCCGACGAAATGGCCCTTTCACGCAAGGTGAGCATTAAAGAGTATTTTCCGGCCGATTTTGCAGCGCGCGATCCAAACGGGTCTGCGACGCCGAAATCGGAGAATTGCTCCGGCGACTATACCTGGGGGCTCGAACGCTTCATCGAAGAAGCCCAAACGCTGGCCAAATTCAATCATAGCAATATCGTGCGCGTGTACCGGACCTTCCGCGCCAACAACACCGCCTACATGGTGCTGCATTTCGAGGAAGGCAAAAGCCTCAAGTCTTGGCTGAAGGGCCTCAATCGCGCGCCACGGCAAAAAGAACTCGACGCAATTATCGCCCCGCTGCTCGATGCGCTGCAGACTATTCACAAGGCTGATTTCCTGCATCGCGATATCGCGCCCGACAATATCATCATCCGCGATGCAGGCGACCCTGTACTGATCGATTTCGGTGCGGCGCGCAGCGATATCGCGGCTCACTCCAAAACCAAGACCGTCTCGGCGCTGGTGAAGCCCGGCTACAGCCCCTATGAACAGTATGCCGAAACCAGCAAGCAGCAGGGACCGTGGACAGACATCTATGCGCTGGCCGCCACGCTCTACCATGCGGTGACCGGCAAGCGTCCGCCGGATTCGCCATCGCGCATGTTGAAAGACGAGATGATCACTGCGCATGACGCGGCGCTCAGCTCGTACCGGACAACGTTTCTCGACGCGATACAGAAGGGCTTGTCGCTGAAGATCGGCGACCGGCCGCAATCTGTCGCACAGTGGCGTGGCGCACTGCTGGCACCGGCACCGGAAAAGCCGGGCGTGATTGCCCGTCTGCGCGAACGCACCGAAGTCAAGAAAAGCGCAGAGACCAAGCGCAAAGCGGCTGTGGCGCCCGCCGCCGTCAACGCCCCTGTGCCGCCACCGCCCGATGCGCCCGGCCCCAAAGGCGGGTTGCTCGATTTTGTCGATGGCTTGAAATCGCCAGCCGTGGCTGTAACGCCGAAAGCGGCTGCAAAAGTGCCCCCAGCTGGTGTTGCAGCGCCTATTGCCCAGCTGCCCGCCGCCCTGCCGGGGCGCGTATCCTCGAGCAAAAAGCGTGCGCGGCCGGCGCCATCGGTGTCACGCACGCGCTCGCTGTCTCGCGAACTTAAAACCAAGGTTATCCTGGCGATCACCATTGCGAGCGCCGCATTCATCTTTCAGGATCAGATTCCTCGCCTTGTCCATCCGCTGCCAAGCGGCATCACCACCGGCGCGATTACGGCTGGTCCTGCTGAACGCAGCATCGCGCAGAATTCTGAATTCCGTGCCCACGACGGCGCCGTAGATGCGCTTGCATTCAGCGGTGATGGCCGGCTGATCGTCACTGCCGGCAGTGATCGCGCACTTAAAATCTGGAACGCCGGAACGCGCACCCTGCAAGGGTCCATTCCACTTGAAGGCGGCACAGCAACCTCGCTCAATGTCCGCAACAATCGCGCTGTGACGGCACACGCCGATGGCAGCATCGCCGTCTACGATCTCGACAGCCGCAGCCGCCTCTATGCGTTCAAACGCAGCGACGCCAGCGCGTGGGCAGCCGTCTTTGCAGGATCAGAGGATCTGATTGCGTCTTCGGGTCAGGACGCCACCGTTGCAATGTGGGAAACCGGAACGCTGACCGCGCCCGACTCGCTGCTGCAAGGCCACGCATCCGCCGTCCAGGCACTTGCCTCGGATCCGGCTGGACGTTGGTTGGCGTCGGGCAGCGCCGACAGCACCGTCAAATTGTGGACGATCAGCACGCGCGGCATGCGGCGCACGTTGCGCGGCCACCATGGCGCGATCTCAACGCTCGGCTTTGCACCCGACGGCACGACCCTGGCCGCCGGCAGCAGCGACGGCGCGATCAAACTGTGGTCAGCCTCGACCGGCCGGGCCCTTCGCACACTCAACGGCCACAACGCGCGCGTGACGTCGATTGCTTTTTCAGCAAACGGAGACGTGATCGCATCCGCCGCAGAGGATGGCTCGGTGCGGGTACGCGGATTGAAGCGGGCACGAGTGTTTGGTGCGCTCAAAGACCTCGGCCCCGGGGCCAAAACGGTTGCCTTCAGCAACGACGGGCAATCACTGCTCACCGGCGGGCTTGATGGTATTGTCCGCCTGTGGCCAATGCCCGAACCGCTGCTCGCACGGCGCGATTAAAGCCCGGTAGAGCTCGCTCGACTGCTGACAAAGATCAGTCCATGATCGGCCCTGCCCTTCGTTGAGGCCGGAGATCGCCACTATGGACATTGACGCCGTCGTGTTGGCACGCATGCAGTTTGCCTTCACCGTGGCATTCCACATCATCTTCCCAAGTTTCACGATCGGCTTGGCAGCCTTCATCGCCACGCTGTTGGTGCGCTGGCGGATGACGGGGGAAGAGAAATTCCATCGCCTCGCCCGCTATTGGACCAAAATTTTCGCGGTCTCGTTCGCGATGGGCGTCGTCTCGGGCATCGTGCTCTCCTACCAGTTCGGCACCAACTGGAGCCGCTTTTCCGAAGTCGCTGGCAATGTCGTCGGACCGCTGATCGGTTATGAAGTTCTGACCGCGTTTTTCCTCGAAGCAACCTTCCTCGGCATCATGCTATTTGGGTGGCAGCGGGTCTCACCAAACCTGCACGTCACGGCAGCTGTGCTGGTGGCGATCGGAACATCGATGTCGGCGTTCTGGATTTTATCGGCCAACAGTTGGATGCAGACGCCGGCGGGCCATGAAATGAAGGACGGCATCGCCTATCCAGTTGATTGGCTGGCGATTATGTTCAACCCGAGCTTCCCATACCGGTTCGCCCATATGTTCACGGCGGCCTATCTGACGACGTCGCTGGTGGTGCTGTCGGTCGGCGCGCGATATCTGATGCAAAACCGCTTCATTGATGAAGCCAAAACAATGGTCCGTATGGGCCTTGGCATGGTCGCCGTGCTGGCGCCGCTGCAATTGGTGATCGGCGATGCCCACGGCCTGAACACCGCGATCCATCAACCCGTAAAAGTCGCGGCGATAGAAGCCCACTGGGACGGATCGAAGCCCGCGGACTTGATTTTGTTTGCTTGGCCCGATCAGAAGGCCGGGAAAAATCATTTTGAGATCGCCATTCCGAACATGGCGAGCTTCATCATCACCCATGATCTCAACGGCCTTTTCAAAGGCCTGAAAGATTTCAAACCGGAGGAACGCCCGCCGGTTCTGCCGGTCTTCTTCGCATTCCGCATCATGGTTGGCATCGGCGTCTTAATGATCGCGATTGGCGTCATCGGCGCGTTCCTGTGGGCGCGCGGCCGCGTGTTTGAAACGGGATGGTATTTGCGCCCGCTGAGCTACGCTTGGCCGCTTGGCTTCATCGCCATTCTGGCCGGATGGTGGGTGACGGAAACCGGCCGTCAGCCGTACCTCGTCTATGGTATCCTCAAAACCAGCGACGCCGTTTCACCGGTGACGTTCGGCGCGGTTCTGACCAGTCTCATCTTATTTATCGCGATCTATTCGAGCGTGTTTTCGATGGGCATTTTGTACATCAACAAATTGATCGAAAAGGGCCCTCAAGGCAAATCAGCCGAGCCGCCTGATGCGTTGCCATCGCGGCCATTGTCGGCGGCGCAAGGTGCAGCCCGCGACGCGCTTGGCAAAAAAACACTTGGACCGGCGGAGTAGCACGATGGACAATGTCGCCTATTGGTTGCCGCTGGCGTGGGCTGCGATCCTCGCGGTTGCCGTGACGCTCTATGTCATTCTCGACGGTTTCGATTTGGGGCTTGGCATTCTGTTTCCGTTTGCCCCGCAGGAAGAGCGCCGCGACGTGATGATGAACACCGTCGCGCCGTTCTGGGATGGCAACGAGACGTGGCTGGTGCTGGGCGGCGGCGGATTGTTCGTCGCGTTTCCGAAGGCCTACGGCATCATCATGTCGGGCCTCTATCTGCCGGTAATTGTGATGCTGCTGGCCTTGGTTTTCCGCGGCGTCGCATTTGAGTTCCGCTGGGTCTCAAAGCCCAAGCACCAGTTCTGGGATTTAGCGTTCTCGTGGGGCTCGATTATCGCCGCGTTCGCGCAGGGCGTGGTGCTCGGCGGGCTGTTGCAGGGCATCACCGTCAAGGAGGGCCGCTTTGCCGGCGGCGCGCTTGATTGGCTGACCCCGTTCCCGCTGTTTTGCGGTTTCGCTCTCGTCGCTGGCTATGCGCTACTGGGGGCGACGTGGCTGATCTACAAAACCGATGGCGAACTCGAAGCGTTCGCTCGCGACAAGGCCAAGGCAGCACTTCTTGCGGTGCTCGCCGCGACGGCGGTGGTCAGCTTATGGACGCCTTACGGGTTGCCGCGCATTGCCGAGCGGTGGTTCTCATGGCCCAACCTGCTGCTGCTGTCACCCGTGCCGCTGCTGACCGCGTATGCCGCCTGGAAATGTTGGCGCGGTCTTGAACTTGAAAAGCCCTTGCAGCCGTTTGCGTCGGCCATCGCCCTGTTCTTGCTTGGACTGACCGGCTTGGTCATTTCCAACGTGCCGTATTTGGTGCCGGACACCTTGACCGTTTGGGACGCGGCGGCAGCGCCGAGCTCGCAAATGTTCATGCTGGTTGGTACGCTGCTGATGCTGCCGGTCATCCTCGGCTACACGGTCTTTGTCTACTGGACCTTCCGCGGCAAAGTGCGGGTTGGCGAGGGCTATCACTAGTCCGAGTACAACTCCGCCCAGTAACGGGAAAACGTGGACATCTGCGGCCAGATTATGGCTTGGCCCAAGCTCTGCCATCATTGCTGCCGACTATGGTCGAAATAACGAATCGCGTTTGGCGGCGGGAGGCCATCATGTTCGGCTGGCGCAGACGGAGCGAAGGCTTCGAATGGCGGGAATACGTGCGCACGACGGTGCTTGTCCGCCGCGCAGACCGTCAACGCAAAATCGATGACGTGCGCGTCGCCGCCGTCAACAAAGTCATCGACACTAAGGATCGCGGTGTTGCCGCCGGCCGCGCTGGCGTAGAAACGGCGGCGCACCATATTTCTGAAATGATCAAAGCCGCCGCCAGCACCGTATGGCGGGGGGTGTCGGCACTTGCTGCAACGGGATGGAACGCCGCCCGGAAAGCTGCCAGCACACTCGCCGGCCGGATGCCAAGCCGGCCCCTCTTGCAGGTTTCGCTGCCATCCCGGCCTGTGTTTTCAGGCGGTGCTGACCGCGCACGCCGCATGTTGCCGGACACCGGCTTTCGCATGCCGGTCAGTCCCAGTACACTCGGCGGCGGCGCGCTGGTGCTGGGATTGATTGTGCTCGGTGGTCCGATGCTGCGCGGTGAGTCAGATATCGCCAGTGTGCCGCGCGGTGCGGCCGTTGCCTTGGTCTCCTCCGGCACGTCAAATGCCCTTTCCGGACGCGCAACGGCCATCAAAGGCGATCTGCTGCGCATTGATGGTCAGCTTGTGCGGCTTACGGGCATCGAAGTTCCGGAAGCCAAGCAGCCGTGCCTTAAGAGCAATGGCCGCCGCTGGAACTGCAGTGCAGCGGCGCGTTCCGCGCTTGAAAAAATGGTGCGCGGCAAGTCTGTTGCCTGCACGCGATCTGGTGAAACCGATAGCGGCGTCGTGCTCGCCGCATGCTCCATTGACGGAACTGACGTCGCTGACGCGCTCGTGCGCCATGGACATGTATTTGCCGCGTCCGGACTCCTCGCAACCTATGGCTCGGCAGAATCGGAAGCGAAAGAAACCAAACTTGGCATCTGGCAGGGCGAAACGGTGCGGCCAAGTGAATGGCGCGATCAGATCTGGCAGGAGGCGAAACGCGCGGCCCCCGAAGGATGCCCCATCAAAGGCACCGTGCGCGCCACCGACCGCTCTTACGCCATGCCGTGGTCGAATGGTTACGAAGGCGCCAAGGTCCGCACCGTCAAAGGTGACCGCTGGTTCTGCAGTGAAGATGAAGCGCGTGCCGCTGGCTTCAAATTGTCGAGCCGGTCTTAATCGCGCATCACCGGCGGATGGGGCTTCAAATGAAAGGCCCGCGGTCGGGGGAGACCGCGGGCAAAAAATAGAACTGGCGCCACTTGGGGGTAAGTGGGACGGCGCTGAGTTCTACGCCTCTAGTACACATCAGCGTTTCACGCTTGACAAGATCGGCCACAAATGACCGGCACATTTTTGATTTGACTGTGCCCGTTTTGACAACAAGCGCGTGTGCGAAGCCCATTTTCCTGGGCCATTAACAATATCCCGTGTGACGCCGTTAACCTATTGAGCCTGCACAAGGAACGGTGAAACGCGCAGCGCCGCCAAGTCGCTCAATGTGCGGGCGTAGCCAATATCGGCGACGACACCCGTCAGTCTCGACTCTGGGATGACCCGGAACGACAGGCCTTGCCGGTTGATGGTCAGCCCACCATCAATCCAGACGCGCATGACACCATCAGCTTTCCCGGGCGTGTTAAGCCGCAACTCCTGTTCGATCTTGGTCCAGCGCCCCGTTTGCCAGAGCGTTTTACGGTTCGGCCCTTCGAAATGTCCTCCTGCCGATGGCACACGGACATCGACACCCAGATCGCCAGATTCAGCCCAGCCCATGCGCACGGCAAAACCTTCATCCGGCTTAAGCAGGTCGATCTGCGCAATGTCGCGTGCGCCAAACAAGCCCGGCAAATAACCAGACTCCTTGAATTTGAAACTCTTGGGCAAATAGGCGCTGTAGCTGAGGCACGCAGCCGATGCCTTTTCAAGCTCGGGAAGATGCCAAGTGAAGCCCACACCGTTCTGGTTGACCTGATCTTCGTTCTCGGTCGATGCCAGCGCGACCTCAAGCGTGCTTTCGGCAGCCCCTGACGTTCCCGGCACGACTTTGGCATTGCGCAGCAGGCCCCATTCGCGCGTGTTTGCGCGTCCCTGCAGTTCAACAGCAGACAATGGTTTGCCATTGGCGCCAGTGAACGTGAACTTCTGGCCGGCTGGAAACCGCGTCGAGCACGGTTCAACCAACGGCGTCGTGACGTAAGACATGATCATGTAGCCAGCGACCGTGAGAAGGACAGCACCACCCGCGACGTTGAATATCAAAGAATTCATTGACGATTTTGACGAACTCATGGGGGGTCCTTAGCCGTGAAACGCGCGGTTTAAGTTTCGCATCAGCGGATCGATCAGCTGATCGAGCAACGTGCGCTGTCCGGTTAGCAACAGCACCTCGGCGCGCATGCCTGGATGCAATGCCTTTAGCTGGGCGATATCGTTAGGCGTTGCCGACAATTCAATACGCGCCACGAAATATGGCACTCCCGACCGCTTGTCTTCCACGCTGTCGGCTGAAACCCAGGCGAGAGTTGCTGCAAGCGGGCGCTGCTCGCGCCAGCTCAACGCCGTCAGCCAAACCTTGGCCGGCATGCCCGGTTTAACATTCTCGATTTGATTGGGAGACAACCGGCCTTCAACCACCAGACGGTCGCTGTCCGGAACGATCTCGGCAATTACCGCACCCGGTTGCACGACGGCGCCGGCTGCGTGAGTCTGCAATGACATGACGCGGCCACCAACCGGCGCGCGGATGTCCATCTGCGTGCGTTCACGCTCCGCCATTGCCAAGCGCGCACCGAGACTGGAAATGTCCTTTTCGACTTCAGCAACCAACCGGTCTAGGGCCAAAACTTTGGACTTCGAAGCGAGCTGCCGCATCTGCAAATCTGAGATGGTCGCGGTTTCCTGCCGCGCCAACGCCAACTGGCGCTCAGCAGCGGCGACCTGCGTTCTCAGCGACGCAATTTGTTCGTCCAACGACGCACTGTCGAGCGTGACCAGCAGATCGCCCGGCTTGACAGTCTGGCCCTCAGCCACATGAATCGCGCCCGCAACGCCGCCACGAGGATGGGCAACCTGCTTGACCTTAGATTCAACGATGATCGTGCCCGGCAAGCCGACGCCCTTATCGATAGGTGCAATCGCCGCGCCGCCGGCACCTAGTCCGAAGAATACAAAAATGGCGAACAAGCCGAACACCACCGGCGCACGGATATCAAGGTTCGGTTGAGCGTCGTCGATTGACTTCGCCGTGCGGATTCCGGTCATGGATTGCGCCATCTCATCAACTCGCTTCCCCATGCCGGGCCACACGCGCCGCAAGGTTCTGTGAGACATCGCCTGCGGCCCCGTGAACTTGAAGCGCGCCGTTGGCGAGCACCGCGACTTTGTCAGCCAATTGAAGCAAGCGTGGATCTTGCGTTGCAATCACCAGTCCGACGCCGTCGGCCTTCAACGCAATGAGCATGGCAAGAAGCCGCTTCATGCTCGCACCATCAAGGCCTGCTTCGGGTTCATCTAAAATGACGATGCGCGGCGCACCGGCAACCGCGCGGGCCAAGGCCACAGCGCGGCGTTCGCGCAATGCCAAATATCCGCCTTGCGGGCCAACCGGCGTATCATAACCTTGCTGCAAAGCCTGAAGTGTTTCATGGACGCCGGCGCGCATCGATGCCTGAGCCACGGCCATCAGCGACATCTCGCGGAAGCGGGCAATATTTTCATGCACCGTGCCGTCCAGCAGCAGCGGTTCGTCGGAGTAATAGCCAACCGGCGGCGCGCAATCCCCGCGCTGCCACTTGGCGATCGGCACACCATCAAGACCGGCACTGCCGGCTGTTGGCGTGACGACGCCTGCAAGAACGGCGGCGAGCGTTGACTTGCCAGCGCCATTGGGGCCAACCAACGCCAGGCATTCGCCGGGATCGACAGTAAGCGACACGCCCCGCAATGCCGGCGATTTCCGCGTCGGGTGATAATAGGTGACGTCCTGCAGCGTGAGACGCCCCACCGCCACGCTATCGCCATCGGTGACACCCGGCACCACAACATCTTCGGGCAAGGCTTTGAGGCGGCTGTATGCGGCGGCGACTGACTTTAGTGATTTGACAGACCCTACCAAGCCTTCAAGCGGGCCAAGGGCACGGGCCAGGAGAATGGCCGACGCGACCAGCGCGCCCGGCGCCAGTTCATTTTTCACAACGAGCCACGCGCCGAAGCCGTAGAGCGCGATTTGCGCGCCTGTGCGGATCGTGCGCGCCATCGCTTTGACGAAACTGGCGCGCTTGCCGAGCGAATATGCTGACGAGATGTGGGCGCGATTGGACGTTTCCCAGTTGCTCGAACCACCCGAGACCAGACCCAACGCACCGGCGAGCTGGCCGTGGCTGGCGATGGCGCCCCACCACTTGGCGCTGCGCTCATGGGCTTGTGCCGTTTCCGATTGCAGCCGCGCGGTCAGTAGATATTGGATAACCGCCATACCAGCGATAAGGATGGCAGCGCCAATCGATACAGCGCCAATGACAGGGTTGAGCGCAACCAAAGCCATCAAGAACAGCGGCGTAAACGGCGCATCCAGCGTAATGCTGGCGGCTGGGCTGGACATAAACCGCTGCACGTCTTCCAGGGCTCGCGCATCGCGCTTGAGCTCTAGCGCTGTGCTCCCGGCTTTCAGCCCATTGTCGAGGATATGGCGGCCAAGCTCGTGGTCCAGCCAAACGCTGGCCCGCAGCAAAATCATATCGCGCGCGATTTCCAGCGCCGCCAGTGCCAGCAGTGCTGCGGCGGCTATGGCGGTAATAATGGCAAGCGTCTCGAGACTGCCAAGCGGCACTACGGTATCGAAAATCTGCAGTGTGTAGAGCGGTGTTGCAAACGTCAGAACATTGACAAACGCACTGAAAGCGAAGGCGATCAGCCACGCCTTACGGACGTCCTTCAGCATTCGCCTTGAGGTTCGCATCTGCCAATACCCGGCTTTCGCCACTCATTCAGCCGCCCCTGGCATTCGCCAGAACGCGCTCTAGGGCATCACCGCACACTGCGGCGCTCCACCCATTCACCATAGAAACTGTTGCTGAAGGATTGGTTTACGAACGGTGAAATACCAGCTGAGCTTGCCCCTAAAGATGGGCTCTTAAGCAGCTGCTAAGAAAACAAAAAACGGCCCGGGTCCTTTGGTGGCACCCGGGCCGTTGAATATCTGCTTTGCGCGCCCGCGAGAGCTAGACGAGAAAGATCTGTTCGTCGATTAACGACTGCGGCGTTGCATCGAAGCTGTCGGCAAAGCGCACGACATCCACGAAACCAGCACCGGAATTGATCGACACAGTTGTATTGGCGCCGTCAAACGTCAGTTGCATGACTTCATCGTAGTTGACGCCCGTCATGCCGTTAAAGAAGTCGCTGACATCGATCTTGTCGTTGGTCCGGAAGTCGCTGATGAAATCGACGCCCTGATGGACGCCAGCCAGCATGACGTCCTTTTTCAGGAAAGCGTAGGTATCGCTACCGAGGCCGCCCGTCAGAGTGTCAGCACCGGCGCGGCCGCGGATGTAATCGTTGCCGGCGCCGCCGAGCAGGAAGTTTGCCAAGCCATCGCCGTTGATGACGTCATTGAAGGCCGAACCGATAAACTGCTCGATGCCGTCAGCGTTGGTTGAGCCGAGGTCCGAGCCTATCACATGGGTATTCAAATTGGCATTGATCGCCACGGCCGATGCGCTGTAGTCGAGGGTGTCGAAACCCGAGCCGCCGATGACAATATCGAAACCGGCGCCGCCGAAGATCGTGTCGCTGCCAGAACCCGCGTCAACCGTGTCGTCGCCTTCACCACCAGACAGAAGGTCGTTACCTGCGCCGCCGGTCAGGCTGTCATTGCCGGTATCGCCCCTCACGTCGTCGTTGCCCGCACCGCCCGACAGGATATCGTTGCCATCGCCGCCCGCAACAATGTCTGAACCGAAGCCGCCGAAAATTGTATCATTGCCCAATTCGCCAAACAGCGAATCATCGCCTTCATCACCCTTGATCGTGTCATCGCCGTCGCTACCGGTAATAAGGTCGTTGCCTGCGAGGCCGATTATGATGTCTTGAAGCGACGTTCCAGCGATCACTTCTGATTCAACCGTTCCAGTAATTCTTGCCATTGGTCCCAGCCCGCAAAGTGTTTGAAAAGCCAGCGTCTGAAGTTTCGTTTTTCAGCGCCGGTGTACTTCTGTCTTTTGCCGTCCGATTTGTCGTTTTGATTTTATAAAATTAGCAAGAGTGTTTGAACGTCTGGTGCTTTTGATCGTGGCAATTTTCGATAAAATTTCATGGGCTTTTATGCGCTGGCAGTTCGGGCACTGTTTTTGCCTCACTACAAGACAAAAAAGCAGTTGATTTGACCGGATCGTAACGATGCAATGAAGTCTTCGTTTTCATGCACCGGATAATCGCAACAGCATTTGAAACAAAAAAACGGCCCCAATGAAGGAGCCGTTTTTCATTTTGCGAATGTGGGATCAGCGTTAGCTCAAGATCATCCCGGCTTTGAGCAGATCTGCAGCACTCATGCCGTGGACGTTGTCGAGCACAACGACATCGTGATAGGCGCCGCCGATCTTTGCGGAAACCACCGAACCGGCGGCTGTATCCGTGACCTTGACGGCATCAGCAAAGTTCTGCCCCTTGACGAGATCGTGAAGGTTCAGACGATCCGAGCGGCCGAAGTCCGTGATGTGATCAACTGCGTTCACGTCAGTCTTCGACCAGCTATACGTGTCACGGCCAGCTCCACCCGTTAAGGTGTCGGCACCGCCACGGCCACGGAAGCTGTCATCGCCTGCGCCGCCGATGAGCGTATTGGCGTTTTTGTCGCCAATCAAAACATCATTGAAGCGCGAACCGATCACACCCTCAACGCCCTGCATGACACCCGATCCCATTCCGGAGAAGGTGTGGCCCTGCAGATCAACTGTACCGCCGCGGGATGCGCCGGAGAAGTCGAGTGTATCGAACCCGGCGCCGCCAACGTAGGCATCATTGCCTTCGCTCGCGATGAACCGATCGTTGCCGGAGTTGCCATTGATGGAGTCATCGCCTGCGCCGCCATTGAGCACATCATTGCCCTTGCCGCCAGACATCATGTCGCTGCCATCGCCGCCAAACATCGTGTCGTTGCCCGAGTTGCCCCACATCTGGTCGTCGCCAGCGCCGCCGTCCATTTTGTCATTGTCTGACATGCCGAACATCTTGTCGGCGCCAACGCCGCCCTTCATGTCGTCATTATCTGACGCACGCACTGGCTTGGTCGCTTCCTTAGCGATAAGCGCCGTGTTGGTGGTGCCCAGCGAGACGGTGAAGATGCTATCGTCAAAGTCTTTGTCGCCGCCGCCTTTGAGGTCCTCAAAGCCGATTTTGATGGTGCCATCGATGTTGTTGACGACGCCCGTCGCGTGCTTCAAGCCGTCGCCGTTCAAGCCCTTCGAGCCGTTGTCGGCGCTGTGGAACACGGTCGTGCCGTAGGCAGACTTCACCAGCGTTTCCACGCCGGCACTGTTAACCTGCACGAGCTTCAATTCGCCGCCGGCGTTTACGTTGCCTGGCTTGCCATCCGCACCGACGAACTTAAAGCTCGCCGATTTATCCGACAACAAGGCCGCCATTCCGCGCTGGCTGAAGCCATCGGGAACAACGAAGAAGCCGAGCTTTTCGCCTGCCTTAACGCCGACATCAACCGCGCTGACTCCAGCAACCAGATCGCCGCCGGAATTTTTAAGCGAGGCATTGGCAAACAGAACTTGAACGCCCGAGATCGTGCCGTCGGCAGCGATTTTGTAGACACCAAGGGCGTTCTTGTAGCCAGCAGTTTCGTAGTTGAAGGTGACCTTAGCAGTGGTGGATTCTGTGATCTGGAACTTGCTCAGATCAACCTTGCCGCCAACTGTAGACGATCCAAACATCGTGTCATTACCAGCGTCGCCGGTCATCATGTCGTCGCCGCCACCACCGTGCATGCGATCATCACCGCCATTGCCGGTCATGACATCCTTGGCGCCTTCGCCGAACATGATGCCCGCGTGGTCGTCACTTGTCAGAACGTTGACGGTGTTGTCGCCAATATGAAGATCGCTGTGGTCGTGATCCTCTTCAGCGGCGGCTTTTTCGGCAGCGGCCTTTTCAGCAGCAGCCTTCTCAGCGGCAGCCTTCTCAGCGGCAGCCTTCTCAGCGGCAGCCTTCTCAGCGGCAGCCTTGTCAGCGGCGGCCTTGTCAGCAGCAGCCTTGTCAGCGGCGGCCTTTTCAGCAGCAGCCTTCTCAGCGGCGGCCTTTTCAGCGGCGGCCTTTTCAGCGGCAGCCTTTTCGGCAGCGGCCTTGTCAGCAGCGGCCTTGTCAGCAGCGGCCTTGTCAGCGGCAGCCTTTTCAGCAGCGGCCTTGTCAGCGGCAGCCTTTTCAGCGGCAGTCTTATCGGCAGCGGCCTTCTCAGCAGCGGCCTTCTCAGCGGCAGCCTTTTCAGCGGCGGCCTTTTCAGCAGCAGCCTTTTCAGCAGCGGCCTTGTCAGCGGCAGCCTTTTCAGCAGCAGCCTTTTCAGCAGCGGCCTTGTCAGCAGCGGCCTTCTCAGCAGCAGCCTTTTCAGCGGCGGCCTTCTCAGCGGCGGCCTTCTCAGCAGCAGCCTTTTCAGCGGCGGCCTTTTCAGCAGCAGCCTTCTCAGCGGCGGCCTGTTCAGCAGCGGCCTTCTCAGCAGCAGCCTTTTCAGCAGCGGCCTTTTCAGCAGCAGCCTTCTCAGCAGCGGCCTTTTCGGCAGCGGCCTTTTCAGCAGCGGCCTTCTCAGCAGCGGCCTTGTCAGCGGCGGCCTTCTCAGCGGCAGCCTGTTCAGCAGCAGCCTGTTCAGCGGCAGCCTTCTCAGCGGCGGCCTTCTCAGCAGCAGCCTTCTCAGCGGCGGCCTTTTCAGCAGCAGCCTTCTCAGCGGCGGCCTTTTCAGCAGCAGCCTTTTCAGCAGCAGCCTTTTCAGCGGCGGCCTTGTCAGCAGCAGCCTTCTCAGCGGCGGCCTTTTCAGCAGCAGCAGCCATTTCGGCGGCGGCCTTCTCAGCAGCGGCCTTCTCAGCGGCGGCCTTCTCAGCAGCAGCCATTTCGGCGGCGGCCTTCTCAGCAGCGGCCTTCTCAGCGGCGGCCTCCTCAGCAGCAGCCTTTTCAGCGGCGGCCTTCTCAGCGGCGGCCTTTTCGGCTAACTCGCGCTGCTCGGCGTGTTCGCGATCATCACGATCATGCTCACCGTCATGATCATCATCATTTCCTGCGCGGCGATCTTCGTCGTCATTATCGTGCTCATCACGGTCATGATCATTGCGATCATGGTCATCATGCCGCCGATCATCTTGCGCCAACCGGCTGTGTTCATCGTCATGATCTTCGTCGCCACGGTCGCTTCCGCGTTCCCGGCGATCGTCAGAATCATGATCGTCGGATTCGTTCTCGCGCGAATCGTGATCATGCGAACCGCTTTCGCCACCCTCGCGGCGATCCTCGTGTTCGCGATTTTCGCTGTGTTCGTTGTGATCCCGCTCTTTGTCGCTCATTTTCTCTGCTCCCAATCGCCAGGCCGGCGTTATCCGCTAAATCGTTTCGTTCGCCGGCCACCCGGCACGCAACTGCTCCGCACGCACGCGCGGCTGACCACACCACGCACTCGTCTTCAGGATCCAAATGTAAGCGATATTTTCAAACATTAAGTTCAGTCGCCGGCATCAGTTTTGCGATCATTTGATTAGATTTTTATCTTTTCCCGCAATGGTCCGGAAACAAAAGGAGCCGGCTTTGGATGTCCAAAGCCGGCTCAAGTTTGTCAGTCTTCAGCGTCGTCGGGATTACCAGGCAATACCCTGATAATTTACATCATCAGGAATGATCTTGAACAAGCGGGCCAAATCTAAAACATGGATATTGGGATTGCGCGTCATAATCGCCTTGCGGAATTCATCAGTCGCATGCGACACAACAACCACATCAGAGTCTGCGACCAGCGCGTTAGCACTCGATACCGTCAACGCCTCAAGCTCATCCATCAGCGCGGCTTGCGCCGGGACTGCGTGACGCACATAGTCGATTTGATTCTGCAGCAGCGGACCGAAGTCAAGATTTGGGTCATAGGCCTTGATGTCTTCGCCGGCAGCCATCAACGTTGCCATCACATCCAGCGTCGGGCTTTCACGCATATCGTCGGTGCCCGGCTTGAAAGTCACGCCCAAGAACCCGAAGCGCTTGCCGGCAAATGGCTTCAACAATTCGATCGCCTGGGCCACATGCCGCTGGTTGCTGACACCAAGACTGTCGATCAACGGAACTTCAACGCCCATCGCATGCGCGATATGGCTGACGGCGCGGACTTCTTTGGGCAGGCACGAACCGCCAAAAGCGAAGCCCGGCTTCAAGTAGTACGGCGACAGGTTGAGCTTGAGGTCCTTAACGAAAATATTCATCACGTCATGGCTGTCGATATCAAGCTTCTTGCATAGACGCCCGACTTCATTGCCGAACGCAACCTTGGTCGCGTGCCAGACGTTATCGACGTATTTGACCATTTCGGCGGCTTCGATTGACGTGAAGATCACGTTCTTGTCAACAGCACCATATATAGCAGTGACAGTGCTTTCTGCGCGCGCATCAGACGCACCAACCACAGTCTTCGGCGGCGCAAAGAAGTCAGCCACAGCCACGCCTTCACGCAGGAATTCCGGGTTAAAGCAAACACCGAAGTCGGGGCCGAGTTTCTTGCCAGACGCCTTTTCAATTTCGGGAACCACAACGTCGAGCGTGGTGCCGGGCGGCACCGAGCAGCGCAAAACGACAACGTGATAGCCGGTCTTCATTCCAATCGCCTGACCTATGGCGCGGCTTGCTTGACGCACAAATGTAAAGTCGCAACCGCCATCCTTCGACGTTGGCGTGCCGACCGACAAGAACGTCACGTCGGTTTCAAAAACCGCCGCAACCAGATTCTGCGTCGCCGTGATGCGCGCATTGTCCACGCCTTCCTTGAGCAGCTCGCCCAAGCGCTCCTCAACAATCGGTGAGCGGCCTCCGGCAATTGCGTCGACCTTTTCACGGCTGATATCGACGCCGACCATGCGGAAGCCGAGATGCGACAGACAGGCCATTGAAACGGCGCCCACATAACCAAGACCGATCACACTGACCGCCGGCTTGGAAAGGGCAACGGCAGCCACATCGTCATG
The DNA here is from genome assembly GCA_013141015.1 of Hyphomicrobium sp. GTDB lineage: Bacteria > Pseudomonadota > Alphaproteobacteria > Rhizobiales > Hyphomicrobiaceae > Hyphomicrobium_B. The sequence goes on along the minus strand of JABFRT010000027.1, from coordinate 96,382 downwards.
ACCGGCATGGTCATAGACCCGTTCAGAAACGGCTGAATGTAAAGTCATTATTGTACGACGCTCCCACGCGCGGATTCTTCCGCTTTTCTTCACCCAGCGCCGGGCCTTGGCCACATTGAAGTTGAGGGCAAATACACCAATTGCCCTGGCTCCGCTGCACCCACCCCCTGCCGGAAGTAGGACGCCACCCGCCGCTGTGGAGAAGAATGCCTGGAAAACGTCGTTTTCAATTGAAGCCGAGACTTACAATTTTATCGATCTCAGCGAAAAAGCATGGCCGCAACAAATGAAAAACTTGGGATAGAAATAATCTTTGTGTAAATCAATACGGAAAGAAAGACGAAAGCGAACGAAACGGCGGTCAAATACGCAGCCATGGCCTCCCGGAATATGGCAAGTGCGCCGCCGCCGGCAAAACCTGTTTTCTGGTTGCCGCGGTTCGCCCATTTCTGTTTGGCAAGGCGCCACTGCATATAGACCTTAACGCCGGCATTCAGGATCTGATTGGCGTATAGCGTCCATACAAAATTCAAATCTACGCGCCTAGCATAGGTAAACATCACCAATGACAGCATCATTCGGCTGATGGCGATGTAGACCGCATAGGCGAGGAAATACGACCCGCCGAATTTCATCATTCCAGCAACGGCGACCATCGGGCTGAACAACATGGTCCACATGGCGATGCGTTGATCTATACAGCACCACCAGATGAAGAACGGCATGCGCCGCGGCCCAAGCATGATCGCGCGCCAGCCATTTCGCAGCATATTGCCCGACCAGCGCCGCAGGTTTTCCACCATGCGCATATAGCCAGAGCCATCGACGACTTCGATGGTCGTGCCGCTCGCATCGGGCACATAAGTCATTTTAACGCCGTGACGCAGCAGCGTGTACCACGTGCTCTTGTCGTCGCCCGACAAGAACCGGAACGTGCCCCACAGCCAATGCTGGAGAAAGTCGGCTTCTTGCAGGCGAATGAATTCTTCCTCAACGATATGCGTGGCGCGGAAGAAGGAGCAGCGCCCGGTCAGCGTCAGCACCCGGTTTGACAAGGCGTGGCTCTGCATGGCCATGCGGCGTTGGGCAAAGCGCATATTGAGCCAGGATTGCATCCACCACGGCCCCTGAACCAACACATGTTCATCGGTTGTTAAGGCATGCAGATCCGGATCAAGGGCAAACAGCGGGCTGCATTTGCGGACCATGCCTGGATGGAAGACGAAGTCTCCGTCCATAAAGATGACCATATCGTCTTTGCCAAGGCCAGCCCGCGACATGGCACGCAGGATAAGCGCAATGGCGACACGTTTGCCCGGCTGGTTCTGCCGGATAATCCGCAGCGTAATATCGCAATCATCTCCCACAAGCTTCAGGTGGTTGCCGATTTTGAGTTCGTCGCTGAGTTCACTTGAACCGAGCCAGATGGTCGCCGGTACGCCCGCTTCGCGCACTTCGTTGACGATGGCCCGGATAACGGCTTCCGAGATTTCGCGATGCTCGCGGAACGTCGTCATCTGGATGTGGATGTGGCGCGGGCGCCATCCGCTATCCCATAGCGCTGCGGCCCTGTCGCGCATTTTCGGGTAGGTCAACTTCTCGAAGATCTTGGCGCGGGCGAAGTGGTTGGCCCACCACAGATAGCGCCAGATGCCGAGAATACCGATAATATAGACAACCTCGTTGTTCTCAGGGTCCCAGATCTGGTTTGGAACCAGCGTCAACAGGATCAGGCAAATGGCAAAATACGCGGCGATTTTGGCTTGGACGGCGGGCGACCACTTGACGGATCGAGGCAGTGGCACAGCCGGGTCTTCAAGCTCTATAGGGTTCAGCGGCCGCATTGGTTGCTCCCTACATCGCCACGGAGAATTTTTTCTTGAGTGTCGACAATAGCGAGTTGGTCGAGCGCTGTTCGAACACGACGACGACTGGAAGTCCTGCACGATAGCGGTTGCCGTCTTTGACCTTCTCAGGTTCGGCAAATTCGATGGTTATTTTGGCCGAGCGGTCATGTGCGCCGCGCCATTGATATCCAGGGTTCTGCCGTTCGCGCTGCTCGGACACAAAGCCGCTGGTGCGGTCAACGTGGGTGACGCGGCCCTTGACGGTTTCGCCGAGCGCTGGAACGAACAACAGCGCATCATCGCCGATGCCGACTTTCAGCACCTCGTCTTGATTGAGGAACGCCGTAACATTGCGGTCGCGCCGTTGCTCGATGATCGCAATCGTATCGCCTTTGCGCACCGTGCCTTTGTCAAAGCGTGGCAATTCCAGAACCGTTCCGTCGAACGGAGCAGTGATCGCCGAGCGTTGCCGCTGGTTGGCCACGGTCTTGGCCTTCTGTTCAGCAAGTTGAATCTCACGCTCGGCGAGAGACACCTTGTCTTCGATCTCACTGGCCTCGCCGACAAGATTGATACCGTTGTAGAGTCGCTTGCCGATATTCTGGTCGGCGAGCTCAACGCGCGACGACAACTCGATGCGCCGGTTTTCAAGCTGGGTTTTGAGCGTGATGACTTGCTTGTGGGCTTCGTCAAGCTTAGTCGAGGTCACAAATCCCTTGTCGGCCAGCGCTTTAAGCCGGCCATATTGCTCTTCGGCCAGGGTCAGCTGCTCCTGCAGGCCATCCAGCTCAACCTTGCTCTGCTTGACGTTTTTCATTTCGACGGTGGCATAGCCGCGCAATTTTTCAAGTTCGTCCATATGCCGGCGCTTCAGAAAAGCCAGCTGGGCTTTGCGGCCTTGGACCTCGATATCAGCCAGTTCGAGTTCTCGCTCGAGTTCGCTATCGATGACATTGACGACAACTTCGCCGGCCTTCACCGTATCTCCCGGTTTAATGGCGGTTAACAAAACCTGACCGTCAACTTGCGCTTTCACGACTTCGATCGGCGCGGAGATCACCGCCGTCTGGATTTCCATGCGGAAGAAGTTGGTATAGCCAAGCAGTCCCGCGTATCCGAAAATGGCAAGACCCGCGACACCGTAGATGCCGGTCATGACCATCGTCTTTACCGGCCAGCGGCGCACAGGAAGATTGGCCGGCAGGTTCTTTGCGTCGGGTTCGAGCTTGGCGGGCGTCACCGGAACATCGATCCGCTGGATCGTATCCTCGACGTCGGACATCGAACCGCGCACCAGCTCTTCGATGAAGTGCTGCATCAGTTCGCGTTCGCGCTCGCCGATTTCCGTGAAGCGAACCGCGACGGTTTTGGTCTCGCCGCCCGCCCGCACGACCTCGGCCTTGACCTCGAACGAAACATCGAAGCCCTGGAACGGCAGTGTCAGATGGAATTGTTTTTCTGTGCCGGGCGTCGGCAGGTCACCCGGGTAGCCATCGAGGCGCAGACCGCCGAGCGACCAGTCGGTCGCGCGCAGCCGCGCACCGTCCACCCCTACGAAAAGGGGCGCGGTGACACGGTGATGCCGCCGCTGATCTGGCCGCTCCCGCTTTACCTTGACCGCCATTCCCGAACCAATCCACGCAACGCACGCATGGCCGCGCCAAGAAAAGCCTGGCGCGCCAATGAAAGGTTTTCTCACATTGCCGTTAACAACCCCTTCAATTTGGCCATGGCGTGCATCAGCAACCATTGTGGAAACAGTCTTTCTCCATAATGGTTTAAGTCACGAGCCGCATACGGAGATGTAAGTCTCCGCGGGAGCGAAGCCCTACTTGCCATCGCCCGAACGGCTTGGCGTCCGGAGGTTGTTGCCGCGGAAGATGGACACCCTTAAGGAACGCGAACAATCCTCTAACGAGGGGCTTGAAGCAGCGGATTCAAAGTGGATGCGCAGTTCAGGGGGAATTGACGCGCGTCACGCCGCACATTTTGACCAAACCTGATGTCCAGCAGGCCGGGTTGGATTGCATGCCATAGCTCCCGCTGCCCACCGCCACCCAAACCAGACCGGCAGATTCCGCCAAGCCTCAGATAGAACACCGATAAGTTTGTGTTGCAGATGAGCACCATAGATTCGTGCGAAGATCGTTTTCCAGTCCAACTGACTGCCATTTTCGTGGGTTACCGCTAAGTTGGCGCACGTCTTCCGGCACGGGGCGACGTGCGCAAACATCAGGGGAGTTTTTCATGTTTCGAAGGCTGGTAGTGGCGCTGAGCGTCATTGTGGCCACCGGCGTTTTTGTGAGCGCCGAGGCCCGGAAGAAGAGAACCTATAGCGGCGATCAGCTCGTCGTGATTTCCGAACAGGATATCGATCTCGGACTGGACAAGTACACAATCGACGTGAGCAAGGCTAAAGGCGCTTACAAAGGCATCCGCGTTCGTAACGCGAGCGGCCGGTTGTTCGATCTGTCACGTGTACAAGTCGTCTACAGCGACGGTTCTGTGCACAATGAAGATCGCCAGATCGACATGTGGCAGGGCGAACGCAGCCGCTTGATCAACCCGACCGGCGATAGCCGCTTCGTCGATCAGATCAACATCGTGCAGACACCGGGCAACGGCCGTGGCCGCTTGCAGGTTCTCGGTGTGCAGGATGAAGACGGCCGCAGCATGGATCGCACGGGCGGCGGCGGCCGCTACAGTGCCCCATCGACAGCGCCGACCACGACGACCACAACAACGCCAACCGGCCGCCCAGACGAAGCGCTCTCGGGCGCAGTGCCTGTTAAGCCTACCACCGAAGCACCGACCACTGCCGCACCTGGTGCTGCAACGGCTGGCGGAGATGTGCTGTTTGGCGCGCAATACGTTGGTTTTGGCGTTGATCGTGACGTGATCCGCGTCGGCAACGAAATCGGCAAATTCGACAAGATCCGCTTGCGCGTTCTCGATAACGACATTCACATCAACGAGATCAAGGTCGTTTACGCCAATGGCGAAACCGATGCGCTGGCTGTGAATGCCGACATCCCAAAGAACTCGCGTACCAACTGGATCGACTTGAAGGGTGACCGGTTCATCAAAGAAATCCAGATGGTCTACAAGTCCAAGCCAAGCTTCAAGGGCCAGGCCCGCATTGAAGTGTTCGGCCAGTACGCTGATGGCTGGCTTGGTCCGCAGGGCGAAGGCCGCAAGTACAATCAGGGCTGGGTGCTCTTGGGCGCGCAGACCGCCGGCTTCGTTGGTTTCGACAAGGACGTCATTCCTGTCGGCCGCAACGAAGGCGGCTTCCGCAAGATCCGCGTTACTGTTCGTGACCGCGCGATTACGCTGAATGAAGTCAACGTCATCTTCACCGACGGCTCGCAGGAAATGATCCCAGTACGCACGCGTGTGGATGCTGGCGGCACCTACGGTCCGGTTGACTTGAAGGGCGAAAAGCGCGCTTCGATTGATCGCATTGAAGCGAAATACCGCTCACGCTTCTTCGACGCGTCAGCCCGCGGTAAAGGCGCCGCCATCGTCGAGGTCTGGGGCCAGCACTAGTGCGACATTGTCTCACCAACAACGTGGTCTGACTTGAGACGGGGTCCCAAATCATGGGGCCCCGTCTTTGCTTTGATTTCAGACAAAGCATTCCCACACCTAACATGCACCTTGCGGGTCGCGCCTAGTTCCCGAATGTGCTAACGCCTGCGCGTCGAGCGGCGCTTCGATAGCGCACATCCTTGGAGATACGGCTTTGAATCTCATCCTGACCCAACCGGTCACTCCCGATGCCGTCGCAATGAATGGCGACGCCGCGTCGGCCTTGGGCACCGTCGAGCCCGCACAAAAAACCGCAATGCACGAATCGACCAAGCAGATGGTTCGCCGGCTTGCAGCCCACTGCAACACCTTTCGCGGCTCAATTCCGCGCATGGCCATTTCCCAGATTTTATCGACGCTCATCCCCTTGGCGGTTCTGGTTGTTGCGATGTTCGCAACGGTAAAAACCGCATACTGGGCAACGCTGTTGATGGCGATCCCAGCTGGCGGACTGCTCGTCCGCGCCTTTATCATCCAGCACGATTGCGGACATGGATCGTTCTTCGGATCGCGGACCTGGAACGACTTTGTTGGCCGCTGCATGAGCGTGTTGACGATGGCGCCTTACGGTCTATGGAAGCGCGAGCACGCAGTACATCACGCATCGTCCGGCAACCTTGATCGCCGCGGTGCCGGCGACATCGACACGCTGACGGTGCGCGAATATCAGGCGCTATCGAACTTCGGAAAATTTCGTTACCGGTTCTACCGCAATCCGCTGTTCCTGTTTGCCTTTGGCGTACCGGCGTACTTCCTGATCGTTCAGCGGCTGCCCTGGTTCCATGCCTTGAAACCCGCTGAAGCATTCAAGAGCGTGATGGGCCTCAATATCGGTCTGGCACTTTTCTACGGCCCGCTGATCTACGCGTTCGGCGTCACCGACGTTTTATCGGTCGTTGTGCCGATGGTTGTCGTGGCATCGGCCGCAGGTGGCTGGCTGTTTTTCATTCAGCATCAATTCGAAGACACCATCTGGGAAAAGGCTGACGGTTGGGACTTCCAGGTCGCAGCATTGATGGGATCATCATTCTACGATCTGCCCAAGGTGCTGAACTGGTTCACAGGAAACATCGGCCTGCACCACATTCACCACCTCAACAGCATGATTCCAAACTACCGGCTGCAGGCCTGCCTGAACGCAAGCCCGGAACTCAAGTCGATCAACCGGCTGACCATTATGCAAAGTTTGCATTGTGCAAACCTGAAGCTCTGGGACGAAAACCGCCGCCGCCTGATCCGGTTCGACGAAATCCAGGCGGCTTGATCAAAATTCCGATAGTGCCGGGGCTAATGAAAAGGACGCGCTCAATAATCCTGAGCGCGACCTATTTTTTGTATACATCAGGCACGAATGGGAACGAACGGCCAGGCCTCAGGGGTTCTTGGCTGTCTCAGGCTTCTTACCATCCGCGTCCTTAGCTGGCGCTTTCGCACCCTCTTCACCGACAACCGACGACAGCTCATAGAGGTCGCGCTGGCCGACGTAGAGCACAAAGTCGTGCTGCTTCATGTACTCACGCGCCTTGGCGATGTTTTCCTTCTTGGCCAGATACTCGACCACGAACACCTTCTTGCCCTTCACATGCGAGTCATCCAGCAGCTTGGTTGAATGCGTGATGTCACCTGCGGGATTGCCAACTTCCTTGTGGCTGATGCCGTAAACCAAGTCTTCCTTCACGGTCGCATCAATCGCGTTCAGGTAGTCGGGCTTAGGCAGCAACTCTTCGGCATTCTGCGCCAAAATCACAGCTTGTGGATTCTTCGCGCGCATGTAGTCGGAAACGCGTTTCACAAGATCGACCATTTGCAGGCGGCGCTCTTCGGTGTCGCCGAAATAGTAATAAGCATCGACGCGGTCGATCGATACGCCATCGAAGCCGGCATCAACGATCCGGTCGATGAGCGACGTTGGCGATCCATAGATGATCTTTTGCCATGACGGATCCCAGTATTTGACGATGTAATCGCCCTTCCAATCCTTGTCTGCCTTATAGACCCAGCCCGGACGGTTCTTGTTCCACTCAGGCTTCCAATAGTCGCGGAAGTCTTCGGCTTCGCCAGCACTGAAGTAGGCAATCACCACGCGGCGGCTGCCATCCGGCTTCTTCTTCATGCTTTCGACTTGGTCGCGGGTGAGGTGGATTTCCTTGCCGTTTGGAAACATGGACGAGTCGATGATCACCATGTCGAACGGCGAAGCGACGATCTTGTCGATCTTATCCTGGCTGACATCCTTGAGCTGGTAGGCCCACGATTTGACGCCGTCGAGCAGCGTCGCCTTGCCCTCGGCGTTTGCTGGTGACAGCGAAATTGCGGACGTCGCAACGAGCGCCGCAAGAGTGGCCGCAAAGGCCAGTCCGAACTTCTTCATACGCAAAACTCTCTTTTCCTAGTTACCTGCGCATTATAGCACTGATTTAGCCCCAGTTTGCCCGAAATAACTCAACGATATCAAGCTCAAAAGTAGCCATAAGGTTGATAGTCCGCATTCACCATGACGAGCCGGGCGGACAATCCTTCTGCGTGCGCTCTGGCGTGCCGACTTCTGTCTTCAGATCGACCGGTTTGGTTGGGTCCTGGCCGTCCAGCGCGCGGGTCTCAAATGCTGGCACCATGCGGCGTGAGCGCAATTCCCAGCCCGTGCGGTCGATGTGGGCCGCATCGAGCAGATATTCGACGGCGAACACGGGTTTACCCTCATTCTGCAATTGCCGCAGCAGGTCCGCCGACCATTTGATATCGGCGTCAGCGTTGCGCTTGGCCGTCTCCGATCCGCCGTGCAACAGGCTTTCTTTGCCGATCCCGTCGATAACCAGCCGATATCCGGCGTCACTCAGAAGCGTTTCGGCATTCTGCGGAATGATCAGGAAGCCTGGCTTCAAGCTGCGGGCCGCGGCCGCCAGTTCTGCCACGTGCTCAATCATTTCACGCCGTGCCGTTGGCCGTTCTTTTTCGAACGTCTCAAAGATATCGACGCGGTCGAGATACACCCCATCGAAACCCGCGGCGATGATCCGGCGCAGATAGGAATCAGCGGCCCGGAAGTTGATATCCTTCCACCCGGCCGTCCAAAAGCGCACGCGATGCGCTTTCGGCCAGGCGCAGTTTTCTTCGCCAAGCCACCCCGGCGGCTCGGCCTTCCAGGCATCGTTCCAGTAGTAGCGGAATTGTTCGGATTCACCGACCGAAAGGTAGGCAACCACAAGCCGCGGCCGCCCGTCTGGCCGCACTTTAATTCGTGCCACATCCTCCGGCGTCAGTGGAACTTTTCCATCCTTCTTGGCATAATCGATGACCAAGAGATCAGACGCATCAGCCGCTAGATCATCAAGGTTGATGCGGTCGAGCTGATAGCGCCAGGAATGCGCCTGGGCCAGCGGCCGGTGCATAGTTCCATTGGCCACCACGCGCGCCCAGTCGCCGCGATACGGCCAAGCAACGGCAAAAGCAGTGACCACGGCCAGAGCCAAAAATAGTAGGGAATGCTGTCGCGTCATCTCGTGAACCGGCCGCCTCTGAGACGTTTGCACCCTGCCGGTGCACGTACCACCGCGCAAGCGGTTCGAGACCAAATCAGGACGCGCATTGATCTGATTTCCACGGTAATCTGCCCTCTCAGCGCACTCTTGCTAAATGCCAGCCGTGGCAGCAAAACGGCCAGAGCCAGAATCCTGTTTTTGCCTCGACCGCAACCCGCACAGAGACTTAGATCCTCCCCCATGACCAGCAATGAGACGCACGACGCCCTGGCCGACCTTGTCACACTTCGCGATTGGTGGCGCTACGGCGTGACGCAATTTACCAAAGCCGGGCTGGTCTATGGTCATGGCACCGACAACGCCGCAGGCGAGGCCGCGTTCCTATTGCTTTCGTCCTTAAAGCTTCCAATTGACACGCTTGAACCCTGGCTGGAGTGCCGTTTAACCCGGACAGAACGTGGTGACGTGCTCAGCCTTTTTCAACGCCGCATCGCCTCTCGCAAGCCGGCGTCGTATCTGACCAACACCGCGTGGATTCAAGGGCATCAGTTTTATGTCGATGAACGTGTTATCATTCCGCGCTCCTTCATTGGCGAATTATTGTGCCAGTCCCGGCTGTCAGCCGCCATTGGCGACCCGAACGGCGTGACGCGCGTGCTCGAACTCTGCACGGGTTCAGGTTGCCTATCGATTCTTGCGGCGGAAGCGTTTCCTGATGCTCAGATCGATGCCAGCGATCTCTCCCCCGACGCACTCGACGTCGCCCGGCGCAATGTCAGCGACTATGGCCTCAACCAACGCATCCGGCTGCTACAGTCGGACCTCTATCAATCCATTCCGCCTGATCGCTACGATCTGATTATTGCCAACCCGCCTTACGTTACGACGCAAGCCGTGGCGGCGTTCCCACCTGAATACCAAGCGGAGCCGGTGATGGCCCATGCCGGCGGCAGCGACGGCCTCGATCTCGTCAACCGCATTCTTGAAGGTGCGGCCCGCTATCTGGCACCGCACGGCGCAATCGTCATGGAGATCGGCCAGGCACGCGATGCGCTCGAAGCAACCTGGCCGGACCTGCCGTTTCTATGGCTCGACACTGAAACCAGTGAAGGCGAGGTGTTTGCACTTCAAGCCGCTGACCTTGCCGGATCAATCGGGGAGAGTTGAGTGCGGCGGGCCGTTCGCTATGCGCTGTGGATTGCGCCGGCTATCGGCTGGCGCGCAATTCTGTTTGTGGCCACCACGGCGCCAGTTGCGCCGGAAGGCCACCGGCCACTGCACATCAATTGCCCGCCTGGAAGTCATAGCGGGCCAAGCAGTCTGACGTTTGGTCCAAAACTGATGCGCGCCCGGGAGCAAGCTCTCCAGGCGCGCAGCATCACTTCAGGATATCCTGGTCGCGCCGACGGCAGGTCAGATCAGCCGAATGCTCCGAAGTGATGTGAGATCCCCGTGCCGATCTCGCGCACGAATTCGTAAGCGCGCTCCATCGGCTCCAGGATTTCAGTTTCCAAGCGGCCATAATCGTCAATGCCGCGAGGACGGTAACTGGCTTGTTCGTCAAACCGGGCGCCGTTCGCCGCTGCTAAAGATTTCGATCCGTGCGGGAACGCTTTGCGCATGATGCTGACGACCTCAGGAATTTCGAGGTTGAGCGCCATTTCCAAAACCTGTCCGTGGGACAACCCGTCTTGCGGTGCAAAACGCGGCAGCTGTGCAGCCAGGATAAAGATGCGCATGATCAGCGCCAAGCGGATCGCTTGCAGCAGATCGAGTTCCAAACGGTTGGCGTCCGGAACCTTGCCACCTTCGATGTTCTGATCTTCGAGGATGGCGTGCAGATCAATGGCGTCGAGACGCAGGTGATGTACGAGCTCGTTGATCGCGCCCTGCCGGTCATCGGGCAGAAGGTACGTAGCAAGCGTGCGGAAGGCACTTTGCAGGGCTTGCTCACGGCCCCACGACGCACGAGACGCCCAGAAGCCCGCGTCAAACACGGTGGCGTTGGCGCCCATTGCGTTCAGGCTCGACACGGTCTTGCCGTAGGCGATCATACCGAGCAGCGTCTGCAAGCGGCGTGACGATTTGCCGAGTTTGCTGAACCGGTCGCGGTCATTGCCGACCGCCGTTCCAAGACCGGCCACCACGTTGGCGATATAGCCGAACTGCTGCAATATCGCGTTGTTGGGGATAGCCCGCATCCGCGCCGGGTTGCCACGGTCGGACGCATGTTCACCCTGGCGCTTCACGGGACGCGAACCCGTCTTGAACAACAGGTTCGGACCGAACGCGCCAAGCACCGCGCGATAGCCGTCATGCGCAAACAGCTCCTGTTGGAACGCACGCAATCGCAAGAAGAAGTCGAGCGAGAAATTCTGCTCGGTATAGAATGGATCGTTTTCAGCCGCAGGCGCTTCGCCATCCAGAATGATGGTTGCCAAGGCGCGCGTCGTCAGTGCGCGGTGGCCGAAGAACATATAGCCGTCGCCGCCCTGAAAGCTGGTCTCGTGCTTGACCGGAAGATTGGCATTCGAGAAGCGGCGGCGTGCTTCGTCCGAGAACACATAACGCAGGCGCGTATGCAAATCGCCGGGATGCGCGCCGCGTCCCATCGACTCGCCATGGGTCGAGAAGATCAGTGTTTCAACACCCGGCAGACCGGCCTTTTGCACCATCGCGGCAAGCCCGTGATAGTAGCGCTCGATGGCAAGTGTCGCGGAAATCTGACCGATGAAACGGCCAGCATCGGAGAAGCCGGTCTGAATGCTGAGACGTCCGCGGCCCTTGACGTAATCGCGATAGGTCTCTTCCTCGACCAGCCGCTCCATAATGCGCGAGCCGTTCTCAAGGCCGGACGGCGTCTCAAACAACGGTGAGATATCGGTGATGCCATCGACGCCGAACAGCTTGGCGAAGAATACCGCAATCAGCACGGTTGCCGGGCTTTCGCATTCGGCAATCAGGAAGCGGATCGGCGTTTCCTTGTCGATGTGCTTGTGGATTTGCGCGGTGAGCGCAAACTGGCGGATGGCAGTTGCCGTTTCGAGATCGAGCGTTTCGAAGTTGACCGACTCTTTCGGGCAATTCTTGATCATATCAACAATGCGGGCGAGCGACTGGCTTTCCGTCAGGTCGCGCGTCCACGGTTCATGAACGTAAGCGCGGAAGGCGTTGTTCAGCTGCAGCGCGTTGATACGCAGATGAATGTGCGATGAGCCAAGGCCGGTGGCATCAACCAAACCGGCGAGTGCCGCAACGGCACGCTTCATCTGTGGGGCTTCAACCGCATCGATGAGCGAATTAAACAACGTCATCAACGGCTCAATCGACAATAGGTTGTATCCGTCAGTCTTGGTGATCACGTTGGCAGCCTTGGCCAGCACAGCCGGATCACCGGTGATGCCCTCCAGGGCCCGGATCTGCTCATCGACCGCTGCAATCGCCAGGTCGAGCTTACCGATGATCTGCCGGGCGATGCGTTGCGCGCTGTCGCTCTCATCCAAGCGATGCTTGAGAATGACGAACCGTTCACGCACGTCGGTCAGTGCGGCGCGCTTTTCCATCAGGCGGACGTGGAACGAGAATGTCCAGGCGATGTCGGTACGCCCGTCGAGGTCGTAGCCAATCCAAGAGGCGAATGTCGTCAGCTTTGGCCGGATTTTATAGGCAGCGTCGCCGAATTTCTGCGAAGCGACACTGAAGAACCCGTGAAGCAGCTCTTCATAAGCATTGCGAAGGTTGCGGATCGCATCTTGCGCGCACTTGTGTTCATGCTGCAGCGTCAGTGACGGCTCGGGGCGATGCGGCAGGCCGATTTCTATTGAATCCGCCGGATTGTCTGAAACCGCTATCTCCAGCATGCGCCGGTACAGCGCGTCCGACAATCCAAAGGTTGGATGCGCGGTCAGCACGATACCGGTGCGCGGCCGTGACCAGCGTTCGGCGAAGACTTGCAAAGAGCCGGCCGCGTCTTGGGCCGACTTTTCAATCTGGCCCGTAAAATCCTTGAGCGTGCTCGCCTGATCGACGTAGCCGATATTGTCGCGCAAGCGGCGGGCGCGGCGCACGCAGGCGCGGTCCATCAACCGGCCCGCAAGCCCCTTGACGTCATCAAACGTGACGTCGCCGGCTTCAAGGCGCCGCGACATATCGAACGCGACGTTGAGAATGGGATTGAGAGATGGATTATCCGGGATCTGCGCCCGAAGCCGCTTGAGTTCATCAACGAGTGTCGTCTCGTCGAGCTTAATTGATCGCGCCACTTTTGCCGTATCCTGCATGACCATGATCTCCACTGCCCTCGCGGTGATGGGAGAAATTTATCGCGTTGCCTGAGAGTGTGTTCCGGCAAAAAGGCTCTGAGAGGCCGGGCAAATGGCTTTGCCCGGCCCCGAAGCACTATGCCACTTTTTTCAACGTGCTCAGCACCTGAGCCATCGTCGAGCCCATTTCTGACGGCGTCGGCGCAATCGTCACGCCGCAGCTCTGCAGAATGTCGACCTTCTCGGCCGCCGATTCCCCGAACGCTGAAACAATGGCGCCGGCGTGGCCCATGCGGCGGCCCTTCGGCGCCGAGAGACCAGCGATGTAGGCGACCAGCGGCTTCTTGCCGTGTTCCTTGGACCAGAGGCCAGCTTCCGCTTCCTGCGGCCCGCCGATTTCACCAATCATCAGGATCGCATCGGTTTCAGGATCGTTTTCAAAGTGCTCGATCACGTCACGGTGCGAAGATCCGTTAATCGGGTCACCGCCAATGCCGACCGAGGTCGATACGCCGATGCCGAGTGACTTCATCTGTTCGGCGGCTTCGTAGCCAAGCGTGCCCGAACGTCCGACGATGCCAACGCGGCCGGGGAGATAGATGTGGCCTGGCATAATGCCGAGCATCGCCTTGCCAGGGGAGATCGTACCAGCGCAGTTCGGCCCCGTTAGGATCATGCGATTTTCTTTTTTGTAGCGCCGCATGTAGCGTTTCACGCGGATCATATCCTGCGCCGGGATACCATCGGTGATGCAGACGCAATATTTGATGCCTGCATCCGCCGCTTCCATGATCGCGTCGGCGGCGAACGGCGGCGGCACAAAGACGATCGACGCTTCAGCGCCGGCCTCGTCAACCGCACCCTTCACAGTATTGAACACCGGACGGCCAAGGTGGGTCGTGCCGCCCTTACCGGGCGTCACGCCGCCAATCACGTTGGTGCCATAGTCGATCATTTCCTGGGCGTGGAACGTGCCGATGCGGCCCGTAAAACCCTGGATGAGGATCGGTGTCTTTTCGTTGATGAAAATAGCCATTTACATGTCCTCTCCGGTTACGCGGCGTTCTTGGCTGCGGTGACCGACTTCTTGGCCGCGTCCGCAAGCGTTTCAGCACTGATCACGGTGAGACCGCTTTGATCGATGATCTTGCGGCCTTCCTCGGCGTTGGTGCCCGACAAGCGGACCACAACCGGCATCGTGATGTTGAGTTCCTTGATGGCGTCGACGACGCCCTTGGCAACCCAGTCGCAACGGTTGATGCCAGCGAACACGTTGACCAGAATGGCCTTGACGTTCTTGTCGCGCAGAACCGCACGGAACGACTTGGTCACGCGTTCCGGTGATGCACCACCGCCGATATCGAGAAAGTTGGCGGGTTCGCCGCCAGCCAGTTTGATCATGTCGAGCGTTGCCATTGCCAGGCCGGCACCGTTGACGATGCAGCCGATGTCGCCATCGAGACCGACGTACGCGAGGCCGCGATCCGACGCGTAGGTTTCGCGCGGGTCTTCCTGGCTCTTGTCGCGCAATTCCGCAATGTGCGGACGGCGGAACAGGGCGTTCTCGTCGAACGACATCTTGGCGTCGAGCGCCACGACCTGCTTTTCCTTGGTGATCACCAGCGGATTGATTTCAACCATCATGGCGTCGAGATCGCGGAACGCGCGATAGCAACCCATGATTGCCGGAACCAGCTTGTTGACGATTTCCGGATCGACACCGAGACCAAACGCGATTTCGCGCGCCTGGAACTGCTGCATACCGACAGCCGGGTCAACGCTGACGCGGATGATGGTATCTGGCTGCTTGGCCGAGATTTCCTCGATGTCCATGCCGCCAGCAGCTGACGCAATGACCATCACGCGTTCTGACGCGCGGTCCATCACGAAGCCCAGGTAGATCTCGCGATCGATGTTGGTTGCTTCTTCGATGTAGAGACGCGAAACAAGCTTGCCGGCCGGACCAGTTTGATGCGTGACGAGCTTGCGGCCGAGAAGAAATTCAGCCGCGCTCTCGATTTCGCCTTCCGTCTTGCAGACCTTGATGCCGCCGGCTTTGCCGCGGGCACCGGAGTGGATCTGCGCTTTGACGACAACGGTGCCGCCGAGTTCGCTTGCGCGATAGGTTGCCTGCTCGGGGCTGTAAGCCAAGCCGCCGCGCGGGATCGGCACGCCGAACTTCGACAGAAGTTCTTTGGCCTGATACTCATGAATGTCCATGTTCGGACCTCCCAAATACTGTGACGTTTAAGGGTTCAAAATTCACTTAGCCGGCGCGAGCTGCTTCGGCTTTCTTGATAGCCGCCGCAGTTGCCAGCATGTTGTTGGCCATCTTTTCCGAAGCCGCGTCGATCATCTTGCCGTCGAGAGAAGCGGCACCCTTACCTTGGGCTTCAGCTTCCTTGAGTGCGACGAGAATGCGTTCCGCGCGCGATACTTCGGCGGCGGTCGGCGAATAGATTTCGTTGGCGAGTTCGATCTGCGACGGATGGATGGCCCATTTGCCTTCCATGCCAAGGGCTGCACCACGGCGGGCCGCGGCCTTGTAGCCTTCCGGATCATCGATGCCGCCGAACGGACCATCAATCGGACGAAGACCAAACGCGCGGCAGGCAACCGTCATCCGCGACAGCGGGAAGTGCCACTGGTCGCCCGGATAGTCAGGGTTCAAACCTCCGATGACAACCGTGCGCGCCTTGTTGAACGCCGAGTAGTCAGCGACGCCGAAGTGCATCGACTCAAGACGGCTGTTGGCCGAGGCGATGGCTTCGACGTTGGCCATGCCGAGCGGCGTTTCAATGAGCGCTTCCGTGCCGATCTTGTGCGGCAGCTTCTTGGCGACTTCGATCTGGCTGACGATGCATTCAACTGTATAGACGTCAGCTGGAACGCCAACCTTGGGGATCAAAATGGTGTCGAGCTTGTGGCCGGCTTGTTCGCAAATATCGACGACGTCCCGGTACATGTAGTGCGTGTCGAGGCCGTTGATGCGCACCGAGACGCTCTTGCCGGCGGCTGCCCAATCGAGATCGTTCAAGGCCTGAATGATGTTCTTGCGGGCCTGTTCTTTTTCCGGCGGCGCAACAGCATCTTCGCAATCAAGGAAAACGTAATCTGCGGCGCTCTTCAGCGCGCGCTCAATCATGGTCGGGTTCGAGCCCGGAACCGCGAGATACGAACGCTGCAGACGCTGTTTGCGGGTTGGATAAAGTGTGTAGCTCATGTTGCGTGACCTTCCCTAGGGAGATTGTGGATCTATCGATGCCCGGCGGTACAGCCGGCCGTGGCAGAAATCTATTGCCTGAAAAGACGAGAGCGCCTTGCCGGGCTGGCCAAGCGCTCTCAGTGCGTTACGCGGCCTTCGGCGTCACAGCGGTCGCCGACTTGGTCGCTGTCTTGCTGAAGTATTCAGCAGCCGCGCCCGTTCCCGAGCCGAGCTTGATGTTGACGCCGCAATCCTTGAGCGTCATTTCGACGGCAAACAGAACGCCACCAACCATGAACTCATCGAGTGAGCCCAAGTGGCCGATGCGGAACACCTTGCCATTGAGCTTGTTGAGGCCGGTTCCGAGCGACGTGTTGTAGCGGTAGAACGCGGTCTTCAAGACGTTGTTGGCGTCGATACCATCCGGCACCTGGATGGCCGATACGGTATCGGAGTGCCACTTTTCTTCCTTCGCACAGACCTTCAGGCCCCACGCATCGACAGCGGCGCGAACACCGCGGGCCAAACGTGCATGACGGGCGAAGATGTTTTCTAGCCCTTCTTCGGCCATCAGGTCAAGCGAGGTGCGCAGGCCGCGGATCAGCTGGGTTGCTGGCGTATAAGGGAAGAACCCGAGATCATTGGTCTTGATCATGTCTTCGAACGAGAAGAAGCAACGGTTCATGCGGCCGTTCAGCGTCTTATTGGCATCAAGCGCCTTTTGGCTGACGGCGAGAATGCCGAGGCCGGTTGGCAGCATAAAGCCCTTCTGAGAGCCCGAAACGCAGCAATCGACTTTCCATTCGCCCATGCGCATGTCGAGCGAGCCGACCGACGACACGCCGTCAACGAACAGCAGTGCCGGGTGCTTCGCTGCGTCCAGCGCCTTGCGGACGCCTGCGATGTCGCTCGAAACGCCGGTTGCGGTTTCGTTGTGAGTTGCAAAGACTGCCTTGATTTCGTGGTTCTTATCCTTGGCGAGGATGTCGGCGTACTTTTCCAGCGGAACGCCCGTGCCCCACTCTTCGTCGCACAGCTCAACCTTGAGCCCCATGCGTTCAGCCATATCGACCCAGAGCAGCGAGAACTGGCCGAAGCGCGACATCAAAACTTTGTCGCCAACAGCCAGCGTGTTGGTGATCGCTGATTCCCAAGCGCCCGTACCCGACGACGGGAAAATGAAAACGCGGCCATCCTTCATTTTAAAAACCTTTTTCAGGTCTTCAAAAATCGGCAGCGTGAACTTTGGGAATTCCGGGTTGCGCATGTCTTCCATCGCAAGGTTCATCGACATGCGAACCCGGTCCGGGATGTTGGTCGGGCCAGGAATGAAAAGGTGAGGCGTAACGGTCATGAGCGTTTCTCCGGCTTGCTTTGTGCGTTTCTGGATTCATTGCCCCACCGCTCTTATGAACCGGCGGAGAATTCTGCGCTTTTTGAAGATCGTCTGTGGACCGGCGTCTCGGCCTAGCCGTCAGACAAAATTAACCCGCTCTCTTTGGTTGAGTGCGCGCCCGCTCACAACACCCGCATGGGGAGGAAAAACGGGGCCGGTGGGTAGTCTTGCCTACCCATTGCCAATGGTGCGTTGCAGCAATATCGCTATGCGCCCGGCCGGGTCGCAGACATAAACAACGCAACCGCCATCGCCCGGTTGGAAACGCCGAGTTTGTCGTACAAATTTTTCAGGTGATATTTGACGGTATTGCGCGTGATGCCGGTACGCGCGGCAATCTGCAGATTGGTCCAACCGTTGGCCAGAGCCGCCAGCAATTCGCGCTCACGCGCGGTCAGTCCTTCGAGCGGATCGTGGTTGAGTAAATCAATGTCGACGTAAGGCAGAGACAACCTGCCGCGCGCCACCGCTACAACGGCTTCCAACAGAACCGGCGGCTCCTCCATTTTTGACACGAAACCCCAAGCGCCGCCCTTAATGGCTTGGCGCAAGACATCACTCGAGCGTTCGCCTGTGTAGACAATGACCCGAGTTTGCAACTTCTCGCGCTTGATGCGTTCAAGCACCTCGCCACCCTGCATATCGGGCAAGGCCCAGCCGACGATGGCGATTTGCAGCGGCTTCATGTGCAGCGCCTCTAGGAGCGCCGCGCCGGACGCAAATACGCCAGCCACGCCGAAGCGGCCATCCTTCAGAACGACCGCCTCAAGCCCGGCGCGCACAACCGGGTTTTGATCAACGATTGCCACCTCGATTTTGGCCGCCATTCGCCCGTCGTCCTTTAGAAAAACCCGGCCATCTCTAGCCGCCGGCGGCACGTACCCACGGCTGCATACCACGTCAAACCGGCGCTTCGCCTGGCGACCCCGGCAGGATTTGAACCTGCGACCTACGGTTTAGGAAACCGTTGCTCTATCCAGCTGAGCTACGGGGCCAAGGCCAGCAATGGAGCCGCTGAAACACGCGGCGCGGCGCATCATATTTCGCGACGCGTCGAAAGCTATGCGACCCGGCCAGCCGGGCGTCAAGAGAACCAGCGCCAAGTGATCACAATCGGATATGCGCTCGAATTGCGCGCGCAACCTCCAGGCTTGCCGGCCGGCGGCCACATTTATGCAATTTTTGGTTGTGCAGTTGTGTTTACTGCAATTATAAGCGTTACTGACAGACTGTCAGGCGGAACGTGAAATCAAGCGGGGGCTCAGCCGAAAGTGTGATGCAACGCTGTACCGGCGTCTGCCTCTGCATCATCAGCACACACCCGGCGCTGGCGTCGCTTCGGCCTTTGCTTAAACTAATCAGTGTTGCGTTCATTAGTGGGGAGTTTGCGTATGGGTACGATTCGCGTTGAGGCTCTTCCTGTTCAAAGTTACCACCTCGGCCTATTCGGCTTTGATCACCTGCAACTCGTTTATCAAGACGAGAACAGTGAAATTGATAATCAGGACTACTGGTTTGTCATTGAGGGCATTCAGGACGGACCGATAACCGATGCCACGCTTGGAGCCAGCGGTGAGAGCTCCGTCCTCTCGCTCGCGGTCGCGAATGGTGCCAGCCGCAATGAACTGATAGATATGATCGGCACGCCGGAGTCGCGCGGCTCTCGCATATTGCTGACAGGGATCACTGCCTACACCACGTGGCAGTCTTTGGCCAAATATGCAGGCGCAATCGATGACTCGCAGTTTCCATATATCCCGATATCCCTCCCCTTCTCAGCCACACCAACAATCAACTCGACAGCGCTGATTTCGTCGGTGCTATCGACGATAGGCCTCGACCTCAACATCCTCATGCCGTTCAACGTCCGCATGTCACCGGGGGGCAGAACGCTTCTCGGCACAGGCGATGCCAACGACATGACGTTGAGCGGCAATCACACGACCCTTGCGACCGGTCCCAAAGACGACATACTGCATGGCGCAAACGCGGCGTCCTCCATCGAAAAATTCTACGGCGGCTTCGACGACGATGAGATCTTTTGGTCCTCCGGACTAAACGTCATGCACGGCGGCCAATCGGATCTCGCCTACATTATCGATGGTATCGATAGGATCGATTACACCGGCATAGGTCATGCGATCATCGTCGGCAACGAGTATGCCGTCGAGCATAAAACCCCACAATTCATTGCACTGCACGCTGGCGGCACAGACCAGTTTTTCTCCATTGAACGGGCAGAATGGAACCGGTCGAACGACACCGTGGTTGCAGGAAAAGGTGTCTTCCTGATCGAGCGGCCGTTTGAAATGGACATGTTAGGCAGCTCTGGCACGCAGGGCGATGAACTCAGCATGTCGGAAAGCAATGTGCCCCTCCTGGTCAATTTCGTCGCCGGCGAAATGATCTCCGTGCAAACCCAAGTCAACGAAGGGCTGGACGCTGGATATTGGGTAAAATCTGCGGAATGGATCACCGGCTCATCGGCCGGAGACCGTATTTATGCCGGCGGATCGCTCATCGGCGTTGAGGGCGGCGATGGCGGCGATGTGATCGACGCGCGGCTGACCGCAAGCTTCTCCGGCTTGAGCCCATTGGGCTACGACATAGAGATGTACGGCGATGGTGGCGACGACACCATCGTGTCGGGGAGCGGGCGGACATTTGCAAACGGCGGCGAGGGAAGCGACGTTTTTGTCTTGTCTGCAATGACCAGTGGCGCCGGCGACGTGGAATTTGTCATCGATGGCGCAGACACCAGTGACAAGTTCTACGTTCCCTACGAGTTCTTCAAAGCCACACGCGGCGGCTATGAAGAGTCTGAACTGTTCCAGCTCACGGGCGGCGTCTTCAAACTCGACGATATCACCCAAACGTCATACTTCCACTGGGGAGCGATCGACGACAATCAGTTCGAAGGAAACATCGATTTCGCCGGAAGTGTTGAGTACTCATTCGACGGAATCGACCTCTGGATCACCATTTATCAGGGTCAAATCATCACTGAGATTATCGACAACGGTCCAGATGAGCCGCCCGGCCCGACGATCACATTTGTTCGCGACGATAGTGAAACGGCAACAACCATTCGCGTCACGAACTGGACTGACGGCGTTCTCGGGCTAACTTTCCCCGTCACCTACGACCCACTCCAACCGATACCAAGCGGCATCCTCAGCGACTATCCGGGCTTCATGGAGGCTGTCGATAGTGCAACATCGCCCGACAAATTCATGGCAGCACTCGACCCACGGCCAAACAGCCATTTGCCGAAGGAACTCAGCAACACAAACACCACGACAGCGCGGCTTTTGCCGCCGCCCGGCACCGATGGCACCAGCGGGGACGACACAATCGAAACTCTATCCGGTGGACCGTACCAAATCAGCGGGCTCGCCGGGAACGACACCATCACCGGCAGTGACGGCGGCGACTATATCGACGGCGGGGCCGGCGGCGACGTCATGCACGGCGGACGCGGCAACGACGTCTATACCGTCGATAGTGTGGCCGATCAGGTGATCGAAACTGATCGCGGCGGGTTCGATCAAGTCTACGCATCGATCGACTACGCCTTAGGCGCGTTCGTCGAACATGTTACCCTTCAAGGCAGCGCAACCAGCGCTACAGGCAATGCGTTGCGCAATACGCTGGCCGGCAATTCCGGCAACAACATTCTATCAGCAGGAGATGGCAACGATACGCTGGCCGGCAATGGCGGCAACGACACGCTGATCGGCGGCGACGGTGGTGATGGTTACGTTTGGGAACTTGGCGACGGCCGCGACACCATCATTGAATCCGGCAGCAGCGGCGCTGATGTCATTGTGTTGGCCGGCGATCTGACGCCATCCGATGTGGTATTCATCCGCAATCCCGATAGCCCACTCGACCTGACACTCAGATTTGCAGACGGTGGTGGCCTGACAATCAAAGATCACTTCGCGAATGGCGGACCGGTTATTGAGGGGATGAATTTTACATCTGGCGGATCGTGGACGGCAGCAGAATTTGCAGCGCGCGCCGCAGACGCGTTGGTGACAAACAACACGGCTCCAATCTCTCATGACGATTTCTACATCTACGCCAACGGCGGTGCCGCCAGCATTCCAATTGCCGCTCTTCTCGACAATGACAGCGATGCCGACGGCGACGCACTGACGATTTCGCAATTGTCGAATATTCAGGGCGGCACGGCGGAACTCGACGGCAACGGCAATATTCTCGTCACGCGGACCGGCACGCACGACGGCAACGTCTCGTTGGACTACACCGTGAGTGATGGACATGGCGGAACTTCACACGCGACCTTCGATCTTGCGATGATTGACAATGCGGCGCCTGTCCTTGTGTCCGCCTCGATCAATCCGCTGAACGAGGATCAAGCCGCAACCGGCAGCCTTACAGCCACCGACTCCGATGGCGACACGCTGATCTATAAAGTCAAAGCTGGCGCGGCTCCGGCCAAGGGGCAAATCGCACTCCACACTGACGGCACCTTCACGTACACACCAAATGCCAATGCGAACGGCGCGGACACTTTCACGCTAACGGTTTCAGATGGCCTGAGCACCCCCATTGAACAGCGCTTCGACGTTGTCATAACCCCTATCAACGATGCACCTTCCGGCATCGTGCTTTCGGGGACGGCAATAAGCGAGTTCGCATCCAATGGCACGGCGATTGGCCAGCTGTCCGTAGCGGACCCAGACACCATCGATACGCACTCATATACGCTTGTGAACAACGCTGGCGGCCGTTTTGCGATTGCCGGCACTCAATTGACCGTCGCCAACGGACTACTGCTCGATCATGAGCAAGCCGCATCACACAGCGTTTCCATCAAAGTAACCGACAGTTCCGGCGCGACATTCACAAAAACCCTGAACATCAACATTACCGATACGAACCCGGAAGCGATCATAGGCGATGACTTATCGAACTCGTTCACTGGTGGTGCTCAGGCTGACACTTTCAACGGAATGGGCGGAAACGATACGCTCGTAGGGGGCGGCGGAATCGACGAGATGACGGGAGGAGCCGGAGACGATAAGATGCTCGTCGATCAAGCCGGAGATATTGTGATTGAGGGTGTTGGTGAAGGCACGAACGACTTCGTTTACACAACCGTCAGTTACGTTTTGGCAGCAGGACAGGAAATCGAGGGGTTCACAGCCCTTCCTGTCGCAGGAAGCACCACTGTCAATCTGACAGGCAACGAATTCCGGCAAGTCATGCGCGGCAACAACAACGACAACACCTTTTCGGGCGGCGGCGGCAACGACAGTCTGTACGGCTTTGGCGGCAATGACACGCTTGAGAGCCAGCAAGGTTATGACCATTTGTTCGGCGGCGCGGGCTTCGACAATTTCCAGTTCCGCCAATCGCAGCTGAGCGCACAATCTGGCATCGACCGCATCTATGATTTCACGTCCGGCGACTCAATCAAGATTGACACTCTTGCCGTCGCAAGCCTGACAACTCTCGCATCAGCCGACTTCGTGCTTGGCACATCGGCGCTCGATGCCAGCGATCTGGTAATTTACGATCAATCGACGGGTGCGATTTGGTTTGACGCCGACGGATCAGGCACGGCCGCGAAACTGCTATTTGCCGTACTCGACACAAAACCAGCTCTCACGGCTGCGGATATTGTGCTGTTCTGACTGACTGTTGGGTTGGTTGTCTGGCGAGCCGCTGAACATGTGACGCGCCCCGCGCCAGAAAAGCCGCGCAGAGGGCATCTCTGCGGGCCATAATGCATATTGGACAGCGGATTGACCGTTGCCAGAAATGTCCGAGAATGCCGCTTGGCAGCCGTGGAGACGCGTGCTGACATCTGAGACCGGCGGAGTTGAAACACTGAACGGTTGACCATGGGGCGAACGCAGTCACGAATGCTTGCCGTACAATGCCGTTATGGCGCACTGGTGGTCGTCGCGGCACTGTCGGGCATTGGCACTATTCCGGCGCACGCGGCTGATGACGCCGAGCCAAAATCCACCACATGCTCATTAGAGCCGGGTCCCGCCCGCACCGTCGCCCGGATAATCGACGGCGAAACAGTGCTGCTCGACGACGGCCAATCCGTCCGGCTGATCGGGGCGTTAAGCCCGCGCGCGAGTGACGCGCGCGCGGCACCCGGCGCCTGGCCCGCCGAAACTGCCGCCGTTAAACTCCTGACCGGCCTCGTGCTTGGCCACACCGTCAAACTGGCCTATGGCAAACGGCATACCGACCGCTATGGCCGCCACCTTGCCCATGTGTTTCTCAACGAAGGCGGCAAGGAAACCTGGGTGCAAGGCGAGCTTCTGTCGTCCGGTTCGGCGCGCGCCTATGGATTGCCGGGAAACTTCGTGTGCGCCCGCGAATTGCTCGCCCATGAGCGTGCTGCACGCATTGCCAAGCTTGGCGTTTGGGACATCGCACTGTACCGGCCAAAACCGGCACGCCTTGCAGGGCTGCTGATGAGCCGCCGCAGCCGGTTCGAAATCGTCGAAGGGCCAATTGCATCCGTCAGCCGCACCAAGTCCGGCGCCTACCTTAATTTCGGCGACGATTGGAAAACGGACTTCACCGCGCGTATCGGCAAAGATGTGCTCTCAGCACACCCGGATTTCGACGATATCGTCGCCGATCTGAAAGACAAGACCGTCACTGTCCGCGGCTGGATCGAACGGCGCAACGGACCAATGATCGACATTCGCGATCCGAGCCAGCTTGAAATCAGCGACCCGCTTAAGCGTGCGCCGGAAATCTCCGCAGCGCCGGCGCCCAGCGCACCCAAGCCGACCAACGCACCCAGCGACAGCACTTTACAAAAACCGGCGGACGGCGGTGGTACAAATGAAAAACGCCCGGCTGATCCAATATCGGAAAAGCCGGGCGCTGTAGATCTTTAGATTGTCATCTGATGATTGTCATCTGATGACGGTGCTGGCCGTTAAGCGGCTTCGACAACCGCATCGCCGCCATCGGCAGCCAAACGGCGGCTCTTGGCGCTCTTCGACAGAACTTCGGTGATGCGCTGCATCGCGCCGCGATCATCGAGCTTTTCAACGGCTGCCAATTCGCGCGCCATGCGGTCGAGTGCGTCCTCATAGAGCTGACGCTCGGAGTACGACTGTTCCGGCTGGGCTTCCGAGCGATACAGGTCGCGCACAACTTCAGCGATCGACACGAGATCGCCCGAGTTGATCTTCGCCACGTATTCCTGTGCGCGGCGGCTCCACATGGTCCGCTTGATGCGGGCGCGGCCCTTCAGCGTATCCATGGCCTTCTTGACCACACCGTCATCGGCAAGCTTGCGCATCCCGACGGATGCGAGTTTGCCAGTTGGCACGCGCAGCGTCAGTTTTTCCTTGTCGAACGTGATCACGAACAGTTCGAGGGACATGCCCGCGATTTCCTGCTCTTCGATCCCGACGATCCGGCCGACGCCGTGCGCCGGGTAAACTACGAATTCATTGGCTTTGAAGCCATGGCGTTGGCTGACAGGCTTTTTCTGCACAGCCAGGATCTGGCGGGCAGCGGCAGCCTTTTCAGCAACAGCCTTCGGCGACAGTGCCGCGGCCGGCGCGGGGCCAGCAAGTGGCGCTGTCAGCTTTTGCCCGACAGGCTTTTGCACAGCAGCCGTTATTGCGCGATGGGCAGCCGACGAGACCGGCTTAATCACGTGCTGAGGCGCAACAATCTTCTTCGGCGCAAGGTCGATCTTCTCTGCGGCCTTGTGAGGCGCAGTGTGAGCGGCCGGCTTTTTCGCGGCTGTCGCGGCAGGCTTGGCCGGGGCGGCAACGGCTGGGGCGTGAGCCTTGACCTTCGGCGCAGCAACGGCTGGCTTGACCGGGTGAGCGGCAGCAGGCTTCACAGCAGCGGCAACTTTAACGGCGGGCTTGGAAGTCTTGAGGGGGGCGGCAGCAACCTTCGCGGCCGGAACCTTGCGCGGCGCCTCTTTGGCGGCGGACTTGGTGGGGGCAGCGACTTTCTTCTTCTGAGCCATTTCGATCATCTCACTCCAGCGTACAAAGTTCGTCCGGCTTTTCTGCCGGCGAACCCATGCTCCGGGAAGTACTCACACAGTACACAACTGCACAGCACACAACCGGTCGTTGATCGTCCGGTGTGGAAACCCTCACCGTCCGCCGACACACGCGCACTCGACGCCGCCTTCCTTCTATGAAAGGCCGTCTCCTGCGCGCTCGTATTGGCCTAGTTCTTCAAATCCTGACCGGCTCTGACTTGGCCCTTCGACGCCCCACGTCGATTTATTGAGAAAAACCCGTCAGAGCTGGGCATCCCTCTTTTGTTCACGGCCGTTTTGGATTTGTGCTCACTTAACGCCATCACAACCCCATCCTAACACAGTCTTGACGGGAATTGAAGGGAGGCGGGCTGAGACACTCTGGTGGAGCTTAAAAAACAGCATTAAGTTGCCGAAGCAAAGCCGAGCTTCGAAGGCATATCTTAGTTACCAACGGTGGCACAAGAGAATATTATGCTCTCAATCTCCAGACCCAGGCTCAGTTGAGAAATATTTTTCGAATTTGCCAGTTTCATCCTTGTGCGCGTCGGCGTCACCCAAGGCGGCCTTCTTTGCTGTGATGTTTGGCCATGTCTCGGCGTACTTCCGATTGAGCTCCAGCCACTTCTCAACGTTGGGTTCCGTATCGGGCTTGATTGCATCGACAGGGCACTCGGGCTCGCAGACGCCGCAATCGATGCACTCGTCCGGATGAATGACGAGCATGTTCTCGCCTTCATAAAAGCAATCGACCGGGCAGACCTCAACGCAATCGGTGTATTTGCACTTAATGCATTTGTCATTGACGATATAGGTCATGCTTATCCTGGCCGCAGTCCCGGCTGTGGCGCTGCCAATCCGGCACGCCGTTGGAGTGATACGTATTCCAGCGCCATCAGCTTTCCCGAAAGCGATTTTTCAATCGCTCGGTATCGCGCCGCTCGCGCTTCGTTGGACGGCCCGCGCCTGTCGGCCGGACCGCCGTTGCCAAACCGTCGATAAGAGGGTCCCCACCAAACGATCCAGTCTTGGCCGATGATTTGGTCCGATCCGCTACGGGTGTCAATTCCTCATAGAGAGCTTGCGCCTCGGTCGCAGGGCCGCGACGGGTCCCGATACCTTTTACGGTTATCAGCCGGACACGGGGGCCCGACGCCACCGTCAGCACATCCCCCGGCTTAACCGGCTGGCTGGGCCTGCCTGCCTTTACGCCGTTGACGCGCACTTTGCCGCGCTCAATCTCAGCCTGCGCCAAGGTCCGCGACTTCGTCAGCCGCGCAAACCACATCCACTGATCAAGCCGCTGCTCCTGCACCGCTGCAGCGACCGCATTGCTTGGCATGCCAGCCTTCACCGCAAACCGACCTTGAAGCTACCTCTATCCAGGACCGTCGCCGCGCTTGTCCATGTTGGCTTTGAGCGCCGCGAGCTTGGCAAATGGCGAATCCGGGTCGATGCCCGCGCGCTTCGGCGGCGCGGCCGAAATGACTTCGGGCTGACGGCGGAAATCATCACGCTTGGCGCGATCTGGCCCGCGATCTCCACGGCCACCTTCGCGCGGACGGTCGCCGCGTTGACCTCCACCGTGACCACCACCAGGCTTGCCTTGATAGCCACCACCCGGCTTGCCGGGGCGCGGACCTTCGCCGCGCTGATCCGGCTTGGCGGCGTTGCCCGCGCCCTGCGCGGCCGCACCATCGCGATTGCCGCCGCTGTGCCGCTCGCGGCGCGGACCGCGATTTTGACGGTGATCCGGCCGCTGATCGGCTTTTGCACCGGGCGTTGCATCAGGTGACGGCGATGCTTGCGCGGCGACGTCGCCTTCACCAGCCGTTGCCGCCGCAGCACTCGCACCGGCTCCCGCATGACGATTGCGTCCGCGGTTATTGTCCCGCCGGTTTTGATGTTCGCGATTGTGCGGACGTTCGGCGCGCGGATGACGGCGCGGACGCCAGATGTCTTCGAACTTTTCCTCGGCCTTGGCGGCCTCAACGGCGGCGCCTTCAGCAGATGCCGGAGGTGCGTCAGCCGCGATGACCTCAGCCGGCACGGCTTCCGTCGCAGCCGCTTCCACCACAACAGTATCGGCTTCTTGTTCTGCAACCGGCTCAGCAGCAGCGGCAACTGCCGTGACTTCACACGCAGGCTCAACTGCTGGTGCAACCGCCTCAACAGCGGCGCTGGCCTTTGCCTCGACAACAAGCCGGCGTTCCAAGCGGAAGCCGAGCGCCTTCAAAACATTGCCGAGTTCATCCGCCGAGCAGCCAAGGATCGACATCATGTCGTCGGTAGCGCGGAACCCGCCGTCGCCGGTCGAGCCCTTGGGCGGTGTTGCCGGCTGATCGGGCTTTAAGCGAAACGCCAACAGCGGACGTATGAGATCGGCGAGGCGCTCGAGAATATCGAGGCGCACGGCGCGCGGACCGCACAAGTGGAAGCCGTTGGCGCGATAGAGCGCGTCCGGCGTCGCTGGGTCAGCCGCAACCGACGTCAAGCCGGGGCGCGGCAACTGCGGCTGCGGCCCAGCGCTGCCGTCGGCGGCAGCCGGAATCGGATTCTTCAACAGCCAAAGCGTTGCCGCCAGATCAGCGGCGGCCGGCTTCAGCATGACCGGGAAGAAGATATTGAACGCGCCAAAACGCAGACCATACTTGCGCAAATCGGCGCGTGCCGCCTGATCGAGCGCGTTAATTTCGTCGGCCACCGTATCGCGCTTCAGTACGCCGAAGTTTTCCTTCAAGCGGAACGCAATGCCGCGCGCCAAACCCTGCAGATCAGCGGCAGCCGACATTTCTGCCAACGGCTTCAACTTCTCGGCCACGATGTCCTTTAGCCACGTCTGCAACCGTGCGAGCACTTTCTCGCGGTCGGCTTCGCTCAGGTTCTCGTCAACCAGCAGCGTGATCGACGGCGCCAGCGGATCGTCAGCCGCCTCAAGCGTTGCGATCTCATCGTCGCGCCATAGCACCCGGGCGTCGCGCGTTACTTTGAACGCGTCGTTGGGCGCTGCCGCCACGCGGCGTGCCCGCATGCCAAGCTCGCGCGTCAGCACCTGCGTTGCCGCTTGCCGGGTGGCTTTGCCGTGAATACCCTCTTCAGCCGTATCGTGCGTGAAGCGGAATCCTTTGAGCCGGCCGACGAAATGGTTTTCGACGGTAATCGCGCCATCCTCGGCGATATCGGCGTTGAGTTCGTCTTTGTCTCTCATGCCCTTCATCAGTGCGCTGGTCCGGCGGTCTACAAAGCGTTGTGTCAAACGCTCGTGCAGGGCGTCGGAAAGACTATCTTCAATGGCCCTTGTGCGAGCCTGCCAATGTCCTGGGTCTTGCAACCAGTCCGGACGGTTGGCGACGAACGTCCATGTGCGAATGTGCGCGATCCGCGTCGCGAGCGTATCTATATCCCCATCCGTCCGGTCCGCCAGAGCAACTTGCTTGGCAAACCAATCTTCCGGAATACATCCCGAACCTTGGGCAACAAACTTGTAAAGTGTTCCGACCAGTTCGTTGTGGGTCTGGCCGGATATTTTGCGGTAATCCGGGACTTGGCAGACATCCCACAATTTTGCAACTGCCGCGGGCGTCGAAGCAATAGCGACGATCTCGCGATCTGCCATTGCAGCTTCCAAAGCTGCCAAATCGTCAGCGGTGCGGGCCCGTGCCAGCCGGTTTTCGCGCGGCATCTCTTTCAGGCTGTCGTAAAGACGGTCGAGCGAGCCGAAGTCCAATTTGCGGTTGCGCCATTGCAGCAGGCGCACGCTATCGAAACTATGGCCTTCGAGGCGCTCGACGAGATCGGGATCAAGCGGGTCGGCGCCGCCCGTGACGCCGAAGGTGCCGTCGTTCATGTAGCGCCCGGCGCGGCCGGCGATCTGGCCAATTTCACCCGCCGTCAAGTTGCGATGATTTTGACCGTCGAACTTGCGGGTCGCTGAGAACGCGACGTGATCGACGTCAAGATTGAGGCCCATGCCAATCGCGTCGGTTGCGACGATGAACTCAACGTCGCCCGACTGATACAGCTCAACTTGCGCGTTGCGGGTGCGTGGCGACAACGCACCGAGCACCACAGCCGCGCCACCGCGCTGACGGCGGATCAGCTCGGCAATCGAATAGACGTCCTGGGTCGAAAACGCGACGATGGCTGAGCGCGCCGGCAGCCGGGTGATTTTTTTCTCGCCGCTGTAGGTCAGCTTCGACAGACGCGGACGGGCGATGAAGTTGGCGCCAGGGATAAGATCATTGATCGCTTCGCGCATTGTTTGCGCGCCAAGCAGAAGCGTTTCAGACCGCCCGCGCGCATGCAGCAAACGGTCTGTGAACACGTGTCCGCGCTCAGGGTCGCCACACAACTGGATTTCATCGATGGCGAGAAACGCCACATCGATATCGCGCGGCATGGCTTCAACGGTCGAAACCCAATAGCGCGCCTTGTCCGGCTTGATCTTCTCTTCGCCTGTTATCAGCGCCACTTGGTCAGCGCCGACGCGGGCCTTGACCTTGTCGTACACCTCGCGCGCCAGCAGGCGCAG
The DNA here is from genome assembly GCA_013141015.1 of Hyphomicrobium sp. GTDB lineage: Bacteria > Pseudomonadota > Alphaproteobacteria > Rhizobiales > Hyphomicrobiaceae > Hyphomicrobium_B. The sequence continues at coordinate 66,051 of JABFRT010000027.1, read as the reverse complement.
CGGCAAGCCGATCATGCCGCTTTCGTGGCCCAGCATGCGCTCGATCGCGAGATGAGTTTTGCCGGTATTCGTTGGCCCAAGCACCGCGGTGACGTTGCGGATGCGGGCTTCGAAATCACTGGCCATATAGAACTGCCCTCTTACTCCGGCTCGTCCCCTGGCATTGCAGAGCCAGCGCGACAGATCAAGGACTTATTGCCTGCCGCGCCGGAGAACCAGTTCTCTATCGTCGAGCCCCCTTTTGCTTTGGACTTATTGGGTCAGGGCAATTTGCGTATTATTGGCCGATGTGATGTTGACGCTCTCGGCGGTCATGACGGCTGACCCCAGCGTTGTCGGGATGGTTACCTTGTAGGGCACGAAGATGTTGGCCGATGGCACCGGACGCAGCGCGATTTCCATGCCGTCATAGTCAACCCACGGCTTGGCGAAATCCTTGGGCTTGTGGCCAGCCAACGGCACGTACTTGACTTTGCACACCTTGAGTAGCGTCGGCTGGCCGGAGGGCTTATCTTCTTTCAGGCGCTCCTCACCCTTGGCCGACATGACCAGATTGAAGCGTACCTTGCCGTCAAAAATCGGGATCGTCCGTTCGCACGGGTTGCCGCCACCGGCATGGGTCATAGCCAAGATTGACGACATCGGGTCAAATACGCCCTTGAGGTGCTCTGGCTTGACTGGAACCGCGTCGGGGTGCGGCGGCTTTGATGGCACGAGAGCCACCGTTTTCACAGCGTCCCTATCAAAGCCAAGCGTGACCGAGCCGATTTTCGACTTGGTCTTGAAATTCAACTGATAGGCGGCGGGGCGCGGGGCCTTAGGCTCAAGCGTGCCGCTGCTTTCGATGCCACCCTTCCACTTGAACGCGCCAAATAAGGCCGAGACTTCGGCGCTTCCGGTCGTGGCGTAGCTTTTGCCATCGGATTTCGACTGAAACTTATAGCTGCCAACCTCGAAGCCGCCGAAATGCAGCTTGTACTTGGCGGCAACGGTTGACGGCCAGCTGGCCTCCGCCGCGGCGGCCGCACCGGCCATGGCTGGCAGAGCGGCGGCGGCGAGGGCTAAGCAAAGGCGACCGCATTTACGCTCAAGCGATTGAAAACGCATAATATTCTTTGGCTCCCCGGTGGCCGCGTCTAGACGCACTGCGGTAGGCTGGATTTGCGTCGAATGTTTGGCCCCAAGGGCTCGGAGCCTTGCGAAAAACCGCTTTTGCGGCCAAACTCTTGGCATTGCGGCGCCTGTACGACTTGACGGGCTCAAGCGACCTCCATTATACGAAGCCCAAGTCCCCGTTGGCAGCCGCCTCCGGGGCGCATTTTTTTAGCAAAACCGCATCGACGGTTGGACCCCAGCGCACGATCAGCGCTTGGCGGCGAGGGAGACAGTTATGACGAGGCGTTGCGATCTCATGGGCACGTTGCCGCTGGCCGGCAACCGCAAGAGCCATGCAATCAACAAGACCCGGCGCACGTTCCGCCCCAACCTGTGCAACGTCACCTTGATGAGCGACGTGCTCGGCAAGAAGGTGCGTCTGCGCGTTTCAGCCCGCGCGCTGAAGACGGTCGAGCACCGCGGCGGCCTCGACGCGTTCCTGCTCAAGGCCAAGAACGAGCTTCTGTCGGATGATTGCTTGAAGCTGAAGCGCGAGATCCTGAAGGCCCAGGCTGCTCCAAAGGCTGCTTAAAGCTTAGAGCCCGCGTAAAGACAAACGCGTTTCTTGAATTTCAAAAGCCCGGTCCGGCCTAGCGCTGCGACCGGGCTTTTGCTGTTTCGACATCTCTTAAGGCGAATTGCAGCAACAGCGTGCGCTGCAGATAGTGATTGAAGTTGTCGTCCGAGATCAGCGTCAGAATGGTCTCGCCAGCCGCTCCGCGCGTTGCAGCCAAGCCTTCCATATTGTCGATCTGATATTCGAGATTGGCGTCGATCAGAGTATCGCCATCAACCGTCGTGCCAGATTTGAGATCGCGCGCCTCGATCCGGCGGATGCGCATTTTGACGCCTTCAAGCCAGCGGAAGCGGCGCTCCAGCACAAACAGCGTGCCATCATCCAGGCTCGCGATATCGGTGACGTCGAAATCGCCGATGTTGGTCAGATGAAAAACTTGCGGGCCCTGCGCTGTCCAGATCCAGCCGGTGTGATTGCGGGCCTTGTCGTAGAAGCGTTCCGAGATCGCGATGGCGTTACCTTTGTAAGGCCCGCCCTTCATCACGGTCATCGCCTCATAGCCGCTGTTGCGGCGCATACCGGCAGCACTCTTCGGCTTTTCCAAAAGGCTGCGCGCGGTCGAAAACCCGTCGCGCGTCACGTCATAGCGCACGAGGCGGCTGTTCTGTTCATAACTGACAATCATCGACCCGTTGCGGACCGTGCCGCTGACCAGCGCCACCGCTTCCGCATCGCGGTCGCGGTTGCGTTTCAGCGTATTGCCGTCGAGCGCCAACAACGGCCCGATGCGCGCGTCTGTGATCGTTGACGGGACGCCGTTGGCATAGGCGATTTTACCCGTCAGCCACACGCCGCTGTCGGAAACGGATACGAAGGATTTACCGTCACCATCAAGCGCCAATCCGGACCAGCCGCCAAAAAAGCGCGAGTCCGGCGCGGTCAAAACTAAGCCGCCGATAAAATCGAGTTGGCCGAAGCGCGTGCCGCTGCTGGTCCGGCTGAACGACGTCAACGGGACGGCGGTGATGGCAATGTCCTGCGGCTCCAACTCGCGCGGGCTTGGCTTGATGTCAGCCAACGCTGGCGCTGCGAACCCAAAGGCAAGCGAGGCGGCGCTCGCAAAGGCGGCCGTCAAGATGCGCATGCGCTGTGACTGCGCGTGCATCAATGAACGCGCCGTTTGCTGCTTGCCGAAGATGGCCCCCCTTCACAGGCGCGTCTTCCTCAAACAGCTCCACCAGCTTTTCGGTGATGGCGCCTGCAAGTTCCGAGGCGTCCGTGATCGTCACTGCGCGCCGGTAATAGCGGGTCACATCATGGCCGATGCCGATAGCGATCAGTTCAACCGGCGATTTGTTTTCGATTTCGTGGATGACTTGGCGCAAGTGCTGCTCCAGATAACTGCCGGAATTGACGGACAAGGTTGAATCATCGACCGGTGCACCATCCGAGATCATCATCAGAATGCGGCGCTGTTCTGGCCGGTTGACCAAACGGCCATGCGCCCAGGCCAGCGCCTCGCCGTCGATGTTCTCTTTGAGCAATCCTTCGCGCATCATCAGCGCCAGCGAATTCTTGGCCCGGCGCATCGGCGCATCCGCCGTCTTGTAGATGATGTGCCGCAAATCATTGAGACGGCCAGGACCCGACGGCTTACCCGCCGCCAGCCACTCCTCGCGAGACTGCCCACCCTTCCAGGCTTTGGTGGTGAAGCCTAGGATTTCGACTTTGACGCCGCAACGCTCCAGCGTGCGCGCCAGGATATCAGCGCAGCAGGCCGCGACCATGATGGGGCGGCCACGCATGGACCCCGAATTATCGAGTAGCAGCGTGACCACGGTATCGCGGAAATCGGTATCGCGCTCGCGCTTGAACGACAGCGCGTGCATCGGGTCGGTGATGATGCGCGTCAGCCGCGCCGCGTCCAGCACGCCTTCATCAAGATCGAAGTCCCAACCCCGATTTTGCTGGGCTAAGAGCTTGCGTTGCAGTTTATTGGCGAGACGCGAGACCACAGCCGCGAGCGTCTTCAATTCCTTATCGAGGAACGCGCGCAACCGCTCCAGTTCTTCCGGCGTCGATAATTCTTCAGCGGCGATTTCTTCGTCATAAGCACGCGTAAACGTCTTGTAGCCGAACGCCTCGGGGTTATCGAGAATGTTGGTATTCGGCCGCCAGGGCGACGGCGCATCGTCCTCGTCAATCGCGCTGTCGTCCATGTCGCTATCGTCGACTTCGCCGGCGTCCGTCATTTCTTCTGTGTCGGACAAATCACCGTCCGACTGCTGGTCATCCTCGGGCTTATCCTGCCCGTCTGATGCCTCATCCTGCGGCTGTTCGGATTCCTCCGCGCCACCTTCACCGACATTTTCTTCGCTCTTGTCTTCGCTGTTTTCGGGGTCCTGATGATCGAGATCGTCGGCCATGTGCAGGATTTTCAACAGATCGCGAATCTGGCGCGCAAACAGCTCCTGATTTTCCGGCTGGGTCTCGATTTTTTTCAGAAGCTTGGCGCCGCGCGATTCAATAATCGGCCGCCAGATGTCGATCATGCCTTTGGTGCTTTCCGGCGGGGCGAGACCCGTCAGCCGTTCGCGGATCAGCAGCGCCAACGCATCGTCAAGCGGCGCTTCCAGCCGGTCTTTGACATTCTTAAATCGGCCGTGGCCGTAGTGATCCTCAATCTTCGCGGTCAGATTCATGGCCATGCCCGGCATGCGCGTGGCGCCGAGCGCTTCGACGCGCGCCTTTTCCGCGGCTTCGAACACGGTGCGGGCCGGACCTGGCGGCGGCGCGAGACGGCGATGGATCTTGGCGTCATGGCAACCAATGTTCAGCGCGAGGCTATCGGCCCAACCGCGCAGCACCGCGATGTCTTTCGGCGTTGGTGCACGCGGGATGTCCGTCAGCTGGGCTGCGTGGCCGGTAACTTCCGGTTTGCCGGGTCCAAACGATACATCAAGTTCCGCTTCACCCGCGATTGCGCGCATAGCCGGCGCCAGCACGCGCTTCATCGGTTCGCTTGGTGCTTCTTTGCGTTTGGTCGGAGGTGTGGCCATGTCTCGTGCAATCTCACGCTGATCGGCATCAAACCGGAACAGCTGCACTTTCCTCTCCCTTGGGGAGAGGATGTCGCCCCGGCGCGGTAGCGCCCAAGTCTTGGGCGACAGGTGAGGGGCTTACTGCACCAAGCGTGCTGAGGCCAGCCCCTCATCCGGTCCGCCTTGCCTTAGCGCCTGCGCGCCGGGCGGTCCACCTTCTCCCCAAGGGAGAAGGAAGTGCACGCGATTCCATATGAGCCGAAAATGCTTCAGGCGTGATTTTTACAGGCTACGAGGCCGTCTGTCGCTCGTTTTTTGCAGCGGCCCTTAAGCCCCTTTTACCGCCGCCCTAAGGACGGCAGTGAGGGGGAATGCGTCACCACTCCAAATTGAGTGTCAGCCAGCGCACGTCGGTGCCGTGCAGCACGCCATTGATGAAATGGCCGTCGAAGCGGGCGTAGGGCCAGGCGTCGCCGCGCCAGGAATAGTCTTCGATGACGATTTTGCCGCCATAGTCCTGGCGCTGTTTCAAAACGCCGTCGCAACCGAGTTTGGCGCTGACATCCGCGTAGGACATTTTTTCAAGTTGCAGCGTGTCGATCTGCGCTTGGGTCACGATGCACTTGGAGGCCGGCAGCGCCGCGCGGGCAACCGCAATCCCAAGACCCGCGACGGAAACGCCGCTCCAAATGACCATAGCGATGACAACAACAAACCAACGGATGGCTTTGAGCATGGGGCACCTCACAGAGTTCGGACTGAATGTCCGATGCAATGTGCAGCGATGCTCGGCGAGCCGCTGTGCCGGAGGGGACAGTTATGGCACGCGCCGCTTATTCCCCCTCCCCTCACGGCGAGGGGCCCGCCGCGCAGGCGGCAAAACAAACAGCGGTGGGTGAGGCAAAGAGCGTTGCAGGTTTGAGCTCAGCACACACTCACAGTGTCATCCCGGGGCTTGTCCCCGGGATCCATTCCACCTCACGCTCGGAACCGGCTACGATGGCAGCAATCTCAACAGCCTGAATTTGCGGCCCGATGGTTCCCGGGGACAAGCCCCGGGATGACATTTGCGGAGGTTTAGGAGTGAAACCGCTAAGACCTGTCTCCCGGCCTCTCCCCACCCCTGCCCCTCCCCGCTGGGGAGGGGAAGTGAAGGGCTGCTACTGAATCACTCCCGTGCGGGCTTGAAGCGCATAGGTGATCAGTTCGTCACGGACGTGGCCGCCACGCGACTCGATGAAACGGTCAATGGCGGCAATAGCGGGAGCTTTGCATCTGGAAACCGTGTGTCCGAGACCATGCAGCCCACTCTCGATCACCGCATCATTTGAGCTGAATAGCGCCGAACTCATCACTTCAACCTTCAAATTGAAAAGACGTTCGGAGTTGCGCCGTTCTTCCCAATAGCCGAACGGAGATTCATCCCAGAGCATGTAGCAGATATAGCTCAGAGGCGGGCAATTTCCCGGCTCGTCAAGATGCCCAAGAACCGCAGGCGCCCGGGGCGTAAGGCAATCCCGATAAAGTGCCTCGACCGATTTTAGTGCCTCGATTTTTTTCTCAAGACTAACATTGCCATTTGCCGCGATGCGAGCAGGACCACCATATTGTCCATCAAGCAAAATCGTGAGGCCATTTCCGAGTTGGTGGTTGCTAAACTTCAGCAACTGATTTCCGGAAGTTTGCATTGTGTAGGTGAACAAATCGACGATTTCTTCGTGACTTCCCCTAAAGACCGGCCAGTCCTCATTAGGAAACCGCTCCCACGGACTATTCACGTTGTCGTATGGCGCGAAGTAGCACTCCAGCCACTCGTCAAAGCGCGGCGGGCGGATGAGTGCCATAATCGAATTTATCCCACCTCAACTCAGCGCGACATTCGCGGTACTCTCCGGCAGTTCTTCGCCGAAGCAGCGTTGATAGAACTCGGCGACCAGCGGCTTTTCGAGTTCGTCGCACTTGTTGAGGAACGTGACGCGGAATGCGAATCCGATGTCATTGAAGATCTCGGCGTTCTCGGCCCAGGTGATGACCGTGCGCGGGCTCATGACGGTCGAGAGATCGCCGTTGATGAAGGCCGAGCGCGTCAGGTCGGCGACGCGAACCATGTTCGAGATCTGCTTCTTCTTGTCGTCCGATTTGCCATACGACTTGACCTTGGAGAGCACGATGCGCGCTTCGTCGTCGTGCGGCAGATAGTTGAGCGTCGCGACAATCGACCAGCGGTCCATCTGGCCCTGGTTGATCTGCTGGGTGCCGTGATAGAGGCCCGAGGTGTCGCCCAAGCCAATGGTGTTGGTGGTCGCGAATAAGCGGAACGCCGGATGCGGCTTGATGACTTTAGATTGGTCGAGCAGCGTCAGCTTGCCGGACACTTCAAGCACGCGCTGGATCACGAACATCACGTCCGGGCGGCCAGCATCATACTCATCAAAGCACAGCGCGATATTGTTCTGCAGCGCCCAGGGAAGAATACCTTCCTTGAACTCAGTGATCTGCTTGCCGTCTTTCAGAACAATCGCGTCCTTGCCGACCAGATCAATTCGGGAAACGTGGCTGTCGAGGTTGACGCGCACGCATGGCCAGTTGAGGCGCGCCGCGACCTGCTCGATGTGGGTTGATTTACCGGTGCCGTGATATCCTTGGATCATCACGCGCCGGTTGTGCTTGAAGCCAGCGAGTATAGCCAGCGTCACGTCACGGTTGAACTGATAGTCGGCATCGAGATCCGGCACATGCTCATCAGCCTTCGAATAGGCCGGCACTTCGAGATCGCTGTCGATGCCGAACACCTGGCGGACAGAGAGCTTCATGTCCGGCATCAAGGTTGGCTGCGCGCTGGTGGCGGCGCTGGTGGGCGTGCGCATAAATAATATCGTCCCGGCTTTCGAGTGGGCGTCGCGGGACGCTGCTGTATGCGCCCGGATCATGATAGGGTGGTTATGGTGCTTTAGACCAGTCCAACCTGCTTCAAATGATTATAGGCTTGGATGATCTCGCGCAACTTTTCCTCAGACCGGCTGTCGCCGCCGTTGGCGTCCGGGTGGTGCAGCTTCACCAGTTCCTTGAACTTGGTCTTGATGTCTTCCTTGCTGGCATCGTCCTTGAGATCCATGACCCGCAGCGATTTGCGCTCCAGCGGCTTTAACTGGCGGCGGTATTCGGGCGATGTGGCGGCGCGCGACGACCTGTAAACGCGCGGACCACGGGTGGCCTGCGGGCCGACGCGGCCGGCGGCTTCAGCAGCCCGGCCATCGTCGCGCGTGCCGTGCGCCCAGGCGTTAGCGCCGGATTTCCAGGTTGGCCTGTGACCGGTGATCGCATCCTTGCGGAACTCGTCAACCTCGACGTCGCTCATGCCGTCGAAGTAATTGTAGCTGTGGTTGTACTGGCGAACGTGGTCGATGCAGAAGTTATAGAACTCGCCATCGCGCCCTCGGCCCATCGGCGCGCGGTGGGGCCCGGGCTTTTCACAGCCTTTCCACTGGCACGGCGGTGACCGGTCACGCGTCGGCGTGGCGTCCTTCTTGCCGGAGACGCGGATGCTGTCGAACAGTTTCGAATTCAGTTTCATGGGACCGGATTATGATGGTTCATGCGCTTCCACACAAGGCGGCGGCGGCGGGACAGCATGACGCTTATGCGAAGGCCGTTGCATATGTGCCCTAAGAGGCTTTAACACCTCGTTGCATATCCGCATAGGCTCAACGAATGCGATCATTTGCTGTAAATTTTCAGCACAAGCTAGGGCTAAACAATGTCCGCCGAAACCCGCCTCAAAGAAAAATTGATGGTCGCGCTCAACCCGATCCGGCTTGACATCATCAATGAAAGCGAAATGCACGCCGGCCACCGCTCATCTCCGGGCACGGGCGAGAGCCATTTCCGCATTCTAATCGTCTCGCCCGCGTTCGAGGGCAAATCGCGCGTTGACCGGCACCGTATGGTCAACGCGGCCCTTGGTGACGAAGTCGGCGGACGCATCCACGCGCTGGCATTGGCCACCTACGCGCCGGGCGAGAAGATTCCTGCCTAAATCAACTTCAATTCAGTGACCCCAGCTATGGCCCATGACCCGTCATCCCGTGCGCGGGTGCAGCTTCCTTACGTTGCACCGCAGACACGGGATCTTCGGTTGTGGGAGATCCCGTGTCTGCAGCGCGTCATGAAGGATGCCGCGATGCGCACGGAATGACGGGTGGGAGTGGCTTCAACCGCCGTCGAGCGACGACGTTTCTGCGGATTTGCCGTCTCCGCCCTCAGGCTTCGGCACGGCTTTAATACGCAGCGCCGTGATCTTATTGCGCGACTTGCGCAAAATCTCGAAGCGGAAGCCGTGGAACGTGAATTGCTGGCCGGGCTCAGGGATGGTTTGCGCTTCGTGAATCACGAGCCCTGCGATGGTCGTCGCTTCTTCGTCCGGCAAATCCCAATCCAAATGGCGGTTGAGATCGCGGATCGCGACCGTGCCATCCACATTGACCGTGCCGTCCGGTTGCACACGGATGTGGGTTTCCTGGGTGTCGTGCTCGTCCGCGATCTGGCCGACGATTTCTTCCAGGATGTCCTCAAGCGTAATGAGGCCCTGCACTTCGCCGTACTCATCGACGACCAGCGCCATCTGCGCCTTGTTTTTCAAGAACTGATTGAGCTGATCCTTGAGCGTCGTCGTGTCCGGCACGAACCACGGCGCGGTTGCGAAGCTCATGATGTCCAGCTTGGACGGGTCCCAGCCCGAGCGCGCCAGCGCTGCCAGCAGGTCCTTGGTGTGCAACACGCCGACGATATTTTCAGGCTCATCACGCCACACCGGCGCGCGGGTGTATTGCGACTTCAACAGCTCTTCGAGCACGCGGGCCGGCGTATCATCGGCGTTGATCGTCTCCATCTTGGTGCGGTGGACCATGATGTCGGCAACCTGCAGATCGCGCAAATCAAGCACGCCGCCGAGCATATTGGCATCGCCCTTGGCAACCGTGCCTTCCTTGGCTTGCAAATCAATGGTGCCGCGGATTTCCTCACGCGCGGCGAGAATGTTGGCGTTATCGTCAGCCTTGCCCGGCGTCAGCTTCAGGAACTGCCGGACGACAAACTCAATGGCCTTTGTGAACGGCGTCAGCACAAGAATGATGCCGCGCATGATGGGCGCAACAATCAATGCAACGCGATCCGAGTAAGCGAGCGCATATGTCTTTGGCAGCACGGCCGCGAAGATCACAATCAAAACGGTGACAATGGCGGTCGCGTACACCACGCCGACTTCGCCATAGACCTCGACGGCCAGATTGGACGCCAGCGCCGCCGCCAGCACGTCAACCAGCGTATTGCCGAGCAGCACCGTTCCGATCATCTTCTCGGGCGTCGCCAGCAACTTGTTGACCAGCTTAGCTTTGGTGTTGCCGTCTTCTTCGAGTGCATGCAGGCGCGCACGGGAGACGGCTGTCAATGCCGTCTCGCTACCATTGAAGAAAGCAGACAGCGCGATCAGCACGATAATCGCTAAAATACTCAGACCGATCGAGAGTGTCATGTTGAGAGGATCATGGGGAAGCGTTCAGGTCCTAACATTGAAATCGTGCCCATTCTAGCACGGCACTTGGGCAACGCTTAACCCCCGATTTCACACCCTCCGATTTCACGGGCGAGAAACGCCCTGACAGCCTCCGGATCAATATCGCGGGTTATGAACGCCTGTCCGATATCGCGGGCCATTATGAAGGTCAGGCGGCCTTTGCTGACTTTTTTGTCCTGGGCCATCAAGCGCATCAACTCGTCCGCGTTGGCTTTGCCGCCTTGTATGTCATTGATGTGAACCGGCAGCCCGGCAGCCTTCAAATGGCGGGTGACGCGCCCGGCGGTCCCCTTCGGGCAAAGTCCCAATTCCTCCGACAAGCGGAACGCCAGGCACATGCCGATTGAAACGCCTTCGCCGTGCAGCAGGCGGCTCGAGAATCCGGTCCAGGCTTCAAGCGCATGGCCGAACGTGTGGCCGAGGTTCAGCAACGCGCGGTCACCGGTTTCGTGTTCATCGCGCGCCACGATGGCCGCTTTGGCTTTGACGCTGGTTTCAATGGCGTGCGTGAGATCGGGTCCGGAGTTGCCGAACACGCCGCGAAAGTTCTGCTCAAGCCAGCTGAAGAAATCAGCATCTCCAAGCAATCCGTATTTGGCAACTTCGGCATAACCGGCGCGCACTTCGCGCTCGGGCAATGTCGCCAGCACATCTGTATCGGCCAGCACCAGGTTTGGCTGGTGGAACACACCGATCAGGTTCTTGCCCTGCGGGGTGTTGATGCCGGTCTTACCGCCGACCGAGCTATCGACTTGCGCCAAAAGCGACGTCGGGATTTGCACGAACCTGACACCACGGCGCAGGATGCCCGCTGCAAAGCCGGCCAGATCGCCAATCACGCCGCCGCCGAACGGCACGACGATATCGCCGCGCTCAAGGCCGAGTTCGAGCAGCTTTTCGCACAAGGGCCCGAGTTCGCGGAAACTCTTGGTCGCTTCGCCGGGCGGCAAAATGATCGAGCCGGCGAACATCCCCTCGGCCTTCAGGCTTGCTTCCAAAACAGCCAAGTGATGGCGGGCAACATTCTCGTCGGTCACGATACCGCATTTGACCGGCCCAAGCCTTTGCTTGATCAAAGCACCTGCATTGCGCACCAAGCCGGTGCCGATCAACACATCATAAGAGCGGTTGGCGAGATCAACACCAACGGTGCGTGAGGCGGTGCCTGTGGCCGTTGCTTCGGTTGCGGTTTCGCTCAAGGGGGCGGCGGTCATGGGAGCAACAGCATCTTTCGGGTTGGGCGAATGCGATGTGACCTGCGCGCAGCGCTGCACGGTCCGGTTGATAATTTCCGAGACGATCACTTCGTGCGGCTCGTCGCGGCTTTCGATTGTCAAATCCGCCTCGGCATAAACCGGATAGCGGGCCTCCATCAATTTGCGCATGGTCGCTTCCGGATTGCCCGAGCGCAGCAACGGCCGCGTGTCGCGTTTGCCGACGCGGCGCATCAATACCGGCAGCTCGGCGCGCAGCCAGATGCAGAAGCCACCCTCGCGGATTTTTTGCCGCGTCTCCGGGTGCATATACGCCCCGCCGCCGGTCGCCAAGACTTGTGGACCGTTGGCCAGCAGGCGCGAGATCACCTTGCGTTCGCCTTCGCGGAAGTGCGCTTCGCCGTGATCGGTGAAAATCTCGTTGATGGATTTGGCGGCTGCGCGCTCGATTTCCTCGTCTGCGTCGAGGAACGGCAACCCCATCCGGGCCGCCAATCTCTTGCCGATAGACGATTTCCCGCAGCCCATCAGCCCGACCAGCACTATCGAGCGCTGGCCAAGGCAGGCTTTGATCGCGTCAACCGATTCTGTCTCCGTCATGGGCGTCTTGTCTCTGGCGGCCGCCGGACAATCAATTGGTCGATGTGTCCAAGCGGCGCTTGCGGTCTGAACCGACGACATGCCACGATCCGAATTGGTCCGCAAACCCGATCCTTGGAGTTGGCCAACACGGGGCAACTGCGGGCCAGTGCGGACCAGCCATATTCGCGCCAACTTGGGGGGCCCAAACTCGGGCGCCCGGCTATCCCTGGGGCAGGCCTGGGGCAGGATTGAACACATGCCGAGCCTTTTCCGGTTTCTATTCGTGACGGCTTCCCTGGCGGGGCTGGTGCTGGCGGGGCTTTATGTGCTCGCCACCCGGTTCGAGCCGGAACAGCAGACCGTGAGCAAACCTATTCCCGGTGTTAAAATCCGCAAATAACCCGTACACACCTCAACCGTCATCTGCTTCATCCGCAAACGAGTGCAATGCGCTTCAAATTTCATCGTGGTATCGCCCTCACGCTCGCTGTCGCGATCCTGGCCGCCACTTCCCCATCAACGGCCGGCGAGAGCTGGCAGCCGTTCAATCCGTTCGCCGACATCGAACGCAAAAAGGCTGCCAAGCGCGCACCCGCGCCAGCCGCCGGCGCAGAAAGCAGGCCTTATCTCAGCCCAATGGCCGGTAAGGACAACGCCGCTGGCGGCAGTGACCAATCAGCGCCGCCCGCCCCGCGCGACACACCTCCACGCGATACCGTCATGCGCGAAGCGCTGCCGCCCGCCGTGCCGGCACCTGTCGAGAAGGGCGATATCGCGCCCGTCATGGCTGCTGACGGCTCCGGCCTGCCGCATGAGCTGTGGCGCGGCCTGACGGCTGAAGCGCTTGAAAAGCTGATCAGTCAACTTGAGATCCCACCGCGCTCGCCGGCACTGCATGGTCTGTGGAAACGCCTGATCACGGCCGATGTCACCGCGCCCGCGGGCGCGACGGCCGATGGCAAATTCACAGCCCTGCGTCTTGAAGTTTTATATCGCTCGGGATTGGCCGCGGACGCCGCTGCTGAAATTGCCAAACAGCCGCCCGGCGCGAGCGATGCCTTGCTGACCCTGCTGACGGCGCGTAACGAGCTTGCATCCGGCAAAGCGCCGCGCGCCTGTGAAATTGTACAAGCCGCAACGTCGGCCAAGACCGGCATGCCACCGCGCCTCAAGGGCCAGGCGATTTTGATGTCCGGCTATTGCGCAGCGCTTGCCAATGATGCGGCATCCGCAGGCCTCGCAGCTGAACTCGCGCGCGAACAAGGCGAACCGCCGTCGCCCGGCCTTGAAGCGCTGGACGCCATTTCAATCGGCTCGAAACCGAAGATTGCAGTCACCAAACAATTGTCGTTGCTCGACTATCGCCTGGTCGAACGGGCCGGCGGCCTGCCGCACAAGGACGTGCTGCAACGGGGCGAACCGGCACTCCTTGTTGCGCTGGCCAATGACGCGGCGACGCCCGTTGACCTTGGCCTTCCGGCAGCCGAAGAGGCGGCCAAGCTCAACGCGCTGGCACCTGACATGCTGGCGGCGATCTACCGGGCCAACGCCAATCCGGAAACGGCCGACACGCTGTTGGCGGGTGGAAAACTGCAAGGCGCTTTCCGGCGCGCCGCACTGTTCAAGTCGGCGGAAGCTGAGCAAACGCCGATGAAAAAAACCCGTCTCGTGCGCGCCTTCATCGATGACGCCAAACGCAACGGCATTCTGTTTCTGGCCTTGCAGATGGCGGCACCTGTGATCGCCGCGCTCAATCCGCAGCCTGAGATCAGCTGGTTCGCTGAAACGGGAGCAGAAATCGGCTTGGCATCAGGTCAATATGATCTGGCCCGCCGGTGGATTGCGACAGCCAACGTGCAGGGCCGTCCGGGCGGTAGTCTCGACCACTGGCTGGCACTTGCCGACATCGCCGACCCAAATCTCACAGATCGCGGGCAAAGCCTGAATGCACTCGACACCGTCGCGCAGAGCGGCCGCTTCCGGCCCGACGATTTGCATCGCTTGGCAACCGTGCTCGATGCGCTCTCCTACAATGTGCCGATTCCGTTGTGGGAGGCCGCCAGCCGCACGCCGCAACCCACAACCGGTTATCTGCCCGAAACCGGCGTGCTTTCCGAATTGCAGGACGCCGCCAAGAAAAAGGAGTTCGGCCGCACGGTTCTGCTCGCCATGAAGTCGCTTGGGCCGAACGGCGCGGAAGGCGCGCACATGATTGCGCTTGGTGATAGCATCCGCGCCTTGAAACGCGCAGGCCTTGACGCCGACGCGCGCCGGCTGGGCCTTGAAGCCCTGCTTGGCGCGTGGCCGCGCAGCACGGCCAATTGAGGATCAACGAGGGTCATGAGCACGGGCGGGCAACACGTCAAAGCCTTCCTTGAAATGCTCGGCGCTGAACGCGGCGCCGCAGACAACACGCTGCAAGCCTACACCCGCGACCTCGACGCATTTCTGGCGTTCCTCGACAGCCGCTCACGTACCCTTGAGAAAGCCGGCGCCAAGGATATCCAAGCGTATCTGCAGTCTTTGACGGAAGACGGCTTGGCGGCGGCATCACGCGCGCGGCGGCTGTCATCCGTGCGTCAGTTCTTCAAGTTTCTAAGTGCTGAAGGCATTGTTGAAGCGGACCCGGCGAGTGGTTTGAGTGGACCCAAGCGCGCCCGCACGCTGCCGCGCGTGTTGAGTATCGCCGAAGTCGACACCCTGATTGCAGCAGCACAAAAGCGGATTGACGGTCAGGAAGGCCGGGATCTGTTCCGCGCCTTGCGCTTCCATTGCCTGATTGAGATGCTTTACGCCACCGGCATGCGCGTCAGCGAACTTGTCTCGCTGCCGCGTGCCGTGTTGCGCGGCGACCGGCGCGTGCTGACCATCAAAGGCAAGGGCGGGCGCGAGCGCCTGGTGCCGCTGAACCCGGCGGCACGCGATGCGCTTGATCGCTATCTTACGGTTTCCGGCCGCTTCGACAATTCGCCGTGGCTGTTCGCGTCGAAGGCCGCTGAAGGCCACGTCACGCGGCAAGGCTTCGCCCAGGATTTGAAAGACGTGGCTGTTGACGCGGGCCTCGACCCCGAGCGCGTGTCGCCGCACGTGTTGCGGCACGCCTTTGCCAGCCACCTTTTAGATCGCGGCGCCGACTTGCGCGCGGTCCAGCAGTTGCTCGGTCACGCCGATATCTCGACAACCGAGATTTATACCCACGTGCTCCAGGAGCGCTTGAAGAAGCTGGTCAACGATCATCACCCGCTGGCCAAGACATAGCCAAACGGGGATAACTCAGCTGGCGCTTAACGCTGATTTCCGTTGAGCGTGACGCTCATCTGTGGCATACTTGCTAAAGTGCCGGGAAGGCCAAGATAAGCGCTGGTTCGCAAAACGAACCGGTGTTTTTTTTGGCCTTTTCTATTTTTTCAGCGCTTCATATTTTGTGAGATTTGCGGCTTGCGTTGCGCGTGACGAAGCCGTGGCAGTGTGGTTTATGCCAAAGCAAGCAGCACCGGGAGCCCACCATGAGCCGCCTTTACGGAGACAACCACCGTGCCCTGCAGATGGCGTTCGATACGCGCAATCTCGCAGACCGCATTGAAGCGATCACCGTCAAGCCCGAAGTCGATGACATGGCGAAAGCGTTCATCGAAAGCCGGGATATGTTTTTCCTGACCTCAATTGACCACAAGGGCCGGCCGACGGTGTCGTACAAGGGCGGCACGCCCGGCTTCGTCAAAGTGGCGGACGCCAATACGCTGCTGTTTCCAAGCTACGACGGCAACGGCATGTATTTGTCGATGGGCAATATTGCAGCCAATCCCGAGATTGGCATGCTGTTCATCGATTTCATCAAGCCCTTCCGCTTGCGCCTCCAGGGCCGGGCCGAGCTGATCGTTGCGGGGGCTGAACTCAAGCTGTTCAAAGAAGCCGAAATGGTGGTCAAGGTCTCCGTCCATGAAACGTGGATGAATTGTCCGCGCTACATTCATCGCTATGACAAGGCCGAGCCGTCACGCTATGCGCCGGGCGTCGAAGACGAAACGCCGTTCTGCGAGTGGAAGCGCATCGACGCATTGCAAGACGTTGTGCGCAAGGATGAGCGCGAAACGGTCGAGAAAATCGGCACGACCACGATTGAAGACTGGATGGAAAAAGTCGTCACCGGCGATAAGGGCGTATAGTGCATCGCCGCTCGATTCAGGCTTGCGCGGCGGCCTCGTCAAATGCCTCGTCCACGGGATCATCACGGCGGCGGGATGGGTCGATATCCGGCGCGCGTGCGTCGGCCAGGCCCCAGACGCAGGCCATCACAATGAAAAAATGCCGCCAGTGATCGCTGTCGATCACGAAGCCTTCGAAGGCCACGCCCGCAAACGCCGCGCCGGCAACCACGAACCCGCCTTGCAAAGCGCCGTTGAAGCGCGCGGCCCGCAAGCCGATTACAACGGTTGCGAGCACTGAGATTGCGTACAGCATTCCGCCGAGCCATCCAGCGTTGAGGAACTGGCTGAGGTAGACGTTGTGGGGCTCTTCGTGGTGATACTTTTCGCGGAACGTATGTGTGCCGATGCCGAACGGATTTTCAAGAATAAGATTGCGCGCCTTTTCTTGACCACCAAAACGACCCTCCGGCCCGGCATCGTAGCTCTGATCGAGACTGGCGCGTTCGCTGAACAGTGATCTGACTTGCTCGACCTGCAGAACAGCAAACAGCGCGAGCGCAGCGGCGACCACACCCGCAATACTGACCACGCCGAGTCTGTGAAAATCGGTTTTCCGCCGCGAGGTGAGCATGGTCAGAACGCCGAGGATTGCGACCGAAATGATAGCCGAGATCCACGCGCCACGCGAGAAGCTGAGCAGCAGCCCGATGACCAGCGGCAAAACGATGAACGCCGCCACATAGGCGCGCTTGGCGGGTTCGCGCAGCATGATCCACACCGCGAAGGTGATCGCGGGCCCGAGCGCGGCGCCATAGACATTGGGGTCTTTAAAGGTGCCGCGCGCACGGCCGTAGTTGGTGAAGAGATCAAAGGCCGATGGCACGAGGTTGAAGTATCCAGCCAACGCCGCAGCCGTTGCAACCAGGCACGCCGCAACATAGCACCAGAAAACCAGCATGATGCGCGGCAAGGGATCGGCGGCTATGTATCCGGCCAACACAAATGCCCCGCCCGCCAAAAACAGCGTGACCAGCTGGTGTTTGATCGCCGTATCTAAGGTAACCGACATGCCGGACGCAGCGATGCCAAGCGCGACGACTGCCGCCCAGATGGCAAAATTCAGCAGTGCCATTTTACCAAAACGCACTGTGCCAAGAACCGGCAAGACGACGATCACGACAGCCATCAATGCGTCAGCAATGGCGGGCTCGGAAAATACAATCGTGCTGGCGCCGATAGCGGCAGCAACGATCACGCCCGCCAGGGTCCGCGCGTTGATTGTCCAGCCGGAGATGAGCGCCTGCGTTTCAGTAAGCATTTTTGGCCGATAGCAGTGAGAAAGGTGTCAACGCGATGATGTAGAGATCAAGCAGAACAGACCAATTGTCGATGTAGTAGAGATCGTATTCGACGCGTGCCTGGATCTTGTCGTGGGTATCGGTCTCGCCGCGCCAACCGTTGACCTGCGCCCAGCCGGTGACGCCGGGCTTGACGCGATGGCGCGCGTAGTAGCCCTGCACGACATCCTGATAGAGATCCTCACCGGCCTTGGCCTGGGTGGCGTGCGGACGCGGACCGACCAGCGACATGGTGCCAAGAAGAACGTTGAACAGCTGCGGCAGTTCGTCGATGCTGGTGCGGCGGATGAAGCGGCCGACCGGCGTGACGCGGGAATCGCCGCGCGTTACAAGTTTGCTGGCGGTGGCGTCCGACTGCTCGGCGTACATCGAGCGGAACTTGAAAACTTCGACCAGCTCGTTGTTGAAGCCATAGCGCTTCTGCTTGAAGAAGATTGGTCCTTTGCTGTCGAGGCGGATGGCCAGCGCCGTCAGCGCCATAATGGGCGCAACAGCAATCAACAGCAGCGCGCCGAGCACGCGGTCTTCGATGTTTTTAAGCGCGCGATCCCAGTCGGTCAGCGGCTTGTCCATCACGGCCAGCATCGGCACCTTGCCGATGTAGTGATAGGCGCTTGAGTTCAGCCGCAGCTTCGACGTCATGGCAGACACGCGGATATCGATTTGCAGCGTGAAAAGTTTCTGCAGAATTTGCAGCAAGCGGTCTTCGGCGCGCGTCGGCACGGTGACGATCAGCAGATCGATGCCGGAATCACGGCAGAAGGCTTCGAGATCTTCGAAGGTTCCAAGCCGCGCCAGGGCGGAGGTGCTTTCAGACACGCGCTCGTCCTGGCGATCGTCGAACACGCCTAGAATTTTGAGATGCGCCGCGCCGTCTGCCGCCAGCGCGGCGATCAGATCATCGGCTTCCTTGCCGCCGCCGACGATGACGGTCTTGCGGACCAGCAGCCCGGCGCGCGTCAAACTATCGACCACGCGCGACGCGACAATGCGAATGACAGCGAGCATGACCAGCGCCAGCATCAGCCAGGCAATCACGAACTTCGGCGATGAGGGAACGCGCCCTGCCAGATAGGCCGCACCGGTGAGAATCAGGAACACCGTAATCAGCGCCATGACGACCTTGGCGAATTGCGCAGGTGCGCTTCTGAGAGCTGAAACGGAGTATGACCATTTGACATGCAGGGCTGAGATCACCAGCACCGCAACCAGGCCGCCGCGGATTGCGGCTGGCCACCCGGCCGCGCCATCAACCAGATGCGCCGCAATCATGCTCGACAGCCAAACCGACACACCATCGAGCAGGGCGACGGCGAACAACAGCTTGGGACGCGACACGCTATAGCGCCTGTCGACGAACATGGCCGCCAGCCGCGGCAGGCCGGATTGTGCGGGTGTTGCTGGGATGTTTGAGGTGTGAAGTGTGCTGGCCGTCATCTTTGCCTTCGCAAGCAATTGCGTGATGCCTCCCCCTTACGCCGCCATGGTTGACGGCCGCGTAAACTTTGGCAGCGCAATGCGGGCGAAACACCTGTGCCGCATCGGCAAGGCGGCGCACGGTTAAGGCCGGGTAACGCGGCATGCCAAATTCGAACGCGACGGGCTTTGACAGCGCCTGCAAGGGCAGACAAGGTAAGCCACATGAACCCAATCACACCACATGCACCGCGGCGAACGCCATTTCTTGCCGGCCACGCTCGCGGCCTCGCGCCACTGTTCTTCACCGAACTATGGGAGCGGTTTTCTTATTACGGCATGCGGGCGCTGCTGACGCTGTTCATGGTGGCCCCCATTGCCAGCGGCGGGCTTGGCTTTGAAACGCAGGACGCGGGCCGGATCTACGGCAACTACACGATGGCCGTTTACATGCTGGCCATTCCCGGCGGGTTCCTTGCCGATAGAATTTTGGGCGCACGCCGCGCGGTGCTGCTCGGCGGATGGACGATCGCGCTCGGGCACTATGCGCTTGCCGTGCCGTCGATCGAGACGTTTTATCCCGGGCTGCTGCTCGTCGCGCTTGGCACGGGATTATTCAAGCCGAATATTTCGGCACTCGTTGGCGCGCTGTATGCGCCCGGCGACACGCGCCGCGATGCCGGCTTCTCGATTTTCTACATGGGCATCAACATCGGTGCGTTTATTGCGCCGCTGGTGACAGGCTTTCTGGCGCAAAGCGTGTGGTTCAAAGGCTGGCTCTCGTCAAATGGCTTTGACCCGGCGCACAGCTGGCACTGGGGATTTGCGGCAGCCGGCATCGGCATGACGTTGGCCATGCTGACATTCGCACGCAATGCCGCTGGATTGGCCGAGCCCCACAGCGGCGATGACACTGAGGCGCGCGACACGCCGGCGCTGATCAAACACGGCGCTGCGGTTATCGGCGGCACGCTGGCGCTGCTGGCCCTTGCGCTTGCCTCGGATCAGCCGGATTTCGCGTGGCTGCGCTGGCTGTTTCTGGCGCTGCCCATCGCCGGCATTATCTACGCCGCGCGCCAGCCGCATGACGACGCCCAGCGCCTCGCTGCCATCGGCGTGTTGTTTATCGCGGCCATGATATTCTGGGCGATCTTTGAACAAGCCGGCACGACGATTGCGCTGTTTGCCGACCGGCTGACGCGCAACGAGATTGCCGGCGTGCCGTTCCCGTCGGCGTGGTTTCAATCGATCAACCCGATCTTCGTAATTTTGCTGGCGCCAATGTTCGCGGCGTTGTGGATCGCGCTTGGCGCGCGTCAGCCGTCTCCAGCAATCAAATTTGCGATTGGGTTGCTGTTCCTGTCAGCGTCGTTTCTGCTGATGGTGCCGGCTGCAACTTTGGCGGCGGCGGGCAAGGTGTCGCCGCTTTGGCTGATTGGCCTGTTCCTGCTGCAAACGATTGGTGAGTTGCTGTTAAGCCCCGTTGGCCTATCAACCATGACCAAACTGGCGCCTGCCCGCATGACCGGGCTGGTGCTTGGGCTGTGGTTCCTGGCAGCCGCCTTCGGCAACAAATTGGCCGGGGTGCTGGGCGGCGGCTTTCGCAGCGAAGACCCAGCAGCCCTCGCCTCGGCGTTCCTGACCCAGGCGGGCCTGGTCGCAATCGCCGCAGGGCTGCTGTTTGCCGCCGCACCTTGGGTTAAGAGGCTGTCTGGTAACACCCATTAACGGCCGTAACACACATTGAATACCCACCGGACACACAGACCATTTATCACCCCGACCCATGCCGCCTTGACACCCCAAGGCACGGGGAGCGAAAATTCGTATAGATTTGACCCTGCTTGAGGTGATGCGCCGCCAATGTTGCTGGTGCGCCCTTTTTTCAACACTCCGAAAGGCTGCTGCCCGTGAGCGCATCTCCCGTTCTTCATACCTATCTCGACTTCGAAAAGCCCATCCTTGAGCTTGAGAAAAAGATCGCCGAACTCAAGACCATGCAAAAGAACGGCAAGGGTCCGCAGATTGCCGACGAAATCGGCAAGCTGGAACAGAAGGCCAAGGCCGGGCTGATCGACATCTACAACAAGCTGACGCCGTGGCAGAAGACACTGGTTGCGCGCCACCCCGAGCGGCCCCATTGCCTGAGTTTCGTCGGCGCGCTGATCGAAGATTTTACGCCGCTGGCTGGCGACCGCTACTTCGCCGAAGACGAGGCGATTGTTGCCGGCATCGGCAAATTCCGCGGCCGCTCCGTTATGGTCATGGGCCATGAAAAAGGCGATGATAACGTTGAAAGCCGCATCAAACACAACTTCGGTATGGCCAAGCCCGAGGGCTATCGCAAGGCTGTCCGCCTGATGGAGATGGCCGAGCGGTTCGGCCTTCCCGTCATCACGTTTGTCGATACGCCGGGCGCTTATCCTGGCATTGGCGCTGAAGAACGCGGCCAAGCCGAAGCCATTGCACGATCAACCGACTGCTGTTTGAAGCTCGGCGTACCGATCATCGCGGTCGTGGTTGGTGAGGGCGGCTCGGGCGGCGCAATTGCGATTGCCACTGCCAACCGCATCTTGATGTTGGAGCATGCGATCTACTCGGTGATCTCGCCGGAAGGCGCAGCCTCCATCATCTGGCGCGATGCCAAGAAGAAGGAAGAAGCCGCGACCAACATGAAGATCACCGCGCAAGACCTCGACCAGCTCGGCGTGATCGACGTGATCGTCAAGGAGCCCGTTGGCGGCGCGCATCGCGACCGTGAGTCCGTGATCATAGCCACAGGCAATGCCATTGCCCGGGCGCTCTCCGAATTTGACGGCAAATCCGCGGAAGAGATCCGCAGACAGCGGCACGACCGCTTCCTCTCAATCGGACGATAAGCTGTATTGGCAGGCCGGGCTTGGCCGTGCTGTGGCCTCAATCATAGCCTTACCTGCCTTGACAGCGTTGCAATAGGCGTCAAAAAGCCGAGCATATTCTTTGGTTTAGCGTTTGCGTCAGGGGTAGACCTGCAAGCCCACGGCTTGCGTGCTGCAAGAGTTCAGACGGGACGATTTTTGAGATGCGACGGGGACGATTTCTTATTGGCTTGAGTTTGCTGGCCGGGCTTTCGCTAGGCGCTTGCTCGAACGCGCCTGTTATTCCGGCGCCGTCGGAAGTACCGCTTGGCAAAGAGACGCTCGAAATGCTGTCCAAGAAGGGCATGCAGGCGGGCTCCCCGGTGTTCGTGCGCATCTTCAAGGAAGAATCCGAACTTGAAATTTGGAAGCAGCGCGATGACGGCCGCTTCTACCATTTCAAAACCTACCCGATCTGCAATTGGTCGGGCGAACTTGGGCCGAAACTCGCTCAAGGCGACAAACAGGCGCCCGAAGGCTTCTACGCCATCACGCCCGTATTGATGAATCCGAACTCTAAATTCTATCTGTCGTTCAATCTCGGCTACCCCAACAGCTTCGACAAATCCCACGGCCGGACAGGCGATTCCGTGATGGTGCATGGCAAGTGCCGCTCGGCCGGGTGCTACGCGATGACCGACGCCATGATGGAAGAGATCTACGGCGTGACGCGCGAAGCTTTGAAGGCCGGCCAGCCGAGCTTTCAGTTGCACGCCTACCCGTTCCGCATGACGGACGCGCGTATGGCGCAGATGAAGAGCCACAAATGGTTCGGGTTCTGGAAAACCCTGAAGCAGGGCTACGATCATTTCGAAACGCATCGCCTGCCGCCGGGCATTGCCGTGTGCGAGCGGCGCTACGTTGTCAACGTGACAGCACAAAGCAAGCCGGACCCGGATGGCGCGTGCCCGGCGTTTCAAAAGCCGGTGATTGCCGCCTTCACGCCGCTGCCAACGGCGCCCGACGCCGAAGTGGCGAGCGGCAATAAATTGAAGGGGTTGGTGAGTTCGGATGTTGAGCCGACGCTCGCCGACATCAACGCCGCCAAGGCCGCGCAATCGGCAGCTGCCAGCGGCGTCATGCCGGCGTCCGCACCTAACACTCTACCTAGTCCGGTTGCCAACGCGCGGCCCTGACCGGCTTTTGAGAAATAGAGTCCACCTACCGTGCCCGTGATCCTTGGACCCAGAGACCGGCAACAGCCCGTAATGCGCAAAACCCGGCGCCGATGGCCGCGTCTCCTCTTCCTGACGGCCTTTGCTGCGTTCGCGGGTTTTGCGATATTCTTAGCGCCGCTGTGGTTTCCGCTTGGGCCTGCAAGTGACGAGAGTGCGATTTCGTTTGAACGCGCTGAGCGGCGTTGGCGGGCATCCTTTGGACTTGGCATGCGCGGTGCGCCCGACGTCACGCGATTGCCGCAGCGCTTGAGCGCGCATGGCGTGACGGAAGGCGCGCCTATTTTTATGCGCATTTTCAAACGCGAGTTTGAGTTGGAACTTTGGATGAAACGCGACGGCGTTTTCCACCGCTTCGCGACCTATTCCATTTGCCGCTGGTCCGGCACGCTTGGGCCCAAACTGCAGCAGGGCGACCACCAGGCACCCGAAGGCTTCTATTCGGTTGACGCAGCCGCGCTCAATCCCAACAGCCGCTGGTTCCGCTCCTTCAACCTTGGCTACCCGAACGCGTTCGACACCGCCAATGGCCGGACGGGGTCCTTGATCATGGTTCATGGCGGATGCGCGTCGGTCGGGTGCTTCGCGATGACCAACAGCCAGATGGCCGAGATCTGGCAACTGGTCACGGCGGCCCTGGCGGGCGGGCAGAAGCGCTTCCAGGTGCAGGTTTTCCCGTTCCGCCTGACAGACGAGCGGGTCAAAGCCTATGCCGGCCATCCAGCGATGCCTTTCTGGCAGACGCTGAAAACCGGCCATGACCTGTTTGAAGCCAGCCATTTGCCGCCAAAGGTTCACGTTTGCCGCGGCTCATATGGTTTCGAGCCGGCCGGAGTGTATCTTGCCGGCGACGCCCCAATCGAAAACCGCTGCCCGGGCGCTCCGGCAAAGAGTTAAACCAACTCAGGGGCTTAACGGACCTGTGGTTGGATGCAAAATGGCACTACGAATTTTCGCCCCAAGCGATTATTGTCCGCAGACGGGTCAGTCAGTTACGGGGTTGGGCGAAACGTCCATGAGGTTGAGTGTTGCGCAGCGGTTGAGAGGGTGCGTTTGGGCTTTTGCTCAAGTACTGGCGTGCGCCAGCGCCGCCGCCGCCTCTATTGCAGCTCTCAGCCAGCCCGCCAGCGCCCTGACAATCGAATTGAAAGATGTCGCCGCCGACCGGATCGAGCGGCAACGGGCTGCCGCTTCTGGCGCCCTGCCGCTTCCTAATACGCCAAACATCGCCGACTTCCAGGATCGCATGCGGCAGAAGGGCGTCCGGCTTTCCGCGCCCATCGTGATCCGCGTGTTCAAGACCGAGTCCGAACTGGAAGTATGGAAGGAAAAGGACGGCGCGTTTGTGCTGTTTGCAACTTACCCGATCTGCCATTGGTCCGGCTCTGTCGGCCCGAAGATGCGCGACGGCGACAAACAGGCGCCGGAAGGGTTCTACACCGTCAACCGCCAGCAAACCCGGCACGTCGGACGCTGGCCGAAGTCTTTGAATATTGGCTTCCCGAATATCCTCGATCAGTCTCAGGCGCGCACAGGCGACAACATCCTCATTCACGGCGGATGTTCGTCTGTCGGCTGCTTCGCGATGACCAATCCGGTGATGGATGAAATTCATAACCTGACGGATGCCGCGATTGATGGCGGCCAGGACGTCGTGCCGATCCATGTGTTTCCGTTCCGCATGACCGATGACAACATGAAGGCTAACGCCGATTCCCCGTGGATCGGTTTCTGGACCAATCTCAAAGAGGGCTATGACGCGTTCGAACAGCTGCGCAAGCCGGTCGCTGTCAGCGTCTGCGATGGACGCTATCATTTCGAGCGTGTCAGCCGCGTTGCCGATGCTGGCCCGCTGAACGCCTGCACACCGACATTGACCGGCATCCGCGAACAGGACCAGTGGCTGCGCGAGGTGCCAGCGCCCGCCACCATGCCACGCCGGATCGAAGGCAACTCGGCGCCGCGCACGCGCCCAGCCCGGCCTTACGCCGATGCGTCGGACACGCCCCCCGGCTGAGGCCAACCGTTTCAAGAGCCGCCCGTTACAGACCTGAATATGATGCAGGCCGCCATTGTGCGTTCGCGCTTGCGAGCGCTGGCTTTCGTGCGATACAGGCAATCTGACACGGATTATCCAGGAGACAATGGCTGACATGTCTGAACCACGTGCGCCTCACGGCAAAATTGAAAATTTTCTTGAGCAGGCGCTGTTTGCCTCACGCTGGCTGCTGGCGCCATTCTATTTCGGCTTGGCAATCTCGCTGATCGTGCTGTTGATCAAATTTCTGGCTGAGCTCGGCCACCTTGCGCTGCACGCGTTCACGCTGTCGGAATCCGACGCGATCCTCGGCGTGCTGACGCTGGTTGATCTGGCTTTGACCGGCTCGCTGCTGATTATCGTGATCTTCTCAGGCTACGAAAACTTCGTCTCCAAGATCGATCACACCAACCACAAGGATTGGCCGGAGTGGATGGGCACCATCGATTTCAGCGCTTTGAAACTGAAGATGCTGTCGTCGATCGTCGCGATTTCGGCAGTGCAGCTGTTGAAACAATTCATGTCGCTGAGAACCGTGACGCCGGAGAACGAAAAAGTGCTCTATTGGCTGGTCATCATTCACGTGGTGTTTGTGGTCTCCAGCGTGTTGCTGGCGTTGTCCGATAGGATCGCCGGGCATGGTAATAGTCACGGCTCAAGCGAGCCAAGCAAAGACGGCCACTGAACGGAAGCTCGGCACACAAAAAAGCCCCGGCCCTCGCATGAGAGCCGGGGCTTTTTTTGTTTCGACTACAGCGGCGGGCTTATTCAACCTTACCGTGGCAATGCTTGTATTTCTTGCCTGATCCGCACGGACACAACGCATTGCGCGAGACCCGGCCCCAGGTTGCAGCGTCTTTCGGATCAACGTCGCCCTCACCCTTGCGGACCTGCAGAGGCGCCCGCTTTTCCGGCTCTGGCGGTGCAAAGCGGCGCGCCCGGGCGCCCGAGATTGCAGCGTCCGCCATAGCGAGTTCCGGGTCGAGTTCATCGAATCCCGTGGTCGCGTCGATGTGGTGCGCTTCCATCGGCGGCAGTTCAACCGGCTGCAAGGCCGGCTGCTCTTCCGGCGGCGCCAATTCGACGTGCATCAGCTGGCCGGTGACGTTCTCGCGCAGTTTGCCGAGCATGTTCTCAAACAGCACGAATGCTTCCGACTTATATTCGTTGAGCGGATCGCGCTGGCCGTAGGCGCGGAAGCCGATCACCTGACGCAAGTGCTCGAGCGTGACGAGATGCTCGCGCCACAAGTGATCGAGCGTCTGCAGCAGCACCATCTTTTCAATCTGGCCGTAGAGATCGCGGCCGAGCTCTTCTGACTTTTGCGCGGCGCGCGCGTCGGTCGCGGTGATCAAACGCTCGCGGATTTCCTGGTCGGCGATGCCTTCTTCGGCCGCCCACTCGGCGACCGGCAAATCGAGATCGAAAATCATCGCGACTTGCTCTTTGAGCCCGGCCGCATTCCACTGCTCGGCGTAGGCGGCGGGCGGAATGAAGCGCGTGACGAGTTCGTTGACCAGCTGATGGCGCAGGTCTTCAACCGTTTCCGACACATCGTCTTGCGCCATGATATCGAGACGCTGTTCGAACATGACCTTGCGCTGGTCGTTCATCACGTCGTCGTATTTCAGGATCTGTTTGCGGATATCGAAGTTGCGCTGTTCGACCTTTTTCTGCGCGGTCTCAAGCGATTTGTTCATCCACGGATGGGTGATCGCCTCGCCTTCCTTCAGGCCAAGTGTCTGCAGCACCTTGTCCATGCGTTCAGAGCCGAAGATGCGCATCAAATCGTCATCGAGCGCCAGATAGAACTTGGAGCGGCCGGGGTCGCCCTGACGGCCTGAACGGCCGCGCAACTGGTTGTCGATACGCCGGCTTTCGTGGCGTTCGGTCGCCAGCACGTAAAGACCGCCTGCCTCCAGTGCCTTCTGCTTCTTGGCGGCGATATCGGCCACAACGACGGCGCGCTGCGTCTTGATTGCCGCGTCATCCGGTTCACGGCCAGCCGCCACCTGCTCGGCGATCCAGTCTTTCATGCGATACTCAGCGTTGCCGCCAAGCTGAATGTCGGTGCCGCGTCCGGCCATGTTGGTTGCAATCGTCACCGCACCCGGCACGCCGGCTTGTGCCACGATGCTGGCTTCCTGCTCGTGATAGCGCGCATTCAGCACCTGATGGGGCACTGGGTCGCCCTTGCCCTTGGCAGCGCTGGCCAGCTTGATCAACATCTCGCCGGTCGAAGTGAAATGCTTGCGCAGCTCTTCTTCCTTGCCAGCCTTCAACGCGGCGGCCTGTTCGATAAGTGATGCGCCAAGATCGCGGAAATATTTGTGGTCCTTGAGCAGCTCGGAAAGCTGTTCCGACTTTTCAATCGACGTGGTGCCGACCAGGATAGGCTGGCCGCGCTCGCTGGCGTCGGCAATCGACATGACGATGGCTGCCAGCTTTTCCTTTTGCGTGCGATAGATCTCGTCGTCTTCATCAAGGCGCTTGACGTTGACGTTGGTCGGGATCTCGATGACTTCAAGACCGTAGATATCCATGAACTCGCTGGCTTCTGTCATCGCCGTGCCGGTCATGCCGCCAAGCTTTTTGTAGAGGCGGAAATAGTTCTGGAAGGTGATCGAGGCCAGCGTCTGGTTTTCCGGTTGGATCTCGACATGCTCTTTCGCTTCGAGTGCCTGATGCAGGCCTTCCGAATAGCGCCGGCCCGGCATCATGCGTCCGGTAAACTCGTCGATGATGACGACCTGATCGCCTTTGACGATGTAGTCCTTGTCACGCTGGAAAAGTTTATGGGCCTTCAAGGCCTGATTGACGTGATGCACCAGCGTGACGTTATCGATGTCGTAGAGCGAGCCCTTCATCACGCCAGCGGCGTTGAGCAGGCCTTCCATCTTTTCGTTGCCAGCTTCGGTCAGCGAAACCTGACGCTGCTTTTCATCGAGCTCGAAGTCTTCCGGCACCAAGTTCTTCATCAGTTCGTCAACGCTCTGATAGAGGTCGGCGCGGTCTTCAAGGGGGCCCGAGATAATCAGCGGCGTGCGGGCTTCGTCGATCAGGATCGAGTCGACTTCATCGACGATGGCGAACGAATGGCCGCGCTGGACCATCTCGTTCATGCGCATTTTCATGTTGTCGCGCAGGTAGTCGAAGCCGAGTTCGTTGTTGGTGGCGTAGGTCACATCGCAAGCGTAGGCGGCCATGCGGTCTTCATCCGACATATCATGCACAATGACGCCGACGGTGAGGCCGAGGAAACGGTAGACTTGGCCCATCCATTCGCTATCGCGACGGGCCAAGTAGTCGTTGACGGTGACGACGTGGACGCCTTTGCCGGTAAGCGCATTCAAATACACAGGCAGCGTTGCCACCAGCGTTTTACCTTCGCCGGTCTTCATTTCCGAAATGTCGCCCTGATGCAGCACCATGCCGCCGATCATCTGCACATCGAAATGGCGCTGGCCGAGCGTGCGCTTTGCCGCTTCACGCACAGTCGCAAAAGCCGGCACCAGCAGATCTTCAAGATCAGCGCCGTCTTTCAATTGCTGGCGGAACATATCTGTGCGGGCGCGCAGCTCATCATCCGAGAGCTTTTCGATTTCCGGTTCGAGTGCGTTGATGGCCGCAACTTTGGGCCGGAAAATTTTGACCCTTCTTTCGTTCGAAGAACCGAAAAACTTGGATGCAAGCCCGCCGAGCGAAAGCATGGTCAAATCGTCCTTGATGGGTGCTGGGCTCGAAACGCCTAGTCACCCGTGTTGAAAAGCGGCCGGCGAGACACCGGGTAGCAAAAAATGCGCGGCGAGGGGTTCCCGCCACGCCGGCTTATCCGGGTCTTCAGGGCCTCGTCCTGGTTCCAGAGAGGGCGGCAGGCCGTTACCTCTCCAGTCCGGACCCGAAGTCCGGGCCAGACATAAGAACTGCCCCCCTCCAATGTCAATGTTCAGAGGCCTTTTTGCGGCTTGCACGCTGACGCAGCGCGGGCCGGCGACCTCTCCCGCCTGCAATGTCCAAATATTAACTTGGCTTTGCCGGGGGGCGGGACTACCCAGGCCCCGGAAATGCTGGCAGAAGCGGCGGCTGCAGTGCTGTCGTGCGGCATCCAAGCCGTATGCGCTGCGCCGCCGAGCCTCAACGTTATATGCAACGTCCGTTTCGTGATTGAAGGAGCCGACCTTTGAAGATCCGTCTCGCCCAACAAGCCGTCAGGGCCGTTTTGACCGTTGCGCTGGCCAGTGCCGCCCTTCCTGCGGTCTCAGGCCGGGCATTCGCTGAGGATAAGGTGGTTGCGACCATCAACGGCATGCCGATTACCGACGCTGATCTGGCCATTGCCGACAGCGAAGTCGGCGCCGACATGGGCTCAATGCCGGCCGTGCAAAAGCGCATGTCGCTGCTGGAGTTTCTGATCGACAATCAGCTGTTCGCCGAAGCGGCCGACTCTGAAAAGCTCGGCCAGGGCGCCGATTTTGAAACGCGCCTCAAGTACTTGAAGCGCCGGGCGTTGCGCGAACTTTACTTCGAAAAGGTCATCAAGGCCTCGGTCAGCGATGCCGACGCGCGCAAGCTCTATGATGATCAGGTCAAGCTGATCAAGCCGGAAGAAGAAGTCTCGGCACGCCACATTCTGGTTGAGACCGAAGACAAGGCCAAGGAACTGAAAGAAAAGATCAAAGCGGGCGGCGACTTCGTGGCGCTGGCGAAAGAAAATTCGAAGGACCCGGGCTCCAAGGAAGATGGCGGCAACCTCGGCTACTTCGGTCACGGCCAGATGGTGCCGCAGTTTGAAGAGGTCGTGTTCAAACTTGCCAAAGGTGACGTTTCCGATCCCGTCAAGACCCAGTTCGGCTGGCACCTGATCAAGATCGAAGACAAGCGCATGAAGCAGCCGCCAGCCTTCGACATCGTCAAGGACCGCATTATCCAGTCGCAGCTGCTGCAGAAGGCGCAGCAGTCGGCTGTTGCATTGCGCGCCAAATCGAAAATTGAGTTCGTCGATCCCGAAATCAAAACCGCTATCGAAGAACGCAACAAGCAGCTTGAACCGAAGGCCGACGACAAGAAGCCGGACGCCGCAAAGCCGGACGAAAAGAAGTAGTCCGACAACCCTCATAACTGTCATAATGCAGCGGGCCGCTTGATTTGAGCGGCCCGATCTGTTTTCAGGCATGCATCAGTTATTTTACCGGAGCTGCCCGCATGGCCAAAGCCCCCGCCGTATCGCCTTTTGCCCCCGCAACGCTTGCCAAACTGCCGCCGATTGACGGCGTGCGCTTTGCAACAGCCGAGGCCGGGATCCGCTACAAGGGCCGCACCGACGTGCTGGTCGCGGTCATGGACGAGGGCACGGTTGCCGCGGGGGTGTTGACCCAATCGAAAACGGCATCCGCGCCAGTGCTTGCCTGCCGCAAGCATTTGAAAAAGGGCACGGCACGGATTTTGGTCGTCAACTCAGGCAACGCCAATGCGTTCACCGGTAAAAAGGGCCGCGACGCCGTTGATCTGACCGTGGAACACGCCAGCGAAGCGGTGGCCTGCAAACCGCACGATGTGTTTGTCGCCTCCACCGGCGTGATCGGCGAGCCGCTGGATGCTTCGAAATTCTCGGGCCTACTGGCTGGGATGGCCAAGGATGCAAAGCCCGACGCGTTCGAAGCTGCGGCCCGCGCGATTATGACCACCGACACCTACCCGAAACTTGCCACCCGCAAGGCGCTTATCGGTGACGTGGAAGTGACGATCAATGGCTTCTGCAAGGGCGCTGGCATGATCGCGCCCGACATGGCGACCATGCTGTGCTTCATTTTCACCGATGCCGCGATTGACACTGATGTGTTGCAGGAGTTGGTGGCGACACATGCCGACACGACCTTCAACTGCATGACGATTGATGGCGACACGTCCACCAGCGACACGTGCTTGGCGTTCGCAACCGGCGCTGCCGCCAAACGCGGCCAGAAGCCGGCCGGCAAAGCCAAATCGAAAAAGCTGACCGGATTCTCACTGGCGCTGCGCGATTTGATGTGCGACCTCGCCATTCAAGTGGCGAAAGATGGCGAAGGCCTATCGAAATTCGTGACCTTTGAGGTCGAGGGCGCAAAGTCTTGGGCAGCGGCCCGCACGATTGCCCGCAGCTGCGCGAACTCGCCAATCCTGAAAACCGCGATTGCTGGCGAAGACCCCAACTGGGGCCGCGTGGTGATGGCCGTTGGCAAATCAGGCGAAGCCGCTGACCGCGATAAACTCGCCATCTGGTTTGGCCCGCATTGCGTGGCGCGCGACGGCGAGCGGGCGGCCGAATATGATGAGAAAACGGTCGCGGCCTATATGAAGAACCGCGACATCGTCATTCGCGTGAACGCCGGCGTCGGCAAAGCTTCGGCAACGGTGTGGTCTTGCGACCTGACGCATGAGTATATCTCGATCAATGCCGATTATAGAAGCTGAGGTCTTGCTTCCTTCTCTTGATTGAAGCCCCTCACCCCGGCCCTCTCCCCAAGGGGAGAGGGAGAAGAGGCGACAAACGTAATGACCCCAGATTTCTGGCTTGAGCGCTGGCAGAAACGCGAAATCGGCTTTCATCAGCCGCAGGTCCAGCCGGCGCTTGTCAAGCATTGGCCGCGGCTCGGCGTGCCGAAGGGGGCGCGTGTGCTCGTGCCATTGTGCGGCAAGACCGTCGATATGGCGTGGCTGGCGGACCAAGGCTATCGCGTGACCGGCGCAGAGCTTTCAGAACTCGCGGTTGACGAATTTTTCAGCGAGCGCAGCGTCACGCCGGAAGTCAGACATGACGGCCCGTTTAAAATAAAATCCTCGGGCTCGATAGAAATCTGGTGCGGAGATTTCTTCGCGCTTAACACCGCCAATTTCCCGCATATTGATGCGCTCTACGACCGTGCGGCGCTTGTGGCGATGCCGCCTGAGTTGCAGCCGCGCTATGCGGCCAAACTTGCAGAGCTGCTGCCTGCGGGCGGCAAGGCCTTGCTGATCGGCCTCGACTACAACACCAATGAAATGTCCGGCCCGCCATTTGCGATCCCGCAGATGCGCGTGCGCGAACTATTGTCGCCGTCGTTTGATATCGAATTGCTCGAAGCGCGCGATGGCCTGACCAAATCCGAGCATCTCGCTAAACGCGGCATCACGCGATTGGAAGAAGCCTCCTACCTATTGACGCGGCGCGCATGAAGCCGATTGTTCTCGTCGCCGCCGTCGCGCTTATTGACATAGACAACCGCGTTTTGATCGCCGAGCGGCCGGTTGGCAAATCGATGGCGGGCTTGTGGGAATTTCCAGGCGGGAAAATCGAGCCGGGCGAGACGCCGGAACATGCGCTCCAGCGTGAACTGAAAGAAGAACTCGGCATTGACGTGTGCTTGACCTGCATGGGGCCGTTCAATTTCGCGAGTCACGCTTATGAGACCTTTCACCTGCTGATGCCGCTCTATATCTGCCGGACGTGGGAGGGCGAACTAACCCCGCGCGAGGGCCAGAAAATCGCCTGGGTTCCAGCTTTGAAGCTCAACCAATACCCGATGCCGCCCGCTGATTTGCCGCTTATTCCTTGGCTGCGCGATCTTTTGAGCTGAGGGCCTGCTCTGAAACGCCCAGCGCATCGGCAAGGCGCATTTTAGCAGAGCCTGGCGCTAGTGGCTTCTGCTGGCTGTCGTGCGGCACCCACGCGGTCAGGGTGATGATTTCAAACGTCGCTGGAATGCGGCCATCGGGCAACGCAAACCGCTCAGTGTAAATTTCAGCGGCGCGCATCAACAGGCCGCGCGTTACCGGCACGCGGCGGCGCTCCATGAGCATGTTGCTTGCTGCCATTGCCCGCAATTCCTGCATCAACGCCAGCGGCGTCGCATACGTCACGCGTACCACATCACTGTCGGCAACTGGCAACGCAAAGCCTGCGCGCTGCAGAAGCGCGCCAAGATCGCGGACATCCGCGAACGGCGCAACACGGGGCGACACACCGCCCGTCACGTCCGCTTCCGCTTCGATCCAGGCTTGCCGCAATTCTTTCAGTGTTTCTCCGCCAAGAAGTGCGGCCAGCAGCAACCCGTCCGGCTTCAATGCGCGGCGCAACTGCGCCAAAACGCCTGGCACATCGTTGACCAATTGCAGGGCAAGGCCAGAGACCGCGAGATCAAGGCTAGCGTCTGCAAACGGCAACGCTTCGTCATCCGCGCCTATACCAGGGCCCTTGCATAGCGCGAGCAGTGCTGGCGTTGCTTCAATATCGACGATTTCCCCGATAGTGGTTACGCCACGTAACCGCTCCGACACCACCCCGTGATAGGCGCCGACGGAGGCGGCCTGCGGAAAGTTCCGCTTCACGATGCTCAACCGCTCGGCAAAATCGTCTGCCACGCGCGTCAGCAAAAAGTCATGCGATGCGGCTGAGCCAGCATAGCGCTGGCGCCGCTGGCGCAACAGGTTGCGGTCAAAAATGATCGGCGCACCAGACATCAGGGCTGCTCTAAGGCTCGCGAATGGAGAAATCTTCGGCTAGGTTTAAACGATGGCGATAGGAGACACGAACAACTCTGCCGCGCAATCCGATGACGGCGGGGACGACGGGAATGTCGCAGTCCGCCGGACGTGGCTGGGCGTTGGCCGGGTTTGGGGCGGCGCATGGCGTGCGGCATTGAACGTGGTGCTGCCGCCGCTCTGTCTTGGATGCCAGGCACGCCTGCTTGATCATGACGCGCTTTGCTCTGAGTGCTGGCGGCGTGTGGACTTTATCCGTCCGCCATTATGCGACCGCCTTGGCCTGCCGATGCCGTACGACACCGGCGGCATCATGATCTCAGCCGCGGCTGCCGCCCACCCACCGCCGTTCGAGCGGGCTCGTGCGGTCGCCCGATATGACGGCCTGATGCGCGATTTGATCCATGATTTTAAATTCCGCGATACCCATGACGCCCGCCGCTTGTTCGGCCGCTGGCTGTGTCAGGCAGCACCGGAGCTGGTCGCCTCGGCTGACATCATTATTCCTGTGCCGCTCGCGCGGTCGCGACTGTTGGCCCGGCGCTTCAACCAA
The DNA here is from genome assembly GCA_013141015.1 of Hyphomicrobium sp. Classification (GTDB taxonomy): domain Bacteria; phylum Pseudomonadota; class Alphaproteobacteria; order Rhizobiales; family Hyphomicrobiaceae; genus Hyphomicrobium_B. Next base: position 31,889 of record JABFRT010000027.1, on the reverse strand, counting down.
GCCCAAATTCTGGCCACCGAAGTGGCCCGTATGTCCGGAAAGACCCTGCTGCCGTTGGCGCTGCGCCGCACGCGTGCCACGGCCCACCAAATTGGCCTGACGCGGCGCGAACGGGAACGGAACGTGGCCGGCGCGTTTGCGGTCCATCCAAACGCCATCGGCCGGGTCGCCGGGAAATCCGTACTTTTGATCGACGACGTGATGACCACGGGTGCCACGGTGTCGGCCGCGACCAAGGCCCTGAAAAAAGCCGCAGCGGCGCGCGTTGATGTGCTGACGCTCGCCCTCGTGACCGAACCTCACGCGTGATATGCGGCAAAAGGCGTTGATGAATTCGACTTCTGACCGCAAAATCACCGTGGCAATCTTGCACAATGCTTGAGAACCATTACATTTTTCAAGTCGAGCCGGTGGTCGGCTGCGAAGGACGGCTTCATTTCGACATGCCCAAAGTCAAGGTCTACACCGCTGGCAACTGCTGCTACTGCCACATGGCTAAGGATCTGCTGCGCCGCAAAGGCGCGCAATTCGAGGAAGTCGATGTGACGGGGCGGTCCGACATGCGCGCCGAACTATGCAAGCGCGCAGGTGGACGCAACACGGTTCCGCAAATCTGGATCGGCGAAACCCACGTCGGCGGCTGCGACGACCTGCACGCGCTCGACCGCTCCGGCAAACTTGACGCGCTGTTGGCCAGCAAAGAGTAAACCAGCAAATGCCAGCGGCTTCTCCACCAACGACGTTCCGCGCCGGATTGGTGCAGCTGTGCTCGGGACGCGACGTGCAACGCAATGTGCATGAGGCGATAGCGCTGATCCGCGAGGCCGCGCAAAAAGGTGCGGATTACATCCAAACGCCGGAATGCACGACACTTATGGAACTCGACCGCGCCCAACTCTTGGCCGCGCTCGAACCGGAACCCGGCAACACAGCGCTTGCGGCATTCACCGCAACCGCGCGCGACCTCAAACGCTGGCTACACATTGGCTCGATGGCCATCAAACTTGGCGATGGGCGATTGGCCAATCGCTCGTATCTGATTGCGCCCGATGGGAAAATCGCGTGCCGCTATGATAAAATCCACATGTTCGACGTCGATCTGGGCAACGGCGACCAGTACCGGGAGAGCGAAAGCTATGCGGCGGGAAGCGATGCCGTCGTCGCAGACCTGCCGTGGGGGCCGCTCGGCCTGACGATCTGCTACGATCTGAGATTTCCGGCTTTGCACCGGGCACTAGCCAAGGGCGGCGCTAAATTTATCGCCGTGCCAGCGGCCTTCACCCGCATCACCGGCGAGGCCCATTGGCACACCTTGCTGCGGGCCCGCGCCATCGAGACCCAATCGTTCGTGTTTGCCGCGGCCCAGGGTGGCCGCCACGAAAACGGCCGCGAGACGTTCGGTCACAGCCTGATCATATCGCCTTGGGGGCAGGTTCTGGCTGACGGGGGCGACGCTCCGGGCGTGATCACCGCCGATATTGACCTCTCGATCCTCGACGACGTGCGCCGCCGCCTGCCGTCGCTATCGCATGATCGCGCGTTTGAACTTCGCCGCGCATCGATGGACGGGACTTAACCACCGCCCGCTTAGTTTTTTGAAATGACTTTAAGGGTGTGGTCGATGGCACCTTCATGGGATTCCGTGCGGAAGCTTGGCTGTGTCGAACCCGCATCGGTCCAGAAATAGTGGCCGGCATGATAGTGCCAAACCCCGCGCACGTGGTTCCAGCGGTCCACGACAACCGCACCCGTCGGCCCGCAGGACGCGGTAAAGCCGCGCTCCTTCAACGGTTCATCGGCCTCAAGGGCTTCCATGAGTTCGGTATTTTGACTGTTAGCGCCCATGAGGCCTGGCCCTTCTAAAGCGAATTCTGGGGGCAGCGGACAGCACACTTGGCCAGTCCTACATAGGATCTGTTCCAATTGAACAATACACTGCGTGTGTTGATCGTAGTTTTGAATAGAATGCGGCCAGTATTCAATGATTAACGCGTGTATACGTTACGCCCGATTGAACAACGCCAAGTGCAATTATGTTGCGGCAATTCAGACTTTATTTGCCGCGTTGGTGGGCGCTTCAGCACCCGGCGCGCTGCCGAACCACCGCATTGGCCGGGGCCCGCGAGGCAAATTGGCGGTTGCCCGCGGGGCGGGAAGCGGTGCAAACATCTGGTCTCAAAGGCGGTTCTCCGCCTCGAACTGGAGATGACCCCGCCGATGGCCTCGACCGTCACCAAGCTCGACACCGCCGCTAACCAGCCTGTCCGCCACAACTGGACGCGGGCAGAAGCGCTTGCCCTCTACGATCTGCCGTTCATGGATTTGTTGTTCCGCGCCCAGACTGTGCATCGCCAAAATTTCGATGCCAATGCCGTGCAGATGAGCCGCCTGCTGTCGATCAAGACCGGGGGGTGCGCTGAAGACTGCGGCTATTGCAGCCAGTCAGCACACCATGAATCCGGCCTCAAGGCCTCTAAACTGATGGAAGTTCAGCGCGTCATTGCGGAGGCCAAAAAGGCCAAGGATGCAGGTGCGACGCGCTATTGCATGGGTGCCGCCTGGCGCAGCCCGAAATCCCGCGACATGGACGCGGTCGTTGCCATGGTCGAGGGCGTCAAAGCACTCGGCATGGAAACCTGCATGACGCTCGGCATGTTGTCGGATGACGACATCGCACGCCTCAGCGGCGCAGGCCTCGACTACTACAATCACAACGTCGATACGTCGGAAGCCTACTATTCAAAAGTCATCACCACGCGCACCTATGCCGACCGCCTCGATACGCTTGCCCGCGTGCGCGACGCCGGCATGAAAGTCTGCTCGGGCGGCATCGTTGGCATGGGCGAAGGCCCGCAAGACCGCGCCGACATGTTGATGACGCTGGCAAACCTCGACGAGCATCCTGAAAGCGTGCCGATCAATATGCTGATCGCGATCACCGGAACACCGCTTGAGAATGCCGAAAAGATCGACGCCATCGATTTCGTGCGCACCATTGCGGTTGCCCGCATCATGATGCCGAGGTCGTTCGTCCGCCTGTCCGCTGGGCGCACCGAAATGAGCGATGAAACGCAGGCGCTGTGCTTCTTCGCTGGCGCCAACTCAATCTTTGTCGGCGGCACGCTGTTGACTGCTGAAAACCCTGGCGAAGACAGCGACAGCCGCTTGTTCGCCAAGCTCGGCTTGAAGCCGCTGGAACTCGAGGCCCAATCTTCTTGTGAGCGTGAGCCCGTTACACCTGCGGGACGGCAGGATGCCCGGAGCACATGAGCGTGCGCTTGACGCGCTTTTGAAACGCGGCCGGTTGCGAACGCTTGAAGCGCGCCGCGGTCTTGATTTTGCGTCCAACGACTACCTTGGCCTCGCGGATTCGAGCGCTCTGCGCGACGCCGTGCTGGCCGCTATTGGCCGGGGCGTGCCAATCGGCTCTGGCGGATCGCGCCTGCTGCGCGGCAATCACAGCGAGCATGAAGCGCTTGAAGCGGAAGCCGCGCGCTTTTTCCGTGCTGAAACGGCGCTGTTCTTCGGCGGCGGTTTCGTCGCCAACACAGCTATTTTTTCAACGCTGCCCGCACGCGGCGATCTGATCGTCTACGACGCGCTGATCCACGCCAGCGCGCTTGAGGGCATGCGATTATCGAAGGCCACACGCGTCGCCGCGCGCCACAACGATGCGCAAGCGTTTGCCGATGCGATCGCGGCATGGCGCACAAGCGGCGGCACGGGCCAAGTCTGGATTGCGGTTGAGAGCCTGTACAGCATGGACGGCGACCGCGCGCCGCTGGACCCATTGATCGAGATTGCCGACCAGAATGATGCCGTGCTGGTGATCGACGAGGCCCACGCAACCGGCGTGTCCGGTGACGGCGGCCTGGGACTTGGCGCGCACCTTGAGGGCCGCGAGAATGTCGTGTCGTTACACACCTGCGGCAAGGCGCTCGGCGTGATGGGTGCGTTGGTTCTGGCACCGCGCGCGATGCGCGATTTCCTGGTCAACCGGGCGCGCTCCTTCATCTATGCAACCGCGCCTTCGCCGTTAATGGCCGCAAGTGTGCGGGCCGCATTGCAGATTGTCGAGTGTGAGCCCGAGCGGCGCGTGCAGCTGCAGGAACGCATTGCGTTCGCTGGCCGGACCCTTTTAGCCGCGACGCGGCACACGCCGTCAGGCTCGCAAATTCAGCCCATCATTGTTGGAAGCGACACACGCGCCGTTGCACTGGCGGATGCTTTGAAGGCGCAAGGCTTTGATATCCGCGCCATTCGCCCACCGACCGTGCCTGAAGGGACCGCTCGGCTGCGCTTGACGATCACGCTCAACACCAGCGAAGCCGACCTAAAAGCGTTGATCACCGCCTTGGCTGAAGCCGAAGCGGAGTTTGCGGCATGACCATTCAAATTGTGATCGCGGGAACCGATACGGACGTTGGCAAGACCGTCTTTGCGGCCGGCCTGATGCGCGCGCTGGATGGTTGCTATTGGAAGCCGGTGCAGGCCGGATTGGACGGCGAGACTGATAGCGAAATTGTGTGCCGCTTGAGCGCGCTCCAAGCTGACCGCATATTGCCCGAGGCTTATCGCTTGACGATGCCGGCCTCGCCGCACCTTGCGGCTGAGCGCGACGGCGTTGCAATCGACGCCGCACGATTGAAGCCGCCGCGGGCAGAGCGTCCGCTGGTGATTGAACTCGCGGGCGGGTTGGCAGTGCCGCTCAGCCGCCAATTGCTGCAAGTTGATCTTCTGGCGCGCTGGAAACTGCCGGTCATTTTGTGCGCGTCAACGCGGCTTGGCACGATCAACCATTCCTTGCTCTCGATCGAAGCGTTGAAGCGCAGGGCTATTCCGATCCTCGGCATAGCGTTCATCGGCGGCGAAAACGCTGACAGTCAGAGCGCCATTTGCGCGATGGGCGGCGTCAAACATTTAGGCCGCCTGCCGCATCTCGAACCTCTGACGCCGGACGCTTTGGCAAAGGCGTTCGCTGTGTCATTCAATGTTGCAGATATCCTTGGTCTGGGGGCGTCCGGACCATGACCCGCACTCAATCGTCTCCCGTCTGGCATCCGTTCACGCAGCACGGGCTTGAGCGCGGCATGCCGGAGATTGCGCGCGCGGCTGGCGCATGGCTCGAAACGTCAGATGGCCGCCGCATCTTTGATGCGGTTTCATCGTGGTGGGTCATTACGCACGGACACGGGCACCCCAAAATTATTGCCGCCATACAGAGGCAGGCGGCTGAGCTTGATCAAGTGATCTTCGCAGGCTTCACGCATGAGCCCGCCGAGACGGTGGCGCGCCGCCTTGTTGCGATGACACCGCTAGGCCTCGATCATGTTTTCTTTTCCGACAGCGGCTCAACGTCCGTCGAAGTGGCGCTTAAAATGGCGCTTGGGTTCTGGCGCAATCGCGGCGAGGCCCGCACGCGCATTTTAGCGCTGGAAAATGCCTACCACGGCGACACGATTGGAACGATGTCGGCGGGAGCGCGTGGCGTCTTCAACGCGGCTTATGAGCCGCTGCTGTTTGATGTTGGCCGGATTCCGTTTCCAGCGGCGGGGCGTGAACAGCAGACACTCGATGCACTTGAGGCTACGTGCAGAAAGGGAGATGTCGCGGCGCTCATTGTCGAGCCCTTGATCCTCGGCGCGGGCGGCATGCTGATGTATAGCGCCGCAACGCTCAAAGAGATGCGCCGCATCTCCACCAAGCATCGCGCACTGCTAATCGCAGACGAAGTGATGACGGGTTTTGGCCGCACGGGCCGGATGTTTGCTTGTGAGCACGCTGGCATTGCGCCCGACATCCTTTGCTTGGCGAAGGGACTGACAGGCGGGTCGCTGCCATTGGCTGCAACGCTTGCGACATCTGAGATTTTTGATGCTCACGTTTCGACAGACCGGGCGCGGATGTTTTTCCATTCGAGTTCGTACACGGCCAACCCAATTGCGTGCGCGGCGGCGGCGGCCAATTTCGAGATCTGGAAGAATGAGCCTGTGCTGGAACGGGTCGCGGACCTCGCCGGATTGCAGTCACGCTGCGTTGCAGAACTTGCCGATGACAAGCGCTTTGCAAATGTCCGCCAACTTGGCACGATCACGGCGTTCGATCTTGCAGGCGCCACAGCCAGCTATCTTTCTGACGCGGCGCTGCCGTTGCGCGCCGCATGCCTCAAACGCGGCGTGCTGCTGCGTCCGCTCGGCTCAACGATTTATGTATTGCCGCCGTACTGCACGGGCACGGAAGAGCTGTCCAAAGTGTATGCGGTGATTTCGGATGCTGTGGACGAGGTCTGCACATGAGCCGCAGCATTGAGATTATCGGACTTGGACATGAAGCACCTGCGCTGCGCGTGACGAGTGCTGAATTGGAAGCTCGGCTTGGCCTTGAGCCCGGGTGGATCAAACGGCGGACCGGCATTGACGCGCGCCACTATGCTGGCCCCGATGAAGCGCTGTCTGATCTGGCTATAGCGGCTGGCGACCGCGCGTTGGCCACCGCAAACATAAAACGCCACGACGTCGCCTTGCTGTTGCTTGCAACCTCCACGCCCGACCACTTGTTGCCTCCGACTGCGCCGCTGGTTGCACACAAGCTCGGCATGTCGCGTGCGGGCGGCATCGACATGACCGGAGCGTGCGCGGGCTTCATCTATGCGTTGACACTTGGCGCCGCCTTTGCCGTCATGCACAATGCACCTGTGCTGATCGTTGCTGCCAACATCCTGTCCCGCCGCATCAATGAAGCCGACCGCAACACGAGCGCACTGTTTGCCGACGCCGCGGGCGCTGTTGTTCTTGCGCCGTCATCGCGCGCCGATTGCGGAGTTCTTGGCGCACATTTGACAAGCGACGGCAGCGCTTATTCCATGATCCAGATTCCCGGTGGCGGCAGCCGCAAGCCGTTCACAGGCCTTGGCAGCATCGACGACACGCTGATGGTCATCGAAGATGGTCAGGCGGTATTCGCGAGGGCCGTTCACATGATGTCGAGCGCCGCATCAACAGCACTGCGCCGCGCTGGCCTTACCGTTGCGGACGTCGATCACTTCATCCCGCACCAAGCCAATAGCCGGATGATGACTGCGGTTGCAGAGAAATTGAAAATTCCGGCAGAGCGCATGCGATCGACCGTTGCTGAATATGGCAACAGCTCAGCCGCAACGATACCGTTTACACTTTCGATAACGTCGGAAGCGTCGCCAATCAAACGCGGCGACACTGTTCTGATGACGGCTGCAGGTGCGGGCCTGACTGGCGGCGCAGTTGTGTTCCGTTGGTAGACGAAAAAGTCTGGAACCGGCGGGCGGGGAAGCCGGCTCCAGACCATCGAACGGAATTGGCGGTTCCGTTCGCATTCAGAATTTGTAGTTCACACCAGCTCGCACCAGATCAACGGTATTGTCGAAATAGAACGTCTCCTGGTTGTCGCTAAAGCCGTTGTAACGTCCAAAGTCCATGTGCAGGTATTCGAGCTTCACCGATGTGTTGGGTGCAAATGCGTGCTCGACACCTGCACCCATAACCCAGCCGGATCGCGTATCCTTGTTGTGGGCGGTCTCGCCGGGCGTATTGCCGACGGAGACTTCATCTACGCCCATAAAGGCCACGCCAGCAGTGCCGTAGACCAATGTGCGATCAAACGTGTATCCGGCACGGCCGCGCAACGTTCCCCACCACGGACCGAACTGGGTTTTGTAAATGTGGCCGTCGTAGACAACCTTGTCGTCGGCGCTGAGATCCATCAGGCCGAGATCACCTTCAACACCGACAAGCCAGCCACCGCCGAAGTCGTGGTTGTAGCCGAGTGTGAGTGCTGCGAGCACACCTCCAGGGCTGGTTGATGCCAAGCCGTGGTTGTCGTTGCGATTATATTCCTGCTCCGAGTCGCCCCAACCATAGCCCGCCGACACACCGGCATAGACGCCGGTCCAGATGGCGGGGTTTGCGTAAGACGAGACTTGCGGTTGCCAGACGGGCTCGCGCGGCGCCTTGCCGCCCAGATCGGCAGCGTTGGCGAATGATGAGACGGGCATGAAAGCGAGTACAAGGCATGCGGCCCCCAATCTATGTTTTGCCTGGCTTGGATTGTCCTGGCTGTGATTTCCCAGTCGGTTCGAGATGAACATCGTGTCCCCAGTCCTCAAGTTGTTTAAAACAACTCCCCAAGACTGACGCGATAACGGCCGCCTTACATGGCAGAAATTCGGCAGATAAATGCTCGATATATTTGAATTGGCGTGAGCACAAAAAGTATTATTCAAACCAATACTTCAACATCAATGCGAACGTTGCTGCGAGTGATGGGCGCTCACCTCAAAATCGCGGTTAACGGCTTGATCTTCCGAGATGAAAAAATATTCGCATCAAGATCTTCGCGAAAGTGTTCCGTGTTGATCCTTGCGCCAATGCCATTTGCGGCAGCGTGTGCGCCACTTATCCCGGGTTGCGTCAGCTCTGACCTGAAAGCAGCATTGACCTTGTTTGCGCGGAGCACCATGTTTGCAGTTGTCACGAAAGGACTGCGGAAGAGTCCGGACATCGTTCGCGATGGTCCGGCGCCGAAGGAGCAACCGCCCCGGAAACTCTCAGGCAAATGGACCGCAGTCTCACGACACTCTGGAAAGCGGCTTGACGCGCAGGCGTTTGGTCCACCGAAGATGACACGGCGCTGACGTTGCTCCGCACTGCGGCCAACAGAAACGCCTAATCTTTCAGGTCTCACGACAGAGGGGGCTCAACACAACGCTCAATCGCGAGCGTGGTGGAGCCTTGGAGAGACTGTGTGACCGGCCCAGAACATTCATTTGACAAAGCTGCCCTGCACCGCACGCCGCTCTATGCGCTGCACGTCGAACACCATGCGCGGATTGTGCCGTTCGCCGGTTATGAAATGCCGGTGCAGTACCCGGCTGGAGTTTTAAAAGAACACCTTCATACGCGCGCGGCTGCGGGTCTCTTTGACGTGTCGCACATGGGACAAATCACGCTTCATGCCAACTCCGGAAATATCGCTGACGCCGCGTTGGCGCTCGAACGCTTAGTGCCGGTGGATATCGCCGGGTTGAAGCCCGGCCGCCAGCGCTATGCGCTTTTTACCGGCGACAGCGGCGGCATCCTTGACGATTTGATGGTCGCCCATCGCGGTGATCACCTGCTGCTGATCGTCAACGCCGCCTGCAAAGACGCTGACGAAGCACATCTGCGCGCCCACCTCTCAGATGATTGCATCATCGAACGTCTGGATCGCGCGCTAATCGCGTTGCAGGGCCCGCTGGCCGAAAAAGCCCTTGCGCGTCTGGTGCCGGGCGTTGCCACGATGCGTTTCATGGATGTTATGAGTGCCGATGTCTTGGGTGCTCCATGCATTATCACGCGCTCAGGCTACACCGGCGAAGACGGCTTTGAAATTTCAACCCCGCCAGACAAAGCCGTCGAGATTACCAAAGCGCTGCTCGACGACCCGGCCGTGGCGCTGATCGGGCTAGGTGCGCGGGATTCTTTGCGGCTTGAAGCAGGCCTATGCCTTTACGGATCAGATCTCGACCCGGAGACGACGCCGGTTGAGGCCAATCTGACCTGGGCCATTCAGCCTGTTCGCCGCCCGGGAGGAGCGCGCGCCGGCGGGTATCCCGGCTCAGAAATCATAGGCCAGCAATTGCAAAGCGGCGCACCCCGCTATCGCGTCGGCTTATCGCCCACAGGCCGCGCGCCGGTCCGCGCAGGCGCGGCCCTGTATGCATCTGAAACCGCTAGTGATGCCATCGGCCATGTCACGTCGGGCGGATTTGGTCCCTCCGTCGAACGCCCCATCGCCATGGGCTATGTCAACGCTGAAACTGCCAAGCCCGGTGCAACCCTGTTCGCGGAAGTGCGCGGCCAACGCCTGCCGATCACCATCACGGCGTTGCCATTCACACCGGCTCATTTCAAACGCGCTTGACCGTTTTTCAAAACAGAGAAGGAAAATCACATGAAATTCACAGATGAACACGAGTGGCTGCGCCTTGACGGTGACATCGCAACCGTCGGCATCACCGAGTTCGCGTCATCCCAACTTGGCGATCTTGTCTTTGTCGACCTGCCAAAGGCCGGCGCTAAACTCAAGAAGGGCTCTGCCGCCGCCGTTGTTGAATCAGTCAAGACCGCGTCCGACGTTTACGCGCCGCTCAACGGCGAAGTCATCGCCGTCAATGATGCCGTCAGCAAAGATCCGACCGTTATCAGCGGCGATCCGCTGGGCGCGGGATGGCTCTATAAAATGAAACTCGACAACCCGGCTGACTTCGAGACGTTGATGGACGAAGCCGCCTACAAAAAGCATATCGCCTAAGCAAGGAGACACGACGCATGACCGGCTCCTACGACCCTTATGATTTTGCCAATCGCCGCCACATCGGCCCATCCGCTGCTGAAATCGCGGATATGTTGAAAGTCATCGGCGCGCCGGCGTTACACGCGCTGATCGACGAAACCGTTCCGGCAGCAATCCGCCAGACCAAACGCATCGACTTTGGCAAATCGCTTTCAGAGCGCCGCGCGCTCGACAAGTTGCGGGCGACGGCCAACAAGAACAAGGTGCTCACGTCGCTGATTGGTCAAGGCTATCACGGCACGACGATGCCGCCTGCCATTCAACGCAACATTTTCGAGAACCCGGCGTGGTACACGGCCTACTCGCCGTATCAGCCTGAAATTTCTCAAGGCCGGCTTGAAGCACTGGTCAACTTTCAAACGATGGTTTGCGATTTGACCGGGCTTGATATTGCCAACGCCTCGCTGCTCGACGAAGCGACTGCGGGCGCCGAAGCGATGGCGATGGCGCAGCGCGTCGCAACCTCCAAAGCAACCGCGTTCTTTGTCGACAAGGACTGCCTGCCGCAAACCATCGCGGTGGTGAAAACCCGCGCCGAGCCGCACGGCTGGACGGTGATTGTCGGCGATCCATTCAAGGATCTGGTGCCGGGCGAAGTATTCGGAGCGCTGTTTCAATATCCGGGTGTCTGCGGCGCGTGCCACGACTTCACAGAGCTCAGCGCAAAGCTGCACGCAGCCGGAGCGCTTTCCATTGTTGCAGCTGATCCGCTGGCGCTGACGCTTTTGAAGCCGCCCGGCGAAATGGGTGCCGATATTGCGGTTGGGTCAATGCAGCGCTACGGCGTTCCAATGGGTTATGGCGGACCACACGCCGCCTATATGGCCGTGCGCGACGCCTATAAGCGCGCGATGCCCGGCCGCTTGGTTGGCGTCTCGGTCGATAGCCGGGGCAACCGCGCTTACCGTTTAGCGCTGCAAACCCGCGAGCAGCATATCCGCCGCGAAAAGGCGACGTCGAACATCTGCACATCGCAAGTTCTGCTCGCCGTTATCGCGTCCATGTATGCGGTCTTCCATGGTCCACGCGGCCTGAAGGCGATCGCTGAACGCGTGCATCGCGATGCCGCCCGGCTCGATGACGGGCTGACCTCGCTTGGCTTCAAAGTCGCGCCACACGCATACTTTGACACGATCACCGTCGAGGTCGGCCCCTATCAGGGGCTGATCATGAAAAACGCCGTCGATAACGGCGTCAATCTGCGCAAGGTTGGCAACGACCGGATCGGCATCACCGTCGATGAACGCACGCGGCCCGATACGCTCGAAGCGGTCTGGCATGCGTTCGGCGGCTTCGAGATGACGTACAATGAAGCGTATCCCGCGTCCCGCCTGCCGGCCAATCTGCTGCGCACGTCGGAATATCTGACGCATCCGATTTTCCATATGAACCGTGCCGAAAGCGAGATGACTCGCTACATGCGCCGCCTTGCTGACAGAGACTTGGCGCTTGACCGCTCTATGATCCCGCTCGGCTCATGCACGATGAAGCTCAACGCGACCGCTGAAATGCTGCCGATCTCGTGGCCTGAGTTCTCCGAGATGCACCCGTTCGTGCCCGCGGATCAGGCGCTCGGCTACAAAGAGATGATCGACGATCTCTCGGCAAAGCTGTGCGAGATCACCGGATATGACGCGATTTCGATGCAACCGAATTCCGGCGCGCAGGGAGAATATGCAGGCCTGCTCGCCATTCGCGGCTATCACAAGAGCCGCGGCGAAAGTCATCGCGACATCTGTTTGATCCCTGCGTCGGCGCACGGCACCAACCCAGCATCAGCGCAGATGTGCGGCATGCAGGTTGTTGTGGTCGCCACCGACCCGTCCGGCAATATCGACGTGGCTGACTTCCACACCAAAGCGCTGATGCACGCGGACAATCTTGCCGCCTGCATGATCACGTATCCCTCAACACATGGTGTGTTCGAGGAAAGCGTGGTCGAGTTATGCAAGATCACCCACGACAACGGCGGACAGGTCTATCTTGACGGCGCCAACCTGAATGCGTTGGTTGGCCTCGCGCGCCCTGGTGATTTCGGTGCCGACGTCAGCCATCTCAATCTGCATAAGACATTCTGCATTCCGCACGGCGGCGGTGGACCCGGCATGGGACCGATTGGCGTGAAATCGCATCTTATCCCATTCCTGCCGGGACACCCCGAGGTGGGCGGTGGCGAACACACCGTATCGGCAGCACCCTATGGATCTCCGTCGATCCTGCCGATTTCCTGGAGCTATTGCTTGTTGATGGGCGGGCGTGGCCTGACGCAAGCCACCCGCATCGCGATCCTGAATGCCAACTACATCGCCGAACGGCTGAAAGGCGCGTACCCCGTGTTGTATCGCGGCGCTAACGGCCGCGTGGCGCATGAATGCATTATCGACACCCGGCCGTTGATGGCCAGCGCCGGCGTATCTGTCGACGATATTGCAAAGCGGCTCATGGACAATGGCTTCCATGCGCCGACCATGAGCTGGCCGGTGCCCGGCACGCTGATGATCGAGCCGACGGAATCGGAAACCAAGGCCGAGCTTGATCGCTTCTGCAATGCCATGCTGGCGATCCGCCAAGAAGCGCGCGACATTGAAGAGGGTCGCATCGACCGGACCAACAATCCACTGAAAAACGCGCCACACACGGTCGAGGATCTGGTTGGCGAATGGAACCGGCCTTACACGCGCGAACAGGCGTGTTTTCCGGCGGGAGCGTTCCGCGTCGATAAGTATTGGCCGCCGGTCAACCGGGTCGATAACGCATACGGCGATCGCAATCTTGTTTGTACCTGCCCGCCGGTTTCTGACTATGCGGAAGCGGCCGAGTAGCCTTGGTGTAACACGTCTGGCGGCGATGGATGTTGCATCACCGCCAGACGCCGCAGTTCACATCACGGCATCGGCACGACATCGACCCCCACGGCAACGGAGTGTTCTCCGCCGCCAAGCAGCACGCCGCTGATCGGGCTCACGTCATCGTAGTCGCGGCCATAGGCAATGGTGATGTGTTCGTCGGCGGCGACAATGCCGTTGGTCGGATCGAGATCAACCCACCCCGCCTCAACCGACCAAACGGAAATCCAAGCGTGAGACGCGTCCGCGCCCTGCAGCCGCGCTTGCCCGGGCGGCGGCCGCGTTAAAATATAGCCGCTGACGTAACGCGACGGCACGCGCATGGCTCTGAGGCAGGTGAGCGCCAAATGCGCAAAATCCTGGCAAACGCCGCGCTTTTGTTTGAACACTACGTCAATCGGCGTGGAGATATCCGTCGCGGCATTGTCGAACGTAAAGTCTTTGTAGATGCGCTGATTGAGTTCAATGGCCGCGTCCAGCAGCGGCCGGTTTGGGCGGAAAGAAACTTCGGCATAGTCCCTGATATCGCGGGTTGCGGTCGTCAGCCGCGAGGCACAGCGGTATTGAATGACATCAAGCGCCAAACCGTTGCCGGGCGCTGCGAAATGCCGATCCAAGTGATTCCACGGCGTGGATGCTGCCGCGTCAAAAGCGGGCGCGGGCTTCGTCTCGATGGTTGTCCGCGCGTGCAGCACCAGTTCCTTGTGCGGCAATTCGATATCCAAAATCAGAATCGGATTGCCGAACGCGTCAATTCCGTCAAAGCGCAACGCGGGAGCCGGCTCGACGATCAAGCTATGATGGCGGATGATCTGCCGGTCCACGGGCCGCGGCGACATGTGGATTAGATGCTGCGATTGCACGACCGGCAGCGTGTAGCGGTAATGCGTTTTATGGCTGACATCGAAGATCATGGCTTGGGCTCGATGCGGGTGTGAACGCGATGCGGCGCATCTTGCGTCAGATTGAAATAGTGGCGGGAGATGGCGTTCGACAGTTCCGGCAGCAACCGCAATTGCTCTTGCATCAGGTGTTCAAGGGCTGCGCCATTCGCCTCGCGGGCAATCGCTTCGATATCCGCCAGCCGGATCGACGTTAGCAGCGATAGGATCACGCGCCGGTCTTCCGACAAGCTCGCGCCGCGCCGGGCATCGGGCAGGCTTTCGAGCTGCCGCGAAATGGCCGCCAACTGATAGGCGAGGCTGCGCGGGTTGGTTTCATCAAGCAACAACAGGTCTAGCACCAGCGCCAGCATCGGATCGAGGCGATAGCGCGAGCGGTACGTTATGAAGCTGTCGGCAAGCTCTAACAGCAAACGCAGACTGCTCGATTCTTCTTCGGCCTCCGGCACCGGGATGAACAGCGTCAGGATCGCTTCGCTGAGGTTATAGGCGCGCTCCATGCGCCGGCCCATATCGAGGAACGACCAGCCGAAGTTGCGGGTCATGTTTTCGTGCATCAGGCCGTTAAAGGCGGCCAGAGATGCCAAGCCTTCTTCAAGCATGTCAAGAACGGCCACGGGGCTTGCAGACGCCAAGGTCTTGACCCAAGTATCGCCCGGGCGGAAACGGCTGAGCGCTTGCCACGCTTCCAGCGACAAGCGATCACGCGCAAGATGCGCGACCCGGTAGAGTCCTTCGAACGTCCGCTCAAGCGTGCGATGCCCCTTGGTATTGGAAATCAGCAAGGTGCAGAGCATTTCAATTTCAGTGTCGGCCGGAACATGACGTTCCGCTGAAGCGGCCGGCGCATTCTTGGCGAGCAGAACTTCCAAACATTTGCGTGCGGCCCGGCGGCCCGTTGCCGGACCGTTGTCTTCTTCGACACGGCGCAACGCACTGCGCAGCACGCGCATGGTCCAGTCGGCACGCTCGGCATAGCGCCCGAGCCAATAGAGATCATCGGCGACGCGGCTTTGAATAACACGTTGCGAGCGCTCGACCCGCGCTGTCTCGACGGTCGGCCGCCACAAGCTGACGTGGGGGCCCTGATCGGCATCCGAAAGCACCCAGACGTCGCGCGTATGGCCATCAGGCGCTGTCAGCGCAACCGCGCGGTCTGGATCAACGGACATGGCCAATCCGCCCGGCATCACCTGATAACCCGACGTTGTGCGCGTGACGAACAGGCGGACCGCAAACGGCCGGGGGCTGAGGCCATTGCGCTCATAGACCGGGGCCGTGCTGAAGCCGATCTTCTCTTCAGCAACCAACCGCGCGCCGTGCAGTTCGATATCGCCACGCAGCAGCGCACGTTCGGCATCCGTCAATTTGCGCGGGTCCTGACCAAGCCCGGCTTGGCCCGGACGCCCGGTGCCTTCTTGCGCCTTGCGGATGACGAGGTTGTCGAGATTGGCGAACACATGGCTTTGCGATGCCGCATCGCCAAGCCACCAGCGCGGCGCGTCAAGCAGCGTCAACTCTTCACCCAGCAGCCGTTTGGAAAGTTGCGGCAGATACCGGCCGAGGCCGCGATTTTGCGCTACGGCCGAGCCAATTGCATTGACCGTCAAGCGCGGCTGCTTGCGCGAGACACGCACCAAGCCGGCCGGGCCATCAAAACCTGACGGATCGAGTTCGAGGGGATCGATATCGCGCCCATCGACACAGCGGACAATGAGGTCGATCTCTTTCAGGCCCTCGAGCGTTTTCAGGTAAATCTGACTGCCCCGCGTGCGCAGGTCCGAGCCTTCGACCAGCAAATATCCGAGATAGCGGGCGAGATAAGCGTGCGAGAAATAGTCTTCGTGGCGGGGGCCGGGGGTCAGCAACGCGACGCGCGCGTTTTCCCGCTGGCTGTGCTCTGTCAGTGCGCTTTGCATGGCCTGGAAATAGTTGGCGAGGCGCACGGCGTTGCAGGATTTGAACAAGTCCCCCGCGACGTTGGTGTGGACCACGCGGTTGGCCAGTGCATAACCGACACCGGCCAGTGTTTCCGTGTGGTTGTCGATCACGCGCCAATAACCGTCAGCACCGCGTGCGAGGTCGGCTGCGTAGAACTGCAACCCGCCGGCATTTTGCAGAATGCCCTGGCATGGCCGAAGAAACGCGCTGTCAGAAAATACCAATTCAGGCGGTATCAACCCCTCACGCATCAGCTTTTGATCACCGTAGACATCGGACAACAGCGCATCAAACAGCCGGGCACGCTGAATCAATGCGGCTTCAAGCCAACGCCATTCAGGGTTCGAAATGACCATTGGCGCGAGATCGAGCTGCCAGCGCTGCGCGGTTTTGTTGGGATCTGAAAAAATATCGTAGGCGATGCCGGTTTCACGCACGCGCCGGTCCATGCGAGCCGCGCGAGCCGCACGGTCACCGTCGTTGAGCGCGCCAAGTCCAGTCAGAAGTCCACGCCAGTGCGGGCGCACGTCACCCGAAGCAGTCAGCATTTCGTCAAAGCGGCTTGAATGGCGGCCGTTGCCACCAAGTCCGTAGGTTTGCAGCAATGCGTCAGTTCTCGCCGCACCAGAAGGCGCCGTGTTCGTCATCGTCCAGCGCCCCGCCCCTTCGTCCGTTCCGATAGCACAACCTTCCCGCCAAATCAGATGGCAGGCGTGGCACACTATCATAGTGAATGGCCTAAGCCGCAACCCAGCTGTCGCCGTTATGGCAAATGCGGCACCAGGTAATTGTCCAAGATCTATCTTCCAGTGGTTCTAGCGCCGCAGATCAAGGGTATAGGGGTAGTCGGCATTGATCTCCGCCCGCTTCGGCTGCATTGGCCCTGCCGTGTGGCCGAGCTTCTCAAAGCGCGACAAGCGCCGCCCCTCGGCTTCATACATGTTGACCGGAAAGATCTCATGGCTGCGCCCGCCGGGATGCGACACATGATACCGGCATCCGGCAACCGACCGGCCGGTCCAGGTATCGACGATATCGAAAACCAGCGGCACGTGCGTCGGGATCAGCGGATGCAGCGCTGAAGGTGGCCCCCAGGCCCGGTAGCGGACGCCAGCAATGGCTTCGCCAGCCGTGCCGGTCGCGGCCAGGGGCACGGTGCGGCCATTGCAGGTGATGATAAACCGCTCCCCGGTAAGTCCCGTCGCTTTGACTTGGACCCGCTCCAGCGATGAATCGACATAACGCGCCGTGCCGCCGATCACGCCTTCTTCGCCGAGCACATGCCACGGCTCCAGCGCCTGGCGCAGTTCGATTTCGACATTGAAGGCGCTGGTCTTGCCAAAGCATGGAAAGCGGAATTCGTAGTGCGGCCGGAACCATTCGGCATCGATAGGCAGGCCTGCGGCTTTGACGTCGTCGATGACGCTCGTAAAGTCTGACCAGACGAAATGCGGCAGCATAAACCGGTCATGCAGCGAGGTTCCCCAGCGAACCAATTTCTGCCGGTACGGTTTTTCCCAGAACATGACGATAAGGGCGCGCAGCAGCAGCTGTTGCGCCAAACTCATGCGCGCATGCGGCGGCATTTCGAACGAGCGGAACTCGATCAAGCCCAGCCGGCCGGTCGAGCTATCGGGTGAATAGAGTTTATCGATACAAATTTCAGCCCGGTGCGTGTTGCCCGTCACGTCGATCAAGAGATTTCTGAAAATCCGGTCGACCAGCCACGGTGGAACTGTGCCATCTTTGGGATCGGGTATCTGAGCGAGCGCGATTTCAAGTTCATAGAGCTGTTCGTGGCGCGCTTCGTCAACACGCGGCGCCTGACTGGTCGGCCCGATGAACATGCCGGAAAACAAATACGATAATGACGGATGGTTCTGCCAATAGGCGATGATCGAAGCCAACAGGTCGGGGCGCCGGAGAAACGGGCTGTCCTCGGGCGTCATGCCGCCAAGCACGATATGATTGCCGCCGCCGGTGCCGCTATGGCGGCCATCGAGCATGAATTTCTCAGCGCAAAGCCGTGTCTGGTGAGCTTCTTCATAAATCGCCGTGGTAATCGCGACCGCATCATCCCAGCTCGATGCCGGGTGCACGTTGACTTCAATGACGCCGGGGTCAGGCGTAACCTTGATCACGTTCAGGCGCGGATCGGACGGCGGCGTGTACCCTTCGACGTGGACCGGCACAGCAATAGTCCGGGCGGTCTCCTCGACCGCCGCAAGCAGGGCTGCGTAGTCTTCAGCGTCCGTCACGGGCGGCATGAAAATGCAAAGCTGCCCGTTGCGCGGCTCGATGGTCATGGCCGTCCGCACCGATCCAAAGATCTCGGATGGACCAACAGGAGCTGCCACCGGTGGCTCAAGCACTACGGACCGGCGCCGTTGCATAAGCACCGAGCGTTCGGGTAGCGGCGGAGCGTCTGCGAACGGATCGCGCGGCAGAACGTGGGGAAATTCGAGCGGTGTGAGAGATGCCAAAGATCCGAGAGGCAGGCGAAAACCCGCGGGTGAGTCGCCTGCCGCCAAATACAAGCGCTCGCGGCGCAACGTCCAGCGCTCCGTGACCCACCGGCGGCCGCGATCCTGCGTGTGCCACACCTGGATAGGCAGGACATAGCTGACAGGCGTTGTCAGCCCTCGATCAAACACACGCACGATGCGCTCACGCTCGGCAGCATCTTCAAGGGCGTTGTCATCGACCGTCACATTGAGCGGCAATTTCTGCTCAACGAGCATAAAATGCGCGGTGTCTTCATAGGCAGGTATCGCGCTTTTGGCCGGCAACCCGAGATGCTCGCACAGTGTGCCGGAAAAAGCCTTCGCATCGTCCACCGTCGCCGCGCGTTTTGGAATCTCTGGCGCAATCAGCGCGGGATTTTCCCACAGCGGCAGGCCGTCACCACGCCAATAGAGTGCATAAGACCAGCGCGGCAGCTGCTCACCCGGATACCATTTGCCTTGTCCGTAGTGCAACAGTCCGCCCGGCGCGAAACGCGTCTGCAGCCGGCGCACGAGTGTATCTGCATAGTGCCGCTTGGTCGGCCCAACGGCGGCTGTGTTCCACTCAGCGCCTTCCATATCATCAGCCGCCACGAAGGTCGGTTCTCCCCCCATGCTGAGGCGTACATCGCCAGCGATCAACCGTTCATCAACCTTGCGGCCACTGTCGAGGATCGCAGTCCAGGCTTCATCGGTGTAGGGCTTGGTCACGCGCGGCGTTTCAAGAATACGCGTCACGCTCATCTTGAAATCGAAGGTAACTTCGGCTGGACCGTGCTTGCCGGTGATCGGCGCGGCGCTGACCGGATGCGGTGTCGCGGCCAGAGGAATATGGCCTTCGCCCGCAAGCAAGCCAGACGTCGGATCAAGGCCGATCCATCCAGCACCCGGGACATAAACTTCGGTCCAGGCGTGCAGGTCGGTAAAGTCAACGTCGGTTCCGGTCGGGCCATCCAACGCCTTCACGTCGGGTGTCAGCTGAATGAGATAGCCCGACACAAA
Organism: Hyphomicrobium sp.; assembly: GCA_013141015.1. Lineage (GTDB taxonomy): Bacteria > Pseudomonadota > Alphaproteobacteria > Rhizobiales > Hyphomicrobiaceae > Hyphomicrobium_B. Next base: position 12,326 of record JABFRT010000027.1, on the reverse strand, counting down.
TCGCGCGGCGAGACCGAGATTGCGCAAGATCTGCACAAGCAGCCATGCGCTATCGCGGCATGAACCACTAGCCTTTTGCAGCGTTTCGTCAGGCGTTTGCACGCCCGGCTCCATGCGCACCAGATAGGCGAAATCCTTCTGCATCTTGCGATTGAGGTCACACAAGAAATCGATGGTGACCTGCGGATGGACATCGATGCCCGCCATATACTTGCGCAACCGCTCGCCCGCGGGCTCCGGCGTCAGATACGGCCCAAGTTCGTGCTTGAGAACATCGTCGTAGTCGAACGGCCAATCCTTGGCTTCATCGGCGACAAAGAACTCGAACGGATTGATCACCGACATATCGGCAACGATGTCGATTTTCACCGAGAAGACCTCAGTGTCCTCCGGCAGCACGACGCGGGCAAGGTAATTGCCAAACGGATCCTGCTGCCAATTGAGGAAGTGTTCCGCTGGCTCGAGCTTCAGTGAGTAACTGATAATCGGGGTCCGGCAATGGGGCGCCGGTCTCAGCCGGATGATTTGCGGGCCCATCGAAATGCGCCGGTCGTAGTGATAGGTGGTCTCATGCGTCAGGGCGACATGGAGAGACATCGTTTACGGATCATCCTATGTTCAAGCACCGGCAATAAAACCGGCCGCGATTGGGATCACGAGGGCTCAGTCTGCGTTAGCGTGATGGGACAAGCCCGGCAAGACGAACCCGACGCGACGCTGACATTCCTTGTTATTTTGCCTATCCTTCCGGCAAAGGCACGAAATACCGGCAATCCGCTGCCCTTAAATCAGGCGTTGCCCGCCGCCGCAAAACAGACAGCCCACCCGGGCTGCGCGGCTTTTGCAGACAAAGCGGCGAAGGTACAGTACGCTAAAGTCAGTCTCGAGATCGGAAATTTAATGCGCAATTTCGCCTGCACCAATTGTGGCAACACACTCTACTTCGAAAACGTCTCCTGCCTGAAATGCGGTCACGCTGTTGGTTTTCACGCCCCCACGCTTTCGATGGTTACACTGCAACCCGCCTCGGCCAGCCCTGGACTTTTCAAAATCGTCAAGGGCAAGGATGCCAGCGCTCAGCGCTATTGTTCCAATGCAAGCTACGGGGTCTGCAATTGGCTGACGACGGCAGATGATAGCAACACGCTATGCATCGCCTGCGATCTGAACCGGACGATCCCAAACTTGTCTGAATTCGGCAGCCTGAAAGCCTGGGATGAGTTGGAGCGCGCCAAGAAGCGCCTGGTCTATTCGATCCTGCGTTACGGACTGCCGCTTGAATCCAAAACGCAGTCGCCTGGGCGTCTCACCTTCGATTTCGCGCGTGACACAAAGACCGGTCACCTTGATGGCGTGATCAGCATCGACATCATGGAAGCCGATGCGGTTGAGCGCGAGCGGCAGCGCCAGCATTTCGATGAGCCTTATCGCACGCTTTTGGGGCACCTGCGCCACGAGAGCGGGCATTTCTATTGGTCGATCCTGGTTGAAAATACCAAATACATTGACGCCTTCCGCGTGCTTTTTGGCGACGAGCGGCAAAGCTATAGCGATGCCATTGAACGCCACCATGCATTCGGCCCATCCGCCAACTGGCAATCGAAGCATGTCTCTGCCTACGCCACATCGCACCCGTGGGAAGATTGGGCCGAAACGTGGGCCCACTATCTGCATATGACAGAAGCGGTCGACACCGCTGAAGCGACGGGCATGGAACCACGCGCGGCGGGCTTGATTTTCGGCTCAATCTGGCCGTTCAAGCGTTATGACATCTACCGCGATGAAACTTTTGAAGCTCTGATCGGCCGATGGATACCTCTGACGATTGCTATGAACAGCGTCACGCGCAGCATCGGACACAACGACTTCTACCCATTCGTCATTCCAGCGCCTGCCTTCGAGAAGCTGGCCTTCGTGCATAGCGTCATTCGCGAAAGCCCGCTGCGGCGGTCATCCGCAAACTGAACCAACGCCTTTAGTCAAGGAACGGGCTTGTCGCGTTGGCTGTAGCGGGAGAAATTCGAAATCAGCAGCTGAGAGTCCCGCCATGCGTGACATTGTTTTCGAGGCGAAGAACTTGACCAAAGTCTATCGCAGCGGCACCGTTGAGGTCCATGCGCTGGCGGGCGTCGATCTCGAACTCTATGCCGGCGAACTGGTCGTGCTTCTCGGCCCATCAGGGTCTGGAAAATCGACGCTGCTCAATATTCTTGGCGGACTGGATTGGGCAACATCCGGCCAATGCCGGTTCCGCGACCACGACCTCACCAGTCAAGACGATGCGGCCCTGACACTCTATAGGCGAGTCCACGTCGGCTTTGTGTTTCAGTTCTACAATTTGATTCCGTCTCTGACGGCGCGCGAGAACGTGGCGCTGACCACCGAAATCGCCGCCAATCCGATGACACCCGAGGAGGCGCTGGCACAGGTTGGGCTTGCGGGACGGATGGATCATTTTCCAGCGCAATTGTCCGGCGGCGAGCAACAACGCGTGGCGATTGCGCGGGCGATTGCCAAGCGTCCCGACGTGCTTCTCTGCGATGAGCCAACCGGTGCGCTGGACAGCAAGACCGGCATTTGGGTTCTGGAAGCTCTAGCCGCCGTCAATCGTAACCTCGGCACAACCACAGTCGTTATTACCCACAATGCCGCAATCAAGGATATGGCGCACCGGGTGATATACTTTGCCGACGGCCGCATTTCGCGCATCGTTGAAAACAACCATCGGGTCTCCCCCGCCGACATCAGCTGGTAGGCTCAATATCGTGCGCACGCTTGATCGCAAGCTGTTACGGGACCTGAAACGCATATGGGCGCAAGCACTGGCGATTGCGCTTGTCGTTGCTTGCGGGTGCGCGACCCTGATCCTCGGCGTTGGCACCTACCGCTCACTTCACGAGACTCGCGCCGCCTACTATGAGCGGAACGCCTTCGCTGACGTTTTTTCCACGCTTGAGCGCGCGCCCAAGTCGATTGGCTCGCGGATTACCGAAATCTCCGGTGTGATGTCCGTCGATTTTAGGATCATGCGCCAGACGCTGCTCGATATCGACGGTATCGAGGAGCCCGCCAGCGGACTAGTGCTGTCACTGCCCGATCATCGTCCATCGGCTCTCAACCGGTTATATCTGCGCGAGGGGCGCACACCAGAAGTTGGAAAGCCCGATGAGACCGTCATCAATGAGGCCTTTTCCAAGGCAACTAGGCTTGGCGTCGGCGCGCATTTCAAAGCCAATCTTAACGGCCGCTCGCGCCGGTTGACGGTTGTCGGCATTGCGCTGTCTCCAGAATTCATTTACGCGCTCGCGCCGGGTGAGATTGTCCCAGACGACCGCCGCTACGGAACGCTGTGGATGTCGGAAAAAGCGCTCGGGGCCTTGTTCGATCTCGAAGGCGCATTCAACGCGGTTGCAATTAAGCTTGTGCCAGGTAGCAATGCCGGTGACGTCATTGCAAAGATCGATAGCATCCTGGAGCGGTACGGCGGCATTGGCGCGCATGACCGCGCATTTCAGCGCTCACACGCCTTTCTCGACAGCGAACTCAACCAGCTTGAGGCGATGAGCCGGATCATTCCACCGATATTCCTCGCGGTATCCGCATTCCTGATGAACATGACACTGTCGCGGCTGATCGCGCTCGAACGGGAGCAGATTGGACTGCTGAAAGCGCTTGGATACGGCAAATGGGCTGTATCCGCACACTATCTGAAACTCGTGTTGCTGATCGCGCTGACCGGCGTTTGCATTGGAGCAATTGCCGGCACATGGCTGGGGCGGGGGATGACACAGCTCTATGGCGAATTCTTCCACTTTCCATTCCTGCTGTTCGACCGCAGTCCGGGCATCTATGTGATCGCAGCGGGCGTGTCGCTCAGCGCCGCCATGCTCGGCTCGCTACGCGCCGTTTTGCAAGCGCATGCCCTGCCTCCTGCGGTCGCCATGCAGCCGCAAGCACCAGCACAGTACCAAAAGATCGCGACAGAGCGTGTCTTGCGGGCGCTTCAGGTCTCTCAATTGTCGTTCATGGCTTTGCGCAACATGGCAAGGGCTCCAGTAAGGGCCGGCACGACACTCGTCGGCGTCGCATTGGCCACCAGCTTGTTAATCACGTCGTTGTTCACGACGGATTCCGTTGAAAACCTTATTGACGTTTCCTTTTTCAGAACGGCGCGGCAGCACGCCACGATCACTTTTACTCACGCATTGGCACCTCGCGCGGTCGAGTCCGTGCAACGCTGGCCAGGTGTGCTGCGCAGCGAACACTTTCGCAGCGTTCCGGTAAAATTGCGCAATGGCCACCTCGAACGCACGCTGGCACTTGTTGGTAAACCGCCAGCCCAGGATCTCAACTTGCTCGTCGATGAGGCCTATCAGCGGATCGAACCACCAGGCGGCGGTATATTGATTGGCACACGGCTCGCTGACGTTCTTAGATTGAAGCGGGGTGATACCGTCGAAGTTGAGCTGCTGGACGGACGGCGATTCAAGAGGCTGGCTGTAGTGGAAGATATAGCGAAACTCCATTTTGGACTTGGCGCTTACATGGACATCACGGCGCTGGATGCCTTTATCGGTGACGGTCCGCGCGTCAGCGGAGTCCATGTTTCACTCGACGATGCACAGATGCCCGCGCTCTATGAATATATCAAACGCACGCCAGCCGTCGCATCGCTGACATTGCAGCGCGCAGCCTTGAGTAAGTTCCGCGAGACGATTTCTCAGAACATCAATATCATGACGACGATGTACGTGGCGTTGAGCATTATTATCGCCTTCGGGGTCGTCTATAACAGCGCCCGCATTCAATTATCGGAACGGGCCCGGGAGTTGGCGAGCCTGCGCGTTCTCGGTTTTACACGCATGGAAGTCAGCCGCGTACTACTGATGGAGCTTGCAGTGATCGTGCTGCTGGCACAGCCGCTGGGCTGGATGCTCGGCCATCTGTTTGCTTGGGGCGTGATCCAAGGCTTCGCCAGCGACCTTTTTACCGTGCCGTTTGTCATTGAGCCCCGCACCTATGCCCTCGCAACAATCGTCGTGTTGGTGGCGTCAGCCGCATCTGCGCTATTGGTCCGGCGGCGCATCGACCGTTTGGATCTCGTTGCGGTTTTGAAAACAAGAGACTAGGAGGGAACGGTGGAAAAAGCGCAGTCTCTCGCACCAAAGAGAATTCTGTCTGGGCTGGTAGTGGCAGGTATGGCTGGCGCACTGTTGTGGGCGCTGCTTCCAAAGCCCATTGACGTCGATATTGCGACGGTGTCGCGCGCGCCCCTGCGGGTCACGATTGATGACGAAGGCAAGACGCGGATTCGCGACGTCTATGTCATCACCGCACCCATCGCCGGCACTGTACGCCGGACGCCGTTGAAAGCCGGAGACACCGTGGTAAAGGGTGAAACAATTGTCGCGACGATTGTGCCGCCGCCGCCAGCATTCCGTGACTTCCGGACATCGCTCGAACTCGAATCGCAGGTAAAATCCTGCGAGGCAAACGTGCAGCTTGCCGACGCAGAATTGCGCCAAGTGACGGCCGAGTTCCAGCTCGCCAAGTCTGACTACGAGCGGGCACAATCGCTGGCAAGCAAAGGCATCACCACCCAAGCCGCATTGCAGAAGGCCGAGACCCAATACAAAACGCGCGAAGCGTCAATCGCCCGCGCCAAAGCGGCTCTCGAAGTCCGCAAGCGCGAACTTGAAAACGCCCGCATACGCCAGTTGGGGCCAGAACAGCCGCTCGTGCGTCAGGCGACGGAAAGTGCCTGTTCGTTCGACGTTAAATCGCCCGAAAGCGGACGCGTGCTCAAGATCGTCGCGCAAAGTGAGCAGACACTGTCCATCGGCGCGCCAGTGCTGGAGATCGGCGATCCCGCAAATCTCGAAATCGTCGTCGATCTATTGTCTGCTGAAACGGTCAAAATTCGCCCCGGCGCAACTGCCACCATTGAAGCGTGGGGCGGCCAGCCACTCAATGCTCATGTAAGCACAATAGAGCCGTCCGGCTTCACGAAGATATCGGCACTCGGTATCGAAGAACAGCGTGTCAAGACGATCCTGACTATCGATGACCCTGCCGATGTGTGGCAGCGGCTTGGACACGACTATCGCGTGTTCGTGAAAATAAATGCCTACGCATCTGCGAACGTCCGCCTCGTGCCGCTCGGCGCTCTATTCCGGCGAGACAATCAATGGGCGCTCTTCGCGGTCAAGGGGGGGCGCGCAGCGGTACTTTCCGTTACGCTCGGTCAGCGCAACGCCACCTACGCCGAGGTATTGGACGGACTTGCCGACGGCGACCAGGTTATCTTGCACCCAAGCGACCGGGTCATAGATGGCGTTCGCGTGCGCCCACGCACTCTGGACAATTAGGCCGTGGGTTCAATTGATCGCAGGCAAATCCTGACGACTGCGAGCTGGATGACTGCAAAGAAAATTACACTGGACGTGTGGTGACGGGTGGCGATGCGCCGGAACTGCGTCAGCTTGCGGAAGAACTGCTCGATCAAGTTGCGCTGCGGAGAAATAATCAAAGCAGTCGTGCGCCGCCATTCGGGCGACACCGTATGGTTTGTCATGTCCTGCGAAAACGCCGCACTCAGCAGTCGCTCAGTCAAACCGAAGAAGATTGGCGCGGCGCAAGCCTTCGATCCGTGTCCGTTCAACACAGCGCGTCCGCGGATGGCCGCAACCCACGCGACGTCATGCGCCGTCTGACAATCTGCATTTGGACGTGACGACGGGAATAAACGTCCGCACCAAGCGTTATCTTTAGCCAGACCCGCGCAAGGGACGCAATTGCGCGGACGAATTCACCTCAGACAATGACAGCACCGTAACTTTAGGGACTTCGAGATCACGTGGGAAACATTCTGCAGGCTACAAATGATGCCTGAACGTCTCATCGTCACACTCATTGAGCTCACGGTGAAAAAAGTGTTTAGACGAATCCCACCCACCGGTTCTAGCTCTACAAATCACAGGAAACATTGAGTTCGCAGATAGCCCCGCAAACATTGAAGAACGCCATCATTAGGCACGGCGCGTACAGCCGCTGCGTAACACGCAGCAGAGATGACGGCTTCGCAATCAAACTCTTCTTGCAACTCGTGCAGCGGTTCGCTTACCCAAGCGGGCGTTAGCAGAGCAGTCTAGTTGAGTTCAGCTTCACTTCAGTTTCAGTTCAGCGTCGGTGATAGAAGATGCCAACACGCTCAACCAGGAATAATTGGAACAGCCTTCAGCAGGAACAATGCAGGTATTCAGAACCGAATTCCGGGCAATGGGCTGCTCACATGAAATCATCATCGCATCCAGCGATGAGAAGACGGCCGCAAATGCCATGCAGGCTGCCACCCGCGAAGTTCAACGGATTGAGCAAAAATATTCGCGCTATCGCGTCGATAGTGTCATTGGCCGGATCAATGGGTCCGCAGGAGATGGAACATTTATCGATTGCGACCAAGAAACCAACGAACTGTTGGAGATCGCGAATACGCTGCATAAAGCAAGTGACGGCCTATTCGACGCGACGTCTGGACCATTGCGGCGCTGCTGGGATTTTACCAAACCCGAATTGGCCAGTCAGGATAAACTGGAAGCTGTGCTCCCCTTGATCAACTGGAACAAAGTCGTCCGCAATTCGTACGGTGTGCGGTTAGCAGAAAAGGGCATGGAGATCGACTTCGGCGGCTTTGGAAAAGAATTCGCCTGTGATCGCGCGGCCAAGGCCCTGGCTGATCACGGCATCGCGCATGGCTACGTCAATCTCGCCGGAGACATTCGCGCGGTCGGTCCGCAGCCGGATGGTCAGCCCTGGCAAATTGGCGTGCAAGACCCAAGAAACGCCGGATCCATTATCGCAAGGATTCCACTCGCGTTCGGCGCATTGGCGACCAGCGGCGACTATGAAAAATACATCGACGTTGATGGCCGCCGTTACTGCCACGTACTCAACCCGCGCACGGGGTATCCGGTCAACTTCTGGTCGTCAGTCAGCGTATCTGCACCGACCGCGCTGCAAGCGGGTGCGTGCTCGACGATTGCGATGCTCAAGGAAGGCGAGGCGCTTGCGTTTCTGACAGACGCCAAACAGCCATACCTGCTCGTCGGTTTGGACGGCAAAAAGTTCACGAACCCAACAACAATACAATAGGAGAAGACTTACATGGCAACAGTAAACCTGACTGCGGGTGTCGATACGGTCATTAAGGCCAAGCCCGGCACGTCGATCAATGGCGGCGCCTACGGCAGCCAAATCGGAAATCTCATTGACGGGCTTGCCGGCATCGACACGCTCATCATGGATGATCGCTATCAAAGCGGATATTTCACCCTGACGGCCACCGCCGACGGTATTTTGTCTGTGACGACGTCGAGCGGAGCGACGACGTACAAGAACTTTGAAAAGGTTCAGTTCTCGAACGGCCTTGTCAACCTTGGCACCGCTGCGATCGACTCGATTGTTGGTACGGCAGGCGCTGACGCCTTCCTCTTTGGCCTTGGTGGCAACGATACGATCGATGGCGGCGCTGGCGCTGACAAAATGTACGGCGGCCTCGGTGACGACACCTACATTCTTGACGTCGCAACCGACATTGCGTCGGAGCTTGCCGGACAAGGCACCGACACGATCAAGACCGCACTTACTTACAGCCTCGCCGACACGGACGGCGCAGGTGTCAATGGCGGCAATATTGAAAATCTGATCCTCACCGGCGCCGCTGCCATCAACGGCACGGGCAACGCTCTCAACAACGTGATCACCGGCAATGCGGCCGTCAACATTCTCAATGGCGGCCTTGGCAACGATACGCTCGATGGTGGTCTTGGCAATGACACCCTGATTGGCGGACTTGGTAATGACGTCTTTGTGGTCAGCGCGGCCACAGACATCGTCACAGAATTGGCTGCCCAAGGCACCGACACCATCAAGGCGGCAATCACGTACAACCTAACAGACACGGACGGCGCAGGCGCCAACGGCGGCAACGTCGAGAACCTTATCCTTACCGGTGCCGCAGCGATCAATGGCACAGGCAACGCCCTCAACAACGGCATTATTGGAAATGCTGCTGTCAACATTCTCACCGGTGGCCTTGGCAACGATACGCTCGATGGCGGCCTTGGCAATGACACCCTGATCGGCGGGCTTGGCAATGACATCTACGTGGTCAATGTGGCAACCGATATCGTCACAGAATTGGCAGCCCAGGGCACCGACACCATCAATGCAGCAATCACGTATAATCTCACCGACACGGACGGCGCAGGCGCCAACGGCGGCAACGTCGAAAACCTTATCCTTACCGGTGCCGCAGCGATCAATGGCACAGGCAACGCCCTCAACAACGGCATTATTGGAAATGCTGCTGTCAACATTCTCACCGGTGGCGCAGGCGATGATTATCTCGATGGCGGCATAGGCAATGACACACTATTGGGCGGCATCGGCAATGATACCTACGTCGTAAGTGCTATAACCGATGTCATTACCGAACTTGCCGGCCAAGGCACTGATACGATACGATTCCAATTGTCCTATAACCTGGCGGATTCCGATGGCGCCGGCGTGAACGGTGGCAACGTTGAAAACCTAATCCTTACCGGAACGCTCAATACCACTGGCTATGGAAATGCCCTCAACAACGTCATTACGGGCAATTCCGGCAACAACATCATCAAAGGCTTTGGCGGCAACGACAACCTCAATGGCGGACTCGGAAACGACACCCTGAGCGGCAGCGCGGGAGTCGATAGATTCATATTCACGACTGCTCTTGGCGCAACGAACGTCGATACCATTACGGACTACAGTGTAGCAGCAGACACGATCCAGATCGACAACGCCATATTCACGGCCGTTGGTGCGGCCACTGGCGTTCTCGCAGCGGCACAGTTCTGGACCGGCGCGGCGGCGCATGATGCAGATGACCGTATCCTCTATAACTCTGCAACCGGCGCCGTGTCCTACGACGCTGACGGCAACGGAGCGGGAGCAGCGGTTCAGTTTGCTACTGTGACAACGAATCTCGCCATGACAAATGCCGAATTCTTCATCATCTAACAGGCGGATACGGCAGTGAATCCAAAAGAACACGTGCCAATTTGCGTCTGACATCAGTCAATAAAAATAGGGGCCCTTGGGGCCCCTATTTCTTTTCCCGTTCTGCAATAGCGTGCCGCAAACGGCTACTTCAGCAAGTCAACAATCTCTTGATGGCCAGCAGCCGTCGCAATATCAAGCGCCGTCTCCCGCTTCTTGTTGTGTAAAAAGCTGTTCGCGCCAGCCTTAATCAAGGCCACAGCTGCGGCTGTGTTGCCGTGCGCCGCGGCCATCATTAGCGCTGAATAACCAGCACTGTTGCGGGAATCCAGCTCAACATTGACCTTCAACAGCGCATCAATCAGCGCGCGGTTGCCGCCCCGCGCTGCAAGCATTAGGGCTGTGTTGCCAAATTTTGTGGTTCGCGTGATGCTGCAGCCACGCCCCATCAGATAGGTGGAGACGTGTTCATTGCCACGCAACAGCGCGCGATAAAGAGGTGTCTCTTCTTCCTTGTCCGGCAGGTCAAGGTTTGCACCCCGTCCAGATAGCGTCTCTAACACCGCCAACTTTCCATTGTCGGCAGCGTACCATGCTGCCGTGCGACCGGAATGATCGGCTGAATCGACTTGTGCACCTTTGGTAATGAGCATGTCGGCGATAGCCGGGGGACAGGTCTGCGCCACAATCATCAGCGCCCTGCGACCATCGGGTAGCGGAGCGTCTGCCTGTTCTCCCGCATCCAGAATCGCTGCCAAAGAGGCGTCAAAGCAGCCGGATGCAGCCAATGCCAGTGGCGGCATTTTCGACTTTGACAATAGCCGGAAGTCAGCTCCTTTCGTCAAAAGTGCGCGGACAATCGGCCCATGTCCTGCCATCGCAGCAAACGCTAATGGAGTCTCGCCGTGTGCGTTCTGATGGTTGATTTCCGCACCCGCATCAATCAGCAGCTTGGTGATTGAGACGTGACCGGACTTTGCCGCCAGTGCCAACGGTGAATTCCCGGCGGCATCGCGTTCGTTGAGATTGGATTTCGTTGCGGCCGAGGCGGCAACCGCCTTGGCGTCACCGTTCAAAACGGCATCGATGAGCGGCGTTGTGCTTTTGGCTGCTGTGGTTTGCGCGGGCTCCTTGGGTGCCGGCACGGATACGTCTTGTCCGCAAACTCTTTGCGGACTGAACAGAACGGCCGCACTCAATATCACCGTCTTGATGCAGTGCGCGCGATAGCTATATCGTTCCATACTTGGTCTCTATGTGGATGCCGAAGGATTTTAAGAAGTCCGATGGCACAATACCACCGGCACAGATCACAACAGCTTCAGCTGCTACGATGTCCCGCTGGCCTGCGTGCTCAATCTCAACGGCCTGTGATGTGATGGACTTCACGACAGACTTGAATAGGACGCGAATGCGCCCGGCTTCGATGAGCGGGGCAATCCGCGACCTGTTGTGCGCTGTCGACCGTCCAAACGCTTCGCCGCGGTACGACAGTGTGACGGTCGTACCTGGCTGTTCAGCAATACTGACGGCAGCTTCGATAGCGCTATCGCCGCCCCCCACAACGACAACTTTTTGGTTGCTATACTGCTCAGCGTCGATCAACCGGTAGACGACATGTGACAAGTCTTCTCCGGGCACTTCAAGTTTTCTTGGTGAACCGCGCCGTCCAATGCACAAGAGGATGCAGCGCGTGCGATAGGTGCCGCGGCTGGTTGTGACGGAGAAGCCTGGGCCGCCCACGTCTATGGCGGCAATGCTATTGACGGGCTCGTTGAAGTTGATTTCAAGATTTGTCTTGTTCTGCACGTCACTCCAAAACGCCAGCAAGTCTTCTTTGGTCGACCGGTCGAGTTCGACTTGGCCAACAATTGGCAGCTGCGCCGGACGTGACATCACGATCTTGCCGCGCGGGAAATGCGCAACCGTTCCGCCCAGGGACTCCTGGTCGAACGTCTTAAAGCTCAGGCCTTTTTGTTTGGCCGCGAGACTGGCTGAAAATCCTGCGGGCCCCGCTCCGACAATCACGACGTCAAGAAAATCTGACGCACGGCCTTTGGTTCTGCCTGCAATTTCACCGACCGCTTGCTTGCCTTGCTCAATTGCGTTGCGGATCAGCCCCATGCCGCCCAATTCTCCGGCCACATAAATTCCAGGAATATTAGTCTGGAAATCAGGGCCAACCACAGGCAGATCGACGCCTCGCGTTGCAGATCCAAAAACCAGTGTGATCGCGTCAAAGGGACATGCGGCCTTGCAGGCTCCGTGGCCAATGCAGGAACTGG
>JABFRT010000014.1 GCA_013141015.1 Hyphomicrobium sp. | reverse complement strand
CGAGGTCGACCTGACGGCCGAGGGTTGCGCCAATGTGCTGAAGCGTCAGGAAAACTACGAGTACGATGGCATGCTGTGCCTGTCGGCGGGCGAGACCTTTGGCCTCAGGCTTGCGCTGTGGCGCTGCTGTTCTGCCCCGGAGTTCGAATCCGAGCCGCCGGACTTTGAATTACAGGTCGCCAAGTTTTCGAAATATAAGATCGAGTGCGCCCGCCGCGATGGCGACGCCGCCGAGGTCGAACGCCTTATCGAGATGCATGCGGGCATAACGGGCATCCAGAAGGATAGTGCTCGCACGAACAGGCTGGATCGCCAGATGATCAGCCGCACGCTCAAGAAGTCGGGGCTGTACAGGACCGTGCGATAAACCTCGCCTTAAGCTGATGTCCCCATCGCCGCTTCGATCTTTGCCTTTACGGACCGACGCTTGGCCAATTTCGTAAAGATCCATTTTGCCACGACCACGGTCTTTAACGAATTTTTCGGTCATGCACCTACCCGTCCATTGAGCACGATTGCTTGCTCTATGGCGGATTTTAAATCGCGCGTGACGGATGGCTTCAGGCCCCAGATCTCATTCCGGCGCCCATCTGCTGTGGAAAGTTCTAGGTAGTTGCCTGCTTTGCTATTCAGCAGACCATACAGCAGCGGAACTCCGCCCCAGACTGCAAAAAACAGCCCAGCCAATCCTGATATCACTGCCATAACATTTACGATTTGGTAGAGTTGTGGGGAGTTTGTCCACGCACCACGATCAAATCCAATCTCGGACAACAAGATCAATGATATCGGCGACAGCGCCGCAAGTCCTAAAAGCAGGCGCTTCATCCATGTTTTTCGATAGGTTCGACAGCTGACACCGGCAATCTGGCGCACTGCATAGGACTGCCCTTTGATCGTGACCATCTGCGGCGTCACCACGATCCCGGTTGACGAGTAAATCGGTTGCTCTGACATCCCTGCCCGTTTCGAGGCAATCGACCGCTCGGCCTGGTTGCGGCCCGACACGACAGAATTGCCTATTCTGTCGAGTCTGCGGGAATAACCACGGTTCTATTGCTCAGACGACGGGTGCGGTGATAGTCTCACTGCCAGTCGGGACCGCTTAGCGCGTTGGCGCAGGCGGCTCTGGGGGAGTTCAACAGAATAGGCAAATCCGTCGCGTCCTGAGGCTCGTCGTAGACGAGCAAAAGGAACGATGACATGCACTCCACAGCCGACGGCACTCTCAGCCTTTTCACCACGAACGGACAGCGCAAGTACCTCACCGGGGACGAGCGTCGGCACTTTCTTGCAGCTGCCGCAACGAGCGGCAGGCCGGAACTTGCCACTTTGTGCGCAACTCTTGCTTACACAGGGTGCAGGATATCCGAGGCGCTTGCACTGACATCGGCGTCCATCGATTTCGACGAAGGATTCATCGCCATCCGTTGTCTCAAGAAGCGCTCAAAGATCCCGGTGATGAGGGAAGTGCCTGTGCCCAATGAGTTGCTGGCTGCGCTGCGCACCGTCCACATCCAGACCGGCGACAGTGCTGCATGCCGCTTGTGGTCACTTTCACGCAGTCGGGCGTGGCAGCTCGTCAAGGGCGTCATGACTGATGCGGGAATTCCGGCGGGCGCACAGACTACTCCGAAGGGGCTTCGTCATGGCTTCGGTATTCATGCCATCCGGTGCGGCGTGCCCATCAACCTCGTTCAACGATGGCTCGGTCACGCTAGCATGAGCACGACGGCAATCTATCTCCAGGCGATGGGCCGCGAGGAGCGAGACATTGCCGCCCGCATGTGGATACGCGACGACCGGCGCCCTTCGGATCAGATATCGAAGTGAGTGGCGGCTGAAAACGTCCGAGCGTTTCCGTCCTTGCCGTCGAAGCCTCGGCAGTTGGTGAGCACGCGTGTGCCGCCGATGCTGTAGCTTTTCCTGATGTGTGTGTGGCCGTGGACCCAGATGGGCACGTTGTCGAGCGCGGCTATGGTGGCGTCGAGATCGCTCGCATAGGCCCCGTCGAGACCATTTCCTGCGAATTCAGGATTGATCCCTTGTCGGCTCGGCGCGTGATGCGTGATGACGACCGTCGGTTGGGACGGATTGGCAGCGAGGCACCGCTGTAGGGCCAACCACGATGCGTCGAAGGCATCGGCCGCGTCCTCCGGCCGGAACTTGGCCAGCAGTGTCTCTTCGTCGGAAGTGACGGACCGCTTTTTGACGAAGAAATATTCGCCCATGCGTCGGCGGACGCCGTTCATGGCGGTCAGGCTGCGGCTTTCGAAGTCCGACCAGAGAGTCGAGCCGAAGAATCGCACGCCATCGAGTTCCACGCAGTCGTTGTCGAGGACGGTAATGCCGGGCAGATGAAGCCGCAGGAGGCCGATGGTCTCCTCGAACACCCCGTCGTAGTGATCGTGGTTTCCGGCGACGAGCAGGACATGCGAGAAATTTGGGCTGGATTTGAACCAACGACCTTCAGGTTATGAGCCTGACGAGCTACCGGGCTGCTCCACCCCGCGTCACGGCCTTGGCCGCGCGTCGCGGCGTCGAGCGCTTAGGCCGCCCAGGAACTTGGGCTGCCAGAGAACTTGGTCTCCCTGAGAAGTAGGGCGGCCCAGAGAATTAGGGGCGTCAAGGCAACTTGGGCCGTCCGGAACACGGGTGTTGCTTCAACGCAGGCGTGCGCGCGTGCCAAATGATGCTTTCCAACCGATCGGCGCTCAATTCACACGGATGCCAGTTGCCCAGGCGCAAATGAACCTGTGTGCCGGCTGCCTCCGCAATTTTTTCAAGCGCCCCGCGTGGCAATCCAACTAAAGTCGCGTTAGAAGCGAATATGACATCACGCCCTCCGCCCCTGGCTCAGCCGCCCGCCCCACATTACAAAAAGACGGGTTCGAGCGATCAGCCGAAAGACCGCTGCAAATCCGAGACCCCGCCAACCCTTGCCGAAGGGTTTGTGCTGCTCGACAACTCGACGGGGCCGGGTGCCCGCTCGCTGCTGTTTGAGCACCCGTTGCGCATTATTCGCGCCGACCAGCCCGAAGACGTTGCCGAGGCACTCGACGCGTTGAGAGACGTTATGGCCGCGGGGCTGTATGCGGCCGGGTTCTTTTCCTATGAACTTGGCTATGTGCTTGAGCCCAAACTGGCGCCGCTGTTGCCACCCAAGCGCGCCATGCCGCTGCTCTGGTTCGGCGTTTATGCGCACCCCAGTGAGATGACCGGCGCTGAAGTGCAAGACTGGTTGACGGCGGAAGCAATCGGCAACCCGACGCTTGGTGCGCTGGCCCACAGTTGGGATGCAACCTCTTATCTCGAACGCTTCGAGGAGGTGCAAAACAAAATCCGCGCAGGTGATATCTACCAATTGAACCTGACGTTCAAAGCCAAGTTCAAGCTGCAAGGCTCGCCGTTAGCGCTGTACCGCGACCTGCGGCTGAAGCAGCGTGTCGCCTATGCTGGTTTGGTCGATACGGGAGATGCAACCATCCTGTCGTCATCGCCCGAACTGTTTATCGAGCAACATGGCCGCGTGATCGAGACGCGCCCCATGAAGGGCACCGCGCCGCGGGCCGGCACATTGTCGGGCGACGACGACGTTCGCCGCACGCTTTCCAAGGACGTCAAGAATCGCGCAGAAAACCTGATGATTGTTGATCTGATGCGCAACGATCTTGGCCGCATCGCCGAACTTGGCTCGGTCAGCGTCACCGATCTATTCACAGTCGAGACCTTCAAGACATTGCATCAGATGACATCCGGCGTGCGCGCGACGTTGAAAGACGGTGTCGGCCTCGATGATCTGTTGCGGGCGATTTTTCCGCCAGGCTCAATCACCGGCGCGCCGAAAATCAGAGCGATGCAATTGATCAGCGCCTTGGAGACGGAACCGCGTGGTGTCTATTGCGGCGCGATTGGATACTTCGCCCCAAGCGGCGACACGTTGTTCAATGTTGCTATCCGCACGGCTGTGATCGACCGCACCGGCGCCGGCGAAATGGGCATCGGCTCCGGCGTTGTTGCGGATTCTATCGGACGTAAGGAATACGCCGAGTGCCTCTTGAAAATGAAATTCCTGACGGACCCCGTGCGCCGTTTCGAGTTGATCGAAACCATGCTCTACGACGGCGCCAAGGGCATCTGGCTGTTGGACGGCCATTTGCAGCGGCTCGCCAACTCAGCCAGCTATTTTGCGTTTGCGTTCGATCAGGACAAGGTTCGCGCGGCCATTGCGGATGCGATGAAAGACGCTGGCGGCGCGCGGCTGCGTGTCCGATTGTTGCTTGATGAAGACGGCAAGGTGGGGGTGACATCGACACCGCAACCGGCACAAGATCCCGGCGCCGGAATGCGCTATGTGATCTCTGATACACGCCTCAACAGCAGCGATCTGTTTCTCTATCATAAGACCACGCGGCGCGATCTGTATGACCGCGAATGGGCGCATTACTCGGCAACGCTCGGCGCCGATGAGGTCATCTATCTCAACGAGCGCGGAGAATTGGCCGAGGGCAGCCGCACCACCATTTTCATCGAACGTGATGGCAAGCTGCTGACGCCACCACTAAGCGCTGGGGTGCTGCCGGGCGTCTTGCGCGCAAGTCTGATTGCTGAAGGCCGTGCCGTTGAAACACCGTTGACGCTTGATGATTTCAATCGCGCGGCAAACGTTTATCTCGGCAATTCCGTGCGGGGATTGGTGAAGGCGTTGCCGCTGGTGCCACGCTTAGTGGCGGACGGTGTCTGAGCTGCTTCCAGCCGAGGAAAAAGCCTGCCGCCCGGAGTTTGGCAGAAGCGAACGGGCATCGGCTTCCGGCGCCGGCGCTTCAATCGAGACCTCAGTGTCCGGCCCATTTCCCATTGCTGATGGGCCGATTGCAGCCACAACAGCAAGCAGCGCCGCGCACGTCAAAACGACGGCCGCAACGATGCTGCCCGTCGAAAGCCGGAGACGTCGTGCGTAGACTGGAAAGGCCCTATCAATCATGGCCTCAGTAGAGGCCCAACACTGTTAAATTTTCCAGTCGAACACATGCCGCGCGACACCATCGCACAGGGGAAAGTGTGTGCGATGGCAATGCCTTCCGCAATGGGAAGGGTGTGTGCGGTGCAGCAAATCCGAAGGCGTTTTACAGACCTGGAACCATGCAGCCAAGCATAAGGATCGTGTAGGACGCGAGCAGCGCCCAAAGTTCATTGCCCTTGAGGCCTGGAATTTCGGCACTGAAGAATGTCGACATCAAAACGATGACGGCAAGAATGACCGAAACCATGAAGGTGATAATGCTCGGTGCCTTGAGACCCACGGTGCGTACTCCTTGTTCGCTTTTGCTCATGAATCGTGCGCGCATGGCGTTGAGGCTCCACGTTTCAAATTTCAATTCTAATTTCAATTCCGACTCGCGCCTTATAGCAGGCGGCCGCGCCGTCCGGGCAAGACCGGCCGCGACAAGGTGTGGACATTCGGGCAAGAGTGTTGCGTTGCGGTATTGGTGCCGCGCACTGATCGCTTATCCGGCTATGAATTTACGCAGTTGGCGCGGGCGCTGCTGGTGGCCGCCGCCGGAAAAGCCGTTTCATCCATAGCATCAGGATCAGCACAACGCCGCCGCCAATCGCGATGCCTGCTGGGTGTTTTTCCCAAACCAGCCACGGATTGATGCGCCCTTCCCAGGCCATCACCGCGTCATGGGCAAAGGCGCGCGGTGAAAAGCCGGTCGTTCCTTCCAGCATCATTCCGGCCGCTGCCGGTTGATCGGCGCTCGAGATAATGGCGTCGCGCACCCGCGCCGAGGCCAGCACCTGCATCTTGCGCGGATTGGCGGCAACAGCCCGCAGCACCTGCTCACGCGGGCCCGGCTGTAGCCCATTCAAATAACTGGCAAGTGTGGTCAGTTCGGTCTCCGACAGGCTTTTGGCCAGCGCCTTGAGTTCAGTGGCCTCAAGACCCAACAGCGCATCGCGGGCATCGCGGGGCACCGCTGCCAAGCGGCCGATTGCCGTCCGGTCATCAAGCGCCAACACGCGATCCAGCGTCGCCTTGCTGAAATCTTCAGGCGCGGCGCGGCGGTAAATCTCAAAGTCGACGACGTTTGGCAATTTGGCGCCCGCCAGTGCGGCCCAAGCCAATCCCTTGGCGACCGACTTGGTGTCGCGGGCAATATCGAGCGCTTGGTCGGGCATCAGATGCACAGCGTCATTGAGCGAGCCATCTCCCAGCCGCTTCAAAACGCTGTGTTCGCCTTCGCCAGCCACCAGCAGGCCAACGACCTCATCGAGGCGCGGCAGGGCAGCCGGTTTGACGCCATCGAGGAAGCTGCGGAATGCGTCGTTGCCTTCAGCCAGCCTGAGTACGAGCGCGTGGGCGCGTTTGAAGCCCTGCCAGACTTCGACCACGTGGTCGGCGGAGGCGACGCTGATTTCCTTGACGTGTTCGTTGATCTGCTCGGAAATGGTGGTGGCGATCTCGTCTTGCACCTTCTCCTTGGTCGCCTTCGATTTCATCTCGCTGGCGATGATCGGCAAAACGCCATTGCGGAATTCCCAGATGTCCTTGGCGATCAGCACCAAACCGATGCCGCCCGCCGCAACCGAGACTAGGCGCGACAGAACGCTGCCGACGATGCGCTGGCCGACGCGTGTGGCAATCGTCGCCATCTGCCGCCGCACCACCAGAATAGTGGCGCCCGCAATACCGCCGCTCGATTGCTTGAGGACCGCGCCAGCCGAAACGTCACCGCTGCCCTTGGACGGATCAATTGACATATCGCGGCCAGCGTCACCCGCAACCGCCTGTGCCACCGCCGATCCATAACGCGGCCCAACGAACGCCTTGAGGCATGCGAGGATGGGCTCTGAGGCTTCGGTACTCGCCAATTCGATTGTCTTGCCGATGTCGCGCGCCACACCCGACGCCATGTCCTCCATCGCGACTTTCACGGCGTCCGATCGATAAACCCGCTCAGCGACGGCGGTGGCCAATTTTTGCGAGGCTTCGGCGTTGGCCAGCGATTTGAGCCTTTCAGACCAGCTGGTTTCGGATTTAACCTCATCGATCGCGAAGTCGACGCGCTTGTCGATCACGTCGTCCAGGCCGGTCTTGCGCCACTGGTCGGCAACCACGGCGCGATAATCGACAGTCTTCACGCCGGCCTTGATGGCATCGCTGGAAATCGCGGCCAGTGCGGCCTTGAAGCCGGCTTCGTCGCGCGCCTGGCAATTCTCATAGTCGGCGCGTGACAGTTCAGCGGCGGTGGCCACCGGAACATGCGCCAGGGCCACCGAGAATGCGGTGATGCCTGAAATCAGGAAACGGAACGAGCGATCCAACGACCGGGCTTCCTCGCGTGTGAGCCAATCTGGCTGAAGCGCCAGAACACTGGTTCCCTTATAGCGATGCAAATGCGGGTTAACAGCGGCCAGGCGCGCTTTTGCGGCCGCGATGCGGCGGACGCCTGTTTTATGAGATGCCTGAGGGGCGGTGCCCGCCACCCCTGGCCTGCAGGCCGCATGCATAAGCAACGAAAATGCGATGAGGGAGCTCTTACCCGGCACCGCCCGCAGTCGTGATCCGGCCCTGGTCCGGCCAACGTTTTGCCGCAGTGCAGCAACGAAATCTTTATTATTCCGAGCGAATTACACCGTCGTTGTGCAGTGCGGCATAAAGCCTGTGTTTACCAAGGTGGCGACCTTGAACAGTGAAACAACTGGCCATATCAGCGGCTTCGTAATACAAAGGTGATAAGCATCTGAGCATTTTAGGGACGCTATTGGGTCGGACTCTGCGGCAGCGCGACAAAGTTGCGTTAGCATTCTTAATCGCGGCGTCGTAAGTCTGTTTGCGTGAAGTAAGAGAGAGTTGTTCTAAGCTTATGAAATCAGTACATAAATTCCAGCCGCCCCGCGGCAGCGTGTTCATCCCGGGTGGGCCGACTGGTGTATTGCTTCTCCATTCTTTGGGTGGGTCGCCTCTCGAATTGAAGTTCGTTGCCCAGTCGCTTGCTCGCCAAGGGCATACTGTCTATTGCCCGGTCATTCCTGGCCTGACATTCGGCACCGATGTGTCGGGCATGTCGACGTGGCGCGATTGGTACACAGCCGCCGAGCACGCTTTCGATGATCTGCGCAAGCATTGTGACACCGTCATTGTTGGCGGGGCGTCCGCTGGTGCGGTGCTGGCGCTGCGCCTCGCTGCATTCCGTTCGGCTGAAACCAGCGCCTTGATGTTGTTCGCACCAACGCTTGCGGTTAATGGCTGGGCCATCCCCAAGACCATCAAGCTGTTCCACCTTGTCAGCGATAAGTGGACCGCGCGCTTGTTTAAATTGCGCACCCCGGCACCGCACGGCATCAAAGACGAGCGCGTCCGCAATTTCGCGCTGGACGCCATGAAGGGTGACGGCGCCTCGCCCGCTGACATTACCGCGCGCAGCGGCGGCACGGTTTATGAGTTCATGCGCCTTGTGCGCAACGTCAAGCCGCTGTTGCCGAAGATCACGCAGCACACGCTCATCTTCCATCCGCGGCAGGACGATCAGAGCGACATCAAGAACACCATGGTTCTGCAGCGCAAGCTCGCCGGCATGGTCGAAGTCTGTGTTTTGGAAGACAGCTACCATTTGGTCACGCTTGACCGTCAGCGCGGCTATGTCGCCGACCGCTCGATCGATTTCGTTGATCGTGTGCTGGCCCGCGTCCGCCCGGTCAAGAAACCGGTCGACGTTCGCCCGTCGATTGCCAAGCAGTCGCACGGCGCCGCTGAATAATTTGAGCGCCGCTGGATAAGCAGCGCCTCTCAACGATCAGAGACGGACATCACAAAACCGGCACTTGAGAGATCCTCAAGCGCCGGTTTTTTGTTGCAGGAAATGTCTGCATCAATTCAGTTGGTCGGCTCACCAATTGCCGATTTAGCCTTTGCGGGTGCAGTTTTTACGGGTGCCGCCTTCGACGCGGCGGGCTTCCCGGCCGTCGCTTTAGCGACCGGTGCTTTAGGCGCTGTCAATTTTGCCCCGCCGAGGTTTGACGCACCTTGCGGCTGCACTTTCGCCGTTGGAGGGGCAGCCTTCGCCGGACCGCTTGACCAAGGCAGAGCTTCGCCCGCACCGGCCTTACTGGACTTT
Organism: Hyphomicrobium sp.; assembly: GCA_013141015.1. Lineage (GTDB taxonomy): Bacteria > Pseudomonadota > Alphaproteobacteria > Rhizobiales > Hyphomicrobiaceae > Hyphomicrobium_B. The sequence continues at coordinate 107,002 of JABFRT010000014.1, read as the reverse complement.
TGCGAAGGCGCCGCTGCAGGTGCTTCGGCTTTTGCCGGCACCTTGGCGTTCACCCCGGCCGAACCGGCTGCGGTTGCTGGAGCAGCAGCGCCACCCGTGCTTTTGGCCTCAATAGGTCCGGCTGCACAACTCGGCAGTTCGGTCTTTGCGCGCTTCCAGATGAAAGTTTTGCTAAGAAATTTGACACCCTTGTAGCCGGTCACGCTCAGCTCATCCGGCCCGCTCAAAGTCAATGCGAGGCTGTAGGATTTGCCTTCTTTGGGATCGTAGATCCAGCCGTTATCGAAGCCGCCTTCCGGCATCGCATCGAGCTGGCCGAGGATCTGTAAGCCGCAGATCGGCCGCTTATTCAGGCTGGCATCGGGATTGTGCCGGTCGATCAAGGGCTGGCCTTTGTCATTGACGAGATCTTTGAGCCAAACGATGCGGCCGCAAAGCTTAGTGCCGCAGGGTTCAATTTTGACAGCCCCCTTGCCGGTATCGTCAAACCAAACGCCGGCTTCTTTTGGCATCGGTCCGGCATGGGTCACTGGCACGGCGGCGCAGGCAGTGAACGCTAAGGCCGCGCAGATCTGAGGCCCTGCCAGCAACTTCCAATGAGACGCGTTTTTCATGACAAAAGATCGCATGTGACTGTTGGACTTCCTGGCGTTTATGCCCTGAAAACGGCAAAACATTGAAGTTGGATAAGAAAACACGGTGAAGGCATTCTTGGCTTGATCCATGATGTTGCTACATAGTGTTGAGCATTAAGCCTGAAAGCGGCGCATTGGCGCGCGGCGCTAGACGGTATGTGGCCATAAACCTCTGCTCAGTATATAAGTTCAGTCCTATTTCAGGGTGTTAACGGCGCGGCCGTTTTATCCGGCAACCCGGCGCCGGCGGGCGAATTGCGCAGCACTTAATCCATTCTTGCGCGCTGCTTGCAGTGCGCTTTCAATGATCTGGCACATTCGATGATATTGACACTCGCACTTCGCAACCTTGTTCATGATCGTATTCGCCTGGCGGTGACGCTGATCGGCATTCTGTTTTCGATCGTGCTGGTTGCCGTGCAACTTGGCCTGTACCTCGGTTCAAGCCGCATGATCACAGCCAACATCGACAGGGCCGATGGCGATTTGTGGGTGACCACGTTCGGCGCCAAGAGCTTTGAAGACGGCGGCGTATTGCTGACTGATCGCGAGCGTCATCAAGCGCTGGCGACCCCTGGCGTGCAGTCGGTTGTGCCGCTGGTTGTGTCGTTTGCCGAATGGCGCAAGCCGGAAGGCGGCTCATCGCGCGTCGTCGTTATCGGCAGTGATTTTGCAGATAAAGGTCTTGTGCCCTGGTCGCTCGCTGAAGGAACTCTGGAAGATATCAAGGCCCCCGATGCCATCGCCGTCGACCGCAGCTATCTCGGCGAACTCGGCATCAAAGGCATCGGTGATACCGCGCAGGTCCAGATGGGCCGCGTCAAAATCCGCGCCTTGACCGAGGGCGTGCGCTCGTTCACCCAGTCACCCTATGCCTACACCACGCTCAATCGCGCCCGCCAGTTGCTCGGCGCGCCGAGTGACGCCATTACATTTCTTCTGATCAAGCTTGCGCCGGGCGCCAAGCTTGAGGAGGTGCAGGCCAACCTGTCGTCCAGGCTTTCGTCAGCCGATGTTCTGACGCGCGAAGAATTCCGCGCCCGCAGCTTGAAACAATGGCTGTTTAAAACCGGCGCTGGGTTGGCGCTCATTGGCGGCGCCCTGCTCGGCTCGCTTGTTGGCACGGTCATCGTCGCGCAGACGCTATATTCGAGCACCAAAGACCACATTCATGAGTTCGCCACTTTGCGCGCGCTCGGCTCGACCAAGGGATACATTCATAAGGTCATCCTGGCGCAGGCCGGTCTCAGTGCCGTCATCGGCTATGCGCTCGGTATGATCATCGCGCTGCTAATACTCTATGCCAGCCGGAACTCCGCACTGCCCCTTGTCATGACACCGGGTCTTGCATTCTGGTTGTTCGCGTTGACAGTCGGCATGTGCGCCATCTCGGCCCTGTCGGCGATTGTCAAAGTCACGAAAATTGATCCAGCTACGGTGTTTTCAAGATGAGTGGCACGCCCGTTCTGCAATGTGAAAATGTCGTCAAGGAACTCGGCCAGGGTGCCGGCCTTGTGATGGCGCTGAAAGGCGTCAGCCTTGAGCTGGTTCCCGGCGAGCTGACGCTGCTCATGGGCCCGTCGGGCTCCGGCAAGACCACGCTGCTGTCGATCCTCGGCGGCATCATGACGCCAACGTCCGGCACGCTCAAAATTGCTGGCGAGACAATCACCGGCATGTCGGCTGAAGAGCTGGCCCGCGTCCGGCGCGACCATCTCGGCTTCATCTTCCAGTCATACAACTTGTTCCCAACGCTAAACGCCATTGAGAACGTGCGCATCGCTCTTGATGTGCGCGGTATCACCGGCTACGCGGCGACCAGCCGCGCCGAGGAAGTGCTGCGCGACGTCGGCCTTGGCCACCGGTTGACCAATTATCCAGGCGGACTGTCGGGCGGCGAACAGCAGCGCGTGGCTGTTGCCCGCGCCATTGCATCCTCTCCTTCGATCGTCCTTGCGGACGAACCGACCGCCGCTCTCGATAGTGAGAACGGCAAAGCCGTGATGGAATTGCTGTCACGGGTTGCACGCGAGCAGAACCGCTCTGTTCTGGCCGTCACGCATGATAACCGGACGCTAGGCTATGCCGACCGGATCATTCGCATTGAAGACGGCAAAATCGTCGGCGAGGAGCGCCGGCCCGAGGGTGTCAATTCCCCGGAAATCACTGATTTGACCAAGAGGCGTAAGTTGCATGCTTAAGATCGATCCTGCCATCACGACCATCGGCTTAGCCGCTGTTATGGCCATTGCCGGAGGCTTCGCGATCAACGCGCTTGCCGCGCGGCCGGGCAATGATGTGGCCTATGCGCAGAGCGCTGCCGCCGCGCCGCAGTGGGCTGCGTCCGCGACGGGGCGCGTTGAACCGAAAGACGGCGAAATCCGCATCGCCAGCCAGATGCCGGGCCGCATAGTCGAAGTGCTCGCCAAAACCAACGACAAGGTTCAGGCCGGCGATCTGCTGCTGCGCCTCGATGATCAGGACATTTACACCAAAGTTGCCGCCGCCCTCGCCGAAGTCGGGGTGCGCGTGCGTGAACGTGAAGAAGAAAAGGCAACAGGTCTGGCACTTGACCGGCGTACTGCCGAGGACGCGGTGGCGGATGCCGAACGCACTTTGTTTGCCGCGCGCGAGTCGTTCGACGCTGCGGTGCGGTCTCTCAGAGCCAATAGCGGCAATGCTGAAGCCGTCGCCGCCGAGCGCACAAAAGTTGCCAGTGCCAAAGCCAAGCTAGATGTCGCCCGCGCCTCGCTCGCGACTGTCAACGCCAAGTCCGGCATGCCGAACTTTCAGCGGCTTGAATCGTCGCTTGCCCTTGCGCGTTCGGAACTGTCGTCGGCTGAAATCGCGCTTGAGCGCACCCGCGTGCGTGCGCCAACCGATGGCACTGTTCTCAACATGATCGGCAAGATGGGTGAAACCGCCGTGCCGTCGCCCGAAAGCGCGCTGCTGGTGTTTGGTGATTTGAGCGGGCTTCGCGTCCGCGCCGAAGTCGAAGAGCGTGATGCCGCCAAGATCACGGTCGGCCAGAAGGTTGTGGTCAAGGCGGACGCATTCCCCGACAAGCAGTTTGAAGGTGCGGTCACCTCGATCTCGCAGTCGCTTGGTACGCCGCGCATCGCAACGCGTGGCCCGCGCCGTCCGAACGATGTCGAAGTCGTCGAAGTCATGGTCGGCCTCGACGGTAACCCGCCGCTGTTCACGGGTATGCGCGTCGATACCTATTTCAAGCTTGACGGCGCATCGACCGCCGCCGCGACGGCGCCGTCAAAGACCAACTGAACCAATCAATTAATTTGAAAACAAAAAGGGCGCTGACCTCACGGTCAGCGCCCTTTTTTGTTTAGCTCGGTACTCCCGCGCACCTGGCCGGCTCCCCTTCAGGGGAGCCGGATGCGCCAAGTATCACGCCGCCGCGCTGCGCGTCGTCGCATCAATATGGGCTGCCAGCTTGTTATCGACGCCAAGCGCCGCGGCCAGCGAAGCGAGGTATGCCTGCTCACCGCGTGTATCGGGCTCGATTGCCATGCGCGCCGCGGTATAGAGCTGAACTGCTTCTTCAGGCGACGTCACGGCGCCAGCCAAATCTTCAACGCTTGCCGGATTGTTCAACTCGTTAGCCAGGAACTCTTCGGCTTCCGCGTCAACGCCCGCCTGTTTCAACCCGCCAAGGATCTTGGCCTGCTCGGCGGGGTCGATGCGTCCGTCAGCGGCGGCCGCTGCAATCATGGCGCGGATATAGAGCGCCGCGCTTTCGTTGGTGACGGCTGCCGGTTCAAAGCCCGAACCCTGGGGAGCTGCTTCCGCCGGCATCGCGCCGGTGATCAGCGGCCGGCCGGCCTGATAGTTCTGGAATGCCTTGTAGGCAAGGCCGCCGATCAACGCCAACGCGCCGATGCGTGCCGCACTGCCAGCCATGGCGCGGCCGGTCTTGGTGCCAAGCACGAGTCCACCGAGACCACCTGCAGCACCGGTTGCCGCCATCGGGTTGTCGCGCACCAGGCCTTTGAGCTTTTCGAGCAGCTCTTCCGGCGACTGACCGCCAGTGACGCGGCCGAGCGCATCTTTGGCACCGGTCGCTTCGCCAATACGGGTCGCGCCTTCCTTGGCGCCAGCTGTTGCCTGACCGAGGATCTGGCCGAGAATGTCGGCGATGCCGCCGCCACCCGCCGCGCCGGAACCACCGGCTTGACCGAGCGCGCCCTTCAACTGTCCGAGAATATCGCCGAGGCCACCGTCGCCGGCGGACGGCGCTTCGCTGGCCTGGCGCGTCTGTGGGGCATGCGCGCCGCCGCCCTGCTGACCACCCTGCTGGCCGCCTTGGCCGAGCTGGCGCTGCACTTCAGCCAGAATGTCGGCGAGGCCGCCGCCACCTTGTGAATCTTGACCCGCGTCAGTACGGGCGCCGCGCTGAGCTGGAGCGCCGCCGCCCGGGTTGGTCATTTTGCCGATTTGGCCCAGGATATCACCCAGGCCGCCACCACCACCGCCGCCAGCTTGGCCCTGTTGGCCGCCACCGAGGATCTGACCGAGGATGTCGCCAAGCCCACCGCCACCGCCCTGCGGGGCCTGGTTCTGCGGTGCGGCTCCGCGCACGAGGCTTTCAAGAATGGATTTTGCGTCGAACATGGCAGCTCCTCAAGGGGTAACGGTAAAGACCGGTATCAGTCGTCAGGCCGGGAACGTAAGGACTTGAGGCCCCAATCACAATCGCTGCACGGACATTTATTTTATTCCGCAGCGAGGGCTTTGACGTCGGCGGCCGGTCTTGGATGCAGCGGCACGGCGTTTTCATCGATGGCATGCGGCTCGTCGGTCGGGCCGATGAAGCCGCCAAACATCCAGCGCACCAGATTGCCGAGATCGTCCATGACCGTGAAGAATGACGGCACGAAGACAAGCGATAGCACGGTCGAGACCAACAGTCCGCCGATTACGGCAATCGCCATCGGTGCGCGGAACTCGCCGCCGTCACCGAAGGCCAGTGCGCTTGGCAACATTCCGGCGGCCATGGCCAGTGTGGTCATGACAATTGGCCGGGCGCGCTTGCGGCCGGCGTCAATGATCGCCTCGTTGCGGGCCACGCCTTCCTTCATTTTCTCGACACCAAAGTCGACCAGCATGATCGCGTTCTTGGTCACGATGCCCATCAGCATCAGCAAGCCGATATAGACCGGCATGGTCACGGCGTTGTTGGTTGCCAGCAAGCCAACCACCACGCCGCTGAACGACAACGGCAGCGACAACAAAATGGTGATCGGCTGGGTGACGCTGGCGAACAGCAAGATCAGCACGCCAAGCACCAGCAGCAGCCCGGTGCCCATCGCCGTGATGAAGCCTTGCGCCACTTCATCCTGGATTTCCGCGTCACCAGATGCCTGCAGCTTCACGCCATCTGGCAGTTTGACGTCTTCAACGGCTTTCAGAAAGCGCTCACGGCCATCGGATAGCGCGAGACCGCGCACCAGGTCGGCGCCGATTTTGGCGCTGCGTTGCCGGTCGAAGCGCGTGATTGTGCTCGGGCCTTGGCTGAACGTCACGTCAGCAACCGCCGTCAACGGAATCGATTTGCCAGAGGTGCTGGTCACGCGCAGTTGCTCGATGCGCTTGACGTCCGTGCGCGAGATTTCAGTCAGCTGAATGCGGATCGGAATTTGCCGGTCGCCGGCGTTAAATTTCGGTAGGTTGGCTTCGATATCGCCGATGGTCGCGACGCGGATCGTCTCGGAAATCTGATCCGGCGATACGCCAAGCTTGGCGGCTTCATCAAAGCGTGGCGTCACCCGGATTTCCGGCCGTTCGAGTTCGGCTTCAGACGCGGGGCTTCTGAAGCCCGGCACCTGCGCAATGCGCTTTCCAGTTTGCCGACGGCAATGCCGAGTGCGCGGCCGTCGTTGGACAGCAAGTTGAACGACAGCGTGCGTTCGCCGCGTTCGTTGACAAACCAGGTTCTGACGTCCGGCGTCACGGATAGCGCATGCGCGATATCGACTTCGATCTGCTTTTGCTTTTTGACGCGCTTGGACTTGTGGACCAGTGTGATCTGCAACGCTGCGCGGCGCACTTCAAGGCTGCCAGTCGGGCTTGTTCCGCCGAGCACGAACACGGTGTCGATTTCGGGTATCGCCTTCAAGGCTTTGACCATCTGGTCGGTCGTCACCTGGGTATCTTCAAGCGTCGAGCCGGGCGGAAGTTCAACCGAAACAACGGCGCGCGAACGGTCTTCTTCCGGCAGAAAACCGGACGGCAGCATGTTGGTCGCCCAGACCGATGCAACGAGAACCGAAAAGCCAAGCGCCACCATGCCGTAGCGCGTCCAGGCATTGCGAAGCGTGCCTGTGAGCAGCCGCGTATAAGCGCGCATGATGATGCCATCGACATGCGGTTTCTCGACAACCGGCTTCATCAGATAGGCAGCCATCATGGGCGTGATGAGGCGCGCGACAAGCAGCGAAATCAATACCGAGGATGCGACCGTCAAGCCGAACTGTTTGAAGTATTGTCCGGGAACGCCGCCCATAAACGACACCGGCGCAAAGATCGCGACGATGGTCAATGAAATCGCGATCACCGCGAGCCCGATTTCGTCGGCGGCTTCAAGTGCCGCGCGATACGGCGACTTGCCCATATTCATATGGCGCACGATGTTTTCGATTTCGACGATTGCATCATCGACCAGAATGCCGGTCGCAAGTGTAATCGCAAGCAAGCTGACGAGGTTCAGCGAGAAGCCGAGCATGCTCATAATCGCGAATGTCGGGATGGCGGCCAGCGGCAGCGCAATCGCCGCGATCAGCGTTGCGCGCATGTTCTTCAGAAACAGCAGCACCACGAGCACGGCCAGCACCGATCCTTCGATCAGCGTTTCCATGGCCGCGCGATAGTTGCCGGCCGTATAGGACACCGCGTCATCGATCTTGGTCAGCTTGACGTCGGGGTATTTCTCCCGCAGTTCGGCGAGCTTCTTGTCGACCACCGCCTGCATCGACATTTCGCTCGCGCCCTTGGAGCGGAAAATCGCGAACGCTACGACCGGCTCGCCGTTCAACCGGCCGAACGAACGTTGCTCGCTGGCGTCATCGGTCACTTTGCCGAGATCCGACAGGCGCACCTGGCGGCCGCCGGAAAGTTTGATTTTTGTCCCAGCCAGCGTTTCGACATTGCGCGCGCCGGCGAGCACGCGGATCGCCTGCTCCTGGCCGCCAACTTCGCCGCGTCCCGATCCCAGATCGATATTGGTTGTGCGCAGCTGATTGCTGACTTCTGCGGCCGTGATACCAAATGCCAACAGCCGGTCGGGATCAAGCGAGACGCGGATCTCGCGTTTGACGCCGCCGTAGCGTTCAACCTTGCCGACACCCTTCAAGCCAAGCAATTGCCGCTTGATCACGTCATCCACATGCCACGACAACTGTTCGAGCGTGAGGCCCGGGCTGGCGGCGGCGTAAGACAGGATCGCTTGACCCTCAACGTCGATGCGCGAGACAATGGGTTCGTCAATCGAGCGCGGCAGATTCATGCGGATCTTATCGACCGCATCCTTGACGTCGAGCACCGCGCGGTCGGTGTTGATTTCCAAGCGGAACTCAATTGCCGTGGTCGATACGCCGTCGGAGACGGTCGAGACGATGTGCTTGACACCTGTGATGTTGGCAATCGCGTCTTCGATTTCGCGCGTCACCTGTGTTTCAAGTTCGGCGGGCGTGGCGCCGCCCTGCGCCACCTGCACCAGCACAACCGGAATGTCGATGTTCGGAAACTTGGTCACCGGCAGCCGCATGAAACTGATGGTGCCGAGCAGCAAGAGCACGGCAAACAACAGGATCGGCGGTACTGGATTACGAATCGCCCAGGCGGAGAAATTGATCTTCATTTCTGCGCCTCACTGACCTTGTTGTCGGGTTCAGTTGGGCGGATTTTATCGCCGTCGCGCAGGAACGTACCGGCGCGGGCGACGACCACATCATCGAGGCTCACGCCTTCGAGAATCTCGACGAGGTCGCCGGACGCCAGCCCGGTTTTGACGGCGCGCCGCTGCACCGTGTCGTTTTTGACAACCTGCACATGCGCGCCGTCCAGGCCATAGGTCACGGCGGTTGCGGGCAAGGCAATGCCGCGGCTTTCGTTGGTCGCGATTTCGCCGCGCGCAAACGCGCCGATCTTCAAATCTGGGCGGCTGCCAAGGAACACGCGCACACGTCCGAGACGCGTGGTCTTGTCGACCTCTGGAGAAACGATGCGCACGCTACCCGGTACATCGCTGGCGCCTGCCGCCGAGACCAGCACCTTCTGGCCCTGGCGGACCTTGACAAGATCCGTCTCAACCACTTCGGCATCGAGTTCGACTTCGCTGTTGGCGATGATGCGGAACATCGGCTCGTTGGCGGCACTTGCCATGGCGCCTATGCGGGCAACGCGGCGGCTTATTACGCCATCGGCAGGCGCCTTCACCTCGGTGTTGCTGCGCCGCCAATTGAGTTCACGGCGCTGCGCTTCGACCTGGGCTTTTTCAGCAGCAGCCGATTTCAAACCATCGCGCGCGGCGATGACCTGTGATTTGGCCGTGCTGGCAGCACTTTCGCGCGCATCAAACGTCGAGCCCGACAGATAGCCGGATTTTCGCAGAGGTTCGGCGCGCTCAAGCTGGGCGGTCGCTTCCTTGGCGCGCGCTTCGGCTTGTACAATTGCGCTTTCGGCTTGAGCAATGGCCGCGACGGTCCGCGCCGCCGCCGCATCGTTTTGCGCCATCTGCGCGTCAAGCTGCTCCGATACCAAGCGCGCCAGCACTTGGCCTTTTTTGACCGTGCTGCCTTCGTCGGTGAACAGTTCGACGACGCGCAATCCTTCAATTTCCGGCGCAACCAGAATTTCTTCGCGCGCGACCAGGGACCCCGAGACAAGCACCGTTTCATGGAAGGCGGCTTGCCGGGCCTTGACCACCGAGATCATCGGTACGGCGTCTGCCAGAATCGCGCCCGTCACCGAGGCCGTTGTTTTGGACGCTGGGTTGGCGTCATACATGTTTTTGTAGGCGTAGTAGCCGCCCGCCAAAGCCAGCATGGCGAAAGCGCTGATCAACTTGCGGTTCATGATGCCGCCTCCGGTTTCAAGCGGCCGCCGGCCGGTTTGCTGGCGATGTGCGGGCCAACAGGATTAAGGAGCGTGCCGATCAGTTCGGTCATCACCGGCAAAACCTGACGGGCATTGAAATCCGGCTCGATGGCGCGCCGCCAGAACAGACCGTCGCCGATCACGTTAAACACCTTGGCGATGGTAGGAATGTCGATCCGCGGGGCGATGCGGCCTTCGTCCTTCAAGCGGTGGAACATGGCTTCAAAGCTGTCGCAACAGAACTTGTCGACGCTCATGAAAATTTCAGCGATGCGCGGATTGCGCGTCGATTCAACACCCATCTCGACCACGAAGCGCTGGCGGTCGGGGCTTTCATCGATGAAGTAGTGTTCACCGATGCCTTGCAGGGCTTCGAGGAAGTCGGGTGCCGCGGCGAGCAGCGCAAAGCGTTCGGCAAATTCGTTGCGGTCGCGTTCGCACAGGCCCGCAATCAGGTCCTCCTTGGAGGCGAAGTAGACATAGACCGCGCCCGGGCTGACGCCCGCTTCCTTGCAGATCATCTGCATGGAGGTGGCGTGGAAACCGCCGCGCGCAAAACAGCGCAAAGCCGCGTCGAGAATGTTCTCGCGCCTTGCCTGCTGTGTGGAGGGTCTCAATCTCGGCATAACGGTCGATGCGCCTTGTTGGTTGTCCGGTTGTTCCTGCTTATGGGCTTGCTTAAGCAAGCTAACGGCTGATTTCAGTCAGAAATCATTCCGTAAAACGAATGATCGTTTTGTTTGGATCACAATTGGGGCAACGTCAAGGAGAACGATCATTCGTTTTGTAAAGAATGGACTCATCATAGCGTTTACCTTTCTCCTGTCTTTCACACTGTTCCGTGGGGAACAGCCGAGCCCTTCAGGATCTCATGGGGCGAGGGGGGCGGGGACAACTTATGGCGAAATATTTTGCGGTTAATGCACCGGCGCCCGCGGGGTCGGCTAAAACGAGGGGTCGCCTAATCAAAGGGCGGCGCCATTTTTTATGAGATTTCGAAAGCCGGGGGGCAGGAATGGTCTATTTCCTCGATACCAGCGTCAACGTGCTGCTGAACTTGGCTGGGTTCTCAGGCCTTGGTGATCCGCATCAGATTTTGATCGCCGTCGTGCTTGGCACGGCGGCGGTGCTGTGGAACTCGACTCTCGTGCCCAAGTGGGCGCTCGGCGCGTTCTTCTCGATCATGGGGCTCGCCAGCCTGGTCGCGCTTTATGCGCTGTTCCTCGGACATCAGCCGACCTGCATTTATGCCTATGACCCGGCCAAGCCTGTGGTCGCCGACAGTCTGACGCGCAAGCTCGGCTGGGAAGAATTGCGCCGCATGGATTGCCCGACGCTGTGGGTCGCGCGCAATGAAATGTACGCGCGCTCGAACTACTGCTTCTTCACACCGATTGGATATTCCTACTTCGGCAACGACGCCACCTGCGATCCAACCGTTGAAAGCCCAAACACCGCAATCGGCGAAGATAACGCCCGCGCGATTGGCAAAATGTCGGCGCGCAAAGGCTGCGCGTCGCCGATGGACAGCTGCAAGAAATTAAGCCGCGTCTCATCGTCGAAACTCGATTTACAACGCCAGACCGTGAAGGAAGAACAGTAGCGCGCGGTCAGCGGCGCGCGGATTTCGCGGTTTTGTGGTCCGCGTTTTCCTTGGCGCGCACTTTAGCGATGCGCGTGATCAGCTTGACCGGCACCTTCTCGGTCAGCTCAAAACGTATCGTGCCCTTGCTCACCTTTCGGCCGCCAAGCTCGTCCTGCATCTCGCTTAAGGCCGTTGTGCTGCCGGGATAAATTGCATAGTGCTCGGCCCAGCCCGCGAAGTAGAGCAGCACGCGGCCATGTAATTTGAACGCCGGCATGCCGTAGGAGATCGCTTCCTCGGCATCCGGCACCGCCTTTCGAACCGTTTCGCGCACGGTCTCAAGAATGCGCTGCATCCTCTCAGGCTGCGCGGCGATGTAAGCATCATGCGATTTGAAGGCCGGTGATTTCATGTGCTGACTTTAGCCGATGAGCACTGCGCGTGCATCCCCACCAATGTCATCACAGCCCTTGTGGCTAATATCCATTCATCCATTTGTCGCGGCGTTTGCGGCCCGATGGATCCCGGGCACAAGGCCCGGGATGACAGCTTTTTAGCTCACGGCTGCGCGCTTTTCGCGAGCCGCACGAGGTTCAGGAATTCCGCGCGATAGCCGAACGGATCGTCGCCGCGTGCGGATTGCGCAAGAGCCAGAATTTCGTCCGCCGTGTAGCCTTGAATGTAGCTCTCACCTTTCAACATTTGCGCGAACGCCGCGACCGCAATCGAGAAGCGCTGTTCAGCCGGCACTTCCGTCATGTTCGATTTGGCAAGCGCGTCGGTCAGCGGCAGCGTGATCAGTTGCGACGTGTCTTCATTCGGCCGCTTGTAGCGCAGCTTCAGGAATCCGAGTTCGTTCGATGCTGCGGCAGTCTTTGCATCAGCCGGTTCATTCGGCACAGGTGCAACCGCCGCCGTTTTTTGGCCGTAGCGCAACGCGTCCGACATCAGCGTTGCGCCGACCGGCGTGATTTCGTAGATCGCGGTGACCGTGTGGCCCGAACCGATGTCGCCGGCATCGACCTTGTCGTTGTTGAAATCCTCACGCTTCAATGCGCGCGTCTCGTATCCGATCAAGCGGTACTCGGCGACGCGCGCTGGGTTCCATTCGATTTGTGCTTTGACGTCCTTGGCAATCGTGAACAGCGTCGAGGATGATTCCTCGACCAGCACTTTGCGGGCTTCACTCAACGTGTCGGCATACGCCGCCGTGCCGTTGCCGTTCTGCGCGAGTGTCTGCATCAGCGCGTCATTGTGGTTGCCCTGGCCGACGCCGAGGACCGACAGGAAAATGCCCGACTGCCGCTTGCGCTCGATGAACGATTTGAGTGCGCCTTGATCGGTTATGCCGACATTGAAGTCGCCATCGGTCGCTAAGATGACGCGATTAACGGCGCTTTTATCAAATCCCGCTTCGGCGAGCCGATACGCATCTGAAATTCCCGCAGCGCCCGCCGTCGAGCCGCCCGCGCCGAGCTGGTCGATGGCGCGGAGAATTTTGGCCTTGTCGGAAATCTTGGTCGGCTCGAGCGCAATGCCGGAACCGGACGCATAGGTGACAATTGCCATCGTATCGTCCGGCTTCAATTGTTCAACCAGCATGCGGAACGCATTCTTGACCAGCGGCAGGCGATCCGCAGGTGCCATCGAGCCCGACACGTCCATCAGGAACACGAGATTGGCGCGCGGACGTTCAGTGTTTTTGAGGTCGTAGCCTTTGATCGCAACATGCACGAGCTTGTTGTTGGCGTTCCACGGGCTCGGCATCACCGTCACCGCCGGCTTGAACGGCACGTCGGCGGTTTCTGGTGCCGGATATGCATACGGGAAATAGTTGATCATTTCTTCGACGCGCACAGCATCCTTCGGCGGCAAGCGGCCGGCGTTCAGCGCGCGGCGTGCGAACGCATACGACGCGGTATCGACGTCGATGGAGAATGTTGACACGGGTTCCACTGCGACCTGCTTGATCGCGTTGATCTCTTTCACATCGAACTTGTCGCGATTTTCTTCTTGAATGAATGCGCGCTGCTCATCGGCGCGGCCCATCCAGGCATACGGATTCGGTTTCGACGGATCGGCAGGCGCGACAGTCTTCGGGCTCTCCAGCATCCGCCGCCCGAGTTCGGCGTTGAGGTCCGAGTGGGCTGGGGCTCCTCCTGTCGGGAATTTGAATTCACCTCCGTTGGCAGCACCATACTCGTTCTGTATCGCGTCACGGGCAGATTTCATTGAATTTGAAATGTATGGATCAGCGCCTCCAACGTTGCCTTTTCCAAGATAGTCCGATGTTACTGGCCGAGCGGCGGGCGCCGCGATCGCAATATTTGCGTCCCCAGAGGAGGCGACGCCAGGTGAATTGTTATTGAACCCTCGCGTTCCAAGCTTGCTACTCATTGCCCCGCTCAATGCGCTTTGCTCGGATTCCTTGGCATGCCGCATCATTACGCCCCGAGCCTTCGCGTAATGAGCCCCAGCATTTCCAACCTTCTTAGGAGATGCCGCGCTGGTTGTAGCTGTTCCCAGTGCAGCTCCTTCTCGCCGAGCGTCTGCGACGCTCGGCGTGGCAGGCGGTGCGGCTTGGTTTCTGAGTTTGAAATGGGTCTCGAGCGTGGTTCCAATGTCTTTGTTATTGATCTCGAAATCCTGTGGGTTAGCTGGAACGTGTGCGATCTCACGCGGTTGCCGAGCGTCGGCGGCGCTCGGCGGGGCTGGTGGTGCAGCGGGAGGTGCGGGCTCAGACGCAGCAACCGTCGCGGGCTTCGCAGCAAAGGTCTCGGCCTTTTTCTTGGCATCCGTTTCGCGTGTGCGCAGTTCATCAGTCACGCCATCGCCCTTGCTTAGAGCGCCTTTGGTCTGCGGGGACGCAGGCGCGGCGCTGACAGGATTCTGTGCAATCGTGACAGGCGCGCTTGCTGGGCCCGCCGAAGATCCGGCGGCATGCTTGAGTTCAGTCTGGACCTTTGTGAGCGTCTGTACTTCGCGCAGCGTTTGCAAATGCTGAAACGCAAACGGTGCGGCGACGACCAGCGCTGCAACGGATGCGGCAATTGCCTGTGTAGAGCGGCTTGAAAAATTCATCCGGAAACTCCTCTTGAGCGTTGACGTTTCCGTCTGACGCAGAGGGATGATGTTTCCTTGGGATGTCTCTTTTGTTGTCGCTTCCGACACATTTTGCATGGTCGCTTCCGACACCTCTTGCGAGGAGCCGGCCGGAAGCGACGAAGAGTTGGTCTGTGAATATTCAAATGCAGCCATCGCCGCATCCAACGCAGCACGCTTCGCTTCCGTGCGCGCCTGCGGCACCGGCAACGATTTCAGATTTTCGAGGTCGCGTTCGGTCATCGTGACCTCCGCTGGTCATCTGGGGCCGCGCACGGCTCCCCTCCCCCAACGCGGGGAGGGGTTGGGGGTGGGGAACGCAAGGAGACAGGTCGTCATAATATTGGCAATGCCGCATGAAACGAGTTCGAACGAGAAAAGCCCCATCGCGCCAAGATCGTCACCCCACCCCTGACCCCTCCCCGTCCAGGGGAGGGAAAGTAAGCGGGTTCGCTCCAAAAGTGTTGATCGAGCGGATGATGGAGTTTGAAATGTCATCGCCTCAACCCACAGCCTTGAGCAAAATTCTCAATTTCTTTTTCGCTTCGTGAATGTGCCAAGAGACTGTCTTTTCCGAACAGTCCATCAGTGCCGCCGCGTCCGCGTGGCTTATATCTTCCGCGTAGACCAGCAGCACCGCATCGCGCTGTTGCGGCGGCAGTTCTCGGACCGCATCCCAAATCTCTTGGCCAATCACGGCGTCCTCGGCGGTTGTGCCGTGCCGGTCATCAATCAGCCGCACAATCTCAGACGGCTCCCAAGCGATCATCCTTTGGGTGCCGCGCAAATGATCGAGCGTGGTCGTGTAGGCGATCCGGTGCAGCCAGGTCGTGAACGCGGCGTCTCCGCGATAACTTCGGATCGCGCGGCCGAGTTTCACGCACACATTCTGGGCTATGTCTTCCGCCGCCTCGCGCGATCCAGACCAGCGCCACGCCAACCGGTGAATGCGGTCATAATGCTTTTCAACCAGCGCGGCGAACGACGCCCGGCAGCCGCCCGCGGCCTTGGCTGCGAGCGCTTCATCGGTCTCTGATTGTAACGCGGTTGGCACCAGCAGAAGCCCGCAAGGGATGACGTCTGCACCATATGACGCGCGGGTTGCGGAAATCCTTGGGCGGGATGCAAAATAAATTTTTGGGTTAAGGGCGCAGCCGATTAAGGCTCACGGAACACACGGCGTTCCCTTGAAAATGCAGAGCGTGCCGGCGGGGCCGGAGAGGCAGCGCTCATCGGTGTTGGCGGCGCGCGCCCAGATGGCATAGGCGGTGCCGAGCCCCGGCGTGCGCCGCACCTTGTTGCGCCAGTTGGCCCGGGCTTTGGTTTTGGCGAGCCACATAAACCGCGATTGCTCGCCACGGGCTTCGACTTCGACACCGGCGCAGGTCGCGGCGTTCGATGGCGATGCACTGAGCGCTGCCCATGCAATCGCTAGTGCAAACATCTGCCGCTTCATCGGCTGCCTCCTATGCGTCTTGCGACTCGCGCCGCCGATGGTCGGCGTTTGCAAGCCGAATGGCAAGACCACGGCCACGCGATCAGTACTGCGTCAGCACGTTGATGGTTGCATACGGTTGCAACTCTTCCGTGATGCTGCCGGTCATCGATCCCGCGACGCCCGCGGCCGCTGAAATCTCGCCGCCGAACCATTCGTAGCGCACGAACAGGCCGGCGCGCGCGGCGCCATCTTCGGCATTGCGGTCATAGCGGGCTTCGGGACCAACAGAGAGCGTCGGCAAAACCCGCCATCCACCCCGCCAGCGTGCGGCGCCCGTATCATGCGCGGTCGTGTAGTTGAGGTCGAGCGACGTCCATGCGTTGTCGCCAACGTTCAACCAGAATTCGAGACCGCCGGTGGCGCCGTATTCCATTCCCGTCACGCGGTTCTTCGGGTCGTGCTGCGATGGACTGTGAGAGACCATCGACGCGCCGGCAAATGCTTTAGCGGTCAAAGCGCCAAGCCGCATGTGATAGCCGACGAGCACATCGGTGTAGGTCACATCTATCTCGAAGCGCTTGCTGACGCTCGAGCAGGTCTCATTTTTGCCGGGTGTAGAGCCACACGTCAGCGAGGCGCGTCCGACACGAGAATAGTGATATTGGCCATAGCCGCTATTCATGCGCACGCGCAGGCCGTCGCTGTAGATGTCCTTACTGAAAGGCGCCAGCGTCACGCCGGTATAAAGCAGCCAGACATCTTTGGTCGCGTCGGCCCCGCCCCACATTTCGCGCCAGCCGTATTCAGGTTGTGCCGGTTCGCTTGGGTTTCCGGCCATGGCTGGGGCACTTGCCGCAATAGCCAGCGCCGCCGCCAGGGTGCCCGCAAGCACGGCTGGATACGCAAACGCGCGACGTGCGCGGCACAAAACTCGCCCCCAACACCAACGCATACAAACTCTACTGACGCTCGATGCTCAGTCTGAGTATTGATGCACTATATCTGCGGATATTGCAGGGGTCTATTGAGGTAATGGTCGAGATATTTTAATATACTAGAAGAAGAGCATGGTTAAAATATGCAACCTAAGGTAGCAATCAGGTGTTGATACTTGTGGTCACCAACTGTTAACTTTTTTCAACTAACCGCTGCCATGGAATGGGCCGGGAGCAGCCGGCTGCTCAACGTCCCCGGGTTGCAACAATTCTGCACAATTCTGTTACGTGCACTCTGCGGTCAGCCATGTTACGACCAAACCAGCGGCCTATCAGAATGGTTAACGGCATAGAGGTCCTGGGCTGCCAAGGTCCGGCCTCGATGCAAAAGTTTGGTTGCGAAAGTTTTGTCTGCAAAAGTTATGTGTCGGGAGGCCCCCCATGAGCGAACTCGTTCTTCAGCCCGTTCCAGCGCGTGAAGCGCATCATTCCCGTCCTACGTCACTCACGCATGACATGTTCTTTTACATGTTCGAGAGCGCCGATCTGTATTCGGCGATGTGGCAGCCGCTTTTGAAATCGGCGGGCCGCTGGCATCTGGAGGTGTCGGGCCTTGGCATGCGCCACAGTCAGGCGACGCTGCAGCTGACGCGCGATCTGGCACGATGCTGGACCGCGGGCGACATCATGGCCGCCCACGCCCGTTATTGGGATGCTGTGTCCGCGCAGGTCTCGGAAAGCGGTCAGCGGCTGGCCGCAACAGTGCACAACACCATTGCTATTCCCGCCGCATCGGAAGTGGTTGCCATGCCGGTCAAGCGCCCCCACGACCTCATCAAGTTGCCGGACGCGGACGAGGCGCACACCGTCCGCAAGGTAGCCTGAGCCCGTTCGGTCTGGCCCCGCCAGCGCCGCCGCATTCGACGAAATCAAAACGCCACGGATCCGGATGTTGGACCGTGGCGTTTTTCGTGGTCTGCGGAGCGCCCTGTGATCGTGCGCGGCCTAGTTCAAGGCTGACAGCGCTTCACCAAATCCGGCCAGCGAGATGGGGATGCCAATACCGGCTTCCTCGGTCTGAAAGATTATGAAAATCGCGGTTTTTCCGGTCTTGAGCTGTTCGACCAGGGTGTCCTCGACCACCACCTGGGCGTAACAGGCAAAGTTATGGCAGCGCAGGAACGGCGCGTGGCCGACATCTTTGTCGTCGATCTTCAGGCCAAGGCCTGGCGGCAGGAGCACGCCGAGCGGGGCGAACACGCGCAATACCCGCGTGCCGTTTGAAAACTTCTGGAAGTAAACAGTCAGGCCGATGTTGTTCTTGTCTTCAGCGGTGACGCTTTGGACCAGCGCGCACACGCCGTTCTTGGCGCCGGGTGGGGGATCCTTGCACACGACCTGCCAGTCCCCGTGCTGCGCTTTGACCGTGCCCTCGGGGGCATCGATCGCGCGCGCGGGGGCAAGTGCCGATAGGCTCGCGAAAACGGCTATTCCAGCAAGCATGCGCCTCGCCCGGCGCGCTTTGACGGCCGGGCTACGGCTGCTCGTCCACAATCTACGGCTCTTCACGTGAGGATCCTTGGAATGTCGGAGGGCTCGTGCCCGTTTCGGTCTAGCGGTGGGCATTGGCCCGGAATGGCCGTTAGGTCCGCTAGGATTCAGGCTTAATTCTGTTGCGATCCAAATCAGAACCGCAGACCTCCTTCCAGCCCTCAGAATCGATTTGCGCAACTTTTTCAGGAAATTTCGTCGCATGAAACTTGACTTAGATTAAGTTAGACGTTTGACAATTATCAAGTTAGCGTGCGTCGAGTGTGCCGGGCGGTCTGTGGCTCGCTGGAACGCGGGTCCAGCAGGCGAGCCTCCTCACGGCAGGGAGCGCGCACGGGGCGCACAAGCCGGGTTCACCGGCGCGCCGGACGATTGGGAGACTGCCGGATCACCCGCAAACGGGGGCCGGACAAAGTGGGAGCGACAGAATGTTGAGACGGATGTTTGGCGCGGTCGCCATCATGGCGGCGGCGTATTGTGCGGGCGCCATTGGCACCATGACTGCCGCGTTCGCGGGGACTGGCCAGCCGGTCGATGGCCAGATGGGCCTGCAAGGTCCGGCGACCCCGGTGATGGAGCACATCAACGACCTCTACAGCGTCGTCAACATCACGATCATCGCCATCACGATTTTCGTTCTGCTGCTGATGTTGTACGTGATGTACCGCTTCAGCGAAAAGAATAACCCGACGCCGTCGCGCACGACCCATAATGTCATGCTTGAAGTCGCCTGGACCATTATCCCGATCCTCATTCTGGTCGGCATTTCAATCCCGTCATTCCGTCTGCTGTTCGAGCAGTATTCTTTCCCTAAGCCCGATCTGACGATAAAGGCGACCGGCAACGCATGGTACTGGGATCACGAATATCTCGACCAAAAGGTCACAATCACCTCGACCGTCGTCAGTGACGAAGACGTGCTCAAGGCCAAGCTTGGTGATGCGCCTTTCAAGAAGGGCGCGAAGTACGACAGCGACGTTCTGACCGGAGTTGCACGAAACAAGGTCTTGTACGAAGATTCAGCCGCTATCTGGGCTGAGCGCAAAGAGCCGCGCAAACTCGCCGTCGATCAGGCGATTGCCGTTCCGGTCAACAAGACCGTGCATTTGCTGGTCACTTCAAACGACGTGATCCACTCGTGGACCATCCCGTCGTTCGGTGTGAAGCAGCAGGCCGTTCCAGGACGCACCGCCGCTGTGTGGTTCCGCGCCACCAAGACTGGCACGTTCTACGGACAATGCTCGGTTCTGTGCGGCAAGCTGCATTCGGCCATGCCGATCGCGGTGCAGGTCGTCGAACAGCCAGTCTATGACAGCTGGATGGCCGCACTGCAGGCCAAGGATAAGAAGAAAGCTGCCGAAATTCTCAAAGCGGAAGCGCTTCGCGTTCAGGGCGGTCAGTCGGTTGCGCACCTGAACAACTAGAATCCGCGGCGCAGCGTCGTGGTCATCCGCGACGCCGCGCTTCGCCAATCCAAAACCTCAAAAACATAACTTTCCGGGACAAGGGCTCAAGATCATGGGTAGCACGGCACACGGAGCGGCCGACCATCACGACCACGCGCCGCCTTTTATTCAGCGCTGGTTTTTCTCTACCAACCACAAGGACATCGGCACGATGTACTTGTTCTTCGCTGTCATCGCCGGTCTGATCGGCGGACTGTTGTCGGTTGTGATGCGCTTGGAACTTGAAAATCCGGGCATGCAATATTTTGCCGATGAAGGCGCTTACAACGTGTTCGTGACCGGTCACGGTCTGATCATGGTGTTCTTCATGGTCATGCCGGCCATGATTGGCGGTTTCGGCAACTGGATGGTGCCGTTGATGATCGGCGCGCCGGATATGGCGTTCCCGCGCATGAACAACATCTCGTTCTGGCTTCTGCCGGCCGCCTTCGCGCTGCTGCTGATGTCGATGTTCGTTCCGGGCACTGCTGACGCCAATGGCGTCGGCACCGGCTGGATCGTGGTTGCGCCGTTGTCCGGCAAAGCCGCTCACCCTGGCCCTGCTGTCGACTTCGGTATTCTGGCCCTGCATTTGGCGGGCGCGTCGTCGATCCTGGGTGCGATCAACTTCATCACCACGATCTTCAACATGCGTGCGCCGGGCATGACGCTGCACAAGATGCCGCTGTTCGTCTGGTCGGTTCTCGTCACCGCGTTCTTGCTGCTGCTGTCGCTGCCGGTTCTGGCCGGCGCCATCACCATGCTGTTGACCGACCGTAACTTCGGCACAACATTCTATGATCCAGCCGGCGGCGGCGACCCGCTGCTCTACGCCCACTTGTTCTGGTTCTTCGGCCATCCGGAAGTTTACATTCTCATTCTTCCAGGCTTCGGCATGATCAGCCACATCGTTTCGACGTTTTCGAGGAAGCCGGTGTTCGGTTATCTCGGTATGGCCTACGCGATGGTTGCCATCGGCCTCGTTGGCTTCATCGTCTGGGCGCATCACATGTACACGGCCGGCCTCAGTGTGGATACGCAGGCCTACTTCATGTTCGCGACCATGGTCATCGCGGTGCCAACGGGCGTCAAGATCTTCTCGTGGATCGCGACCATGTGGGGCGGGTCTATCCAGTTCCGCGCGCCGATGGTGTGGGCGCTGGGCTTCATCTTCCTGTTCACCATCGGTGGTGTGACGGGCGTGATGTGCGCCAACGCCGGCATCGATAGGTCCATCCACAATACCTACTATGTGGTCGCCCACTTCCACTACGTGCTGTCGCTCGGCGCAGTGTTCTCGATCTTCGCCGGTATCTACTACTGGTTCCCGAAGATGACCGGGTACATGTACAGCGAAACGCTGGCCAAGGTGCACTTCTGGCTGACCTTCGTTGGTGCCAACATCTTGTTCTTCCCGCAGCACTTCCTCGGTCTGGCCGGCATGCCGCGCCACTACGCCGATTACCCGGAAGCGTTCGCCTACTGGAACAAGATCTCGTCTTACGGCGCTTACATCACGTTTGCCGCGACGTTGTTCTTCGTGGTCAGCATGATCTACGCCTTCATCCGCAAGGAAAAGGCTGCCGGCAATCCGTGGGGCGTTGGTGCAACCACGCTCGAATGGACGTTGCCGTCGCCGCCAGCTTTCCACTCCTACGAAACGTTGCCGCGCATCGCAGCGACCGATCATCACTGAGCAGCTGCTGATCGACTGAGGACCGGCGGCGGGGAATTTCCTGATATTCCCCGCCGCCCACCAGCTCGCAAACTCACACTTTTGGATTTGAAGCCCGCGATGACGATGCCAAGTGAAGCCGGACAATCCGGCCTTTTGATAGAACCGAGCGTTAGCGACTACGTCCAGCTGATGAAGCCGCGCGTGATGACGCTGGTCATTCTGACAGCGCTCGCGGCCATGGTTGCGGCACCCGGCTCTCTGCATCCGGTCATCGGCTTTATCGCCATTCTGTCGATTGCCATTGGCGCTGGCGCGTCTGGCGCCCTCAATATGTGGTACGACGCCGACATTGACGCGCGGATGGCGCGCACCGCGGCGCGTCCTTTGCCGCGAGGCCGCGTCACCGGCACCGAGGCCTTGACGTTCGGCAGCGTTCTGGCCGCTGGTTCCGTGATGACGCTCGGCGTTCTTGTCAATTGGGCGGCGGGCGCGCTCCTGGCGCTGACCATCGCCTTTTACATGTTCGTTTACACGATGTGGCTGAAGCGGCGGACGCCGCACAACATCGTCATCGGCGGCGCAGCAGGTGCGTTTCCCCCGATGGTCGGCTGGGCCGCTGTCACCGGCGACGTGTCGATGCAGAGCATCCTTCTATTCATGATCATCTTCCTATGGACGCCGCCGCACTTTTGGGCGCTGGCGCTCTATCGCTGCCGTGACTATGAGCGCGTCGGCGTGCCGATGCTGCCTGTGGTGGCGGGGCTTGCTGAAACGCGCCGCCAGATCCTGTTCTATTCGGTGCTGCTGGTGCCAACCGCCATTGCGCCTTACTTCATCGGCCTTGGCGGCGTCACCTATTTGGCCTTCTCCGTCGTGCTTGGCGCGATGTTCTTGTGGCTTGCTGTCAAAGTTTACCGGACCACTGAAGGCCGCGAGGCGGACAAAGTCGCCAAGCAGCTGTTCTGGTTTTCGATCCTCTATCTCTATCTGCTCTTCGCCGTGCTTCTCGTAGAAGCATCCGTCTTGCGCTATCTCGCCTCTGGAGCCGCGTAACACCCATGACCACGAATATCGAACAGCTCAACGCTGAAACGGCCGCCCGCATTGCGCGCCGCCGCTCGATTGCCATTGCCTTGTCGCTCGGGCTGATGGTCGTGTTGTTCTATGCCGCGACGCTGGTCCGCTTTGGTGGAGCGATTGCCAACAAGGGGCTGGTGAATTGAGCGAGCCGGCGACGAGCTCTGAAGCCAAGGTGGCGTCCAGCAGCAACCGCGCGGTTGTGCTGTGGTGCCTCGGCGCGCTTGCCGTCATGGGCAGCGTTACGGCGGCTTCGCCCGTGCTCTACAGCATCTTCTGCCAAGTGACAGGATACGGCGGCACCACGCAGCGCGCCATCGCGCCGTCACAACAGATTCTCGACCGTGTCGTCACGGTGCGCTTTGATGCCAATGTTTCGCCGCAGCTGGCATGGAAATTCGAGCCGGTTCAGAACACCATTGACGTCAAGGTCGGTGAAAACGCGTTGGCGTTTTTCCGCGCCACCAACACATCCGACAAGCCGTTGACCGGCACCGCCGCGTTCAATGTCGCGCCGGAAACGATGGGGCTCTACTTCAATAAGATCGAGTGCTTCTGCTTCACGGAACAAACCCTGCAGCCCGGCCAATCGGTCGAAATGCCGGTGACGTTCTTCGTCGATCCCAAGATGATGGCTGATCGCGACACTATGGGCATTACCGATCTGACGCTCAGTTATGTGTTCTATCCGGTCAAGAAGACGGCGGCGGCTGCCGCTGTGACGGGGCCGGCGGCAAAGGTCGAATAACAGGCGGTGAGAGTTGCAAAGAATTCCGCATCGGGGCACCGGGCGGCGGACTGGGAAGAAACGAAACGGCCACGTTCTCAAGAGCGAAGGCCAAAAAAGCTGAATTAAAAACAGAAGCCGGGGACGACGGAGCATAAAATGGCAGACCATCACGCTAAGAATCACGACTACCACCTTTTGGATCCGAGCCCTTGGCCGCTGGTTGCGTCGCTTTCGGCGTTCGTCGCTGCGCTCGGCGCCATTGCTTGGATGCGGACCAACATTGATGGTCTCGGCGTGTTCGGCATCAAGGGCCCGTACATGTTCGCGATTGGCATGGTGGCGTTGCTTGCGACAGCGTGGCTGTGGTGGCGCGACGTGATCATTGAAGCCAACCGCGGAGATCATACGCCAGTCGTGCAGCTGCACCTGCGCTACGGTATGATCATGTTCATCGCCTCCGAAGTCATGTTCTTCGTCGCCTGGTTCTGGGGTTATTTCGACAGCGCTCTGTTCCCGTCGGGCGTGCATGAACTGATCAACAACCCGGGCCGCATGGTTGGCATGACCACGCGCAACGAAGTCTACGGCGGTGTCTGGCCACCGGTGCCGGTCGATACAACGGCCGCAGCAACATCGGGCTTTTTCAAAAGCACTTTTGATCCGTGGGGCCTGCCGCTGATCAACACGTTGATCTTGCTGTTGTCGGGTGTAACGGTCACTTGGGCGCATCACGCTCTGTTAAAGAATGACCGCCGCGGCTTGGTGCTTGGTTTGCTGTGCACCGTTCTGCTCGGCGCCACCTTCACCTATCTGCAGGCCGTTGAATACGGTCACGCGGGCTTCAGTTATGCCGGCCATAGCTATGGGTCGACGTTCTTCATGGCGACCGGCTTCCACGGCGCACACGTGATCATCGGCACCATCTTCCTGTTGGTCTGCTTGATCCGTGCGATGCGTGGTGCGTTTACGCCCGAACAGCACTTCGGCTTCGAAGCGGCGGCCTGGTACTGGCACTTCGTTGACGTGGTCTGGCTGTTCCTGTTTGCCGCCATTTACGTTTGGGGCGCGGGCGGCGGAGCCGCCGTCGGAGCTGCCGCTGGCCACTAACGGCCATATCAGCCACAGTTTGCAGGAGGCGGCCGTTTGGCCGCCTCTTGTCGTTTGCGCCGATGACCGGTGGTGCCGTGGCGATCACCCACGTTGCAAGAAGCGCTGCCCCGCGTCACAGTTTCATTACTCTTGCTATTCCGGAGGCTTTAGTGACCGAGACCCGCACGCCAGTATCGCCGTTTTCCGCCGGGCTTTCCTGCAAATGCCCGCGGTGCGGCGAAGGCCCGTTGTTCGTCAACGTGCTCAACATGCGTGATGCCTGCTCGGTCTGCGGGTTGGACTACAAGTTCGTTGATACCGGCGATGGGCCAGCGATTTTCGCGATCTTCATTCTCGGATTTCTAAGCATGGGCGCGGCCATGATTGCCGAGTTCAAGTTCGGCGTGCCGTGGTGGGGCCACGTCATTCTGCTTGGTCTTGTCATGCCGCTTTTCGCGGTGCTGTTGCTGCGCTTTCTCAAAGCCACGCTGATTGCCCTCCAGTACAAGAACAAGGCCGAGGAAGGCCGCAAAGTGAAGGACTGATCGCAATATGCTGCAACGCTGGCGCGCCGCTGGGCTCGTATGGCCGGCACTGCTGACGCTGATCATGCTGCCGGTGCTGATCGGGCTTGGCACGTGGCAATGGCAGAGGCTGACCTGGAAGCAAGACTTGATCGCCAAGCTTGAAGCGCGCGTCAAAGCCGAGCCGGTGTCGTACACGTCGGCGCTCTCTGAATTTCTCAAATCGGGTGACGTTGAATATTCGCGGGTGCGCGTCACCGGCACCTTTGATCATGCTAATGAGCGCCACCTTTACGCACCCCGGTCCTCAAGCCAGGGTTGGAACGTGTTCACGCTTTTGAAGCCGGAGGGGGATCAGCCGCCGCTTTACGTCAATCGCGGCTGGGTGCCCGATACGCTGAAGGATGCGGCCAAGCGGGCTGAAGGCCAGGTTGCAGGGCCGGTGACAGTCACGGGGCTGGTGCGCGCCGACGAGGCCCGCTCCATGTTTGCAGCCCCCGACGATCCCAAGGGCAATCGTTATTACTTGCGCGACACCTGGGTCATGCGCTGGGGGGCAGAGGGTTTGCCACCGCCCGACAAGATGGCGTTAATGCGGATCCAGGGTTATGCGCCGTTTTCGCTCGACGCCGAGGCCGAACCAGCCAATCCAGGCGGCTGGCCAAAAGGCGGCACGACCGCCGTGCATCTGCCAAATTCGCACCTTCAGTACGTCGTGACCTGGTACGGTCTGGCGCTGACTCTCATGGTCATTTTCGCCATCTACACCCGCCAGCGGCTGGCGGCACTGGGGGGCTCCCGCGACCAAACGCCGTTACAACACTAGCCCGGGCGCGCCTGGGCCACCCGCCGCGGCGTTCTGGCGTCGTTCTAACCCCGGCGCAGGCTGTGCGTAGGCCGTCCTCCCCGCCCGGCTAGACTTGTTCCGGCCTTGCCGCCGCACTAGGGTCCGCACCTCAACATTGGGACTGCAATGGGGCCGCCACTTTGAACTACATCTCGACACGAGGCTCTGCGCCGGAACTGGCTTTTGACGACGTGCTGCTGGCGGGGCTTGCCCGCGACGGCGGCCTTTATCTGCCCAAATCATGGCCGGTGCTGCCCCCCGAAACGATCCGCGCGTTCGCGACTATGCCGTTTGCCGATATCGCAGTTGAAGTGATCCACCCGTTTACCGGCGACACGATCTCGCGCAGCGAGCTGAAGCGCATGGCGGATGAGGCCTACGCGTCGTTTGGCGACGCCGCTGTGGCGCCGCTCGTAGAACTGGCACCTCACCGCTACATTCTAGAGCTCTTCCACGGGCCAACCCTGGCGTTCAAGGACGTCGCCATGCAGCTGCTGGCGCGGTTGATGGACCATGTGCTCGAAAAGCGGGGCCAGCGCGCGATGATCGTCGGCGCAACTTCCGGCGATACCGGTGGTGCGGCAATTGAAGCATTCCGCTCGTCAAAGCGCGTTGACGTCGTGATCCTGTTTCCTGACGGGCGCGTGTCGGACGTGCAGCGCCGCATGATGACCACGCCAACTGAGCCGAACGTCCACGCGGTCGCCGTCAAAGGCACGTTCGACGACTGCCAAGCGCTTGTCAAAGCGATGTTCAACGATCACGCGTTCCGCGACCGCGTGCAACTCTCGGGCGTCAATTCGATCAACTGGGCGCGCATCGTTGCGCAAGTCACCTATTACTTCGCCGCCGCCAGCCGTCTTGGCGCGCCCGATAAGCCGGTCTCGTTCTCGGTGCCGACCGGAAACTTCGGCGATATTTTCGCTGGATACGTTGCCCGCCGTATGGGCTTGCTAATCCAGCAGCTGATTATCGCATCCAACGAAAACGATATCCTGCCGCGCACGGTTACAACCGGCGCCTACGCCATGAACGGCGTGGTCGCGACGTCGTCGCCGTCGATGGACATTCAAATTTCTTCAAATTTCGAGCGCTATCTGTTCGAAGCCGCAGGCCGCGATGCCGGCGTGATCCGCGGGTTGATGAGCGATCTTGCATCCAAGCAGCGCTTTGAACTCGGGACCCTGTGGCCGGTGCTAAAAGCAGATTTCGCAGCCGCCGCCGCCAGCGAAGATGATGTCGCAAAATGTATCCGCGAGACGGAGACGCGGTATGGCTATGTGCTCGATCCGCACTCTGCGTGCGGCGTGGTGGCGGCGAACCGTGCCGGCACGCGCGACGGCGCTTTGGTGGTGCTGGCGACCGCGCACCCTGCGAAATTTCCGGACGCGATTGAAGCGATCACCGGCAATCGGCCAAAGCTTCCTGCGCGGCTTGCCAATCTGATGACGGACAAGGAACGCTTCGAAGTTCTCGACAACGATCTCGCAGTCGTTGAAAACTTCGTTGAACGCGCCGCGAAGGCGCCGGAGAATGCGGCACGATGAGCACGCACGTCACGACGCTCTCAAACGGTATCCGCGTTGCGTCTCACGCCATGGATCACCTTGAGACCGTGTCTCTTGGCGTTTGGGTTGCTTCGGGAGCCCGCCATGAGCGCCCCGAGCAACACGGCCTCTCGCATTTACTTGAGCATATGGCGTTCAAAGGCACGGCAACGCGCAACGCCCAGCAGATTGCCGAAGAGATCGAAGATATCGGTGGCGACTTGAACGCCGCGACCGGTCTCGACATGACGGCTTATTATGCCCGTGTTCTCAAAGGCGACGATGGCATCGCCTTGAATATTCTGGCCGATATTCTACTCAATTCGAGCTTTAGCGTCAGTGAGCTTGATAAGGAGCGCGAAGTCATCCAGCAGGAGATCGCCGCGGCGCAAGACAGCCCCGACGATCTGGTGTTCGATCTGGTCCAGCAGGCCGCATTTCCCGACCAAGCCATCGGGCGGCCGATTCTTGGCACAGAAAAGAGTGTTGGCGCGCTGCAAGCCTCTGATCTCAAATCGTTCCTCAAGGAACGCTACACACCAGGCACGATGGTCATTTCAGCCGCGGGCGCCATCGACCACGAAAAACTGGTCCGCCACGCTGAGGCCCTATTCGGTGGGCTCACTCAGTCTCAATCAGAGGTCGAGCGCCCGGCCGAATACGCCGGTGGTGTTGGGGCGTCGGCCAAGCCGTTCGAACAAAGCCATGTCGTGATCGGACTGCCGGGGCCGTCCTATCTCGAGCATGATTTTTACGCGGCGCAGGTGTTCTCGGGACTGTTCGGCGGCGGCATGTCGTCCCGGCTGTTCCAGGAGATCCGCGAGAACCGCGGCCTCTGTTACGCCATCTATTCGTCGGTCTGGGGATTGAGGGACGCTGGAATGCTTGCAGTTCACGCCGCCACAGCGCCCGGCAAGATCGAACAGCTTGCAGCGATCGTGGCCGCCGAACTCGCCGACGTTGCCGATAAAGGGCCGAGCGCTGCCGAATTGCATCGTTCTGCCGCCCAGCTGAAAGCCGGGCTGCTTATGGCGCTTGAGAGTTCGTCAGTCCGCGCCGAGCAGATGGCCCGTCACCTGTTGACCCATGGTGCGCTCATTCCGTCGCAAGAACTCGTTGGCCGCGTCGATGCGGTGACGCGTAACGGCGTGCGCGATGTGGCGGCCCGGCTGGCGCTGTCGGCGCCGTCGGTTGCCGTCGTTGGATCCGGCAAAAAATCTCTGGAACAGGCCGAACGCACAGCGGCCGTGCTGTCGAAAACACTGGCAAATCCGGCGCCGCGCACGCTGGCACCTGCCGGCACCTGAGAACATCACATGGCATTCTTGCGGTCAGCGCTGCCTGAGGATTACCTGGATGCGATCCGGGGAGAGGTCCTCGTGTTGCGCCCGCCGGCGGTTGCTGATTATGCGGCCTGGGCTGAATTGCGGGCTCTCAGCCGCTCGCATTTAACGCCGTGGGAACCGGCCTGGGCGCCCGATGACTTGTCGCGCCAGATGTACCGCCGCCGCCTGCGTGCCTACGCGCGGGATGTGCGCGATGATATGGGCTACTCGTTTTTTATCTGTGACGCGCCAGGCGACACACTGGCCGGCGGCATTACATTGTCGAATGTGCGGCGCGGGTCGGCGCAGTCGGCGTCGCTCGGCTACTGGATCGGCAAGCCATACACCAATCGAGGGCGGATGAGCGAGGCCGTCAAAACGCTTCTTCCGTTCGCATTCCGCACGCTGCGCCTGCACCGTCTAGAGGCGGCGTGCATGCCATCGAACATCGCGTCGATCCGGGTGCTCGAAAATTCTGGATTTGCGCGTGAAGGTTTGGCGCGCTCGTATCTCAAAATCAATGGCCGGTGGGAGGATCACCTGCTGTTTGCCAAACTAAGCGATGACCGTGCTGACGGTCAGCCGGCGGGGGCTCGGTGATGAAATTGAGACTGAGTGGTCTTGCGGCTTTGCGGCGGCTTTGGCGGGCGGTAGTACCGCTGTTATTATGCGTGATCGCATTGACTGGTGCCGCGCACGCACTGACGCCGATTGTCGTGCAGCCTGACCTTGAGCGCGTTGAAATCACCACGCTTGGTGAAGCCTACGAAGGCCGCGGCGAGAGCTTGCAGGTTGAAACCGCGGCCGGCGCTGACGGTGTGACCGGGCGCATGACGGTGCGTTCATCGGTGCCGGGCGCCAATCCCAATTGGATGGTTTTTGCGCTGTCCAACAAAACCGACAAGCCGATGGAGCGCTGGCTGACCGCGGACCGCTATACGGTCAGCGGGTCCGGAACGGTCTGGCCGGACCTTGACGCACGCCGCATCGAAGCGGTGACGCCGTCAATCGGCTTCGTGCCCGAGCGCGTCAGAAGCGACAAGGCTGACGTGTTCCGCGTCACGCTGGAGCCGGGCCAGACGATCACTTACGTCGCGGAACTTTCAACCGAGCGCTTTGCCCGCATCTATTTGTGGAAGCCGATCGACTACGAAATCAAAACGCGCGACCGGCAGTTGTTCAATGGCGCGATGCTTGGCCTAACCGGGCTTCTGGCGATTTTCTTGACCGCGGTTTTTGCAGCCAACCACAAGATTATCTTCCCGGCGGCGGCCTTGGTGTCTTGGTCGGTGCTGTCTTACCTATGCGTTGATTTCGGCTTCTTCCATAAGCTGTTCAACTTGCGGCCCGAAGATAACGCGGTTTATCGCGCGGCGGGGGAAGCGGCCATCGCTGCCAGTTTCGCGATCTTCTTGTCGGCCTTCCTGCGGCTTGGGCTGTGGCATGGGCTGGTGCGCATGTTGATTGGCGTGTGGATCGTGGCGCAGCTGGCGCTGGTGGCGGTTGCGGTCATCGATCCGCGCCTATCGGCGACCTTTGCGCGGCTGTCGTTCTTATTGATCGGCGCGTTAGGCGGCATGTTCACGCTGTTTCTCGCCGTGCGCGGTCAAGATCGCGCGCTGTCACTGGTGCCGACGTGGGTGCTGTTTCTGGTCTGGGTGTTTGCTGCCGGCATGACGCTGTCTGGCCGCTTGTCTGGCGATGTGGTCGTTGCCGGTCTTGTCGCTGGTCTGGTGCTGGTCGTCATTCTGCTCGGCTTCACGGTTACACAGTTTGCATTTCGTTCGCTCGATCCGGTCTATGCCGGAGCACCAACGGAGCTGCAGTCGCGCTCGCTGGCGCTGGCCGGTTCGGGCTCGATCATCTGGGAATGGAATATCCGCCGCGATGAATTCAAGGTCGGCCCGGAAATTGAAATCGCGCTGGCGCTGATGCCGGGCGAATTGTCGTGCAAGGCCGATGATTTTTTGCGCCACGTCCACCCGACCGACAAAGAGCGCTTCCGTGTCATGCTGGTCTCGGCGCAAGAGCGCGCCGGCGTCAAAATCCGCACGGATTTCCGCTTGCGCCATGCCGATAACAGCTGGCGCTGGTTTGAACTTGAAGCGGCAAGCGTGCCAAACGCCGACGGGCGCACGCTGCGCTGCGTCGGTTTGATCCGCGATGTCTCAGACGCAAAGCGCGCGCATGAGCGGTTGCTGCACGACGCGGTGCATTGCAGCCTGACCGGATTGCCGAACCGCGAGCTGTTTTTGGACCGCTTGAAAACGGCGGTTGTCCGGGCGCGGGCCGACAAGACGGTACGGCCATCGGTGATCTTCATCGATCTCGACAAGTTCAAAAGCGTCAATTCATCTTTTGGCTTGGTGCGCGGCGACAGCCTGTTGTTGACGGTTGCGCGCCGCCTGCAACGCCATTTGGGCCCGCATGATACCGCGGCGCGCGTCGGTGGTGATCAATTCGCGCTGCTGTTTATCGGCGAACAGGAAGCCCGCAATTTGGCAGCGCTTGCCGAACGCGTGCGCCGGTCGTTGCGTGCGCCGATCCCCCTTGCCAGCCAGGAGATCGTGCTGACGGGCTCGATCGGTATCGCGATTTGGGACGCCGAGCAGACCGGCGATGACGACCTGTTGAAGGAAGCCGAACTCGCGATGTATCGTGCCAAGCGCGGTGGTGCGGACCGGATTGAAGTATTTGAACCCGATATGCGCCGCGAGAGCGATGACCGCATCCAGATCGAGAGCGATCTGCGCAAGGCACTCGATAAGAACCAGCTTAAAGTCCTCTTTCAGCCAATCATCTATCTACCGACCAAGGAATTGGCGGGCTTTGAAGCGCTGGTGCGCTGGGATCACCCCAAGCACGGCATGCTCAACCCGATTACGTTTGTGCCGGTTGCTGAGGAATCCGATCTGATTACCAAACTCGGGTCCTATGTGTTAATCCGCGCCGCCAAGGAATGCGCCAAGTGGCAACAGGAACTGCCGCGCGCCGAGCGCCAATTGTTCGTCAGTGTCAACGTGTCCAGCCGCCAGTTGTTCAAACCAGAATCGGTGCAGGAAATCCGCCACGTACTTGGCCGCAATATTGTGCCGCGCGGTGCGCTGCGGCTTGAGATCACCGAAACGCTGGTGATGGAGAACCCGGAACAAGCGGTCGAGGTTCTTGAGACTTTGCGTGGCGCAGGTGCTGAACTGGCGCTCGATGATTTCGGCACCGGATATTCGTCGCTTGCCTATCTGCAGCGCTTCCCCTTCGACACGATCAAAATCGACCGCGAATTGGTTCGCGCCAGCAGCTCGGCCAACGGCGCGGCGATCATGCGGTCCATTGTGGCGCTCACCCATGAGCTGTCGAAGAAGGTTGTCGCAGAAGGCGTCGAGCACGCCGAAGAGGCCATTTTCTTGCGCTCGATTGGTTGCGAATATGCGCAGGGTTATCACTTCGGCGAGCCGATTTCCGAACGTGACGTGATCCACCTTCTGAAAATCGTGCGCCGTTCAGAAAAGCGCTTGCAGCCGCGCGGCTTTTTCCGCCCGAAACTCAAAACCAAAAAGATCGAGGCGCCTGCCGTTTCCGTTGCCGCCGAGCCAGTGAATGCAGCAGCGACGGCACTTGCCGCCGCGGCGGATTCAAAGCCGCATGCGCTTCCGGCCCGTGCCATCGTGCGCCCGCGCCAGAAGGCGCCTCCAGCGGCCGCCGCGGCACCCGTGCCGGCCGCTCCAATTGGTCTGGCACCGCCGCGCGAGACGGCAGCTGCCTTCGCCATGCCGCCTGCCGCACAACCCCCGCAAAACGGTGCGGCACCTGCGCAACGCATGCCAGCTCCGTCAATACCTCAGCCGCAAACATCTGCGCCGCGCCCTTCGCCACCCACGCAGCCCGCACCCTACCGCGCGCCGCCACCTGTGCAAATGCCCATACAAATGCAGGTTCAGGCGCCTGCGCAAAATTATGTGCCGCCAGTGCCGCTGCCCCAGCCGCCCGCCGCCGCGAAACTTCAGCCGCCGCTCGCTGAAGCTCTGGCGCGCGTGTTGCCGCCATCCGCGCCTCAGCCGCCGGTTGTCCAGCAGCCACCCGGCCCGCCTCAGTATACGGCCGCACCGCAGTTCACAGCTGGTCCGCCGCCATTGCCGCCGCGCACTTCCGGGACGGCACCACCTCCCGACTATTCGAAATTGCCGCCCGGGGTAGCCGCAAGTCTGGCGCGTCTAGCGGCGGGAAACCGCGCGCCCGCTGACGCCCCAACAGCAGCCGATCCTGCGGCCGAGGGCAAGAAGCCGGCGATTAAAACGGGCTCGGGCTAACCAGGTTCGGCCAATGGAAGGCGATCAGGCGTGGCCTGCGTCATTGACGAGGTGCGACAGGTCGATGCCGAGCTTGGCCATCGCACGCGCGTATTTGCTCTCGAGGTCATCATCGAAGATCAAGTCAGGGTCTGCCGGGCAATTCAGCCACCCGTTCGCCTGGATCTCATTTTCCAATTGTCCCGGCGACCACCCGGAATAGCCGAGCGCCAGGATCGCGCGATTGGGGCCATTGCCTTGCGCGATAGCTTTCAAAATATCGATTGTTGCCGTCAGGCACACGCCCTGCTCTATCGACAGGGTCGAGTCTGCTGCAAAATAGTCGGCGCTGTGCAGCACAAATCCGCGCCCCGATTCAACGGGTCCACCGACCTGGATCGACAACTCCAGCAAATCATTGGAGACGGCATCATCCTCGCCGCGCGGAGAAATGCCGAGCCGTTCGAGCAAATCGGGTGCTGAGATATTGCTGGCGCGCTGATTGACGATCAGGCCCATCGCGCCTTCGTCTGAGTGGGCGCAAATATAGATGACGGACCGGGCAAAGCGGCGGTCGCTCATCGACGGCATTGCAACGAGAAGCTGGCCCTCAAGTGTGCCGGCTGAATCTTTCCCGCGCCGCCTTTGTTTTGGTATTTTCATGCCCCCAGACTAGCGCGGCGTTTTTCGTCCGTGAAGATGCCTTTGGCCGCCAAGTCATGATTGGCAGGCTTGGCTGCGGCGGGTAGAAGGTTTGGCTATGAGAGTTGTCCGGTTTCTTTTCCCCGTATTTGCCGCGTCCGCCGCGGTTTTTGGCTCGTCGCTGGCTTTGGCCGAAGGCCTCGCCTCAGACTGGGTCGAGGGCTTTAACAATAAGGCGCGGCTGCATGCCGGGCGCGCTGGTCAACCCGGGAAAGACGGGCTCTTTGCCGGGATCGAAATCGAAATGCCAGCGGGTTGGAAGACCTATTGGCGCGCACCGGGCGAGGCGGGCGGAATTCCGCCTGAGTTTGATTTCGCGGCGTCTGAAAACCTTAGTCAGGCGCGCGTCCTCTATCCTGCGCCGCATCTGTTGACCGACAAGGCCGGCACGACGGCCGGTTACAAAGAGCATGTACTGTTCCCGGTCGCTATCACCGCCAAAGACGTGGCCAAGCCGGTCATATTGAAACTCAAGGCCGCTTACGGTGTGTGCAAGGAGCTGTGCGTGCCAGCTGAAGCCGGGATCGAGCTGACCGTACCGCCCGATGCTCTTGTGTCTGGTGAGATTGCCCAGGCTTTGACATTGGTGCCGCGCGCGACGCCGATCCAAGCGACAGATCCGGTCGTTTCAAAGTGGCGGGTCGATCAGCGCGGGTCAAAGCCGGTGCTGGTGATTGACGTGACCGATCCAGGCGGCAGTGGCACCGAGGCGTTTGCCGATACAATAGACGGCACGTATTTGCCGTTGCCGAAAAAGAAATCAGAGGCCAACGGGTTCGCCGTATTCGAGATCGACCTCACTGATGGCGTTGCCCTGAAAGACTTGAAAGGCAAGCCGATAACGCTGACGCTGGCTGGCAAAAAAGGCCAGTCCGAAACATCCATTACGCTGCGGGAATAGTGCAGCGCTTTTCGAGAGAGCAAGGAACGCAATATCATGGCGATCAAAGTTGGCGACCGGATTCCGGACGGAAAATTCACGGTTATGGGGCCGGAAGGTCCGGCCGCCCGCAGCACGAGCGAGGTGTTCAAAGGCCGCAAGGTGGCGATATTTGCGGTGCCCGGCGCCTACACGCCGACGTGCCACAAGAACCATATGCCGGGCTTCGTTGATCGCGTGGCAGAGTTGAAGGCCAAGGGCATCGATGCGGTTGCCTGCACCGCCGTCAATGATGTGTTTGTGCTCGATAACTGGTCGAAAGATACGGGCGCTGCTGGCAAGATTGAAATGCTGGCCGATGGCTCGGCGGATTTCGCCAAAGCCATTGGTCTAGAAATCGATCTCTCCGGCTTCGGTCTCGGCGTGCGCTCTAAGCGTTACGCGATGTTGGTCGATGATGGTGTGGTGAAGGTGCTGAATGTCGAAGACAGCCCGCCCGCACATGACAAGTCGAGCGCCGAAACGTTGTGCTCGATGATCGACCGGTCACTTGGCTAATCGAGATTATCCGCGCTTGGCGTGGCTGCCTTTGAACGGCGCCATTCCGGCGCGGGCCAGTTCATCGGCGCGCTCGTTTTCGGGGTGTCCGGCGTGACCCTTGAGCCAGTGCCATTCGACCTGATGCTTGCCGCGCAGCTCATCTAAGCGCTGCCATAGCTCGGCATTTTTCACGGGCTTTTTGTCGGCAGTTTTCCAGCCGTTCTTTTTCCAGCCGTGGATCCACCCGGTGATGCCGTTCTTGACGTAGGCACTGTCGGTCCAAAGTTCCACGCTGCTGCGCCGCTTCAAGGCTTCAAGGCCAGAAATCGCGCCGAGCAGTTCCATGCGGTTGTTGGTCGTCAGCGCTTCGCCACCCTGCAACTCCTTGCGGTGTTCGCCGGAAATAAGCACTGTGCCCCACCCGCCGGGCCCGGGGTTTCCCGAGCATGCGCCGTCGCTGTAGATGATGATGTGTGGCAATCCGCTGGTCATGGAGTGGTCTCAGCGCCGTAGGTTGAAATAGATTTTGCGTTCTGGTGAAAGCGCAAGCGGCGCACATAGTCGAACGGGTCTTTACGGGCAACCAGCGCATTTTTCGGTGTGTTCAACCAGTCGTAGCTGCGGGTCAGCAGGAAGCGCATGGCTGCACCGCGCGCCAGGGCCGGCATCGCATCGCATTCCTCAGACGTCAGTTTGCGCACCTCGTTATAGCCTTTGAGCAGCGCCCGGCCCTTGGTGACGTTAAACGCGTAGTCCGCTTCAAAACACCAGGCGTTGAGGCATATGCCGATGTCGTAGGCCAGCATATCGTTGCAGGCGAAATAGAAGTCGATCAGGCCGGACAGCTTTTCGCCGATGAAGAAGACGTTGTCGGGAAATGCGTCGGCATGGATGATGCCGGACGGCAGCGACTTCGGCCACGCGGCCTCAAGGTATTGAAGCTCGCCGTCGATCAGCTTGTGCATTCCGGGCAGGATTTCATCGGACCGGGCGGCAAACTTATCAAACAGCGGACGCCACCCGGTCAGGCTCAGTGCGTTCGGCCGGGTCAATGCAAAGCCGTCACCGGCCAAGTGCATTTGCGCCAGCGCGCGGCCAAGTTCCAAGCAATGGCTGGCCTTGGGTTTTCGCGGCCATACGCCTTCGAGAAATGTCACCAGAGCCGCGTACCGTCCGCCAAGCTCGTTGAGCATCTGGCCTTGCAAGTCGCGAACGGGCAGCGGGCAAGTCACGCCGCGCGCCTGCAAGTGTTCCATCAGTCCCAGGAAAAACGGCAAATCTTTGGGATCGACGCGCTTTTCATACAGCGTCAGAATGAATGTGCCGCCGGTTGCGTGCACCAAGTAGTTGGTGTTCTCGACACCTTCCGCGATGCCCTTGTAGGACAGCAGCTCGCCAAGCCCGTAGTGGGTGATGAAGCGCGCAAGATCGTCGTCACTCACTTCGGTGTAGACCGCCATGGGGTATTCCGTTCCGGATGCCTTGAAAGACCTACGTCGCCGCCCGCTGACGGAACTCGCGCGGGAGATTGAAGACGACGCGTTCTTCCGCTGTTGTCACCACTTCCAGTGTCACATCAAAGCGTTCGCGGAAAGCCTCAATCACTTCATCCACAATCACCTCAGGCGCGGACGCGCCCGCCGTCAACCCCGCACTGCTGATGCCCTTGAGACGGTCCCAAGGGATCTCGCTCGCCCGCTCGATCAACAGCGAAACCGGGCACCCAGACCGCTCCGCCACTTCGACAAGCCGCAGCGAATTTGAACTCTTTGGGCTGCCGACCACCAGAACGGCCTCAACCCGGCCGGCGATGGCTTTGACCGCGTGTTGCCGGTTGGTGGTCGCGTAGCAAATGTCTTCTTTCACGGGGCCAGAAATATCGGGGAAGCGCTGCTTCAGGATCGCCACGATTTCGGCCGTGTCGTCGACAGACAGCGTGGTCTGGGTGACGTAGGCGAGACCCTGCGTGCCGCGCGGTTCAAACGCCCGGGCGTCGTCCGCCGTTTCGATCAGCTGCACGGCCCCCGCAGGCAGCTGCCCCATCGTGCCGATCACCTCCGGGTGGCCGCGATGGCCGACGAGCACGATATCCCGGCCCTGTTCATAATGGCGGGTGGCTTCCATATGCACCTTGGAGACCAACGGGCAGGTCGCATCCAGCACGAACATATTGCGCGATTGGGCGGCGTCCGGCACGGCCTTGGCCACACCATGTGCTGAAAAGATCACGGGCTGGGTGGTTTCCGGAATATCATCCAGCTCCTTCACAAAAATGGCGCCTTTAGCCTTGAGAGACTCAACCACGTAGCGGTTGTGGACAATCTCGTGGCGGACGTAGACCGGCGCCCCGAATTTCTGCAGAGCCTGTTCAACGATCTGAATGGCGCGGTCGACGCCGGCACAAAAGCCGCGTGGCGCCGCGATCAGTAAGGTCAGCGGCGGCTTCATGACAGTGGATTGGGAGTGGTTAAGGGCGGACATGCCGTCAAAAAGTCCTTTAACTACAGTCTAACGCCTGGGCGCTGTTGGGGGCGAAGTGTTTGGACGGGGCCAAGGCAGAATGCTACGGTGCTTTGCGGACAATACAAGGGGCTGGGGGCTTGAACCCTGGGGGATCGCGTTGAAGACTTTGAATATGTCAGCGACTTTGGCGCCGCATGTTTCGGGCTCGCGTCATAGGCGCGTTTGCGCGGTCGTGTCCGTTACAGCGGTTGCGTGCCTCGTTTCGGGCTGTGGGATGTCATCGCTGACATCGGGGCTCGGCGGCGGCATGTTCGGCGGATCATCGTCGAAATCCGATGTTGCAGCCGTCTCCGAAGCGCAGTTGCTCAATGCTGCCAAGAATAACGATCCATCGGCTACCGGCAGCACGTCGGTCGGCGAAGTCGCAGCCGGGTGCCCGCGCTTTATCGTGGCGCCGCGCGACAACAACATTACCTTCTATGAGCCGGGCCGCACCGGTGATGGCTTGGCCATTATGCATCGTGGCGAGATCACCAAGACGGCTCGCGAGTGCCAGGTTGAGCCCGGCCGTGTGACCGTGAAATACGGCTTCTCTGGCCGCGTACTTCTTGGGCCCAAAGGAAAGCCGGGCAATATTTCGTTGCCGCTGAACGTGTCGGTCAATGACAGCAAACGCGCCAAAGTGGCGGGCGACAGCGTCAAGGTTGAAGTCGTGGTCGAAGCCGACAAGCCGATCGCATATTTCTCGGCTGTGCGCTCGGTCACCTTCGCCATACCCGAAGGGTCGCGCCCCGGTGAATTTGAAGTCATGGTCGGATTCGACAACAAGTCCGCTGGCGCGGGTTAAGCCCGTTGGGCCTGCTCCTGACGCACGAGGCAGCAAACGCAAGATGGCGAGCTTCGTCGATGAATAGTCTCCTGCTGGCGGCAAGCGTGGCGGCTGCAGTGCTGGGCATAGCCCATTCCATTATCGGCGACCTTCTGATCTTTAAGCCGCTTCGTCAAAAACAAGCCGAAAATGACGATGCGCTGCGTATTCTATCGCGCCGCCGCTGGGCCGCAATTTGGTCGACGTGGCATCTCTTGACGATTTTTGGATTTGGGATTGCCGGTGTGTTGTTCGTTCTGGCGCTCAATCCCGCGGCAACTTATCCAGACTTGAAATTGCCTCTGGTGGCAGCCTTCGCCATAGGCGGCGTATTCTGGGTCTACGGTACGGCTGGAAAGCACCCGGCCTGGATCATATTGTTAGGCATCGCCGCACTGCTCTGGCAGGCGTAATGCGGCCCATTGCCGGCACAAAAAAAACCGGGCGCTGGGCCCGGTTTTTTTATGTGCTGTGTTTTGAGAACGCTTAGTTCAGCTTGCCTTTGAGGCCCGCAATCGCTTCGTTGATCAGAGCGTCGCCAGTTGCCCCCGGCACGCGCGCCTTGAGAAGCTTTTCCGCCGCCAACATAGCCGAACCGACGGCTGCCGCGCGAACTTCGCTAACAGCCTGCGCTTCGGCGCGTGCGATCTTGTCTTCTGCAAGCTTGGAGCGGCGCTCCAGGCTTTCAGCAAGCGCCTTGCGCGATTCCGACGCTAAGGCTTCCGCTTCCCGCTTGGCGTTTTCGATGATGCTACGAGCTTCGTTCTCGGCTTCTCGCGCCTTGTTGGTGTAGTCGGCGAGCAGGGCCTGGGCATCTTCCCGCAACTTGCGGGCGTCATCCAGTTCCTTGCGGATACCGTCGGCGCGGGCATCGAGCGCCTTACCGATGACAGCCGGTACGCCGTAGTACATCAGCATGGCAACGAACAGCGAAAACGAGATCAGCACCCAGAAGGTGGTTGAGGTTGGATCTAACAAATCGTGCATGGTTGATCCTCACTCGCCCGCAACGGGTTGCAGAACTTTTTTGACGTCGTCCAGGCTGACATCGTGGCCGACAAGCTTGGCGACGACGGCACGAGCCGTTTCCGCAGCAATATCGTTCACAGCCGTCAGAGCCTTGGTCTTGGTCGCGGCGATACGTGTTTCGGCTTCAGCAAGCTTGGCCGAAATGTTCTTCTCTGCGCGGGCCTTTTCGGCATCCGTTTCGGAGGAAAGCTTTTCGCGCGTCTGCTTGGCAATGCCTGACGCGTTTGCACGCGCATCGGCCAAGGCCTTTTCGTAATCGGCCAGCGCCTTGTCGGTATCCGCCTTGAGGCGGCCCGCGGCATCGACATCACGTTTGATCCGGTCGCTACGTTCGCCGATCACTTCGCCGACGCGCGGCAAGGCAACCTTCGACATTACGAACAGAAGGGTCAGGAACGTCAGTGCCAGCCAGAACAGCTGGGGGACGAACGTATCCGGATTGAGCTGAGGCAGCCCGGCCTTCGAAGCTTCGTGAGCTGCCTCGCCTGCCGCCGCTGCAAGCATCGTTATGCTAGCAAACATGTCCGTCTCCAGTTGCTTTTAACGCTGCGCAGTTCTCAACCGTAGAGGATGATCAGCGCGACGAGCAGGCCGAACAGGCCGGTTGCTTCGGCGAGTGCGAAGCCGATCAGCAGGTTGGTGAACTGGCCGGGAGCGGCCGACGGGTTGCGGAGCGCGCCCGACAGGTAGTTGCCGAAGATGTTGCCGATGCCGATGCCGGCGCCGATGAGAGCGAAGCAGGCGAGGCCCGCGCCGATGTACTTAGCTGCTTGAGCGTCCATTGTAGTCTCCCTTGCGTTTCGTTGGGTTGGATAGAACTCGAATAACCCTGAGGACGCGCGCGGACCTTGATGCCCGCGCCACGCCATCAGTGATGCATGTTCACCGCGTCGTTGAGATAGATGCAGGTGAGAACCGTGAAGATGAAGGCCTGAAGGATCGCAACGACGACCTCAAGGCCGGTAAAGGCGACCATGAAGCCGACCGGAGCGATCTTGCCCCAAACCGGCAGCATCACGGCGAAGCCCGCGAACACCTTCAACATTGTGTGGCCGGCCATCATGTTGGCGAACAATCGCACCGAGTGGCTGATGGGGCGGATGAAGTAGGAGATCAATTCGATCGGCACGATCACCGGCATCAAGAGCAGCGGCACGCCGTGCGGCACGAACAGCTTCAAGTAGCCGACGCCGTGCTTGGCAAAGCCGATCAGCGTTGCGGTCAGCCATACCATGCCGGCGAGCGCGAACGTTACGATGATATGGCTGGTGACGGTGAAGCTGCCGGGGATCATGCCGAGCAGGTTCAGTACCAGAATGAAAATGAAGATCGAGAAAACCCACGGGAAGTAGGTCATGCCGTCTTTGCCAAGGTTCTCACGAACCATATTGGCAATGAACTCGTACAGCATCTCGGCGATCGACTGAATGCGCGTCGGCACCAGCGAGCGGCCGCGCATGGCGTAAATCATGAAGCCTGAAATCACCGCCAGTGCGATGACCATCAGCAGCGACGCGTTGGTGAACGATACGTCGTAATTGCCCAAGTGCAGGTCGAAGATCTTTTTGATCTCGAACTGTGCCATCGGGCTGTGGCTTCCGCCCGCGTGTTCCGCGCCTTCTGCAGCCAAGGCTTCCCCCTACTTATCTTCGTCTTCTTCATCATCGGTGACGGACGGCGCCGCCCTTTGCAGGGCTTCGTTTTCCGCCTGGGCTTTCTGGGCTGCCCGGATCACATTCAAAAGACCCGCTGAGAAACCCAGAATGACCAGTAAAATCATCAGCCAGGGCGCTGTGCCGAATTGGCGGTCCAGTGCCCATCCGAGAACGCCGCCCAAACCCACGCCGACTAGAAGCTCGGCGGAATACCGGAAGGCTTGCCCGAAGGCCGTTTGGCGTGCCGTGTCCAATTCCTTTTCAGCCTCAGCCCGCTTTGCGTTGATCGCATCGAGCTTACGGCCAAGTTCTTCCGACCGCTGGCGAATAGCCGCGCGATCTTCCGGGCTGATTTGCCCCTCGCCTGCTGCGTGCTTTGGGCCTTCGCCCTTGTCATCGGCAGACATGGTTCAATCCGTCCAGTTAAAAAGGAGGGCGTGACACACCGGGATATTGTCGCGGCGGACCTTAGTTAGGGGGTATGGGGGTGTCAAGGAATTGGGGCCACCGCCAGATGTCGCGAGGGTATGGCGAAACCGCGCAGCCCGAAGGGCGCGAAGCCGCCGTTTCAGGCGGAAAAATGCCGCCCTGGCGAGGGACCGGCGGGCGCTGAATTTGAGCCTGCTAAAGCCGCCAACGGCCAGGAACCGACAACGGTTAAACGGCAACCTGGAAGCTTTGCGCTGTCTGCAGGTCAACCGAGACCAGCTGCGAGACGCCTTTTTCAGCCATCGTCACGCCGAACAGGCGGTTCATGCGGGCCATCGTCATCGGGTGATGGGTGATGACCAGGAAGCGGGTGGCGGTTTCCAGGGCCATCTGTTCCATCAGGCGGCAGAACCGCTCGGTATTAGCGTCGTCCAACGGCGCATCGACTTCGTCGAGAACGCAAATGGGCGACGGGTTGGTCAGGAACACCGCGAAAATCAGCGACAAGGCGGTCAACGTCTGCTCGCCGCCCGAGAGCAGCGACAGGGTGGCCGGCTTCTTACCCGGCGGCTTGGCGATGATCTCTAAGCCGCCCTCCAGCGGGTCCTCCGGACTCTCGATCATTTCGAGGCGCGCTTCACCACCGCCGAACAAATGGGTAAACAACCGTTCGAAGTGGCCGTTGACGGTCTTGAAGGCTTCGTCAAGCCGGACCTTGCCCTCTTTGTTGAGTTGGGCAATGGCGCCGCGTAGCTTGGCAATCGCCTGCTCTACATCATTGCGCTCGGCGGTCATGCTGTCGAGCTGGGTCGAGAGTGTGACCAGATCTTCGTCCGCTTGCAGGTTGACGCCGCCCAAGCGTTCGCGGTCGGCTTTGAGTTTCGACAGCTGCCGGTCGACGTCGGCCAGAAGCGGCAACGGCGCATCCGGCGCGAGCGCTGCGAGGCTCAGGCAGTTCTCGGGCGTTACTTCAAAGGTCTCGCGGATCCGGCGCGCTTCGTCTTGGCGGCGTTGACGCGCGGTTTCAAGCCGCGTTTCAATGCGGGCATTGGTTTCGCGCGCTTCCGAGACGTCCTTTTGCGCGGTGCGCAGCGCTTGCGTTGCGGCGCGCATGGCATTTTCGCCATTTGCCAGGGCGTCGGCGGCATCTTTGCGCTCGGCTTCAACGCGCGAAAGCTCGCTCATTAAGGTATCGCGCTGCTTGGCAATCTTTTCTGGAAGCCCTTCGAAGGTCTGCAATTCGGCGCGCGTCTCGGCAATGCGGCCCTGCAAGTTTGCCAGCTGTTCTTCAGCGCTCAACTGGCGGGTTTTCCAGCGGGCGATTTCAGCGGTCGCATGGCGGATGCGCTCCGTGCGGATCTGCCGGTCGCGTTCGATGCCGCCAACGGCAACGCGGGCTTCGGCCACCGCGCGGCGGGCCGTCTCAGCATCGGTCTGCGCGGCTTTGAGCTGTGGCTCGAGATCCTCGCCTTCGCTCATCGTTACGATATGGGCTTCAATTTCGACGTGACGGGCTTGCGCGCTCATCAATTCTTCGTCCGCGCGCACACGCTGTGCCATGACTGCGGCCAGCCGCGTTTCGCTTTCCCGCGCCGACTTTTCCATCACCGTCAGTTGCTGGCGAACCTGGGCCAGTTCTGTCTGCTTTTCGCGCCACAACTGGCGCAAACGGCGCTCTTCGGCCTCGGCCTTAGTTGCCAGCTCAGCGGCGGAGCGTTCGGCTTCAATCGTCTCCTTGGCGGATGCCAGAACCTCGGCCGCGCGGCGGTCGAGTTCCAACAAGCGGTTCTTGTGGGCTAAGCGCTGGGCAGACGGCGTCACGCCATCGGCGGCGGCCACAAACCCATCCCACCGCCACAGATCGCCCTCGCGCGACACGAGCCGTTGGCCAGGTTTCAAATGCGGCTGCAAACGTGCGCCATCTCCGCGCGCCACAACACCGATCTGGCGTAGGCGCCGCGCCAGTTCCGGCGGGGCTTCAGCGTGCATGACCAGCGGCTCGGCGTCGGCTGGCAGCGGGTGATCTTCAACCGCCACATCCATGCGCCGCCAGTGGATGCTGGCCTCCGCCGCAACGGGCGCTTCCAAATCATCGCCGAGTGCCGCACCGAGCGCCGTTTCATAGCCGGGAGACACGCGGATCGCATCAACCACGGGCGGATAATCGCCTTCGTTGGCGGGTGCAAGCAGCTTGGCAATCGTCTCGCGTTCGGTTGAAAACGCATTCGCG
Organism: Hyphomicrobium sp.; assembly: GCA_013141015.1. Taxonomy (GTDB): domain Bacteria; phylum Pseudomonadota; class Alphaproteobacteria; order Rhizobiales; family Hyphomicrobiaceae; genus Hyphomicrobium_B. The sequence goes on along the minus strand of JABFRT010000014.1, from coordinate 63,301 downwards.
GCAAGACGCACGCGGGCCGCATCGTCACGCCGCGCGCGATCCTCCATTTGCGCGGTTTTGGAAGCCTCTTCGGCGGCGACCGCCTGTTGCTCGATCTCCGTGATCTCTTGCGCAAGCGTCAATCCGCGCTCGGACACGTCGGCGATTTGCTCAGCATCCGGTGCTTGGTCGGTGATGCTGCTGATTTGTGCGTTGAGTGTCAGTAGCTGATTGGTGATGCGCGCGACTATGTCTTTGCGTTCGCCGAGCGCTGTTTCCAGGCTTTTCAATTTGGCGCGGGCTTCGGCTGCGCGATGCGTGACCTCTGCAAAGTGTGCGTCGGTTGCCAAGCGCTTGTCTTCGGCATCAGCCAGCCCTTTGCGTGCGTTGTCTTCCTCGATTTCGGCGTTGCTTTCAGCTTCCTGAATCGCTTCAAGGTCGGCGTCCAAGCGAACCAGCGTTTCCTTGGCTTCGCTGATAAACCCGGTCTCGCGGGTAATGTCGGTCTCAAGCTGTTTGGCGCGGGCTTCAAGTTCTTTGGAGCGAGTGGCGGCGCGTTCGGCCTCGCGATCAAGGTTGTCCTGTTCGATCTTGAAGCGCGCCAGAATAGCAGCCTTCTGGGCCTCCGTTTCGCGCAGTGGCGGCAGGCTTTCGGCCAAGCGCACTTCGTCGCCAAACGCTTTCGATTCCGCTTCCGTGGCGGAGCCAAGCCGGCTCATGGCGTCGGTCAGATTGTTTTCTTCAAGCGCGACGGATGTCTGCGCATCCTGCCACGACAAATGCAGCAACAGCGCTTCGCTGGAGCGGATTTCGCCGGAAATATCCTTATAGCGCCGGGCTTGGCGTGCTTGCCGTTTCAAGCTTTCCGCTTGCGCCTGCAGCTGGCCGAGCACGTCGCTCAGGCGCTCCATGTTGCCTTCAGCCGCCTTCAAGCGCAGTTCAGCTTCGTGGCGGCGGGTGTGCAATCCGGCAATGCCGGCTGCGTCTTCCAGAATGCGGCGGCGCTGTTCCGGCTTGGCGTTGACGATCTCGCCGATCTGGCCTTGGCGGACAAGCGCCGGTGAGCGCGCACCCGTGGCCGCATCTTCGAACAATACTTTGACATCGCGGGCGCGCACTTCGCGGCCGTTGATGCGGTAGGCGGAGCCAGCGTCGCGTTCGATGCGCCGCGTGATTTCAAGCACGTCGCTGCCGTTATATTCAGCCGGCGCCAAACGCTCGGAATTGTCGAGGAACATGGTCACTTCGGCGCTGCCGCGTTCGGGCCGTGTTGAGGTGCCGGAAAAAATTACGTCGTCCATAGCGGCAGCCCGCATCGACTTGTGCGAGGTCTCGCCCATCACCCAGCGGAGCGCTTCGAGCAGATTGGATTTGCCGCAGCCGTTCGGGCCGACAACGCCGGTCAGACCCGGCTCGATGACCAATTCCATCGGTTCGACGAACGATTTGAAGCCGAGAAGCCGGAGCCGCGTAATTCTCATTGCAACGAAACCTCGATAGAAACATGGCTTGCCGTTATGCCAGCGAAGGCTGGCTTCCATCCAGGCCACAGTCAGAATTCCAACTGAAACTTGGATGGCTCCCGGCCTTCGCCGGGATAACGCAAAACGGGTCGAGGGGCCGTTGTTTGCCGCGCGTCTACTGCGGTTTCGGCGCCGCAGCGGTTGGCGTGCCGCCAGCCACACGGGCTTCGACGTGCGCGCGAATATCCGCCATTGTCAGCTCTTTTTTGATGAGCTGGTCGCCGACGAAGTAGTTCGGCGTGCCGACGATGCCGAGCTTGCGGCCACGGTCCTTCACCCACTTCAAGTTCTCGATCATGCCCTGATTCTCACGGCACGCATCGAACTCAGCCCGTTTCATCCCCACCTGTTGTGCGACCGCGTAAATGGCGTCCGGACGCACGTCCTGCGAAACCCAATTATTCTGCTGTTCCATGAACTTACCGTACAGTTCAAGGTATTTATCGGGGGCTGCACAGCGCAGTGCGATGGTGGCTAAGCCCGATGTCTTGCCGATGGGGAATTCGCGCAGGATATAGCGGACCTTGCCAGTGTCGATATAGGTGCGCTTCAACTCGGCAAACGTTTGTGCGTGGAAATTGCGGCAGTGCGGGCAGGTCAGCGACGCGTATTGCACAATCGTCACCGGCGCGTCGGCGCGGCCCCAAGCCATCTCGGGCATCGGGCTTTGGGCGAAAATGTCAGCTATCGTCGGTTTCTCAATAACTTCGCGCCCGCCAACGGTGGCTGCTGACGGATCGCCGAACGGCACCGGCAGGTCCTCTTTTTTGTTGGCGCTGATCGATGGGTAGGCGGCACCAGCCGCGGCATCACCTTTCGATAAGCTCGCAGACGGCGGTAAGCCGTCGGCCCCGCATGCCGAAAGTCCAAGGGCCACCGCGAGCACGCCGAACCTGAGGTGTTTGAGGCGTGTCATCGCGGTGGGAATCCTGAGCAATATCTACTACTTGCCAGCGAGCAGCGGATCGATGACCTTTTCAAACGCAGCGACCGTCGGCGTTTCCGTCAGGCGCTTTCCGTTGATAAAGAACGTCGGCGTGGCGCTGACGCCGAAGGTGTCGCTGGCGCGTGTCCGGCCGGCCGTAATCTGATCGAGAAGCTTCTGATCGGTCAGGCACTTGTCGAAGCTTTCCTGGGTGAATCCGGCCTGCTTGGCTATATCAAACAGCTTCGGTACAGGGTTGCCCTGGGTAAACGCCCAATCAGCCTGCTTTTCGTAAAGCGTTTCAACCATCGGAATGACTTTGTCACCACCAGCGCAGCGCGCCAGCATGGATGCTGCGGCCGCCAGATTATCGAGCGGGAATTCGCGCATCACAAAGCGCACCTTGCCGGTTTCGACGTATTTCTTTTTCAATTCCGGCAAAACAGACGTCGCGAACTTCTGGCAATGGCCGCAAGTCATTGACGCGTATTCAACAACCGTCACCTTGGCGTCCGCCGGCCCGATGGCGACGTCGGCAAGATCGGTCGCTTTCATCAATTCTTCGACCGGCACTTCGGACGGGCCGGTTTTTTTCTGGGCGAAGCCGTCGCTTGCCGAAAGCGCCAGCATGCTAACGGACGCGAGCGCTGCCACTGAGAGGAACGCGAAGCGGCGGGAAAGCGTGGCGGGGGTGCGCGATGTCGTGGCGTCTTTCAAGGCAAGCTCCTCAATGTATCGCCCGTGTTCCGGGGCAAAGTCTGGCGGGGCAGGCCTGCCAGGACCGCAATTTGGGTTCCGCCTAACATGGAACCGATGCTCGAATAAGGCAAATCTGGCCTGAATGCCAACTGAATGGCGGCGCATTTCCGCGATTGTTGCCGAGATTTAAGCCTTTAGCGCCGCGGCGCTCGGGCTGTGACACTCGCCCATAGCGTCTCCAGCGCTGATTTTAACTCGCCGTCAGCGGCAGCCGGAATGGGGGCTGGATCGCTTTTGGTGGTCCGCTCCGATAGAGGCGGCGCCTCTGTGGTCTTCGTCAGCAGCGGCGCCTGTACGAGCCGTAGTGTGGCAACCGCGCGATAGCCGAAGTAGCGGTTGATGCGGTCGATGATCTCGGCGGAGCGATATTCGACGTCGAGCGCGCGGGCCGGCTCGACCCTCAGCACGAGTGTCGCGCCGCCCGACGCACCTGTGCCATCGGCGTCAGCGGTGCCACGCGGCCACTTAATCCGTTCGGGCTGGGTAAAACCGGCAATTTCAGCGCCCGCCACCTGCGGCCAGGCGGTCATGATCTCCGCGCTGTGAAATCCGTACTTCTCAAAGGCCTTGCCCGCCAATTTGGGCACGAAACTGCCGACCGCGCGGGCAAACACGCCCTTGGTCGTCGTGCGCCGGTCGGGCGGCAGCGGACGGCTGGCGAATGTGTCTTTAGGTGTGCGCATCTCGCATCCGCCTGTTGGGCTCTCTATGGCGTATCAAGCAAGAGGACTAGCATTGGTCAAACGATTCGAACGTCCCGCGCACGAGAATGATGGGGGACATGTGGGCGCTTTAGCACAAAAGCAGTTGCCGCTCCGTCCGGCGGGGCCTGAGACCGTGCAGGCGTTGCTCGCGTGGTACGGCGCTGAGCGGCGTCATTTGCCGTGGCGTTATGGCCCACGCAAAAAGGCCGATCCCTATCGCGTCTGGCTGTCGGAAATCATGCTGCAGCAGACAACCGTCAAAGCGGTCATACCGTATTTCGAGAAATTCGTAGCCCGCTGGCCGGCGGTCACAGACCTTGCGGCGGCGCCTGAAGAAGCCGTGCTGCAGATGTGGGCGGGGCTTGGCTATTATTCCCGCGCCCGCAATTTGAAAAAGTGCGCAGATGCCGTGGTCCGCGAACACGGCGGCGTATTCCCTTCGTCGGAAAAGCTGCTGCTGACATTGCCGGGCATCGGCCCCTATACGGCAGCCGCCATCGCCGCAATAGCGTTCGGCGAAAAGGCAACGCCCGTCGATGGCAACGTCGAACGCGTGGTGTCGCGGCTGTTCGCCGTCCGCACACCGCTGCCGCTCGCCAAGCCTGAGATTAAACGTCTCGCCGCCACCTTGACGCCGCCGCGCCGCGCCGGAGACTTCGCGCAGGCGATGATGGATCTTGGCAGCGAGATTTGCACGCCGAAGCGGCCATCATGTTTGATGTGTCCGCTGCAACAGGATTGTGCGGCCAACGCGCATGGCGATGCGGACATGCTGCCTTTGAAATTACCGAAGGGCGTACGCCCGACGCGCAAGGGCATCGCGTTTGTCATTCTGCGCGAGGATGGCGCGGTGCTGCTGCGCAAGCGGGCCGACGCGGGCTTGCTTGGCGCGATGCTCGAAATTCCGTCAACGCCCTGGGGCGAAACTCTGCCCACACGCAAAGAGGCGATCCGCTCGGCACCGGTCTCTGCGTCGTGGTGGCCAGTGCCCGGCGAAGTGGTGCATGTGTTCACGCATTTCCGCCTGGAAATGACTGTTTACCGCGCGCTTGTCCGCGAGGATGTCAGCCTCAACCTATGGGCCGGTGCTGAGCAGTGCCGCTGGGTACACCGCCGCGACCTGCACGCCCAGGCGCTGCCGAGCGTGATGAAAAAAATTATCGCGCACGGCTTGAGCGAGAGTTGAAGCGCGCCGCGGCGAGCTACTCCGCGGCCTCAATAAATGGGCGCTTGGTCAAGCCCAACTGGCGTTTGGCCTGTTCGCGCAACAGGTCGATCGGCTTTAGTTTTCCGTCGGCTTCGAAGTGCCAATAGGTCCAGCCGTTGCACGCGGATTTGCCCTGCACAATCGCGCCCAAGCGGTGGATTGAGGCTTGATTGCCGTCATGCGTCAGCGTGCCGTCGGCCTTGACCTCGGCGCGGAACTTGCCGCGGTGATCGAACAACTTGGTGCCGGCTTCCAGAATGCCAAGCTCGATGATCGTGCCAAACGGCACGCGCGGCTCGGCGCGCTTTGACGGTAGCGTCTCGTTGGCGGCCGGCGGTAACAGCTGCACTTTGGCGATGCGTTCTTCCGCCGCCTTGGCGTAATCGGGATCGCGTTCGATGCCGATGAAGCGGCGGCCCAAGCGTTTGGCAACTGCACCCGTTGTGCCGGTGCCAAAGAACGGGTCGAGTACCACATCACCCGGATTGGTGCAGCCGATCAAAATGCGATGCAGCAGCGCTTCCGGCTTTTGCGTCGGATGCGCCTTGCGGCCGCCGTCGTCTTTCAAGCGCTCAGGTCCTGAGCAAATCGGAAACAGCCAGTCGGAGCGCATCTGCAAATCGTCGTTTGAGGCTTTCAGGCTCTCATAATTGAACGTCACGCGCGACTTCGGCGTTTTGCCTGCCCAGATCAGCGTCTCATGGGCATTGGTAAAGCGCTTGCCGCGGAAATTGGGCATCGGGTTGACCTTGCGCCAAATAACGTCGTTCTGAATCCAGAAGCCGAGGTCTTGGATGGCGGCGCCGAGGCGGAAAATGTTGTGATACGAACCGATCACCCAAAGCGCGCCGTCGGGTTTCAAAATGCGGCGGCATTCGCCAAGCCAGTCGCGGCAGAATTTATCGTAGGCTGAGAAGTCTGCGAACTTGTCCCAGTCATTATCGACGCCATCAACGCGCGTATTGTTTGGGCGCATCAAATCGCCAGCGAGTTGCAGGTTGTAGGGCGGGTCGGCAAACACCAGATCGACGCTGGCGTCTGGGATCTTGCGCAATTCCTTCAGGCAATCGCCGACGCGAATGGAATTCAACGACGCAACGCGGCTTTTGGCCAATTTCGCACGCATGATAACGCAACCCGCAACTTGAAAAACTGAAACGCGGAAGCAACCGGCTCCCAAGCGCCCGGCAACAACCGGTGCGCAGACTCCCTTTATAGAATCGCTCGAGTCCTGGGTAGGGGCGAACCGCCAAAACGAGTCACCGCAGCAAATATATTTTTTACGGATTCGATAGGCAACTTAACACTTTTCGCCATTTTTGAGCGTGCCGGCGCTACAGCAAGCCAAGCGCCAATTGCACCGGCTTGAACGAACGGCGATGCAACGCGCACACGCCGAGCTTGTTGATCGCCGCCTGATGTTCGGGCGTGCCGTAGCCCTTGTGGCGCTCAAAGCCATAGCCTGGATAATCGCGGGCCATGGCCATCATGATCCGGTCGCGCGTGACCTTGGCGATGATGGACGCGGCGGCGATTGATAAGCACTTGGCATCGCCCTTGACGATGGTGCGGGTTTCAATGCCGATCCGCGGTGCGCGGTTGCCGTCAACCAGCACGAGGCGCGGTTTGCTTTTGAGGCCCGCGACTGCTTCACCCATCGCCCACAGCGTGGCGTTGAGGATGTTGTCGCGGTCGATGCGCTGCATATCGGCGATGCCGACGCCGACGTCGGCCACTTTCATCAGGCGATTGTAGAGGAAGGCGCGACCGTCCTCGTCCATGGCTTTGCTGTCGTCGATGTTGTCGGGGATGCAGGCCGGGTCAAGAATGACGGCGGCGGCGACGACAGGTCCGGCCCACGGGCCCCGGCCCGCTTCATCGACGCCCGCAACCGGCGCCATGCCCAGCTGCAGCTCGGCGGATTCCAGTTCGAAGGTTGGTTTGATGCGCGAATCGGCGATTTTCATGGGGCCATGATCACAGCCGCGCGCGGCACTGTCAAAACAACGCCAGCTGTTGTCCCCCGCAGCCCGGCTTGTCCACCGCTTGATCCGGCGGTAAGCGGGCAGGGCGTACAAATAGGTCCGAGCACAGCGCCAGACGCTCGTCCGCTAAATTTAAGCGCCGCCGGGCCAGTTTGAAACGATGGGCAATCTGATCGGCATAAGGTCCGTTGCCGCGTTGGCGATGACCGAACCGGGCCACGTAATCCTGGCCGCCATGCATCGATTGCAGCAGGGAAATCACGCGTTTCGCACGGTCTGGAAACTCCGACTCCAGCCACTCGCGGAACAGGTCTTTGATTTCAAGCGGCAGGCGCAACAAAACGTATCCCGCTTCGCGCGCGCCGGCATCGCGTGCGGCGGTCAAAATAGCTTCGATCTCGTGATCGGTTAAACCCGGGATGACGGGCGCCGCCATCACGGTGACTGGAATGCCTGCGGCTGTCAGTTGGCGGATCGCGTCCAGACGTTTCGACGGCGTTGCCGCGCGCGGTTCCATCGCGCGGGCAAGGCGCCGGTCAAGTGTTGTGACCGAGATCGCAACCTTTACAAGGCCGTCGGCTGCCATCGGCGCCAGAATATCGATATCGCGTGTGACGAGCGCCGACTTCGTGACAATGCCCACCGGATGCTTGGTCTTTGCCAACACTTCAAGGATTGACCGCGTAATGCGCCGTTCGCGCTCTAGCGGTTGATAGGGATCTGTGTTGGCACCAAGCGCGATGGTTTGCGGGCTATAGCGCGGGTTGGCGAGTTCGCGTTCCAGCAGGGTGGCGGCATTCGATTTGGCATAAAGAATAGTTTCGAAGTCCAAGCCCGCCGAATGGCCGAGATAGCAGTGCGACGGCCGGGCATAGCAATAAATGCAGCCGTGCTCGCAACCGCGATAGGGATTGATCGAGCGGTCAAAGGAGATGTCCGGGCTGTCGTTGCGGGCAATGATCGACCGGGTCGCGTCCTCGCGCACGTCGGTCTTGAAAGCTTCCAGCGTTGCTAAGCTCTCCCAGCCGTCGTCGGCTGCTTCAACGCGATCCCGCTCAAACCGGCCACTGCTGTTCGACAGCGCGCCGCGTCCCCGTCTGCGTTCAGCCGTAACGATGGCCGAGACGGGGTCCGAAACGAATTCCTCGTGAGGGGCATCATCCATTGCGCTCGCCGGTCGCGGTTCGAGTTCAAAGCATCGTATCACAACAAGAAGAACGAAAAAAGAACAAAATGTCTTACGCCAGCCGTTGCCGCGCGGGAGATGCGCGGCCCTAATACAGATGAAGCGCTTGTGACGAGCCACCGAGCCATGTCAGGAAAGCAGTCATGCTTTCCGTGATCATTCCAGCACTCAACGCCGAACGGCACCTGCCCTCCACGCTAACTGCGCTGGTGCCGGCCGCGGTCGATGGCATTATTCGCGAAGTCATCATTGTTGACGGTGGCTCGGCGGACCGCACGCGCAGCGTCGCCGATCACGCAGGCGCGGATTTCTTGGTCACCGCGCCCGGACGGGGATCGCAATTGGCCGAAGGCGCGGCGCGGGCCAAATTTCCGTGGCTGTTGTTTCTGCACGCCGATACCGTTCTGCAAGACGGATGGGAACGCGAGGCGGCCGACTTCATGCATCGCGTCGATGTTGGTGAGCAGCCCCGCTCAGCCGCCGCCTTCCGCTTTAGGCTTGACGACAATGGCTTAGCGCCGCGCACGCTTGAGGCCATTGTGCGGGTGCGGTGTGCCGCCCTCCGCCTGCCCTATGGCGATCAGGGATTGCTGATTTCTCGCCGCCTGTATGATGAGGTCGGCGGCTACAACGCCCTGCCGATCATGGAAGATGTCGATATCGTCCGCCGTTTGGGCCGCAGCCGCATGACGCTGCTCAACGCCAATGCAACGACATCTGCCGAGCGTTACCGCCGCGAAGGCTACTTAGCGCGCACGCTGCGCAATCAAACGTGTCTGGCGCTGTACAGTGCCGGGCTGCCGATTGCCAAGATCCAGCGTCTCTACGGGGTGGCCCATGCCAGCCGCTAGATCGCGGTTCGCTGCCCGGCTGGTGATCATGGTCAAGGAGCCGGTGGCGGGGCGTGTCAAAACGCGGCTCGCGCTTGGCATTGGTGCAGCGGCCGCAGCTTCCGTCTATCGGGCGATGGTAACCGCGCTTGTGGCACGCCTTTCAGCCGATCCGCGCTGGCAGACTGTGCTGGCGGTTAGCCCGGATGCTGCGATCCTAAGCCGGATGCTGCCACGGCAGACGAGCCGCGTTGCCCAAGCGAGCGGCGATTTGGGCCGGCGTTTGCAGGATATATTTGATCAGCTGCCACCGGGACCGGTGGTCGTGATCGGCAGCGATATTCCAGCAATCACCGGGGCCGACATCGCGTCAGCCTTCAACGCGCTTGGGCGGCACGACGCCGTGTTCGGGCCGTCGCCCGATGGCGGCTATTGGCTGATCGGAATGACGCGGAGACCATGCGTGCTTCGCCCGTTCAACGGCGTGCGCTGGTCGAGTGAACATGCGCTGGCCGATACGCGACGAAATCTTGAGGCCGCGCCGGTCGCGTATGTTGCTGTGCGCGACGACATTGACACCGCGGCAGACCTTGCCCGCTTGCGGGCCCATACGGGCCGCCGTGTGCTGCCGCGCCGCTTCGAAAATCTTTAACTGCCGCGCCGGTGCTCTTCGAGACGCGGCATGATTTCGACGAGGTTGCAGGGCCGGTGGCGCGCATCCAGTTGATGTTTGAGAATGCCGTCCCACGCATCGCGGCAGGCGCCCGTCGAGCCCGGCAGACAGAAAATGTAGGTGCCGTGTGCAACGCCTCCGCAAGCGCGCGACTGCATCGTCGACGTGGCAACTTTTTGATACGAGATCATGTGGAACAGCGCTGAGAACCCGTCGATGTCCTTTTCAAACAGTGGCCGCACGGCCTCCGGTGTCACATCGCGGCCGGTGAAGCCGGTGCCGCCTGTGGTGATCACACAATCGATCGACGGATCGGCGATCCATGTCTCGACCGTTGCACGGATCGCGGCCACGTCGTCCTTGACGAGTGCGCGGGCGGCGACCTCGTGGCCGGCAAGGGTGATCAGTTCGACCAGCAGGTTGCCGGATTTGTCTTCGGCGGCGGTGCGCGTGTCCGACATCGTCAACAGCGCAATGCGCACCGGAACGAATGGCAGGTTCTGATCAATTCCCGGCATGCGGCTTGGCCCTCAACTATGTGAAGGCCTGAGTCTGTCCCCTTCAGCCAAGGGCGTCCAGAGGTGTTGAGGGCCAGGAGCGCGACTTGGGGCGCGTCAGGCTGCCGCTTGTTCAGGGTCGCGGCTGAGGCGCGCGGCGGAGACGGGCACGCACACGTCGGCGCGCAAATCGACAGGGTCCATACGGCGCGGGTCGTCGAGATAGATGGTGACGACCGGACGGCGGTCGTCGAGCCACAGCCCCTCAGGTGCTTGGAAGCTGCCGTACAGCGTGCCGATCAGCGAGCGGATCGGTTCATATCCGCCAGCGTGGCGCAGGCGGGTATATGGTCCAGCCGGCAGCGTCACGAGACCCAACTCGCGGGCCGCGCGGTCTTCAAAAAGCGGCGAGACCTGGATGCACGCATCATAACGGCAACGGTCAGGGCTAACGATCGCCGGGTTGTCGCGTGCCAAGCCATAGCCGCGTCCGACGGGGGAGGAAAGCCCGTGACGGTCAACCCACTCCAGCATGCGTGACCAAGCCTCGGGGATCGAGGTTTCGTAGGGCCCTGTCACGCGCATATAGGTCATGCGCTGGGTCCGCAAATAGACCAATCCGCTTTTCATGTGTGCCGCGTCCCGCCGTTGGTTGTGCCGCTGATCCGGCTTTGAGCAACACTAGCGCCCGCCCTCCAGCGAACGCTTACGGCGATCGATACAATTTTATGCAATTTGCCCGCGTTTGCTTGTTTTATGCGGCAAACGCGTTTGACGGTAAAAAATTGCCAAAAACTAACCGTTCAAGCGCGCCTTGATGGCCAACATATCAAGCCACGCCATTTGCTTGGCGGCAGGCGTGCGCAGCAGGTAAGCCGGATGCAGCGTCGCCAGCGCCGGAACGGAAATCGCGCCAGCCTGCACGTCGCGCCACTTGCCTCTGAGGCGCATAATGCCCTCGCTTACACCCAGCACCTCTTTCGCCGCCGCGCCGCCGAGTGCGACGATGAACTCAGGCTTGACCAGTTCGATCTGGCGTTCAAGGAACGGCCGGCAGGCGAGCGCCTCTTGCGGTGTCGGTGTGCGATTGCCGGGCGGGCGCCAATAGACAACGTTGGTGATGTGCACGCCGGCTTCGGTCAGATCGATGGCTTTCAACATTTTGTCGAGCAGCTGACCAGCGCGGCCGACGAACGGTTTGCCTTCCAGGTCTTCCTCGCGCCCAGGCGCTTCGCCAATCAGCATCAACCGGGCGCTCGGCGCACCGCGATAAAAGCAGAGCTTGGTGGCGGTCGCTTTCAAGGTGCAGCCGTCGAAAGCGGCGAGTGCGGCGCCGAGCGCGTCAAGCGTATCGGCCGTGCGTGCGATCCGCCGGGCGTCGGTTTCCGCGTCGCTGGCGGCGAGAGGCGTCTGTGGACGCGGGCGGGGCTCGAGTTTTGGCGGGGCAACCGGCCGCGAAGTGTCGCGCTGAGGTGCTGGTTGCAGCGTCTGGACGGGCGATGCGGTCCGGTCTGTGTCCGCATCGTGCTCAGTATCATGAGGCTTATTGGGCCACGCATAGCCGGCCCCCGGCGCTTGGTTGCCCCGCGCCAGCCAATTGATTGGCTCGGCCTCAAGCGCCGCGTCGGCGCCCATGCTGCGATACCAATCGAGCAGGCCTAGAATTTCAGAAATGTCGCGGGTCCCGGTCATGCTGGGCCGACATTAGATCGCCTTGGCGGCAATTGCACCCCCAGGCGGACCTCATGGCTGCCCTGCCCAACAAAGACGAGGATCACCAAGCCACTGGCGGCAAGGGGACGCCTTGACGCTTTTCCGCCGCCAACCTAATCGGAAGCACAAACCGAGCAACATCAAGACAGCTAGTTGAGGGCTTCGATGGCAACGAACGGCGCCGGATTGCCGCCACGCGACGCAATGGACTTCGACGTGGTGATTGTCGGCGCGGGGCCGTCTGGCCTGTCCGCCGCGATCCATTTGAAACAGCTCGCTGCCGCCGCCGGTTCCGAGATCTCGGTTGTTGTGCTCGAAAAGGGCTCCGAAGTCGGCGCGCATATCCTGTCGGGCGCGGTCATCGATCCGGTTGGGCAAACCGCTTGATCCCTGATTGGAAGGCCAAAGGCGCACCGGTCGATACCGAAGTCACCGAAGACCGTTTCCTGGTGCTTGGCCCGCAGGGCGACATGCGCATCCCGAACTGGCCGATGCCGCCGCTGATGAAAAACCACGGCAATTACATCGTCAGCCTCGGCGCGCTGTGCAAGTGGCTCGGCGAGCAGGCGACTGAGCTGGGCGTTGAAATTTATCCGGGCTTTGCGGCCAGCGAAGTTCTCTATGATGAAAAAGGCGCCGTTGTAGGCGTCGCGACCGGCGACATGGGTGTCAGCCGCGAGGGCAAGCCGCTCGACAGCTTCGTGCGCGGCATGGAATTGCGCGGCAAGTACACTCTGATTTGCGAAGGCGCGCGTGGATCGTTGTCCAAGCAGCTGATCAAGAAATTTTCGCTCGACGCCAACCGCGAGCCGCAGAAATACGGCATCGGCCTCAAAGAGCTGTGGCAGGTCAAGCCGGAGAAGCACCGGCGCGGTCTGGTCCAGCACACGTTCGGCTGGCCGCTTGGCAATAGCGTTGGCGGGGGGGCGTTCCTGTATCACTACGGCGACAACCTGGTGTCGGTCGGCTTCGTCGTGCATTTGAACTACGAAAACCCATATCTGTCTCCGTACGAGGAGTTCCAGCGCTTCAAAACGCATGAGGCCATTCGCGACGTGTTCGAGGGCGGCAAGCGCATCGGCTATGGCGCCCGCGCGATCACCGAAGGCGGCATGCAGTCGATGCCGGATCTGACGTTCCCGGGCGGCGCGCTGCTCGGATGCGCGGCCGGAATGGTCAATCTTCCGCGTATCAAAGGCAGCCACAACGCCATGCTGTCGGGCATCGCCGCAGCCGACGCGGCCTTCAAGGCGATTGGCGATGGGCGGTCGCACGACAAGCTCGACAGCTATGAGGATACGGTCCGCAACGGCGAGATCGGCCTGGACCTCCGCCGCGTGCGCAACATGAAGCCGTACTGGTCGCGGTTTGGCACGGCGCTCGGCGTGGCGCTCGGTGGCGTCGATCTGTGGCTCAACACGCTCATTCCCGGCAAGGGCCTCGGCTATTCGCTGAAGCATAAAAAGAACGATGCCGAGGCGACCGGCAAGGCCCGGCGCTTCAAGCCTATCGATTATCCGCGGCCTGACGGAAAGCTGACCTTCGACCGGCTGACCAACGTATCGTTCTCAGCCACCAATCACGAAGAGAACCAGCCGGTTCACCTCAAGCTCGCCGATCCGCATATCCCGATTGATACCAACCTGCCGGACTACGCCGAACCGGCGCAGCGCTATTGCCCGGCGGGCGTCTACGAGATCCTGCGCGATGACAAAGGCAACCCGCGCTTCCAGATCAACGCGCAGAACTGCGTCCACTGCAAAACCTGCGATATCAAAGACCCCAGCCAGAACATCACCTGGGTTTGCCCCGAAGGTGGCGGCGGCCCGAACTACTCTGGGATGTAGACTGAGGACGACGAGCCGCCGGCGCCTTCAAAGACAATGAGCAGGTGGCGGCGGCCCGAACTACTCTGGGATGTGACGCCTCCTTGACGCCGCTTCCGGCCGGCTTCGCGCGAGCGGAGTCGGAAGCGGCAACTCAAAGTGAGCCCATCGCTTAAAATGCTCACGATGAACGTGCGCCTGATCAGATCCGTGCCGTGCGAAGCCTGTGGACAACTGCCGCGCCGACTTTAGTCTGGCGCTGTTGCATCCAAAGGGCCGGCTTTGCACAACGCTTTATTTTTATGGCCTTTTGGTCGCATGACGACGTCGCGCAGGCGCATTGCCGGGGTTTCCTCTTTATTGTCGCCGCTTGCTGGATTTTAATGGAAAGCGTGTCGCCAAGCGCGCTGATTGTTTGCTAGGGTTGCAGTGAAGCTGCCCCAGTGGCCACATACAAGGAACGAGACTGCATGCGCGCGAAGCTTACACGGCTGGCGTCGGTAACGATGGGCATGATCGGTCTCGCCGCCCTCGGGTTGGTGGCGCAGGCGCCGGCCCGGTCCGCTGACGAGAGCATTCAGCCGAACTCGCTGATCGGCAACTATCTGGCTGGCCGCTTTGCGCGGGCTCAGCAGGACACGGAAAGTGCGGCCGCGTTCTACGGCGACGCGCTGGCCAGCGATCCAACGAATGAAGTGCTGCTTGAGCAAGCCTTCCAGATGGAAACCCTGACCGGCAATTGGCCACGGGCTCTGCCGCTGGCTGAAAAGCTGGCCGGAACCCAGCAGACCCATCGCATGTCGCATTTCCTGCTCGGTGTCGCGTCGTTCAAGGCAGGCGATTACACCAAAGCCGATGTGCATTTCAAAGCTGCTTCGGAAAACCCGATTGGCGAACTGACGGCTGCCATCGCGCGCGGATGGACCAAGCTTGCGGCCGGCGACGTCAACGGGGCGATTGCCAGCGTTGATTTACCGAAGCAACCGGAATGGGCCCAGTTTTATCTGCGCTACCACCGGGCCTTGATGGCCGATATGTCGGGCCGCAAGGGCGAAGCGCGCACCGCTTTTGAAAAGATGTTCCGCCAGGATAGCCGCACGCTGCGGACCTCGTTGGCCTATGCCCAATCGGCGGCGCACTACGGCGATTTGAAGCTTGCCAATCAGGTTCTCAAAGATCAGCTCGACAAGTCGCAGGGAGAGCCCCATCCCCTGGCCAGGGATCTGCGCGACCGCCTCAACGGCAAGGCAAAAATTCCATTCCTGATCACCACCCCCGCCGAAGGCTTGGCCGAAGTGTTCTACGGCCTGGGTGAAGCATTGACGGGCGAAGGCGGCGTCAGCCTCGGCACGCTCTATCTGCAGATGGCGCTTTATACCAAGTCCGACCACGCGTTTGCGCTTGCGGCATTGGCCAGTTCTCAGGAAACCGCGCGCCGCTATGATGAAGCGATTGCCACCTACGACAAGATCCCGACCGGCACGGCTTTGCAGAGCGCCATCGACATCCGTAAGGCGTTCAATCTCAACTCGCTTGAGAAGACGGATGAAGCCAAAACGCTGCTTGAGAAGCTGGCCAAGGATAGCCCCAAGGACATCCGGCCACTCGAAGCGCTTGGCAATATCGCGCGGGCGCGCAAAAGCTTCCCCGAAGCGGTCAACTATTTTTCGCGCGCCATCGCTTTAATTCCCAAGCCCGACCAGCGCCACTGGAGTTATTATTATGCGCGGGGCACGGCCTATGAGCGGATGAAGAACTGGCCGGCGGCAGAAGCCGATTTGAAGCGCGCTTTGAAGCTCGCGCCCGAGCAGCCTCTAATCCTCAACTACCTCGGCTATTCCTGGATCGATCAGGGCCGGAATATGAAAGAAGGCATGAAGCTGATCGAGAAGGCCGTTCAGCTGAAACCTGATGACGGCTATATCGTCGATAGCCTCGGTTGGGCCCATTATAAGCAGGGCAACTACAAGGACGCGGTGCGCTATCTCGAACGTGCTGTTGAAATCAAGCCGGAAGATCCGACCCTCAACGATCACTTGGGCGACGCGTTCTGGCAGGTTGGCCGCGAGCGCGAAGCCAAGTTCCAATGGGGCCAGGCCTTGTCTTTGAACCCGGAGCCGGAAGACCTGGAAAAGATCAAGGCCAAGGTGGAGCGCGGTTTGCCGGGGAAAGCCGAAGTGAAGGCCGCGCCGAAGAACCGGCAGGTGCAGCGCTATGAGCCGAGCCGCCGCCGCAGCGAAAACCGCTCAAGCCCACAACCGGGCGCAGTGGAGTAGGCGCCGTGCCGTTGCGGTTTCACACAATTCAAACGGGCGCCATCGGCGCCCGTTATTTGTGAGATCATTCGATGCCCATTTTCAGCGAATTCGCGCCCGCAAAAATCAACCTGACGCTTGAAGTGCTGGGAAAGCGCGCCGACGGCTTTCATGAACTCGCAAGTCTCGTCGCTTTCGCTCGCGATGCCGGTGATGACGTCACACTCGATACATCGCGGCCAACCGGTTCCAGCGTGGTGGGACCCTTTGGGGCTACGATTGCCGGCAAAAACCTGATCGACGTAACGCTCGGCAAGCTTGCCGCGGCTGATGCGGGCCTGGTGCTTGGCCATGTCACACTGACCAAAAATCTGCCCGTAGCGGCCGGCATCGGCGGCGGTTCTGCGGATGCGGCAGCCGTTCTGCGGGCCGTTCGCCGCGCCAATCCGGACCGGGCGGAACGCATCGACTGGCAATCAATCGCCCTGTCGCTCGGCGCCGACGTGCCGGTCTGCCTGTTTAGCCAATCGGCGATAATGGGCGGCATCGGTGAGGTCGTGGTGCCCGCATGCTCACTTTCGCCGTTGGCGGTGGTGCTGGTCAATCCACGCGTTCCGGTTCCCGCGGACAAGACGGCGCAAGTGTTCCGCCGGTTGAACGCCCGTCCTTTGCCCGCGGACTTCGTGCGGCAACTTTGGTCGCCGTTCTTCGAAAGCCCGGGCGGGTTTCGGCGCTACATGGCAGAACGGCCGAATGCGCTGGAGAGTGCGGCGATGGAGGTTGTGCCGGAGATTGCCGCGATCAAGCAGGCATTGCTGGCCACCCCGCGTGTGATGGTAAGTGGTGTATCCGGCGGCGGGCCAACGTGTTTTGCGGTCTATGAAAGTTTAACCGATGCGCAAAGCGCGGGCGATCACATTAGCGCGCGCTATCCGTCGTGGTGGGTTGCCGCCAGCCGTGTTGTCCGCAATGCCAGCGATGTCACGGCTTACATAAGCTGATGGCCACGCCACGGCTGCCGCGCGGCCCCTCGCTTCAACTCACTTGCTTTGCGACAGCTTTTCGATCTTCTGCTGCATGGCTGAGAGTTGGGCCTTGAGGTCTGAAAGTTCGTCGCCGGACTTGTTGTTGCGCGACGTTTCAGGCGCGGTTGGCGTGCCCGGCATCGGCGGCATTCCTGGCATGGTCGGCTTCGGCCCGCCCGCAGCCGCGCCGAACGACGCCCACATTGACATGGCCTGCTCAAACATCGCCATGTTCTGTTTGGCCTGCGATTGATAGAATTCAAACGCCGCCGCTGGATTTGTAAACGCAGTAGCGAACTGTTCGCGAAAGCGCGTCTGCTCCTTGACCAGGTGCTCCAAGCTGAACTGCAGATAGCTCGGCACCATGCGGGCGATGCTATCGTCGTAGAAGCGGATCAGCTGGCGCAGGAATGGAATTGGCAGCAAGGCTTGGCCACCTTCGCGGCCCTCTTGCTCGACAATGATCTGGGTCAGCACGGCGTGGGTGAGGTCATCGCCGTTCTTGGCGTCGTAGACCACGAAGTCGCGATCCCCGCGAACCATCTTCGCCAGATCTTCCAGCGTCACATAGGTGCTGGTCTCAGTATTATAGAGCCGCCGGTTGGCGTACTTCTTGATGACGACAGCTTCGCGTTTGGCGGCTTGGGGCTCAGTCGGGTTCAGCATCACGTATCGGTTCTCTCGCGGCGGCACTTGCTGCACTGCGGCAGCGTACCACACCGCGCGGCCTCCGTGCTAGACGTTTCTGCCACCCTTTTGAGCAGGCACAGACAACTCGATTGAGCAGGGTAGCCAAGAGGTCGCAATTGCCCTCGACATAACTGCATCGCAAAGTATTTTGCCACAGTGACTGACGCTGCGTTTACGATAAGCGCGGCGCCCGCCGGTATTGAACTGTTTTCATAAACTAGCGCCCAGGGAGGGGCCTCAATGAGCCAGGATGCCACGACGATCGTGATTGCAAGTGCCGCCCGTACGCCCGTCGGATCATTCAACGGTTCGCTCGCCAGCCTACCCGCGCATAAACTGGGTGAAGTTGCGATCCGTGCAGCTCTCTCCCGCGCCAACATCGCCCCCGGCGATGTCTCGGAAGTCATTCTGGGCCAAGTCTTGACCGCGGGTCAGGGCCAGGGCCCAGCCCGTCAGGCATCCGTCGCAGCCGGTATCCCGGTCGATGCGCCGGCCTGGGGCATCAACCAGATCTGCGGTTCGGGCCTGCGCGCTGTTGCTCTCGGCATGCAGCAGATCCAGACCGGCGCGGCCTCGATCGTCGTTGCGGGCGGCCAGGAAAGCATGAGCCAGTCGGCACACGCCGCGCACATGCGCGACGGCACTAAGATGGGTGACGTGAAGTTCACCGACACCATGGTCAAGGACGGCCTGTGGGATGCGTTCAACAACTACCACATGGGCACGACCGCTGAGAACGTCGCCCGTCAGTGGCAGATCACGCGTGCCGAGCAGGACGCGTTTGCTGTCGCTTCGCAGAACAAGGCCGAAGCCGCCAAGAAGGCCGGCAAGTTCAAGGACGAAATCGCGCCCGTCACCATCAAGGGCAAGAAGGGTGATGTGGTCGTCGATACCGACGAATACATCAAGGACGGCACAACGCTTGAAGCCGTCTCCAAGCTTCGCCCTGCGTTCGATCCCAAGGAAGGCACTGTCACTGCGGCCAACGCCTCGGGCCTCAACGACGGCGCGGCTGTTGTCGTGTTGATGACGCTTGCCGACGCCAAGAAGCGCGGGATCAAGCCGCTGGCACGCATCGTCTCGTGGGCAACCACCGGTGTTGATCCGTCGATCATGGGCACAGGCCCGATCTCGGCATCGAAGAAGGCACTCGAAAAGGCCGGGTGGAAGCACGAAGACCTCGACCTGATCGAAGCCAACGAAGCCTTCGCCGCGCAGGCGATTGCCGTCAACAAGGGCATCGGCTGGGATACCTCGAAGGTCAACGTCAACGGTGGCGCCATTGCCATCGGCCATCCGATTGGTGCCTCTGGCTGCCGCATCCTCAACACGCTGCTTCACGAAATGCAGCGCCGTGACGCCAAGAAGGGTCTCGCGACCCTTTGCATCGGTGGCGGTATGGGCGTCGCACTTTGCGTTGCTCGCGACTAGTTCAATAAAGACTTCCGGGCCGGCGCGATCATATCAAGCCGGCCCAATTTTGCTGCCCCTCGCTCAAGCCTGCAACGCAAGCCTTCAAAACAATTCACAACACATCTCTAGGGAGAAATATCCATGGCACGAGTTGCCCTCGTTACCGGCGGCACACGCGGTATCGGTCACGCGATTTCGATTGCACTCAAGGCCGCTGGCTATCGCGTTGCCGCAAGCTATGCCGGCAACGACGCCGCTGCGCAGGCCTTCCAGGCCGAAACGGGCATTCCGGTTTACAAGTTCGACGTGGCCAGCTTTGAAGCCTGCGAAGAAGCGGTCAAGCGCATTGAAAAGGACTTGGGCCCAATCGACGTGCTGGTCAACAACGCCGGGATCACCCGCGATACCATGTTCCACAAGATGACCAAGCAGCACTGGGACGAAGTCATCGGCACCAACCTGAACGGCATTTTTAACGTTACGCGTCAGGTCTGGGAAGGCATGCGCGCCCGCAAGTTTGGCCGCGTTGTCAACATCTCGTCGATCAATGGCCAGAAGGGCCAAATGGGCCAGGTGAACTACTCAGCTTCGAAGGCTGGTGACATCGGCTTTACCAAGGCGCTCGCTCAGGAAGGCGCACGCGCCGGCATCACCGTCAACGTGATCTGCCCGGGCTACATCGCCACTGAAATGGTCAAGGCCGTGCCGCAAGACGTGATGGAAAAATCAATCCTGCCGCAGATCCCGGTTGGCCGCCTTGGTGAACCGTCGGAAATTGCGCGCGCGGTTGTGTTCCTGGCGTCGGATGACGCTGGCTTCATCACCGGCTCGACGCTGACCGCAAACGGCGGCCAGTACTTCGCCTAATGCTTGGCGCATCCGGCGGCCCTCGGGAGCCTGCCGGAAGCTTGGAACGCTGCAAATCAATTCCGCGGCGGAGAGGGTTCTCTCCGCCGCTTTTTATTGCCCGTGATTATGCGATCACGATGATGTCGACGATTTCGAGGGTGTCAGGATCAACGATGCAGACCTTGTCATCGACGATGAAATACCGGTACGTGCGATACATTGGCACGAGCACGACAATTTCTTCGGGCACCGCGTAGAGATGGACGTGGCGTGGCACTGCAACACCGACGCTGACAGATATATCGACTTTCGACGGTGTAACGCGATGACGCGAAAATACCGACTTGGCCTTGGCCTTCTGATCCGGCGTTACTTCGCCCAGAGAAGCTTTGCCCTTAGATTTGTCTTCACCGGTTTTGCCGCTGGCCTTGCCGTCAGCCGTCGCGCCGCCGCCGGACGCGCCGTCGCTTGCCTTCGTGTTGGATTTATCAAGCGAGCCGTCGTAATTGCCCTTGGCGCGTGATTTGTCTTTGTCGGCTTGTTCATGATCTTCGGGCCGCTTCTGTCCGGCAGAGTTGTCGCCGGTCTGCTCGGTGTTGGACTTTATTTGGCCGGCACCCTCACCGGTGGGCGAGGCTTTTTCCGGCCCCGCGGCATTGCCCGTGGTCTTCGCCGGTGCCTGCGCTTTGGGTTCCGCCCCGGTGCCGCCGCCCGGTGCATCGTCTCTTGCTGGCTGTGCAAGAGCGACCGACAGAGTTGCGGCTAACGCCGCGAGTGAAACGGAAATGGATTTCAGCATGGCAATACTCCTAAGTTGGTTCGCCTTTGCCCCGCTCAGCGCAACGCTGCAAAATTGTAAGCGTTCCTTCGCTGTTGGAACCAGAATTCAGTCCCAGCGTTTTCCCCTAGTAGACAAGGCGATTGCGCGGGCGCGAAGTCGCAACGCGCAACATCAAGCCGTCATGAGTTTGAGGAGTTTGCACATGTCGACGCGAACCAATATTTCGCTGCTTCTGAGTGTCATGGTCAGTTCTGTTCTGTTCGGAATTGGTGCGGCCACGGTTCTGTCAATCAAGTCACTGTCGGCCCAAGCTTCAACACTACTGCCGCTGGTTATCGTGATGAGTTTTGCGCTCGCTGGTCCCATTTCGTGGTATTTAGCGCCTCGTTTGCGCGCCAAGTATTTGCGCGAAGAATCGATCAGGGAGCGCTACCAATAGTGAGCTTGCGAGGATGACAGTGAGCTTGCGAGGATGGCGTTGTGAGCTTCACGCAAAGTAGCAGCGCCGGACATTGAGCGAATGCCTGTCGAGCTGAGGCCAACTTAATCAGACAGACCGTCT
Source organism: Hyphomicrobium sp. (assembly GCA_013141015.1). Lineage (GTDB taxonomy): Bacteria > Pseudomonadota > Alphaproteobacteria > Rhizobiales > Hyphomicrobiaceae > Hyphomicrobium_B. The sequence goes on along the minus strand of JABFRT010000014.1, from coordinate 41,919 downwards.
CCACAGAGGGGAGGGGCGGCATTGACGCCCGTCCGCGCGCTGTACTTACGAAATCACACCGAACTTGCCGTCCTGGAAGTCGCGCATCGCTTGCTTGACCTCGCCCACCGTGTTCATGACGAACGGGCCGTGAGCGGCAATGGCTTCACCCAGGGGTTTGCCGCTCATCAGTAAAATGCTGGCCTCTGTTCCGGCGGTCAATGCAATGGCGGCCCCCGTACGGCTCATTATCGCCAGTTGGCCCTCGCGCGCGGTATGCTCTGCGCCGACGCCAACCTCGCCGCGCAAAATGGCGAGCGCCGCCGTATGTCCTTCCGGCAATTGCAGCGTCGCGGTTGCACCCGCCACGAGACGCACATCCCACAGATCGACCGGAGTGAACGTCCGCGCCGGTCCATGGTGGTCTTGACCGTGGTAATCTTTGAAGTTGCCGGCAATAACACGCACGTGGCCGGCACTATCCGCCAAGGCAACATTTGGAATGTCGCCAGCCAGCAGCGTCTGATAGCCGGGCGGTGCCGACTTATGCTTTGCCGGCAGGTTGACCCACAGCTGCATCATTTCCATGTTGCCGCCCGTTTTGGAGAAGTCCGACGAATGGAATTCTTCGTGCAGAATTCCAGACGCCGCCGTCATCCACTGCACGTCGCCGGGGCCGATTGTGCCGCCCGCACCCGTTGAATCGCGATGTTCGACTTCGCCTTGATAGACGACGGTTACCGTCTCGAACCCGCGATGGGGATGAGGGCCGACGCCGCGGCGCCCTTTGGTCGGCGCGAATTTCATCGGCGCCGCGTAATCGAGCATCAGAAAAGGATCGAGCGCGCCATTGCCTGTGCCGGGCGAAAACATTTGCCGGACGGGGAATCCATCGCCCACCCAATGCATGGCAGGTGCGCTTTCAACGCTGACCACGGTTTTCAATCCCGTCATCGTTTGCTCCCATACGCGGTGGCAGTTCGCGCCGCGTTTCGCTGTGATATATGGCCCGCGCGCGCCAGATCGGTAGCCCGCCGCGACATTCGCTCCTTCGCCAAGCGATGGCCCATCCAGCCGGGCAAGCGCAATGGCTGCTTTCGCCCTATCCGCATGGCACAAGCTGGTGACCGGCGGTTTGCAGCACAAAAAAACGCCCAGTCTTTCGACCGGGCGCTACAGGGGGACGGGAGGAAACACGTCTAGTCAATGCACTGGTAGTACCGGCGCTTCCATTTGACGTTGCCGGTCTGCAAATAGCGCCGCCAGAAGTATCGGCATTCGTCGTCAAGTGTGCTGTAGGCATAGGCGTCGCTGTAATAGAACGGCGTAACGTAAAAATGGTTCCGGCGCGGCCTGTGCGGGCGGCCTTGTCCGTGCCCATGACCAGGGGGCTTGCCGATTCCGCCGCCGGAATGGCCTCCAGGCGGATGTTTGCCGGGCCCACCGCTGCCTATGCCGCCTTGCGGCAGGTGGCCGGGATGTTTGATGCGGGGGCCACCTTGGCCGCCCTGTCCGAACCCACCTGATGGCGGAAATGCCTTCGGGGGGTGCATACCGCCGCCTTTGATGCCGTCACCACCTTTGAATACGCCTTGGCCGCCACCCATTCTCGGGCCGGCCGGAGCTGTCGCGCGAGGCGTCATCATGGGCGCCCCACCGCCAGCGCGGGGGCCACCAATGCCGGGGCCACCAACTCTGGGGCCGTGGCCTCCGCCCCCACCATGTTGCGGTCCGGCGGCTACCGCCGCTGCACTAAAGGCAACAGCCGCAAGGGAAGCCAATGCAAAGGTGCGGATCAATCGAAGGTTTGAAGGCTGCTGCATTCTTTGGTCTCTTCTCAAAAGTTCGTGGGCCACCGGCACACTGCCCGCCTTTCAGATGGGTGTGGGACGCCTCTCGTGCAAGATCCGAGAGAAACTGCGTTCGAGCTCTGATGATGGCCAGACTGATATCGTGATGGCGCCGAAAGAGTGTTGCGCCGGGCCACCAAAAGCGCCTTGAAAACACTCAGTTTGCGTCAATCCAGTTGCATAATGCTGTGGTTGCATGGCAACGGTATGTAAAGCGGGATGTTGTTGTGCGTCAGTAGAAAATAGCCGCTTTTTGAAGGGGATGCTGGGGCTGGCTGAGAGGCTGGTTGAATTTGTTCAAGTGTCATCGCGGGGCTGGTCCATCGGCCGCCGACCGGGTTGATGCTCAATGCTGGTATAAACTTCGAAATTGCCGTTTTGTCAGCCCGTGCGGTGCGTCCTCAGGAGTGTAAGTAGATGTCGTCGATCCTAGATTTTTCCAGTGCCCTGCCTTGGCTGCTCGCCGGGTTCCTGGCGGGCTTGTTTATGTTCTGGCTGGTGCGCATGTTGCTGGGTATCGACCGCCGCCGCCTCAACGAGCTGACCTCGGCCTATACGGCATTGGATGATGTGCGCGGGTACGCCGCCGAAAGCGACAAGAAAATTCAGTTCCTCGAATCCGAGCGCTCGCGCCTTGCCTACGACCTCGAACAAGCGTCGCCGCGCGCGGCTCTCGTTCCGCAGTTCGAACGCCAGCTCGCTGAACTCCAGCAAACGGGAGCTGCGCGCCAAAACCAGTTGGCAGCAGCCGAACAGCAACTCGCAAACTTGCGCGAAGCCTCGGCCGCCGAAATCGCCGCTTTGCGTCATGAAGCGGAAAACCATTCAGGCACCGCGAAATACTACGAAAGCGAATTCAACCGCCTGTTTGCTGAGCAGGATGCGGCCGGCAAAACGGCACTGTCGTTAAGCGATGAGCTCAATCGCACCAAGGCAAGCCTTGCTGCTGCTGGCAAGAGCGCGATTGAGGTGGAGCAGCTAAAAGCCCAGCTGGCAACGCTCAAAACGAACCTTGAGTCCGCTGCGCGTGAAGCCAGTGAAGCCGTGCGGTTGCGATCAGAATTGGCGAGTGCCAAAGCCAACCTTGAAGCAACGTCGGCGGAGTCCGGAGAACTGGTGCGGCTGCGCGCCGAACTTACAAGCATGAAGTCGGGCTTTGAAGTGCAGCGCACAGAACTTGCGAGCGCGAAGTCTGCTCTTGAAGCGCAACGCGCGGAAACTGACAAAATCCGCGCCGCGGAAGGTGCAAATGTTGATCGCATGGCCAAGCTGACGGCTGACTACGAAGCCAAGCTCAAGTCGGCGATTGCGGAGATTGGAATGCGCTCCGACGATGCTCGCAAGAATGGCGAGGAAGCGGCGCGCCTCAAAGCCGAACTGGCTGCCGTTCGGGCGGCTGCTCCCAAAGACAACAGCGCCGACCTCGCACGGTTGCAGGCCGAGATTTCGAAACTGTCGGCCGACCTGTCGGCGGCGCGGTCCGCCGAACAGACAGCGGCAACCGCTAGGCAGGCTTTGCAGTCCGAGTACCAGCAGGCCCGTAAATCTCTGGAAGACAGCAGCATGTTGGCGGCGTCCCGCTATGACGAGATCGAGCGCTTGAAGGCGCAGCTCGCGGCAGCACCCGCTGAACTCGAAAACTACCGCCGCTTCAAGGAAGCATTGGACGCCGCCAACCGCATCGCGGCAGGCCTGCCCGAAAAGGGCTGATCGATAATCCCACAGCAGCAATCATGCGCGGCGGTCCTTCTGACGAAGGGCCGCCGTTTTGCGTGGCGCGATGTTCGTAGCCCGGTTCCGCCCGCCGAAATGGTTAAGATTCCGTTGACTCCCATATTAACCCATGCTATCCCATGAATGCCCGACCGCATTCGGGTAGGGATCCGTGGCAGGGCGCCGGGCTGTGTGAGGGCTCAGCCTGTGCGACCGCCACGGCCCACCGTTTTTCATTGTTTCGGGCGACACGCGTTACGCGCGCCGGCCGCCCGAAACGGAAGTTCTGCAGGTGCTTCTGACTACTCTCCGGAGCAGGGCCGGAAGCGCCCGGTAAGCCAGTAACAAGGTGTTCCGGCGCTGGCGGCCGGCTCCCGGGACGGGAGTCGCCAGCGCCAAGTGAAAGAGTCTTTTCAGGGATGGACCGCTTTGTCTCGACATTCACAAACAAGATCGATGCCAAAGGCCGGGTCTCAGTCCCAGCGTCCTTCCGCGCTGTTCTCGAGCGCGACGGCTACGCGGGTGGCATCTACTGTTACCCCTCGCTCGATGCTCCTGCCCTCGATTGCGGCGGCGAAAGACTTGCGAAAAAAATCGACGGGCTTCTCGCGGGCCTGCCGGACTATTCGGACGAGCGCGATGAACTCTCTGTCGCGCTCTACGGCGACGTCCAGGTCCTCTCAATCGATGGCGACGGCCGCATCGTCCTTCCTGAAGGCCTTCGCGCGCACGCCAGCCTTGACGCCGCAGTCACGTTTGTCGGCCTTGGTGACAAGTTTCAAATGTGGGAACCTCTACGCTTCGAGAAGCGCAGAGCCGAGGCCCGCAACAAAGTGCAAATCACGCGAAAACTTTTCGGCGCGGGGAAGCCGCTCATCAGCGATGATGACAGCGGCAACGGTGGAGCACGGGAATGAAGCGGGCAAGCGCGCCGGGGGGCGCTCTGGGCAGCACTGATACGCTGCGCGACCGCCACATTCCCGTGCTGCTCCCGGAAGTCGTCGAGAGCTTGAGCCCGGCAGACAATCAACTGATCATCGACGCAACCTTTGGTGCTGGTGGATATACGCGCGCCATTCTGGATGCCGCCGGTTGCCGCGTGATCGCGTTTGACCGCGATATCACTGCTGTGCGCGCCGCCGCCGGCATTTGTGCAGAATTTGCAAACCGCTTGGCGCTCATCAACCAGCCTTTCAGCCAGATGGAAGAATTCGCGCGCCTTGAAGAGTCGCCTGATGGTGCGCCTTTGATTGCCGGCCCGTTTGTTGATGGTGTTGTTCTCGACATCGGCGTGTCGTCGATGCAGTTGGATCAAGGCGGGCGCGGCTTTTCCTTTCAAACCGACGGCCCGCTCGACATGCGCATGTCGGCCGCCATTGACCCGCTGACCGGTGATACCGCCGGCACCGGCATGAGTGCCGCCGACTTCGTCAACACTGCCAGCGAAGACGCGATCGCCAACGTGATCTACACCTACGGGGACGAAAAAAAATCGCGTTGGATCGCGCGCGCTATTGTTAAGTCACGGGTGACTAAACCTCTGACGCGCACACTGGAGCTGGCCGACATTGTGCTCGGTGTGTTCCATGGCCGCAAGATCGATGGCCGCCACCCGGCGACCCGCACCTTCCAGGCATTGCGGATTTACGTGAACGATGAACTCGGAGAACTGGCAACGGCCCTTGCCGCCGCCGAACGCATCTTGAAGCCGGGCGGGCGTCTGGTCGTGGTCACCTTCCACTCTCTCGAAGACCGCATCGTCAAAAAATTTTTTAACCTTCGTGCGGGCAAGGAATCCAAGGGTTCAAGGCACCTCCCCGAACAATCGATAAAAAGCGCCGCGCCAAGTTTCCGTTTTCTTAACTCGCGCCCGTTAACACCTTCTAAAGGTGAATGTGAGGTGAACCCGCGTGCCCGTTCGGCGCGTTTGCGGTTCGCGGTTCGCACAGACACCCCGGCTTGGCCGCTGGATTTTGACGAATTGGCGGTGCCGCAGCCCGATCTGTAAATACCCGACGGAAGAGGAGTTCTCTCCATGCGTCTCCTGAATGTTACGGCCTTCTGCTTTGCCGTTGCCAGCGCGTTCTTGCTCTACAGCTTGAACTACGAAACGCGGCACCTGGAAGCTCAAATCCAGGGCCAGGAGCGCGCCGCCCAAAAAGCCAAGAGCGATATCGCCGTGTTGAAGGCCGAGCGCAGCCACTTAAGCCGGCCCGAGCGCATTGATCCGCTCGCCCGCCAGTTAGGTCTGATGCCGCCGCGCCCTGACCAATTGGTTGCGCCCGACGTCGCCGCCGCCATTGCAGTCACTGGCAAAGCGCCCGTCGCCCTGCGCCGGCTGGCGGAAAGCGAATAACATGCAGCGCCGCAATATATCGGCTGGTGCCGTGCATGGCGGGGGCTCCGGCCAGCAGGTGCCTGGGGGCGACCGTTTGCGCCGCCGCGCGCCAGTCGTCAACGCCACGCTGATTGGTGGCGCACTGCTCGCGTTCGGGTCAGTTGGCGCGCAATTGTTAAGCCTTGGATTGACGCCGCGCACGCACATGTCGATGGCCGTGTCCGAGCCTGTTGCCACCAGTTTCAGCCGCCCCGATATCATCGACCGCAACGGCCGTTTGCTGGCAACCGATGTCGAAGCGCCGTCACTATTTGCCGATCCGGCGATTGTGATCGACCGTGACGAAGTCGTGGAAAAGCTGGTCACTGTGCTGCCTGATCTCGACCAGAGCGATTTGCGCGCCGCGCTCTCAGACAAAGCCCGCCGGTTTGTGTGGATCAGGCGTGGCCTGTCGCCTAAGGTTGCGCAACGTATTCATAATCTCGGGCTGCCGGGCGTGTCGTTCCGCAAGGAATTGCGCCGCGCCTATCCGGCCGGCGCACTCGCTGGCCATCTGCTCGGCTCGGTCAATGTCGATAACAAGGGCACGGCCGGAATCGAAAAATACATCGACGACGTCATCGGCGTTGATGCCGTGAACTCGGCGACGCTTTCAACCCGCGCGCCAGTGCGGTTGTCGCTCGATGTTGGCGTGCAACACGCGCTGGAAGACGAACTCGATACGGCTGTGCGGCGCTACAAAAGCGAGGGCGCGGCCGGCCTCGTGCTCGATATCAAAACCGGCGAAATTGTCGCCAGCGCCTCGCTGCCACGCATCGATCCGGCACGGCCAACGGCGGCAATTGACGCTGCCCACGCTGAAAAAATCAGCGGCGGGACCTATGAGCTCGGTTCGGTTTTCAAAACGTTGACCGTGGCGATGGCGCTGGACGAAGGGCTCGCCACGCCCGCGACGGTGCTTGATGTGCGCGAGCCGCTGCAGGCGGGCCGCCACACGATTTCCGATCTGCATAGCGCTGGGCGGCCATTGACGGTCGCCGAAGTCTTCACGCACTCGTCCAACGTCGGCGCCGGCATGCTGGCGCTACAGGCTGGCCCAGACCGGACACGGGCTTTTCTGCAAAAGCTTGGCCTGTTGGATGCGGCGAAAACCGAAGCCGGTATAGCCGCGCAACCGCAGCTGCCTGAGCGGTGGGAACGCGCTGAGCTGATCACCGTCTCGTATGGCCACGGAATCGCGGTCTCGCCCTTGCAGTTTGCAGCTGCCACGGCTTCGATCCTGAACGGTGGTGTCAGCATCACGCCGACAGTGCTCAAGTATCAGGCAGGGACGAACGCAAAAGCCACGCGGCTGGTGACGCGTGAAACGTCTGCCGCGATGGCCCGCCTGTTCCGTTTGAACGTTATGGATGCTGACGGCACCGGCAAACGCGCCGATGTTCCGGGTTACCGGGTTGGAGGTAAGACCGGCACGGCGGAGCTTGCCGAAAATGGCCGCTACGACAAGAAGGCCGTGCTGTCGTCGTTTGTTGCCGCCTTTCCGATGGATGATCCGCACTATTTGACGTTCGTGCTGTTGTTTGAGCCGAAGGGCTCGGTTGAAACGGGTGGCCAGCGCACCGCTTCCACCAACGCCGCCCCCGTCACCGCGCGCCTGATCGGGCGGATTGCCAGCCAGCTCGGCGTTGCGCCGATGAGTGTGGTTGCAACTCAATAAGCGCCGTCCATGCCGCAACCGGTTGCCCCCGCATTTCGCGGCGTTTGACGCGTTCCCGCGCCCGACCTATGAAGCGAACTCGCGGTTTGCGAATTGGCTCCCGATGAACGGTATCGGGCTGTCGTGCCTTGAAAAGAGGGAACATGCGCCTCAGCGACGTTCTGCCTGCTGACATCGCGCCGCCCGCCGGCGCAAACGCGATTGAGGTTGTGGGCATCACCGCCGCCAGCGCCGCTGTCTCGCCAGGCGTAATTTTCGCTGGACTGCCGGGCACCAAAGTTGATGGCGCGGCTTACATTCCGGACGCTGCCGCGCGCGGCGCGCGTGTTGTAATTGCCGGGCGCGGCAAAGCGGCCAACGTCCCAGATGGCGTTACCCTGATTGAAGTCGATAACCCGCGCCGCGTGCTGGCTTTGATAGCGGCCAAGTTTGCGGGCGCACAACCGGGCGTCGCTGTAGCTGTGACAGGCACCAGCGGCAAGACGTCGGTCGCCGATTTTACCCGCCAGATTTTCAGCGCGCTCGGACGGCAAACAGCGTCGCTTGGCACCATCGGCGTCGTCAAACCATCAGGCGCGGTCTACGGCTCGCTGACGACGCCTGATCCGGTGACGCTGCACGCCACGCTCGCGGGGCTCGCGCATGAAGGCGTGACCCATCTGGCGTTTGAAGCGTCGTCGCACGGTCTCGATCAACATCGTCTTGATGGCGTCACGCTGACGGCGGCGGCGTTCACCAATCTTGGCCGCGATCACATGGACTACCACCCGACGGTGGAGGCCTATCTTTCCGCCAAGCTGCGGCTGTTCACAGAACTTTTGCAGCCCGGGCAGACGGCGGTGATCAACACCGATGGGCCTTACGCGAACGAGGTGATTGCGGCGGCCAAAGCACGCGGGTTGAATGTGATGACCGTCGGGCGTGACGGCACAACGCTGCGCCGCATGTCGCTTGCCAACCAAGGTTTCGCGCAGATGATGTCCGTCGAAGCGTCCGGTGTGCGCTATGATGTGCGCTTGCCGCTCGTTGGGGCCTATCAAGCCGAGAACGCATTGACGGCGGCGGGTCTCGCCATCGCGGCTGGCGAGGAGACGGGGCGCGTGCTCGCAGCCCTTGCTCAATTGCGCGGCGTGCCGGGGCGTCTCGAAATTATCGGCGAAGCCAAGGGCGGATTAGCGATTGTCGATTATGCGCATAAGCCCGAAGCGCTGACTGCGGCGCTTGCCGCGTGCCGTCCGTTTGTATCGGGTAAACTCATTTGCGTGTTCGGTTGCGGCGGCGACCGCGACAAGGGCAAGCGTCCGGTCATGGGCGCCATTGCCGCCGAGTCCGCAGACGTTGTGATTGTGACCGATGACAATCCACGCAGCGAAACACCAAGCGTGATCCGCGCCGAGATTTTGGCAGCCGCTCCGGGCGCGCTGGAAATCGGCGACCGGGCAGACGCGATCCGCAAGGCGGTCACGATGATGAGCAAGGGAGACGTTTTGCTGGTCGCGGGCAAGGGGCACGAAACCGGGCAGATTACCGGCGCAACGGTCGTGCCGTTTTCTGACCATGAAGAATTGACCAAAGCGCTTATGGGCGCGCTGCCAACATGAGTGCGCCGCTGTGGACATATGCCGCTCTGATAGCCGCTTCAGGCGGGCGCGCGGACGGAGAACCCACAGCGCCGGTCACCGGCTTTACGTTCGACACGCGCGCGCTTGAACCCGGCAATGTTTTCGTGGCCCTCAAAGACCAGCGCGATGGCCATGACTTCGTTACGGGCGCGTTCAAGGCGGGTGCGTCGCTGGCCATTGTGTCGGACGCCTATGACCGCAAGCCGGGAGATGGCGCGCTGCTGCGTGTCGCCGATCCGTTGAAAGCTCTTGAAAACATAGGCATCGCCGCGCGGGCGCGGCTATCGCCAGACGCGCGGATTATTGCGGTCACGGGAAGTGCGGGCAAAACCGGCACCAAGGAAATGCTGCGCGCTTGCTTGTCGAAAGTCGCTCCGGGCCGCGTCCATGCGTCGGAGAAATCTTACAACAATCATTGGGGTGTGCCGCTGACGCTGGCCCGCATGCCGGAGGATACGCTCTATGCCATTTTTGAAATCGGCATGAACCACGCAGGCGAGATCACGCCGCTCGCCAAAATGGTTCAACCGCACGCCGCGATCATCACCACGGTCGAAGCGGTCCATCTCGAACATTTCCCATCGGTGGAGGCCATAGCCGACGCGAAAGCCGAGATCTTTAGCGGGCTCCAGATCGATGGCACAGCAATTATCAAGCGTGACAGCCCGCATTTCAAACGCTTGGCGGCACATGCCGAGGCGCTAGGCCATCATGTTGTTGTCAGCTTCGGGTTAGATCCCCGCGCTGGCGCGACGGCCGAGGCGCTAACACTTGGCGAGGACGCGAGCGAGGTGGACGCGCGAATTTCAGGCGCTGCTGTTACTTACAGAGTGGCCATGCCGGGCCGTCACATCGCTGAAAATTCACTTGCCGTTGCTGCGGCGCTACAGGCGGCCGGCGCACCACTTGAAAAAGCTCTGAGTGCGCTTGCAACACTGCCCCCACCGCCTGGCCGTGGCGCCCGCACGCTGCTGGCTGGGCCGGGTGGCGAAATTCTGCTGATCGACGAGAGTTACAACGCCAATCCGGCGTCGATGCGGGCGGCACTGGCAACGCTGTCGGCTGTACCTCGCGCCAAATTTCCCCGCCGGATTGCGGTGTTAGGCGACATGCTTGAGTTGGGGCCGGCTGCGGCCAAATTGCACCGCGACCTGTTTGATGCTGTGGATGATGCCGGGACCGACATGCTGTTTGCCTGTGGCCCCCACATGAAAGGCCTTTATGATGCCGCACCAGACGCTATGAAGGGCGGGTATGCTGAAACGGCGGCCGGGCTTCTGCCGCTTGTTTTGGCGCACGCTCAAGCGGGTGATGCCGTCATGGTCAAGGCGTCCAACGGCACCCGGCTGGGCGCACTGGTAGATGCCATGAAGGCGCACTTTGGGTGCATCTCGCCGAAGCTGTAAGCGCGGCCAAGACACGGGGAACTCGCCACCACATGCTGTACCAGCTCGTCAATTTCAGCGACCAGATCAGCGCGCTGAATGTGTTCCGCTACATCTCGTTCCGCACCGGTGGCGCGATATTTACAGCCCTGCTGTTTGTCATGATGTTCGGCCCGGCGATCATCGATCTGCTGCGGGTCAAACAGGGCAAGGGCCAGCCGATCCGCAGCGACGGGCCGCAGACCCACCAGTTGAAGCGCGGCACGCCAACGATGGGCGGGCTGATGATCCTGGCGGGCGTTCTGGTCTCGACGCTGCTCTGGGGGCAACTGTCGAACGGCTACGTCTGGGTGGTGATGGCCGTCACGCTGGCCTACGGCATGATCGGCTATTGGGACGACTATTTGAAAGTCACCAAGCGCTCGACCGATGGATTTTCCGGCCGTGCCCGCATGTCGCTTGAAGTCATCGTCGCGGCAATTGCCGGTTATGTGATGATGAAGCTCGGCCCGGCCGATCTCAACACCAAGCTGACGTTCCCGTTCTTCAAAGACCTGCTGCTCGATCTAGGCCCCCTGTTCATTTTGCTGGCGGTGCTGGTAATCGCGGGCGCTGGCAACGCCGTCAATTTCACCGACGGTCTCGACGGCTTGGCCATCGTTCCCGTCATGATCGCGGCCGGAACCTTCGGCATCATCGCCTACTTGAGTGGCAACGTGAAATTCGCGACCTACCTGCAAATCCACCACGTGCCCGGCACTGGCGAACTGGCGGTCATCTGCGGTGCGCTGATTGGCGCGGGTCTCGGCTTCCTGTGGTTCAACGCGCCGCCTGCCATGATCTTCATGGGCGACACCGGCTCACTGGCGCTGGGTGGAGCGCTCGGTGCCATCGCCGTCGCCGTCAAGCATGAGATTGTTCTGGCCATCGTCGGCGGTCTGTTTGTGCTTGAGACGATGTCAGTGATTATACAAGTTCTGTCGTTCAAATGGACCGGCAAGCGGGTGTTCCGCATGGCGCCGCTGCACCACCACTACGAGCAGAAGGGGTGGAAGGAATCGACCATCGTCATCCGCTTCTGGATTATTTCGGTCATCCTGGCGCTGATCGGACTTGCCACCTTGAAGCTGCGCTAGGCGCTTGCGCCTTCCGGCCGGCTCCCGCAACGGGAGTCGGAAGGCGCGACCAAAAAGTGTTAGGTTTTCGCTGATGATTCGCGCGACCACATTTGCTGGAAAATCGGTTGCGGTGTTCGGGCTTGGCGGTTCGGGCACCGTTGCCGTGCGCGCGTTGCTTGCGGGTGGCGCGACGGTTGCCGCCTGGGACGACAGTGAGGCGGGCCGGGCCGCTGCTGCCAAGGCCGGTGTGCCGGTTGTCGATCTGACGTCTGCCGACTGGTCACAATTCTCAAGCCTCGTGCTTGCGCCCGGCGTGCCACTGACGCACCCTGAGCCGCACTGGACAGTGAAAAAGGCGCAAGCTGCCGGTGTCGAGATCATTGGCGATGTCGAGATCTTCGCCCGCGAACGCGCGGCCAATTGCCCGGACGCGCCGTTCATCGCCATCACCGGCACCAACGGCAAATCGACGACAACGGCACTCGTCGCCCACATTCTCCGCTCGGCGGGTAAAGACGTGCAAATGGGCGGCAACATCGGCGTTCCGGTTTTGGAACTGGAGCCGCCGGCGGCAAACCGCTTCCACGTCATCGAGATGAGTTCGTTCCAGATTGATTTGACACCGGCGCTGAAGCCGACCGTCGGCGTGCTGTTGAACATCACGCCCGACCACATCGACCGGCACGGAACGGTTGAACATTATGCGGCAGTGAAAGAACGCCTGATCACGGGCGCGGTGGTTGCCGCAATCGGTGTCGAAGACGAACATTGCGTTGCAATTCTACAGCGCCGGATTGCATCGGGGCCTGCAATAGCGTTCCACGCTAAGCGCTCGCTGGCGCCCGGCTATAGCATGCTGAAGTCCGAAATCGTCTGCGCCAACCGCGAGGGGCTTGGCGTTAAACTCGGAAATCTCGACGGCATCGCGACCTTGCGCGGCGCTCACAATGCCCAGAATGCGCTGGCAGCCGTCGCCGCTGTGCGGGAGGGCTTGAGCGCTCTCGGGCAATCACCGGATCTCGATTGGCAGAAGGCGCTGTCGTCGTTCGGCGGGCTGGCGCACCGCATGGAAGACATCGGCAATCTTCCGGCATCGGGCGGCCGCGTCATCTTCGTCAACGACAGTAAGGCGACCAACGCGGACTCGACTGAAAAAGCGCTTCTGTCGTTTCCGCGCGATGTTTTTTGGATTGTGGGCGGCAAACCGAAAGACGGCGGCATCGAACCGCTGCGCAATCTCTTCCCTAGGGTCGTGCGCGCCTATCTGATCGGCGCATCAAGCGCCGAGTTCGCGCAAACGCTGGACGGCGATGCTGCGATCATCCCTTGTGGCACGCTCGATGTCGCGGTGGCACGTGCCACAGCAGACGCGGTTGCCTATGCGCAAGGGCAAGCGATGCCGCTTTATAATGTCGAGGGCTCGTTGGGTGTCGCAACGCTTCTGCCCGGGAGTGTTCCGCATCCCTCAGCTGCGCGTGCAGCCGAGCCTGTCGTTCTCCTCTCGCCCGCCTGCGCAAGCTACGATCAGTTCAAGAACTTCGAAGTTCGCGGCGAGGCATTCCGCGCGTTGGTCTCAAAGCTCCCCGGCATCGTGATGCGAGGTTCCTCATGAGCTTCAGCCGCGCCGACAAAAGCCGGTTCGCCGAATGGTCCTTCACCATTGACCGGATGTTACTGTCAGCGCTGCTTGCTTTGATTATCATCGGCCTCGTGCTGTCGTTCGCCGCGTCGCCCGCGGTTGCCATGAAAAAGGGCTTTGACACCTATTACTTCGTTGAGCGCCACGCCGTGTTCGCCACTCTATCCGCCGCGCTCATGCTGGTGATGTCGTTCCTGTCGCCGTCGGGCGTGCGCCGCGCAGCGCTTGCTGTTTTGGTCGCGTCGCTTGCCGGCATGGCAGCCGTGCTCCTGACAGGCGCTGAAATGAATGGCGCCCAACGCTGGCTGTCGATCGCCGGCTATTCACTGCAGCCTTCCGAATTCGCCAAGCCCGCATTCGTCGTGGTTATAGCTTGGTTGTTTGCCGAAGCCGCCGGCCGCCGCGACGTTCCTGCGTGGCCGCTCGCCATCGGATTGTGGGCCGTTTTCGCAGGCCTGCTCGTCTCGCAACCTGACGTCGGCCAAACGGTTCTGATCTCGACGACGGCTGGCATTCTTTATCTGCTGGCCGGCTTGCCGGTGATTGGTGCGGTGGCACTTGTTGCGCTTGGCAGCGGCGGGCTTTGGTATGCGTACCAGAATTTCAGCCACGTCCATTCGCGGCTCGACCGGTTTTTCTCTCCGCTACCGTTTGAAAACTTCCAAGTCGACCGCGCCATGCAGTCTTTCGCGGAAGGCGGATTGTTCGGACGCGGCCCCGGCGAAGGCACCATAAAATCCGTACTTCCGGACGCCCACACCGATTTCATTTTCGCGGTCGTCGGCGAGGAATATGGCGTTCTGGCCTGCATCGGGCTGCTCGGCGTGTTCGCTGTGATCGTCATCAAGGCGCTGATCCGCGCGGCGGAAGAGCCTGTACCGGCCGACCGGCTCGCTATTCAAGGTCTCGCCATCGTGTTCGGCTTGCAAGCGTTGATCAATATGGGTGTTAATATCGGAATGCTGCCGCCCAAGGGCATGACGCTGCCATTTATATCAGCAGGCGGATCGTCGATGATCGCACTGGCCATTACAGCTGGATTTCTGCTGGCGCTGACGCGGTACAGGCCCAATCCGCAACGCCTCAAAAAGCCGCGATTGGTCCCGACGCTCGAGGCTATCGCGTATAGAGGCGGCGATGAGGCGCAGGCAGAGGTCAAATGAGTAAACCGATTTCAGTGATGTTGGCCGCGGGTGGCACCGGCGGACACTTGTTCCCGGCGTTCGCGCTGGCTGAAGAATTTGGCCGCCGCGGTATTGCCGTCGATCTGATCACCGACATGCGCGGCGACCGATATGGCACCGGCTTTCCGGCGCGCAAAATTTATCAGGTGGCGGCCGCAACGCTTGCTGGCAAATCGCCCATCGCCGCTGCCAAGACCGCGCTGGCACTGGCACGCGGAACCAAAGCCGCGCACGCAATCCTTGGCGATATCAATCCGGCTGTTGTTATCGGCTTTGGCGGTTACCCGACATTTCCGCCGCTGATAGCGGCGCGGATGCGTGGCATTCCAACGGTTCTGCACGAACAGAATGCCGTGCTCGGACGCGCCAACCGCATGCTTGCTAAACGTGTCAACGGCATCGCCACGTCATTTGAAAATGTCAAATATCTCGACGGCGGCTTGATTGCTAAGGCGCAGTTCACCGGCAATCCGGTCCGCCAAGTGGTGATCGACGCATCCGTGCAACCTTATCCGGCGCTTGCGGCCGGCGGACCTGTCAACGTGCTGGTGTTTGGCGGCAGCCAGGGCGCACGCTATTTTTCAGACGCCATCCCGCCTGCGCTTGCGCAGCTCACCCCTGACATCAAGCGCCGCCTGCGCATCACACAGCAAGCGCGCGAAGAAGATCTTGACCGGGTGCGCGCTGCATATGCGGCAAGCGGCATTGCAGCTGATGTTGCGCCGTTCTTCAAAGATTTACCCGCCCGCATGGCTGAGGCCCAACTCGTAATCGGGCGCGCCGGCGCTTCAACCGTTGCCGAATTAACCGTCATCGGACGGCCAGGACTGCTGGTGCCTTTGCCGCATGCCTTGGATAACGATCAGCTGAACAACGCCCGCCGCCTTGCCGAATCAGGTGGTGGGTGGTGTTTCGAGCAAAAGGATCTGACGCCCGAGCGGCTTGCGTCAGAGATTGCGCGGCTCATTGGTGATGGCCAGGCGCTTGCGGCGGCGGCTGAGGCCGCTAAAAGGTGCGGGCGGCCCGACGCGGTGGCCCGCCTTGCGGACTTTGCGCTGCTGATGGCGGCGCGCCAACAGGGCGCGACGGGCTAATAACGGTGTAACGGCCTAGCGGCTTTCACGCGCGACCAGACGAGGACACTTCACTCATGCAAATGCCGGCCAATATCGGCCCCTTCCACATCATCGGCATCGGCGGCATCGGCATGAGCGCCATTGCCGAAATTCTGGTCGCCAAGGGCTACACCGTCCAAGGCTCGGACCAGAAAGAAAGCGCCAACGTCAAACGGCTGCGTGCCAAAGGCATCCGGGTGTTCGTCGGCCATGACGCTGTCAACCTGATCGGCGCGCGCTACGTCGTGATCTCAACCGCGGTCAAAGCCACAAACCCTGAACTCGCCGCCGCGCGCGACAAGGGCCTGACGATCATCCGCCGCGCCGAAATGCTGGCTGAGCTGATGCGGCTTTATTCAACCGTGTCCGTCACCGGCACGCACGGCAAGACGACGACGACATCGCTGCTGTCGCATATTTTCACTGAGGCCGGACAAGAGCCGACCGTCATCACCGGCGGCATCATCAACGCCTGGGGTTCGAACGCGCGCCTTGGCCAAGGCAAATGGATGATCGTCGAAGCCGATGAGAGCGACGGTACGTTCACCCGGCTGCCGACCGAAATCGGAATCGTGACCAACATCGATCCGGAACATCTCGATTACTTCGGCTCGGTCGAAGTCATGCATCGCGAGTACGAAGCGTTTCTGAAAAACATTCCGTTCTTCGGGCTCGCGATTGCGTGCGTCGATCATCCCGTTGTCCGTGCGATGGTCGCGCGCTTGAACTTGCGTGCAGACGGCCGCCGCTTATTGACCTACGGCGTCAGCAAAGACGCTGACCTGATTCTCGAAAACGTCCGCATCGACGGCAACACCACGCACTTTGATGCGGTGCTGACAGCCGCCGTCAAGGGTGGCGCGCGCCGTCTCGACAACTGGTCGGTGCCGATTCCGGGCGCGCACAATGCGCTGAACGCGCTTGCGGCCATCGCGGTTGCGACGGAAGCCGGTATTGATGACGCAAAAATCCACGCGGCGATGGCCGGCTTCTCCGGCGTTAAACGGCGCTTCCAGTTGACGGGCGAATGGAATGGCGTCGCGATCTACGACGACTATGGTCATCACCCGGCGGAAATCTCAGCCGTGCTGGCTGCAGCCCGCGGCGGCGCAAAGGGCCGGGTCATCGCCGTCGTTGAGCCGCATCGCTATACGCGCGTCCGTGATCTGTTTGAGGATTTCTCATCGTGCTTCCGCGACGCCGATCACGTCATCGTCGCGCCGCTCTATACGGCGGGCGAGGCGCCGATTGCCGGCATTGATCACCACACGCTCGCCAAGGGCATTCGCGCCAAAGGGCATGCCTCCGTTGAGTCGGTCGCAGCACCTGCCGATCTGGTGCCAGCTCTCCGCGCTCAAGCAAAACCCGGCGATAGCATCATCTGTCTAGGCGCGGGCCTATCGACCGAGTGGGCGCACGCATTGCCGGAATGGCTTGCTGCATCCGGGAGTGCGCGCTGATGTTTGCGGATATCACCAATGAACTGCGCGCGCTTATGCCGGACCTTCGTGGGCGCCTGACCGCCAATGCGCCGCTTGCTGACATCACATGGTTTCGCGTCGGCGGCCCGGCGCAGGTTTTGTTTGCGCCAGCAGACGAAGCCGATCTTTCGTATTTTTTGAAGACGCTGCCCGACAACGTGCCCATTCAAATCATCGGCCTTGGCTCGAACCTGCTGGTTCGTGACGGCGGCGTGCCGGGCGTTGTTATACGCCTCGGCCGTGGCTTTAGTGAAATCAAGGTTGAGGGCAACGCGCTCCGCGTTGGCACAGCCGTGCCGGATGTAAAAGTTGCTCGCGCGGCAGCGGAAGCCGGTATCACAGGCCTATCGTTCTATCGCGGCATTCCGTGCTCCATCGGCGGCGCATTGCGCATGAATGCCGGTGCACATGGCCGCGAAACAAAGGACTGCCTGGTCTCGGCCCGCGCGGTCGACCTTGATGGCAATGTCTATGTGCTCTCGAATGCCGATATGGGCTTCACCTATCGCCATTGCGGCGTGCAGGACGGGTGGATCTTCACGGAAGCCACGTTCTCAGGTGAACCCGGCGACACGGCCGGGATCCTCAAAGAGATGGATCACGTCGCCGAGTATCGCGAGAAAAACCAGCCGATCAAAGAACGCACCGGCGGATCGACCTTCAAGAACCCGCCCGGCAACAGCGCCTGGAAGCTGGTCGATAGCGCGGGATGCCGGGGCCTACGCGTCGGTGGTGCGAAGGTTTCTGAAATGCATTGCAACTTTCTGATCAACGACAACCAAGCCTCCGGCGAAGATGTCGAGACCTTGGGTGAGACCGTCCGCGCGCGCGTCAAGGATACAACCGGTGTCACCTTGAATTGGGAAATCATCCGCCTCGGCGTGCCGGTTGCTGGCCATCCGATTGGCGAAGCATTGGCGAAGAAATCATGAGCACTCTTGTAAGCAAGCTGGGCGCCGTTCCGAAACGCACGCGCAACGCCGTCGCGGTTCTGAAGGGCGGATTGTCCGCCGAGCGCGAGGTTTCGTTGCGCTCTGGCGCGGCGGTGGCCGAAGCACTGCGCGGTGAGGGCTATACAGTCACCGAAATCGACGTGGGCCGCGACATTGCAGACGTGCTCGCAAAGTTGAAGCCAGAGGCTTGCTTCAATGCGCTGCACGGCAAGTTCGGTGAAGACGGCTGTGTGCAGGGCATTCTTGAAATGCTGGAAATTCCCTACACCCATTCGGGCGTGCTGGCGTCTGCGCTGGCGATGCATAAAGAGCGCGCCAAAGACGTGATGAAACTGGCTGGCGTCCCTGTTGCGGAAGCCCGCCTATTGACCCGGCGCGAGGCGCTGGCAGAGCATGCAATGAAGCCGCCCTATGTGGTGAAGCCGGTCGCCGAAGGGTCAAGCGTCGGCGTCGTCATCGTTCCGCCCGATGCCGAACGCCCGCCCAACTCGATTGGCGCAGTCGATGACCTCGACCAGATCGTGATGGCCGAACGCTTTATTGCAGGGCGCGAGCTGACCTGCGCGGTGATTGGCGGCTTCGTTTCCGACGTGATCGAGATCGTGCCGCTCAAAGGCCTCGCCTTCTACGATTTCGAGGCCAAATACGCGCCGGGCGGTTCAAAGCACGAGCTGCCTGCACAACTTTTACCAGATATTTACCAATCCATCCGCTCATTAACACTTCAGGCGCATCAGGCGCTCGGGTGCCGTGGTGTGTCGCGTGCGGACTTCCGCTTCGACGATACACCGGGTGGCACCGGCGAGCTGATCTGTTTGGAAGTGAATACCCAGCCGGGCATGACGGGCACGTCGCTGGTGCCGGAACTGGCTGGATATGCAGGGTGGCCATTCGGCAGCCTTGTCAGGTGGATGATTGAGGACGCGAGTTGCAACAGGTAGGGACGGGATCGCGGTTTTGGTGGCGGGCGCTTGATGCGCAAACGCCAACGCCGGTCATGTCTCACGCGTCATCTCAGGCAACGCCCCAACCTTTTCTCCACTCCACACCGGCAAACACCCGGCGCCCTTCGGCGATGCCCAGGCAAATGGGCCTTACCTTGCAAATTCCACGCGGCGACCGCCGCGTCCGGCCGCGCCGCAAGGCGAATACTTTGACAACCGGAGCTGCGGTTTCGGCATTGCTGCTGGCGGTTGCCACGGCCGGTGCTGTGCTTGCAGTCACCTTACCCGAGACTGCGCTGCGCGACGCGCAAGAGGCCGCCCGGCAGCTGACATCGCAGGCGTTAGTGGCCGTTGGCTTTGGCATCGATCAGGTCAGCATTACGGGCCAGCGCTACACGCTCGACAGCGATGTTTACGACGCGCTCGATCTCACCAATGTCAAAACCTTCGCAGCTCTCGATACGGCCGCTGCCTTGAAGCGCATTGAGCGGATTTCCTGGGTGGATACGGCGCAGATCAGCCGCGTGTTTCCAGGCCAGTTGACCGTTGAAATTAAAGAGCGCAGCCCGGCCGCTGTGTGGGCGCGCGGCGGCACGCGCTATCTGATCGATGCGACCGGGCGCACCCTTGGTCCTGTTGCTGCAAATAACAACTGGGTGTTGCCGCAGATTGCTGGCGAAGGCGCCAACGCCGATGCGCCGCTGCTCCTGGCCGCGCTCGGCCGGCATAAAGACATTCAAAGCCGCTTCAGTCACGCAGAGCGGATTGCCGAACGGCGCTGGAGCGTGGTTCTAAATAACGGCTCGCGCATTGAACTTGGCGCCGACCGCGAAGTGGAAGGCCTCGATCAAGTCGCAGCCAGCACTATTCTGCGCAAAGCAATAAGCGCTGCGCCGGTGATCGTCGATGTGCGCACTCCAGGCCGCGCGGTCATGCGCCCGGTTGCCGCCACGACGGCGCTCAATCTGCCGGTAACGCCGGCGGGCGGAGGCCAGCAGCCATGAGAGGGCACGGCGGGTCCGGCCAGCGCGGCCAGCACATATTCGGAATTCTCGATATCGGCACGTCGAAGATCGCGGCGGCGGTCGTTGTTGCCGATCCTTCGCGCGCAAACGCTTTAGGTGTTGAAGTCTTAGGACTCGGTCTGCAACGCTCGAAAGGCGTCAAAGCCGGCGTGCTAACCGATCTCGATGAAGCCGAAACAGCCGTTCGCGCCGCCATCAGCCAAGCCGAGCGCGCGGCCGGTGTGGCGCTCGACAGCGTCAGCGTGTCGGTATCGTGCGGCCGTTTGAAATCCACGCATTTTGCAGCCAACGCCAGCATTGATAGCGGCGTGGTGACGGATGACGACATGGCGCGCATGATGGACGGTGGACGCGCCTATGCCGAGCGCGACGGGCGCACGCTGATTCATATGAACCGCCTCGGTTTCCGGCTGGATGGCGCGGAGGGCACGAGTGATCCAACCGGGCTGGCCGCGTGGCATCTGTCGGCCCATCTGCACGCGGTGACCGCCGATGAAGCGCCGTTGCGCAATCTGCTGCTATTGATCGAGCGCTGCCACCTCGGTTGTGACGGGCTGGTCGCGACGCCGTATGCCAGCGCGCTTGCAGCTACAACTGAAGAAGAGCGGGCGCTGGGCGTGACCGTGATTGACGCTGGTGCGGGAACCACGTCGATCGGACTGTTCACTGACGGGCGCTTTGCTGGCGCCGAGGTCGTGCCGGTCGGCTCGCAGCATATCACATTCGACATCGCCAAGGCGTTGCAGACGCCACTCGTCGAAGCCGAGCGAATCAAAACACTTTATGGCACACTGGTCTCTGCCCAGTCTGACGAGCACGAGACCATCTCCTATTCCCTGGCGGGCGAGGAGGACGGCGCAGTGTACCAGACGACAAAGGCGCGGCTCACGGACATCATCCGCCCCCGCGTCGCTCAGATCCTTGGTCTTGCGCGCGAGCGCTTAGGCCAGAACGGTGCGAGCGCGTATGCCGGTGAGAGAGTTGTGCTGACGGGAGGCGCAAGCCAGCTCTTGGGTAGTTCCGAATTCACCGCCAATCACTTGGGCCGCCCAGTACGCTTGGGCCGCCCGTTGGCGTTGCCGGGCCTGCCTCAGAGCCTGTCGGGTCCGCAGTTTGCGGCGCTTGCTGGGTTGGCGCTGGCGTCAGGTCCTGAGCGTGCCGAGAGCGGGGCCTATCGCGACAGAGTTGCGTTTCCGCGCGGATACTTTGGCCGCGTCGGTTCGTGGTTGAAGGCCGGGTTCTAGTTGTCCGGCGATTTTAGAGTTCGTGGCGTTTCGTGTGCGTTTCTTGAAGCAACAGCGGCCGGTGGCGCAAAGCCACCCGGAGCGCAGCAACGGTTACACCCGAGGGCGTCATGAGCATCAAGCTGCAACTGCCGAAACTGGTCGACGTTAAGCCGCGCCTGACGGTGATCGGGGTTGGCGGCGCCGGATGCAATGCGGTCAACAACATGATCGCCGCCGGATTACAGGGCGTCGACTTCGTGGTCGCCAATACGGATGCGCAGTCGCTTGCAGCCTCCAGCGCCGAACACCGCATTCAATTGGGCGCCAACCTGACCGAAGGGCTAGGCGCCGGCTCGCGGCCCGAGATCGGTGAAGCGGCAGCCGAAGAAGCGATTGAAGAAATCCGCTCGCACGTGGCTGGATCGCACATGGTCTTCATCGCTGCCGGCATGGGTGGCGGCACCGGCACGGGGGCAGCTGCCGTCATTGCGCGCACCGCCCGCGATCTTGGCATTTTGACCGTCGGCATTGTCTGCAAGCCATTCCAGTTCGAAGGCGCACGCCGCATGCGCATCGCGGACGCTGGTGTTCAGCTGCTGCGTCAGCACGTCGATACGCTGATTGTCATTCCGAACCAGAATTTGTTTCGCATCGCCAACGAGCGCACGACATTCGCAGAGGCCTTCGTGCTGGCCGACCAAGTGCTTTATTCGGGTGTCGCGTGCATCGTTGAGCTGGTGCTCAAGGAAGGCCTGATCAACCTCGATTTCGCCGATGTAAAAACCGTCATGAGCGGCATGGGTACAGCCATGATGGGCACGGGTGAAGCAACCGGTGAACGCCGTGCAATCCTGGCCGCTGAAGAAGCGATTGCCAATCCGCTGCTTGATGACGTGACGCTGAAAGGCGCCAAAGGTCTGCTGCTTTCGATCACCGGCGGCCGCGATCTAACGCTGTATGAAGTCGATGAAGCCGCAAGCCGCGTGCGCCAGGAAGTCGATCCTGATGCGAATATCATTGTCGGAGCGACCTTTGACGACAACCTCGGCGACCGCCTGCGTGTGTCGATTGTTGCGTCCGGTATGGGCCGCACCAGCGAACTGGCGAAGCCGCAGCCGCCGTTAGCTGCAATGACGCAAGGATCCGCAGCACAATCACGTGCAACCGCGGCTCCAGCGGCAATGCCACCAACGGCACAGATGCAGCCAGCTCCGGCGCAGTACATGCCGGCGCTTCAATCACAGACTCATCAATCAGGCGCGCCCTTTTATCCGGCCCCCTCGCAACACCCGGTGCCGCCGCCGAACGACGACATGCAGCGCCGCTTGAGTGAGGTGCTGCAGGCGAGCCATTCCGGCCAGCCCGTCACAGCGGCACCATCGCCTTACGGGTCGCAGCCGATGGACAACCGGCCAGCACCGGCGCCGCGCGAAACATGGTCCGCGCCTGGAAACGTCAGCATCGAAGAAGGGTTTGCACACATCGGTGTTGGCGCTCACGCATCACACGGCGGCGCGGCTTATACCCCGCCCGGACACAGCCAAGGCCCGCAAGGTTACACAACGCATCAAGGGTTCCAGGCCCAGCCGCCGGTTGAGGCGCCGCGGTCATCACGCCGCATGCCAGCAGTTGAAGATTTTCCTCCGGTCGGTCAGCGCGACTGGCACGCCAAACAAACGGGCAGCGGTGAAAACGGTGAAAAATCGGGCGGGGATCAGCGCAAGTCCGGCTTCTTCGGGCGTTTCGGCCGGAAGACGGCAGAAGCGCAGCAAAATCTGGCCAATAGTGGCAATGAAGCGACTCAATCAGCGCCGCCTGACCCGGCGTTGCCGGTGTTTTTCGGACGTGAACGCCGCTAAATATCCACCGCTCTGTTCAAATTTGATGCGTGTCATCAGCGGGTTAGTATTCGTAACAGTGTGTAAGAAAGCGTGATTTGTCGATCCAAGACGAAGCAGTTAGCGTCTGCTTCACGAACTGGAAAGGTTAGCTCCGGTGCGGTGGATTAAGACGGCAAATAAGGCCGCAAGCCACAAGCGCCACGAAAGAGAGCAGCTCGAGGGTTCGGGGGTGGTCGACCGCATTAATGCTGGGGAGCAGCGGTCTACCAATGGCATGAGGGACGGCGCGAAAATGTCGAATCGATTCATCGGTGCGCGGCAAACTACGCTTGCTCGCGAAGTACATTTAACAGGCACGGGGGTGCACAGTGGAGCCCCGGTATCGCTGGTCCTGCATCCAGCAGAGGCGAATACCGGGCTCCGCTTTCTCGTGACCAAGCGCGGACGTGTGGTTGCTGAAATTCCGGCCAATGTCGCCCACGTCAAAAACTTGACCCTTTGCACGGTCATTGGCGACGAAACGGGCATCACAGTCGGCACTGTGGAACACCTTCTCGCCGCGCTGCGCGGCCTGTCCATCGACAATCTCTACATTGAGATCGACAGCAAGGAAGTCCCGATCATGGACGGCTCTTCGGCGGCATTCGTCGAAGCCATTGACCGGGTCGGCATCCGCGAGCTCTCAGAGCCGCGCAAATTCATCAAGGTTCTCAAGACTGTACGAGTTGAAGAAAACGGCTGCTGGGGCGAATTGGCACCGCACACCGGCTTCAGCCTCGACGTCGAAATCGACTTTGAAACACCGCTCATCGGCCGTCAGCGGTTGAACTACGAAATGAGCCCCGGCGTGTTCCGCCACGAATTGTCCCGCGCCCGCACCTTCGGCTTCATGAGCGATGTTGAAAAGCTCTGGAAAGCTGGTCTCGCTCTCGGCGCCGACCTCTCCAACACTGTCGCAATCGGTGAAGGTAAGGTGATGAACCGCGAAGGTCTGCGTTATCCGCAGGAATTCGTCCGCCACAAAATGCTCGATGCGGTTGGCGATCTGTCGCTGGCTGGCGCGCCTTTGCTTGGTGCCTATAGGTCTTACAAGGGTGGCCACCGCTTGAACGCCATGGTTCTGCAGGAACTGTTCTCTGATAGCGCCAATTGGTCGCTGGTTCAGGCACCGCGCACGCGTCCGGCCCGGGGGAGCGTTACCCGCGTTCCAGCAGGTCTTGCGGCCGTCGCCGAGTAAATCTCTAAGCCGGTTTCAAAAGGGCGTCCGGTTGGGCGCCCTCTTTGTATCCGGAACTTGGTTGATGAACCTGGTTGATGGGCTTGGCCGAAAGCGTGGCCGCCAGATCATTTTGCTGCAGATGCGACGGCCAAAGCCAGCGTTGGCTGCTTTGGTGCCACATTCAGCCACCATAGTCGGTCTCGGTTTGCTACTGATTCCAACACCTTAATGCACGGTCCCGTCTTTTCCGGCTGAGCGTCTGGTGCTAAGCGTGTAGGCAATGACGGGTCCATTGAGAAGCAGGAAGCTAGGCTCTCGAATGATAGCGATGGCGCAGATGTCGAATATCTTCCGGTCGCTGGCCGCGCGGGCCGCACCGCTGTTCGTCGCGGTCGCGTTGGCCGCGTGCGCATCGACGTCGATTGATGCAACGCAGGCGCTCAACCCAGATCCGCCGGCCAAGATGTTTGCCGATGGCGACTCGCTGATGTCGCGCGGTAAGTTCGAAGATGCTGCCACTAAGTTTGAGCAGCTGGATCGCGAACACCCCTATTCGCCGGAAGCGCGCCGCTCCATCGTGATGGCGGCTTATGCTTATTATCGCGGCGGCAAGACACCTGAAGCGATTGCCTCTGCCGAGCGTTACGTGGCGCTGCATCCCGGCACCAAGGAAGCCCCGCTGGCGCATCACATTATTGCGTCGTCTTATTTCGATGATATCAAGGGCTCCAACCGCGACCAGACGCCGACCCGCAAGGCGCTCGATCAGCTGAAAATTTTGAAGACGCGCTATCCCGATAGCGAATATGCGGTCAACGCAGACAATCGCATACGCCTCGCGGAAGACAATCTGGCGGCGTCGGAAATGGAAGTTGGCCGCTATTACCTGAAGCGAAAAAATTACGTCGCCTCGATCAACCGCTTCAAGACAGTTGTTAGCGACTATCAAACGACGGCGCACGTTGAAGAAGCGCTGGCCCGCTTGACCGAGTGCTACATGGCGCTTGGCATCACCAAGGAAGCTCAGAACGCGGCTGCAGTCCTCGGCCACAACTATCCCGACAGCAAGTGGTACAAAGACAGCTACGCACTGTTGCAGTCGGGCGGATTGGCGCCGCGCGATGACGGTGACAGCTGGCTCTCAAAAGCCTGGAAGTCAGTGCCGAAAATCGGCCTGAGCAGCGGTTGATCGTCTAAAAAAGCCCGGACGACGGTCTTGCTTTGCCAGTAAAAACGCGCATTTTCGCCTCATGGCAAAGACAGAAAAATCCAAGACCAGCAGCGATGACGCAGCCCGCGCGCGGCGTGAACATGATCGCTTGAGCGCGGATATCGCGCGCCACGATGCGCTCTACTATCAGCAAGACGCGCCTGAGATTTCAGACGCTGAGTACGATGCATTGCGGCGGCGCTTGTCCGAACTTGAGCACGCATTCCCAGATCTTGAGCACGCCGGAAGCCCGTCCCAAAAAGTCGGAGCGGCGCCGGTCGCGGCGTTCGGCAAGATCCGTCACGACGTGCCGATGCTGTCGTTGTCGAATGCGTTCGCGGATGAAGACGTGGTCGAATTCGCAGACCGCGTGCGGCGCTTTTTGAAGCTAAGCGAAACCGAACCGTTGGCGATCACGGCCGAACCAAAGATCGACGGTCTGTCGATTTCCATTCGCTACGAGAACGGTGCGCTGACCCAGGCTGCAACGCGCGGCGACGGCGCGGAAGGCGAGAACGTTACCGCCAACATCAAGACGATCAGCCAAATTCCCCATCACCTCAAAGGCCGTGATGTGCCGGACGTGATCGACGTGCGCGGCGAAATTTATCTCGGCCATAAAGACTTCGCGGACTTGAACGCGGCGCAGGAGCAGGCGGGTGAAAAGATTTTTGCCAACCCGCGTAATGCTGCTGCCGGATCGTTGCGCCAACTCGACAGCACAATCACGGCCAAGCGGCCGCTGAAATTTTTTGCCTACACCTGGGGCGCGGCAACGGCGCTGCCGGGCGCTATGCAAACTGAGGTGGTCGCGGCGTTCAAGTCCTGGGGATTGCCGGTCAATCCCGAGATGACGGTTTGCGAAACGACCGAAGCGCTGCTCGCATACTACCGCAATATCGAAAGCCGCCGCGCAAAGCTCGGCTACGACATCGACGGCGTCGTCTACAAGGTTAACCGGCTCGATTATCAGGAACGGCTTGGCTTCGTGTCGCGCTCGCCGCGCTGGGCGATAGCGCACAAGTTTGCAGCCGAGCAGGCAACGACGATCCTGCGCGGCATCGACATCCAGGTTGGCCGCACCGGGGCTTTGACGCCGGTTGCCAAACTCGAACCCGTGACGGTTGGCGGCGTGGTCGTCTCGAACGCGACGCTGCACAATGAAGATGAAATCGCGCGCAAGGATATCCGCGTCGGCGATACGGTTGTCGTGCAACGTGCCGGCGACGTGATCCCGCAAATCGTGAGGGTGATTGAGGAAAAACGGCCTCTATCGGCGGTCCCCTTCGAGATGCGTCAGACCTGCCCGGCGTGCGGAAGTCACGCAGTGCGCGACGCCGGTGAAGAGACAGGCGATGAGGCGAGCAACGGCAATGTGGTGCGCCGCTGTACGGGTGGTTTGATCTGCCCGGCGCAGGCGAAGGAGCGCTTGAAGCACTTCGTGTCGCGCAATGCCGTCGATATCGACGGACTGGGCGCTGAAAAAATCGAATTCTTTTTTGATAGCGGACGTATCAAGACACCCGCCGACATATACACGCTTCAAAAGCGCGACGCGGCAAGTGATGAGCCGCTCTCCGGTCTCAAAGGTTTTGGCAAGAAGTCGGTCGACAAACTTTTTTCCGCAATTGAAGCGCGCCGCCAAATTCCCCTCGAACGCTTGCTGTTCGGCCTTGGGATTCGCCATATCGGCGAGACGACGGCCAAGGATCTCGCCAAGGCCTATCTGACGCTCGACGCATTGCGCGCGGCATCTGAAGCCGCAGTGGCCGGCGGGGCAGACAGCGACGCCTATCGCGACATCGACAACATCGAAGGCATCGGCGAGACAGTTGTCGATGCGCTCGTCGATTTCTTCGGTGAACCGCACAACGTCGCATTTCTCGACGCGTTGTTGAAGGAAGTCGATGTGACGCCGTTTGAGCGGACCATCGCCGTCGCGTCTCCCGTTACCGGAAAAACCGTCGTCTTTACCGGCACGTTAACCCGCGTGACGCGCAACGAAGCCAAGGCGCAGGCCGAGCGCCTTGGCGCAAAGGTTGCTGGATCAGTTTCAAAAAAGACTGACTATGTTGTCGCCGGCAGTGACGCCGGGTCCAAGTTGACCAACGCGCAAGCGCTCGGCGTTACGGTGTTGACCGAAGACGAGTGGCTGGAACTCATCGCCAAAGGAGACGCTTGAGCACGGCGCTCACGCGGCGCACGCAAACTCAATATAAAGTTCGCCATTGCGCTCCATCACAACAGCGTTCGCCGTTTGCGGCAGAGCCGCCGACAATGCCGACAGCAGCAGTTCTGGCCGCGGGCTCGCATCGGCTGCGTTGCGCAATGACGGCGGCAAGTGCGGCGCGGCGCTGAAGTCAAAAATCGGATCCATGAAAATTCTCCAGGTTGAAACACAACGCCAGAGATGTAGTGCGGATAGGCCCGGACCTTCTGTTCCGTCTGGAACAGCCGGACTTTTTAAGTGAGTGGCTCGGTTGCGCGCTTCAGCCACGAAGCGGTTGCGCCATCCAACAGTGGAGACAGCGTCGCGTAAACTCGGGCGTGATAAGCGTTGATCCATTCAAACTCATCGGAGGTCAACGCATCGGCGTCGATCGACCGGCGGTCCATCGGCGCCAGTGTCAGCGTTTCGAACGCCATCATCTCGCGGTCGCCACCTGGAATTTTTGCTAACGGCGTTACCAGCACAACATTCTCAATGCGAATACCGTATTCGCCTTCCTTGTAGTAACCAGGTTCGTTCGACAGCAGCATGCCGGGCTGCAAGACAGCAGTGCCCGCGCGGGAAATCGATTGCGGGCCTTCGTGCACCGAAAGGTAGCTGCCGATGCCGTGGCCGGTGCCGTGATCGAAATCGCAGCCTGCGTCCCACAATGCGCGGCGTGCAAACGGATCGAGATCCAATCCGCGCGTGCCTTTCGGAAAGCGCGCGGTTGCGATCGCGATATGGCCTTTGAGTACGGCCGTAAATTTGCGGCGCATGTCTTCGGACGGTTGGCCGACGGCAATCGTGCGCGTGATGTCGGTCGTGCCGTCTTGATACTGTGCGCCGCTATCGAGCAAAAAAAGCTCGCCATTTTGCAATGTACGGTTGGTCGCGTCCGTGACGCGGTAATGGACGATAGCGCCGTTTGCACCGGAACCGGAGATGGTCGCGAAGC
This sequence comes from Hyphomicrobium sp., assembly GCA_013141015.1. GTDB lineage: Bacteria > Pseudomonadota > Alphaproteobacteria > Rhizobiales > Hyphomicrobiaceae > Hyphomicrobium_B. The sequence goes on along the minus strand of JABFRT010000014.1, from coordinate 13,193 downwards.
TGATATCTTTGAGCAGGCCAGTCTCGCGGCGAAAATTTTCAAGCGCTTTGACGGCGGTGATTTCGTCAACGGAACCTGATGCAACAGCACCCTCAAGCCAGGCGAGAAAGCGCACCACAGCCGCTCCATCGCGCAGGTGGGCGTCTCGCGTGCCTTGAATTTCGGCGGGTGTCTTGATGGCCTTCGGCAAAATGCACGGGTCTTGGCCGCGCGATATCGATTTGCTGCCAAGCGCCCGCTCGAACCATGCAGCGGCGGTGTCTGGATCGAGACGCACAAGCTTTTCCGCGTCGCGCAGCGCTTTGATGCGGACCGGCAATTGATCGGGTGCGCTGAGTTTTGCGACCGGGCTCAGATGCGCGCGGGCTGCAGCGTCGATCTTTTCGGGAGCGATGAAGAGCTCGGCCTTACCGGACGACGGCACAATCGCAAAGGCCAACGCCACAGGGTTATGGGCCACATCGCTGCCGCGAATGTTGAACAGCCAGCAGATGGAATCCGGCAGCGTTAGAAGCACGGCGTGCTGGCCGTCATCCTTCAAGCGCTTCTGGATATCGGCGATTTTCTCAGCGGCACTCTTGCCGGCAAGTTCCAAAGGATGCGGAATGACCGGCGCTGCTGGCGGCGCGGGGCGTAGCTTGCCCCACAACACATCAATTGGATTCTTCGGCAATGGTTTGAGTTTGATACCTTTGGCATCGAGAGCGGCCGTCAGACGTGCGGCTTCGCTGATTGTGTGCAGCCATGGATCGAAACCGATCACACCGCCTTTGGTGAGATTGTCGCTCAGCCATTCTGAAATCCGCGGGCGGGGAATAAGTGAAACGTCAAACACACTTGTGTCCGTCTCGGCCTTAGCCTGAACGGTGTATCGTCCATCGATGAACAGTGCTGCCGATTTCTTGGCTGCTATGGCGATGCCGGCCGAGCCGGTAAAACCGGTCAGCCATTTGAGCCGCTCAGCCGATGGCGGCACGTATTCGCCCTGGTGCTCGTCGGCACGCGGCACGAGGACAGCGTCTATTTTGGCTTTGGTCATCCACGCGCGCAACGCCTTCAAGCGTTCGGCAACGTGATCAGAACCAGTGGTCGATTCGAAATTTTGGAACATGCGTTCGTTTTAACGCCGGCGCAGGGTCAATGTCGACCAGCCGACGATCCTGTCATGACGATCGAGGTGAAATCCACAGGCGCGGTAAGCCGCAATGACTTGCGGGGCCTGTGGAATGAGAATGCCGGACAGCACCAGCGTGCCGGTGCGCGCCACTTTCCGGGAAATTGCCGGCGCAAGCCGGATCAACGGCCCGGCGAGGATGTTGGCAATGATCAATCCGAACGGCGGCGACTGCCGCAACCACGGGTGATCGACGCCGCTGGCAACCGCCGTTGCTATACGGTTTGCAACGCCGTTGAGGCGCATGTTTTCAGCAGCAACTTTGACCGATTGCGCGTCCATGTCGGTGGCGATGATGTCGGCGCCGGGCATCGCCTTGGCGAGCGCAATTGCCAGCACGCCCGAGCCACAGCCGAGATCAAGAACCGTGTCGAAGGCTTCGGCGCGGGTCAGCCGGTCGATGGCCTGCAAGCAGCCAAGTGTGGTTGCGTGATGCGCTGTGCCGAAGGCTTCGCCTGCATCGATTAAAATGGTTGACGGTCCGCGCGCGACGCGGTTCCGGTCGTGGCTGCCGTGGACCACAAACCGGCCTGCGGTGACGGGCGGAAGGGCTGCCTGCGAAATCGCTACCCAATTGAGGTCCGGCACTCTTTCGACAAGGAAGGGCGGAAGTTCTTTGTGAACCAGGCCTGCGATCTCCGAGGCGATGTCGCGGCCGTCGATCCAGTCGTTGAAGAATGCTTCCAGCCGCCAGCGTCCGGGACCGTTTTCGAAGATGGTCAAGGCGTCGGGCGCGGGTTCGGTGAAATCCTGAAGCGCGCTGGCTGCATGGTGGGCGAGATCGCGGTCCGTGAAGTCCGCGACCACTTTTTGCAATGTCATAAGCTCTCGATGCCTTCAGGGCCTTGGGCGCTCAGTAAGGGACTGGGTCAGAGTTTCCCTGGCGCGGTGGTGGTATCATATTCATAGCCCTCGGCGCTCATCGGATCGGGGAGCTTGTCGAGGAACTTGTCCCACTTTTCGTCGATATGCAGCGCTGCGTCCACTGGACCAAGTGTCGTCAGGCGGCCATCAGCGGTCTCCTTGACGATACCGTCGCGAATAAGCCGGTCGAGCGCATCTTCGAGGTCGAAATCGACTTTTACGCCGAACGTGCGCGTCAAATATTGCTCAATCGCCAGATCGATAGCCGGCAAGTCGGCGCGGGTCGCCTTTTCCTTGGCGAGCACCGTGTACAGCAGCATCTCCTCCTTCACGTCTTCCTCGGCACCGCGCGCGGCGATCTTGAGGATCACGCCACGGTTGTCGGCCATGGTGTGGAAGTAGAGATTCTGCGCCATCACCACCATGTAGCGCTGCTTCTGGTTCATGAAGCTCATGGCTTGCCGGAAGGCGACGCCGCCGAGACCGGCAACGGCACCGGCAGCTGCTATCGGATTTGTGGTGATCAGCGCGATCTTGCCGGCCGCACCAACAGCGCCCATTCCAAGCCCGCCGCCCGCCGACACGCCCAGCCGCAGCTTATCGAACATGCGAAAGCGCACCTGCGTATTGGGAAACACCATTTCGATGTCGGAGCGCGGGATATTCTTGAACAGCTTGAGATAGATATTCTTGTCGTTGAGGCCGGGCGGCAAGCTGCTGCGGTGCTTAGTGACCTTCTTCTCGGCCTGTTCGCGCGTCATGCCGTCGTCGCGCATCAGTTCTTCGACCCGCGTTTCAAACGGCTTCAGCTTGAACAGGATAAACAGCCGCTGAAACACCGGAACGCTGAATTCTTCCTTGCGCATGAACGACTGGAAACGGCGACGCTCATGCTTGCGGTTCGACGCGCCGCGATAATAAATCAGGATATCTTCGAAGGCCTTCATATCGACGGTCAAATCGAGGCCGTAGTGCGAATCCTTGGTCAGGATCACATCAACGTCGGACGGGTCTATCCGCTCATAATTGGCACGCTGCAACAGGCCATCGATGCTGGAGACGACGCGATGCTTGAGACGGCCGCGCTCTTCATCGGAGAACTGGCGCGTCATCAACAAGTCGCTGTCGGGCGAGAACGCCTCATAGGTCTGTTCAAGTTCAAGCAGCAGGGCGTTGTATTGCTGCTGGCGCCAGTAATCGAGATACCGGAAGAAGCGCCGCGCATCTTGAGCTTCGCCCGTTGGCCACGCCGATGGCAACGTCAGGCGGTCCATCAACGCAAACCGCGTCACCGGAATGAAGCGTTCGCGCCGGCGTTCGGTGTCCGGCTGAAGAATGTCTTTTGGGCCGGCGCCCGTATTTGCTGCACCAGTTGCCTCAGCGGACTGAGCCTCGGCTTTACCGCGCCCAAATCCAAACTTGCTGAAAAAGCCGGGGTTCTGCTTCCCGCCGTCAGCTGAAATATCCGCCGCAGACATCGCTCACTCTCCCGCTGGACTTGACCCGAAACGCTTCCCTGCGCCCAGCTTCACGCTGCCGTATGTCTTAGCGTTCCGGCACGGGCGTTGTCGAGACTAAGTACCTCAATCGGCAGAGTTTTGGCCGATCTGTGGCGGGTTGCGGACGGCCGTTGCTGGTCCGGCAACCGGAGGGGCTGGAAAACATCGTGAATTTCATAGTCTTGAGCATAACCGCGGCGCTGGCGTCTAAAGCGGTTGAAAACTTGCCCCTGGGCCTCAGTCCGGCCGCCCTTGAGCTAAGACTTGTGCTCTGATCCGCCGGTGAACAGGCGGAGTGCTGGGGCGTAGCGTTAATGCGGGGGTATGCGTGAACAGGGTTGGCTCACGAGGGGCTTTGATCGCGCTGTTTGTGTGCAGCCCGGCCATTGCGGCCCACGCAGAAGATCTGGTCATGCCGTTCGCCTGCCGGGCCAACGGCGGCGAGGTGCAGGTCTCACCCGCAAATCAAACCACCTACCGGATTGCAGGCCGGCGCGATGAGCAGCCGTTTGCACATTGCGCGGCGGGCGGCTCTGATTGCGAAACCATGATGGTGCATCGCTTCGCAATTGAATGCGATGGCGCAATTGTGCCGTGGGCGCGGATTGCGATCGCTGCCAAGGCCGCTGGCGTCGCAATGCCATTGGGTCTCCCAACAGGCTACGCGCCGGTCAGCACCCTGTCAGGACGGTTCGTGTTGCCGGCATTGACTCGCACTCAATCGACGATGCCGCGCGTGGCCAAACAAGATCTATCGCCCGAAAGCGTGATCGAACCGGCCGATGAGGCCCTGGCGGAATTGACCATTTCGAACGCGGGCAATACCTGGGTGACCGAGGTCCGCGCCGACGGATGGCGGGCTGTGCCGGGTGGCAACCCGTTGCGCGTGGCAGCAGCTGTGGCAAGTGTGATCGCCCTGCTGTTTGCTGCAAGTATGGTGGCCGCCGGACGTTGGCGCGCGCCGTCATGGTTGGCCGCAAGCAGTGCGCTGTCATGGCAAGCCTTGACCGGCACATTGCAGCATCTTTCGGCGGCCGTGGCCAACAGACTCAAAGCAGTGGTTCACGCCCGCCGGTCGAGCAAATCAAACTATCGCCCGGACGACGATCTGGCCAACGCCATGTCGTTTCTGAATACGCGCCTGATTGAAACCGAAGTGTCGGTTGCAGCGCTTGGGCCCGAGATGTTGCTTCGCGACGTTCTGAATGGCGAAGTGGCGAGCGTGCGCGGCCGGATTGCGGCGCTAGACCGTCAATTGCCGCGCAATGCGCCCGCAAAATCAGCGTCGATCATCCGTGCCTTGCTGCGGGATTTGGAGCGGATCAGCCGCATTTCGCTAAGTGCGGTGCAGCGTCCGGGCATGAACGAAGGTCTTGATATAGACATGCCGCAGTCACCATCGGAAGCGTATCGCGTGCTCGGTATCAACGCGGATGCAGCCCCCGCGGTCGCCAAGAAGCTGGTTGATGCGCTGCGCATGAGTTGGCACCCTGATCACGCCCGCGATGAAGCGGACCGGCTGCGGCGCGAAAGCCGCATGAAGCAGATCAACGCTGCCTGGGATCTGATCAAGGATCGCCGCGCCGCCGCGTAATTGTTTTTACAGCTTGATAACAATAGTAAAGGCGCCGCTACGGCTGCGGCGCCTTTGATGATGGCTATTGATTGGCAAGGAAATGACGCTGCCACTCAAGCCGAATTGCGATTGGCAACCGGCAGCAAACGCACTTCGTCCGCCGTCAGCGGCAATGGATCGAGATGGCAGTGGATGCGCCGCCGCCGTCCGCTCGTCGTCTCCCGTCGTGAGATCGTCAAGGTTCTCGGCGTGTCATCCACGCTATTGGTGTTGGCTTCGTTGGCTGGTCCACGCGTCGTGTAGCGATGTTCTCTCATGGATAGTTCCTCCAAGTAGGCTCTACCCTCCCCAACGCATTTACTTCACTTCGGTTTCACGCCCCCGCGAGAAACCACAACGCAATGCAACCCGCCTGAGCATAACGTCTGCGAGCTGACTTAAAATACACTATGCAACACAATATGTTACAGCGTCATGACGGGCTGGAACATGCGCATCAGACTGAGCGGCAATTGCGGCGGGAAAACGGTTGAAGCGCACCATTTGTGCAGCTCGCCATGAGCACAAGACGCGTTCAGAATAGCCCGGTCAGATGATATCGACGAAGCTCGCAACCAAACGTTTGCTTGACCCATCGTCGAAATCGATGGTCAGTTTGTTGCCATCGACTGCCGTCACCGTGCCGTCGCCAAATTTATCGTGACGGATGCGCGTGCCAGTTTTGAAGCCCGGCGCCTTGGCTGCGGACGACGCAACCAATTCGCCGTCAATGGTCAGCGGCCGGCTTGGCTGTGTGCCGTGCGATTGCTTTTTCTTCTGCTTTTCGTCGCTGCGGCTCCAGTTCTGCTGGGCGCGCTGCCATCCGGGGGTTTGATAGCCGGATGCAAATGGCGTCGCCGTCTGCTTGTTATCAAAGCGGCTGGTGCCAAACGTATTGCCGTAGCCATAGCCCTGTGTGATGCCGCCATAGGGCGACTGATTTTCAGCCACCGCAACGTGCGCTTCCGGCAGTTCATCGACAAAACGCGACGGCACGGCTGACTGATATAGCCCGCGATTGCGCCGGTTCTGGGCGAACGATATTTTCGCGACCTTCTTGGCGCGCGTTACGCCGACGTAAGCGAGGCGGCGCTCTTCTTCGAGGCCGGCCTTGCCGCTTTCATCCAGCGAGCGCTGATGCGGAAATAGCCCTTCTTCCCAGCCGGGCAGAAACACGTTGCCGAATTCAAGACCCTTGGCCGCGTGCAGTGTCATCAGCGACACGCGCTCGCCGTCGTTGCCTTGATCGACATCCATGACCAGCGAGACGTGTTCAAGGAAGCCAGCCAAGCTCTCGAAATCGTGCATGAACCGCACGAGTTCCTTCAAGTTTTCAAGCCGCGACTGAGCTTGCGGGCTTTTATCCGCCTGCCACATCGCGGTGTAGCCGGATTCATCGAGAATGAGTTCGGCGAGTTCGGTGTGGCGCATGTCCGGGATGCGCGAACGCCAACGCTCGAACGACTGCATGAGTTCAAACAGCGATCGCCGCGCCTTGTTGGCAAGCTCGTCCGTTTCCATGATTTCGCGGGCGGCTTGATACATCGGCACGCCGCGCGCCCGCGCCAACTCGTGGATGCGCTTGACGGTGGTGTCGCCAAGGCCGCGCTTGGGCACGTTGACAATGCGTTCGAATTTCAAATCGTGCGACGGGTTGGCGACAATTTCCAGATAGGCAATCGCGTCCTTGATTTCCTGGCGCTCATAAAACCGTGGCCCGCCGATCACGCGATAGGGCAGGCCGAGCGTTATGAACCGGTCTTCAATCACACGCATCTGGAAGGAGGCGCGCACCAGAATGGCGACGTCGTTCAAATTGCATTTTTGCCGCTGCAATTGCTCTATGTCTTCGCCAATCGAACGGGCCTCGGCTTCGTCGTCCCAGAAATTGGCAACGCTGACCTTCTCGCCAAGCGCGCCGTCAGTGAACAGCGTCTTGCCAAGCCGGCCCTCGTTTTTGGCAATCAGGCCTGAAGCCGCCGCCAGAATGTTGCCGGTCGAGCGGTAGTTGCGTTCAAGACGGATGATCTTGGCGCCTGGAAAGTCCTTGTCAAAGCGCAGGATGTTGTCGACCTCGGCGCCGCGCCAGCCGTAGATCGACTGATCGTCGTCGCCGACACAGCAAACGTTGGGGCAACCTTGCGCCAGCATACGCAGCCACAAATACTGAGCGATGTTGGTGTCCTGATACTCATCGACCAGGATATAGCGGAAGCGCTTGTGATAGCTGGCCAGCACATCCGGGTGTTCGCGGAACAGCCGCAGGCATTCAAGCAGCAGATCGCCGAAATCGCAGGCGTTGAGATCTTTGAGCCGGCTCTGGTAGGCGGCATAGAGATCGCGGCCCTTGCCCGCGGCAAAGGCCAAGGCTTCACCCGCTGGCACCTTGTCGGGTGTCAGGCCCTTATTTTTCCAACTGTCGATCAGGCTTGCCAATTGGCGTGCCGGCCAGCGCTCTTTATCGATGCCGGCCGCTTCGATCACCTGCTTCAACAGCCGCAGCTGATCGTCCATATCAAGAATGGTGAAACCGGATTTCAAGCCGACCAGCTCGACGTGGCGGCGTAGTATTTTGACCCCGATGGCGTGGAACGTGCCAAGCCACGCCATGCCTTCAACCGCACCGCCGATCTGCTTGCCGATGCGTTCGCGCATTTCGCGCGCGGCCTTATTGGTGAAGGTGACGACCAGCATTTGCGACGGGTAGGCTTTGCCCGACGCTAAGATGTGGGCGATACGGGTGGTCAGCACCCGGGTCTTGCCGGTGCCGGCGCCCGCCAGAACCAGCAGCGGCCCTTCAGTTGCTTCCACCGCGGCGCGCTGTTCCGGGTTCAGGCCGTCAAGATATGAGGGTTCGGGCCGCGACGCCGCCAGCGCGCGCTCGGAAATCGACCGCTTAGGCGCTGGCGCGGCCTCCCGGGCTGGCGCCTGCGGCAGGTCGAAGGGGAAATCGCCGCTGTCATCATCGGCGCTGGATGCGGCACCGGTTGCGGGCTTGGTTTTGCGACTCTCGCTCATGAATCTCAGGTAGCCTACTGGGGCTGGTCCTACAACCGGCGGAATTGCCGGTTAGCGAAGCTGTGAACAACCTATCGGGCTGCGGAATGTTTTGAGCAAATGACTGGAATTGCGCCTATTTTCAGGTTCAGGCAGGCGGCCCTTTATGCCATAAAGCGGTCGCCTGACAAAAAGCCATCCCCGCGTTCTTTCGCGCCTGCCGAGGATAAACCGGTCGATTGATGAACAACGCGCTCCTTTATCTTGGCGGTCTCCTCGTCGTCACGCTGGCGGCGCTGTTTGCCGTGCCGCATTTCATCGACTGGAACGGCTATCGCGGCGTCTTTGAAGAAGAAGCCACCAAGGTGCTCGGCCGTGACGTGCGCGTCGGCGGCGCAGTCAACGTCCGCTTCTTGCCAACGCCGTTCGTCCGCTTTGAAAAGGTCCGCTTAGCCGATCCGACCGGGCAAACCGGCGAGCCGTTCGTGCGCATCGACAGCTTCACCATGCGGTTATCCGGCCCCGCCCTGCTGCGCGGCGTGCTTGAGGCTAACGAGATCGAATTGCATCGCCCAGTGCTGACGCTGGCGCTCGACACCCAGGGCGGCGGCAATTGGACCAGCGTTCAAATCAGGCCCGGCGCGCTGCCGTTCGTGCCGCAGGATGTGGCCTTGCATTCGGTCAAGATCATCGACGGCACCGTGGCGCTGTTCAATAGCGAAGCGCAGTCGATTGCCCGCGCCGAAGCGGTCAATGGAGAATTCTCAGCCGAAGCGCTTAAAGGCCCATTCAAATTCAAGGGCCAGGCCAAATGGTCGGGTGAAGCACGCGAGATCAAGTTCGCGACCACTGTACCAGATGCGGCCGGCGTCTTCCAAATCAAGGCCAATACCCGGGCGATTGCATCTGAAACCTCGTATATGCTGGACGGACGTATCGAAGGTCTTTCCACAAAGCCGCGCCTGACCGGTGAACTGACCGGAAAAATCCCACTCACGATCACCCGTGAAAAGAAGCCAGCGGACACCGCCGCCGTCGAGACGCCGGTTATGGATATGCGGGCGCGCATAGACGCGACCACGGCGGGCGCGAAAGTCGAAGATATAGCACTCGCGCTTGAAAACGCCGCCGAGCCGCAACTGATTGCCGGTACAGCGGCGGCGGTCTGGGGCACCGCACCGAGGCTGGATGTCGCGCTGACCTCGAAGTGGCTGGATCTCGACCGCTTGTCCGGCGCTGGTCAGGACAGCGCCACCTTCGTCAAGGTCAAGCAATTCGGCTTGGCGATGCTGCGCGCGCTGGCGGGCGACGGCGCGGCGAGTGCCAAAATCGATGTCGATCAGGTCAAGCTTGGCGGCGAGACGGCAGGCGTTTTGAAGATCGATGCCGAACGGCAAGGCAGCGCAGTTCAGCTGCGCCAGTTGAAGGCCGGGCTGCCCGGTGGTTCGCGTCTCGATCTGTCAGGCGATCTCAAAGACGACAACGGCAAAGTCAGTTTTGCCGGCTCCGGTTTCGTACATGGTTCGAATTTGGCGCGGCTGCTCGGCTGGGCCGCGAAATCCGGTGCCAATCTCGACATCAAAGCCGATGGCCCCTTTGCCGCCGAAGGCCGGGTGCTGATCAACGATACGCGGTTTGAATTCACCGAGGCGTCAGCTGACTTTGGCGGGCGCGCGTTCTCAGGCGACGTAGTGGTCAGCGGAGAGGGGCGGCGGAAGGTTGCCGTCACGCTCGAAGGGGCTCGGCTCGACAGCAGCGAACTGTTCCCGGATACGGCGCGTGCACTGGAAAGCAATCTGCGCCAGGCGTTCGGGCTTGCGCCGGTTGCAGCCTTAGCCGCGCCGTCACCCGCATCCGATGGCGAAAAAAGCTCGAAGCCCGTTGATGCAAGCGGGGATATCAGCGTGCGCGTGCTGGCTGGCGAACTGAAGCATGGCGAGCGGATCTTCCGCAACGTCGATGCGACCGTCGGTTTGGATGGTGGCAGCATCCGCATTCCGTCGGCCAAGTTCACAATGGCGTCCGGACTTGTTGTCCATCTCGATGCACGCATCACCAGTGCCGCCGACCATCCCAAGGGAACGCTGGCCTACGATTTTGTAGCGCTGACGCCCGGCGCACTCAAAGATCTGGCAAGCTTTACCGGCCTTGGCAACGCGGTGTCCGTGGAGCGTTTCGCGCAGGCGGGATCGGCGCGCCTGGCAGGTCTTGTCCGGCTCGGTGCGCGCGGAAAATCCACGGCCGACGTCAGTCTTGACGGAACCGTGCAGACGGCGCGAATCTCGGGGCAAGCTGACTTCGATGGCGGGCTGGCCGGTTGGCGGACAGATCCAAGCCGCATCCAATTGACGGCGCGGGCGCAAGGGTTCAATGCCCTGCTGGCAGCGCTCGGCATCGACGCAGCTGCAGCCCCGCAACCGAGTGCTCACGAAGCCGAGTTAATCTATGCTTCAACGGGGGCTCTGTCGTCGGGTGCAGCAACCCTGATCGATCTGTCCGCACCGGGCTTTACAGCGGCCTATAACGGCCAGATGACATGGCCTGCGGATAGCACGGTAGCCATTGCAGGCCGCGTCCGCCTCAAGGCCAACGATGCGCTTGACGCGCTGGCTATTGCTGGCATTCCCGCGGCGCGCGGCATTGGCGACACGGCGCTCGACGGCGTCATTGATGTGGCACGCGAGGCTGGCGCATGGACGATCGCATCGCGCAATTTTCAAGCCGGTGGATCGGCACTGCGGGGGTCGGTCAAACTTGTGCCGGGATCGCCCAACGTGCTGACCGCCGATCTGCAAGCCGATACGGTCACGCTGGCTGGCTTGTTGGCGCCGTTGCTCGATACCAGCGCGCCAACGCAAGCAGCCGCCAAGAATAGTGTCTGGCCGGAAGCCCGGATCAGCTTTGATCCTTTGGCGAATGCAACCGGTGTGGTCAGTCTGCGCTACGGCAAATTGCAAATCGACCCCGGCATCTCCGCGAGTAATGGCGCGCTCAAAATTGCCTTCGCGGCCGGCAAGGCAGCACTTAGTGAGATCACCGGGCGCGCCGCTGGCGGCGCGTTGAGCGGCGCGGTGCAGGTTTCGAAATCGGCAGCTGGCGCAACGCTTGACGGCGGCTTTAAAATTGACGGCGCAGATTTGGCACAGCTTGGCGCCGCAGCGCGCGGCAAGGCCAGCCTCGAAATCAAAGCCGCAGCCGAGGCCAACAGCCCGGCCGGGCTCGTCGCATTGCTGTCGGGCACGGGCACCGTCACGCTGTCGGGTGCACAACTGCCAGCGCCTTCGCCGTCCACAGGTTCAGATGTTATCGCAGCCGTGCTTGCCGATAAAGTTGCTAACGATCCAGAAGCGCTGGCGGCCGCTTTGCAAGTATCGCTTTCAAGTGCCAGGGCTGACATGGGCGAGCAGACAATCCCCGTCACCATCAGCGGCGGCACGGCAAAGCTGGACGCTGTGACGTTGCAGTCCAATGCCGGAAGCGTGACAGCGCAGACGGTTGTCGATTTGTCGTCGCTGTCGTTGGATAGCGCATGGAAATTGGCGCTTGTTGTGCCGCCATTGCCGCCCCCCGCTGAACCAATCCCGGGCTGGGTTCCTCATGCCGCCAAGGGACCTTTGCCACCGGCGTCGATTGTCTACACCGGACGGATGGGCGATCTCGCAGCGCTTGCTATCTCGCTGGACGCTGGCGATATGCAACGTGAACTCGCCGTGCGCCAGATCGAACGCAATGTCGAAACTCTGGAACGGCTGAAGCAGCAGGATCAGAATCGCGCCCGCCTTGAGTTGGAACGCCGCCAAGCCCTAGAGGCTGAACGAGCAGCTGCCGCGGCCGCTGCAAAGGCGGGCGGTTCGGTTCCAGTTCAAGGTGGCCAGCCGACCGTCGTGCCAGCCTTGCCGCCGGTGTTGCCTGAATCTGCCGGAACAGCGCCACAAACTGCGCCGCCCCCCAACACGACGTCTGCGCCCTCGGTTGGTGTTGAAGGCTCTGCACCGCGGCCTGTAACGGTTGAGACTACACCGATTACTCCTGCGGGTGAGAGACCGGCCACTTCTGCCCGGCCACAGCCGCCGCGGCCGAACCCGCCGCGCCCCTCGCAAGCGCGCCGCTCCACGTCGGATGAAGTCATGCGCTCACTCGGCGGGTATCCGTAGGGCTGCGGCCCGCGCTTCAAGGGTCCGCGTTTCCAGCCGGTGCAACAACCACACGCGCACCGCGCTCGATAGCCCGGCGGTGCCGCGCTCCTTGTCGATTTTTGCAACCAGCGCCGCGATTGCGATTTGATCTTCAGCGGCTGCCGTCTTCAGTGCCGTCCAGAACGCGGCCTCAAGCGAAATTGAGGTCCGGTGGCCATCAATAGAGAATGATCGTTTGACGGGCCGTGTCACGAGGCGCTGCCCGGATCAAGATCGTCGTCCATAGAGGTGCCGCGTGGCGCAACTTCCGCGCCGTCGAGCGTGCGCTCCTTGATCCGTTCGATTTGGGCCGATTGTTCTTTTTCAGCTTTGGTGCGCCCATAGCGGACGCGGTTCTGTTCAGCGCGCTTTTCGTCTTCGGCCTTTTCGCGGGCCTTGCGGAACTTGTTGAGATTGACGATCTCTGCGGTCATGGCGTCAAAATCCCGTAAAAACGATGTCGAGTGCGCGCCGGATTTCATAGTCGCGGTCAGCGATTGAGCCGATGACGGCGGCCACTTCTGAGCGCTCAATGGCGGCCATTTTTTCGGTCGCCAGCAAATACGGCTTGCGGCCGATCATGATTTCAAGGTGGAGCACTGGTGTCAACTTCACCTCCTTGCGCGAAATCAACGGTGCAACGATCCGCGTCTCTCGCTCGTTGAGCAGGTCGGACTGGAGCAGCACCCCAAGTTGTCCACCATGCAGTTTGACAATATCAAACTGATGCATTCACCAGGTCCGCAGCTTTTTCGACCACAAGCCGTTCTTCTTAACGTAGGCATTCATCGATTCTGTCGGGTCGCGGTTGGCCTCGCGCCAATTGGCCCACCGCTTTTCCCGGTGTTCGCCTTTTAACCGCGGCCTCC
>JABFRT010000036.1 GCA_013141015.1 Hyphomicrobium sp. | reverse complement strand
TCCAGCCGCGTCCGCCATCAGCCAGCGAAACAGATCCTTGACGTGGATCATGCCGCGCGGATCATCCAGCGTTTCACTGTATAGCGGAATGCGCGACACGCCGGCCTCTTCGAACGTTTGCAGCAACTCCGCTAGAGATTCACTTTCGTCCAGCGCCGTGATGTCAGCGCGCGGCACCATGATTGCGGCAACCCGGCTCGATCCGAAACGCAGCAGGCGTTCGAGCATCTTGCGCTCGGCTTCGGTGAAGGTTGCTGTCGGGTCAGGGGCTTTGAGAGCGCCTTCGATGGTGTCGCGGACGTTTTGCGGTCCACCGAGGCCAAGTTTCAAGCGCAACACCTGTAGCCATCCGTGCGCGCCCAGCGCGCGCGGGTCTTCGCTGATAGGCGCGTCAGCAATCGTCTTGTCGTTCACGTGATCGGTCATACTTTTGGACAAAGGGGAGAACCCCCGTCACTCCTTTTTTGCGGTATCGAGGTCGCCCGTGTAGGGGTTGGCGATACCAAGTTCAGCCAGAATGCTAATTTCAAGGGCTTCCATGCGTTCGGCGCCGGCGGCCTTTTCGTGGTCGAAACCGAGCAGATGCAAAATGCCATGCACGATAAGGTGCTGGACGTGATCGTTGAGTGTTATCGCTTGCTCAGCGGCTTCGCGCTCTACCGTTTCAAACGCCAGAATGATGTCGCCGAGGAAGCCCGGTTCAGCGCCAAAACCCGCCGGAAACGACAGCACGTTGGTTGGCTTAGGTTTGGCCCGGAATTGACCGTTGAGAATGGCAACTTCCGCGTCCGACGAAAGCGCCACGGAAACCGATGCCGCCCCTTTGATCAACCCGGGCCAGCACGCCACCGCATCCGCCGCCTGCTGGACAATGAGGCTACAGTCTTCCTCAGCCGGCCAATCGCCGGCGTCCGCGACCAAGTCTACGCTCAGCGAAGACTTGGGCCGGCGGCCAGCGGAAGACTGGGCTTTATTTTGCGTTGTCATAGGCCGTGACAATTCTAGCGACCAGATCGCGGCGCACCACATCGCCGACATTGAAGCGAACGGCTTCGATGCCTTCGACGCCGTCAAGCAGACGGACTGCTTCCTCAAGTCCCGACTTCATGCCGGGCGGTAGATCGATCTGTGTGGGATCGCCGGTGATGACCATCTTGGAGCCTTCGCCCAAACGGGTCAGAAACATCTTCATTTGCATGCTGGAGGTGTTTTGGGCTTCATCCAGAATAACAAACGCATTCGCCAGCGTGCGGCCGCGCATGAACGCCAACGGCGCGATTTCAATGACGCCGGATTCGAGATCGTGCTCGACCTTTTCCGGCGGAAGCACATCGTAAAGCGCATCATACAGCGGACGCAAATACGGGTCGACCTTGTCGCGCATGTCGCCCGGCAGGAAGCCCAAGCGTTCACCCGCTTCAACAGCCGGACGCGATAGGATGATGCGTTCAACCACGCCCTTTTCTAAGCAGTGGGCGGCGAACGCCACCGCGATGTAGGTTTTGCCCGTACCCGCTGGGCCGAGGCCAAACACGAGGTCTGTTTTCTCAATGGCGCGGATGTAAGTGCTTTGTGTCGGTGTTCGGGCTTTGACGACGCGGCGGCGCGTTGCGACCTGGGCTTGGCCGTCAACTTCAGGGCCCTCGGCGCGAGCATGACGGATTAGCCCATCGAAATCTCCAGCGCCAATGGTCTCGCCCTTGGAGATGCGGGTGTATAATTTTTCGAGCACATCTCGGGCAATGGCGCACGACGGCGCCGAGCCGGTGAGAATGATGACATTGCCGTGGGCGTGAGCGTCGATGCCGAGCCGGTCTTCGATCAAGGCGAGGTGACTGTCGAATTCGCCGAGCAGGCGGGTCAAGATCCGGTTGTCTTCAAAGGGCACAACAAGCCGGGCGGCGGCCTCGGTGCCGGGCTTTGCCGGACGGCGCGAGGAAGGTGCGGGCGACCCGCGGAAACCTGCCAAATTCGGATACTCCTCCAATTTGGGCCGTCGCCGGAGTTCGGCGAATCGGCTCCTGCGACGGCGAAATTAGCACGCGGGCGCGGTTTTGGTCAGCGCCCCTGTGGCAGTCTACACGGCAACTTGGTCATTGGGTAAATGACAATTATGCAGCAGCGATGTCAGTGGACAATTGTCCCGTCAGGCTCATTTGCCGGAAACCCGTGACGGTTACGTCAACGATCTGGCCGACAAGGCTTGCGGGGCCTGTGACGTGAATAAGCTGCAAATAGGGTGTCCGGCCGACCAGCTGCGTGGTGTCACGGCCCACCCGTTCGATCAATACCGCCATCGTCTGGCCGAGAGACCCAGCATTAAAGCCCATCTGCTGCTCTTCCAGAAGTCCCTGAACGCGCTGCAGGCGCTCGTTTTTGACGCCGTCAGGGATTTGCTGCCCAAGCCCGGCGGCGGGCGTGCCGGGGCGGGGGGAATATTTGAACGAGAACGACTGGGCAAAGCCGGTCTTACGGATCAGGTCCAGAGTTTGCGCAATGTCTTCCTCGGTCTCGCCCGGAAAGCCGACAATAAAATCACTCGATAGCGCAATATCGGGCCGGGCGGCGCGGACGCGGGCGATCAGCGCCAGATATTCAGCAGCTGAATGTTTGCGGTTCATCGCTTCCAGCATCCGGTCTGAACCCGACTGGACCGGCAGATGCAAATACGGCATCAGCTGCGGAATTTCAGCGTGGGCCGCGATCAGATCGTCGTCCATATCGCGCGGGTGGCTGGTCATGTAGCGGATGCGCGCCAAGCCGTCGATTTTTGCGAGCGCGCGGACAAGGCCCGCAAGCGAGACCGTTGAGCCACTATCGCCAGCACCGTGATAGGCGTTGACGTTCTGGCCGAGCAACGTGATTTCGGATGCGCCCGCGTCAACCAGCTTGCGCGCTTCGGCAACAATCTCGGCGGTGGGGCGTGAGAATTCCTGGCCGCGCGTATAAGGCACCACGCAGAACGTGCAGAACTTATCGCAGCCTTCCTGCACGGTCAGAAACGCAGACGGCGTGCTGCGTTTACGGGCCTTAGCGAGCACTTCAAATTTGGCGTTTTCGGTGAATTCGGTTTCGATGATGGCCTTGCGCTCTTGTTTGGCGCGCGTCATCAACTCGCCGAGGCGATGATAACTCTGCGGGCCGATGACCAGATCGACGGCCGGTTGGCGGCGCACGATCTCCGCGCCTTCGGCTTGCGCCACGCATCCGGCAACGGTGATGATCGTATCGCGCCCGTTAGCCTGGCGCGCGATCTTGATGTCGCGGATGCGGCCCAAATCGGAATAGACCTTTTCGGCGGCCTTCTCGCGGATATGGCAGGTGTTGAGAATGACGAGGTCGGCCAATTCGAGATTTTCCGTCTCGGCATAGCCTTGCGACGCCAGCGCTTCCATCATGCGTTCGCTGTCATAGACGTTCATCTGACAACCGAACGTCTTCAGATAGAAGGATTTTTGCGGCGGCAAAGTGCGCGTCGCGCCAGGCAGTTCTGTGTGCATTTTGACGGCGTCGTTGGTCACAAGGGTTCGTCCGCTACTGCTTTTAAAGCCCGCCAGAGAGAGCGGGCGGGGCCACCGCATACCACGGCCAGCTGCCGTCATGTCCACTTTTCGTTGCTGACGGTCGCGGTTGGATGCCTCTGTTTACGCCGGTTTTCATCGGGTTCGACGGGGTGAAGTTCGTCGCTTGCCGCCCGCCCGCGCAAAATGCCAAGCACGGCTTTGCGCACGGTGCGTTCGCTCGACAAAGCCAAATCCTTGCGCCCCGCGAACGTCTCTAATGGCACCGGAGCACTGACGCGGATGGTGACAGACAATGGCCCCGATTTCAGGACGCCCCAGGCGTGCGACTGCATTTCCATGTCGCCGTACCAGCCGACGCGCGGCCGGTCAGCGCGGCCAAGCGGCACGCCGTGCAGGTGGGTATAAACGATGGCCGCGGTCTGGACCACCGTGCTCGCCGCGCCCGGCGAGCCAGTTTTGACCGCGCCAAACAGCGAGGTTTTAAATGGCAGCACGCGGTTGCCGTCGCTCGATGTGCCTTCCGCAAACAGCACAATAGTGTCGCCAGACGCGAGCCGTTCCGAGATTTCGTCTGCCGCATCGCCGACGGACGCGCGCCGCTCGCGATCGACGAACACCGTGCGCTGCAGCCGCGCCAGCGACGGCGACGAACGGCCACCTGCCGACTTCCTTCTTGGCGACGAACGACAGCGGCGCGACCGCCGACAGCACCGGGATATCAAGCCAGGAAGTGTGATTGCAGACCAGCAGCACGGCAGCGTTATCTGCCACAGCGCCGTCAATGGTCAGCGTGATGCCCATCAGCCGGCAAACCTGGCGATGATACCAATGGGGAAAGCGGCGCGCGGATTTTGGCGCAACCCGCACCAGCAGCGCTTGAACCGGCATTAACGGAACGGTGAGCGCGAAAAAGCCTGAAAGGATCGCCGACGCGCGCAACGCTCCCATAATCCGGCCGGCCCCTCTCACGTCTTGCGCGCGCGCGGCTTTTTGCCGGTCACAGCCTTCGACAGAGGCACACCATAGAGTTCGAGTTTGTGTCCGACCAGCTCAAAGCCAAGCTCGCGGGCGATCCGGTCCTGCAATTCCTCGATTGCCGCGTTTGAGAACTCGATCACCCGGCCGCTCTCAACATCGACCAGATGGTCGTGATGCTCGCGCGACGCCTCCTCATACCTGCCGCGGCTGTGGCCGGCGCCGTGGCCGAAATCGTGGCGTTCGATGATGCCCTTGGCGGCGAACAGCTTGATCGTGCGGTAAACCGTCGACAGGGAGATTTTGGGATCGAGCGCGTGTGCGCGGCGATGCAGCTCTTCGACGTCGGGGTGGTCGGTCGCAGCCGACAACACGCGCGCGATGATGCGGCGCTGGCCGGTCATGCGCAAGCCATAACTGGCGCAGCGCTGTTCGATGCGGTTGGGGTTGGGGTTGGATTGTTGTGCGGGCGCCGCGGGCATGGCCGTCCAATTGTGGGAAGCGAGCACCAAACTCGCCGCTTTATAGGCAGTGTCGCGCGGGCCGTCCACCCGTTATGAATGCTAGAGAATAAGCGCCAACACCAAAGCATCGACGGGAGTCGCGCCAGGGCGTTCATAATAGCGTTTACGCCGCCCGGCTTCCGTGAACCCCAAACTGCTATAGAGCGCCTGGGCCGCCACATTATCTTCGGCAACTTCAAGAAACAGCCGCTTGGCTTCGCCACGTTTGGAGGCGCGCGCCAAGCCTTGCACCAGCATTTTGCCAAGCCCCGTGCGCTGCCAATCGGGCGCTACGCCAATCGATAGAATTTCGGCTTCGTCGGCCGCCAGCTGGCCAATAACAAAGCCGGCCAGTTGTTTCGGGTCGCCAGCGACGGCCACGAGCGACGTGGATGCCGGGTGTTCAAGCAGGTTCAGAACGGACGCTTCATCCCAAGCCGGGCTAAACAGACGCTTATGCAGGGCGGCGATTTCACCCGCACGCTCTGGCGCGGCCCACAACATGCTGACGTGCTTGATATTGCGAAATGGCGTGACGTTGGAATTCATGCAGCGCTTCCAGACAAAGACATATCAAAAAGGGGATTGGGCGCGGGCGGCTTGGCATCCGGTGCGCGTAAATAAAGCGGGGCAACTTTCAACCCCACGGGAAATTCAACTGATGCAAACAACATATCGATGGCTTCTGGCACGAGCCCTGGCCGAATGGCTTGAGCCGGGCGTCCGAGCGCAGTGGCGGCGTCTGCGACGCTGGCAGCGCCCGATCCTGCAACAACCGTCAGAGCGCCGCCAAGGGCTTGGCCCGCCGCCTCTATCGAAAGCAGGGCTGCGGGCGCTAAGGCCTTGAGCGAATGGGCGTCAAAGCGCTGGAAATAAACTTCCCCGCGCCGCGCGTCGCTGGCGATTGCGATAGTCTTTGCGCCGCCGGCCACGACCGACGGGTTCATAGCCATCAACTGCAGGCTGGTGATGGCGACGACTTGCGCGCCGGTAGCCAACGACAGCGCGCGCGCTGTTGAAACGGCAATGCGGGCGCCCGTGAACGTTCCGGGGCCATTGGCAATCGCAATGCGCTGCAATTCGTGGAACGCCATACCGGCGTCGGCCATCACCGCCTCGATCATCGGCATTAAGCGCTCGGCGTGGCCAGTGGCCATAGGCTCGGTAGCGAACGCGATTGACGGAATGAGACTGCGGAGCCGGCGGCCGGCAGCCACCGAGCAAGCATCAAAACATGTGTCAATAGCGAGCAAATTCATTCCGCTACAACGCTTAGATGATCCGTACTGTTTCGTCGAAGGCAAAACATGATGAAGGAACGGCCGCCCAAATTAGCCGCATGTCGTGCAGCAGCCGCGCCCATAGCGGCGGCTTTTCGGCAAAACACGGCTGTTTGAGCATTTCCTCCTCACGCAGTTCCATTTGGGCAAAAAATAACCCCGCCGCCGCGGGGTTATTGGAACCAAGTGGCTAAACGGCCTCAACGCCTTGCACGTCCGGACAAAAGTGCTTCAACAAATTTTCAATGCCGTGGCGAAGCGTGGCCGTTGAACTTGGGCACCCAGCGCACGCGCCACGCATATGCAGATAGACAATGCCGTCGCGGAAGCCGGAGAAGGTGATGTCGCCGCCGTCTTGGGCGACCGCCGGGCGAACCCGCGTTTCCAACAACTCCTTAATGGTCGCAACGGTGCTCGCGTCAGCAGGGTCGAACGACCCCGCCGTCTCGTCATTGGCGCCTTCGGTTTGAGACGGCGGTGCGCCTGAAACGTAGTGTTCCATGATCGCGCCAAGCACCATTGGCTTCAAGTGCTGCCATTCAACGTCGCCCTTGGTAACGGAAATGAAGTCCGAACCCAGAAATACGCCATTGACGCCGGAAATATCGAATAGCCGCGTGGCTAATGGCGACTTGGTTGCATCACCCTTGCTGCGGAAATCGGCGGTGCCGTCAGCCAGCACTGCTTTGCCGGGAATGAATTTCAGCGTCGCCGGATTGGGCGTTGCTTCGGTTTGAATAAACATGGCGGAGCTTCCTGTTTACGGGCTGATGGGATAGCGAAGACCCGTTTCAACGCGACCACGCGGATACGGAGCTTCGATCCTCAGAGTTAGAACGCTTCTAAGATAAGCTGACACAGGCCAGATGTCGAGACCGCGGGCCCGCCCTATGCCAGCGCTTTAATGTCATCCAAAGACAATTTTCCGGGAACAACGGTCACGGGCACCGGAAATCCGCCCGCCGCCTTGCCAGCCGCCAGTGACGAGACCAACGGCCCTGGCCCCTTAGCGTCCAGCGACGCTCCGAGCACCAGAATGGCAATGTCTTCGTCTTCGGCGATCAGTTTGACGATCTGCTCGGCGGATTTGCCCTCGCGGATCACATCCTCAACTTCGATCGTCTCAAAGCCTGCCAGATTGAGTTTGCGCCGGAATAGGCGGAACGTCGCCTTGGCCTTGGCCGTTTCTTCTTCAAGCTGGACCTGACGCACACCCGCCCAGTGCTGATAGTCCCCCGGCTCGATGACGTACAGCATGACAATCGAACCAGATGACCGCTGGACGCGGCTTGCCGCATAATAAAGCGCGCTTTCGACTTCCTGACTGTCGTCAACGACCAGCAGGAATTTGCGGCGGTGCCCGGATTCAAATGAACGGCGTGGTTTCATAGGCGCATGCTGCCATTGCCCGCGCTTGGCTGCAATGAGGGATCGCGGTCTATCAAGACCTGATCAGACCGACGATATCCTTGACGTTGTCCATGACCGGCTGGGCAATGGCACGGGCACGGGCCGCACCGTTGGCAAGCACCGCGTCGATTTCCGCCGGATCGGCCATCAGGCGCACGATCTCCGAGCGGATCGGACCGAGCTTGGTAACGGCCGCATCCGTCAAATTGCGCTTGAACCCGGTGAACAGGCTAGGCCCTTCGCCAGACGTCGCCAGCAACATGGTGAAAGCCTGTTCGCGCGTTTCACCCGACAGCGCCGCGTAGATGCCAATCAGGTTGTCGATTTCCGGACGCTTGGAGAGATCTTCCAGCGTAACAGGAAGCGGCTCGGCGTCGGTCTTGGCGCGCTTGATCTTGTCGGCGATTGTGTCGGTATCGTCCATCAAGCTGATGCGGCTGAAATCGGAGGGATCGGACTTCGACATTTTCTTGGTGCCGTCACGCAGGCTCATGACACGCGTTGCCGGTCCCGTGATCACCGGATCTGGCTGCGGGAAGAAAATGCCGTCTTCGAACCCTTGGGCCACGATTTCCTTTTTAAAGTCGTTGTTGAACTTTTGCGCGATATCGCGCGCCAATTCCAAATGCTGCTTTTGATCTTCGCCGACAGGCACATGCGTCGCGCGGTAGGCCAGAATATCAGCGGCCATCAGGTTTGGATATGCGTACAGTCCGACGGAGGCCTGCTCGCGGTCCTTGCCGGCCTTCTCTTTGAATTGCGTCATGCGGTTGAGCCAGCCGAGACGGGCGACACAATTGAAAATCCAGCCAAGCTCAGCGTGCGCCGGGACCTGCGACTGGTTGAACAGAATGCTCTTCTTCGGATCGAGACCGGCGGCGATATAGGCGGCGGTCACCTGCCGGATCGCCGTGCGCAATTCCGCCGGATCCTGCCAGACCGTAATCGCGTGCAAATCGACGACGCAATAGATGCACTCATGCGTCTTCTGCATCTCGATCCAATTGATCATGGCGCCGAGATAGTTGCCAAGGTGCAGGCTGCCAGTCGGCTGCATGCCGGAGAAAACGCGCGGCGTGATTTTCATGTGTCGTCCGAGGTTCGAGGATAAGCGGCGCGGGTTATCGCGTGCCGGCGCGATTGAGGCAAGGAAATAGCGGCCATCGCCCGTGTCCGCCTATCCGCGCCGCCGGGTGAAGCGGCCAAGCTGGGCTTTGGTCATCACGCCAGTCGCCACGATCATGGCCGCAAAAACGGTCATGCCAAGTCCGACAAGCGCGGCGAGCGCCAAAGCCTTGGTTGGAAAACTGTTGGCCGATTGCAGATAGGGCGCGAGCGCAGGTGCCGCCCAATAGAGCACTGCACCCATCGCCGCGCTGGCAAGCGCAATCAACGGCAAATTGCGCTTCAAGCGTTCGTCAATCGGAAATTGGCCGCGGCTGTGCAGCGTTGCCCACAGCAGGCCCGCATTCAGCCATCCGCCAAGCGTGGTCGCAACCGCGATGCCAAGTTGCGGCATCCACCCCCAGCTGCGGAACAGGAAGAACAGAGCGATTGATCCGAGCGTGTTGGCGGTCAAGCTGACCGCCGCATAACGCATCGGCGTTTTGGTGTCTTCGCGCGCGAAGTAGGCGGGTGAGAACACTTTGATCAAAACGAAGGCCGGAAGCCCGAGCGCGAAAATCGCCAACACCGACGCCGTCGATTGCGTGTCGGCCGCCTTGAACGCTCCACGCTCGAACAAAACGGTGATGATTTCAGCCGGGATCAACGCCAGGGCCAGCGCTGCCGGAACCGTCAGCAGCATCGCGAATTCGAGGCTGCGGTTTTGACTGTCGATCACGCCGTCCATATTGCCGGCGCGAAGCTGACGGGCCACATCCGGCAATAGCACCACGCCAACCGCAATGCCGACAATGGCCAGCGGCAATTCATAGAGCCGGTCGGCATAATAGAGCTGCGAAACCGCACCCGGCTGCATGGTTGCGATCATCGTGCCGATGGCGATGTTGAGCTGCGTCACGCCGCCCGAAATGATGCCCGGCACACCAAGCTTCCACAGATGGCGCAAATCATCGGTCCATTTGGGCCAGCGCAATTTGAGCGATAGCCCGGCCCGCTTCATGCCCCACATCAGCACAAACAGCTGCAGGAAGCCTGCGGTAAAAACTCCAAGGGCTTGCACGATGCCGGCGTTCGGCCCAGCATTAAAATTCATCCACATCGAAACAAGCGTCGCCGCCGTCATCGTCAGATTGAGCACGATGGAAACAGACGAACTCTCAGCAAACCGGCCGACAGAATTCAATGCACCTGACATCAGCGCAACCAGCGACATGCACAGCAGGTACGGCATGGTGATGCGGGTCAGCAGCACCGCGAGGTCGAACTTTTCGGGGCTCGCATCAAAGCCCGGCGCTAGTGCGTACATCAGGACCGGCATCGCCAGTTCTGCGGCAATGGTCACGATGAGCAGAATGAACAACAGTCCGGCCATCGCCTCTTCGGCGAACACACGCGCCTGCTCCTTGCCTTCACCCTCGACCTTTTTGGCGAAGATCGGCACAAAAGCCGAGTTGAACGCGCCCTCACCAAACAAGCGGCGGAAAAGGTTGGGAAAGCGGAACGCGACGACGAACGCGTCCGCGACCCAGCCCGAGCCGAGCGTGGCCGCGATCAGAATATCGCGCAGGAAGCCGAACACGCGGCTGAGCAGCGTCAAACCGCCGACGGTGGCGAAGGATTTATAGAGTTTCATGGGAGAAGCGAGGTAGCGGTGTTTGAGGCTGGACGCAAGGCGCGGCGCAGCCACTCCGGAGCCAAAACCGCTGTTGGCGCCCCTCTCACGCCCGGCCCTCAGCTGGCGCTGCGCTTTGGCCGGCGAGGGCCGTCGTCAACCGCTCGCGGATCGACGCTTGCCGCGTTTCACTGATCACCTGCTTACCGGTCAAATCGGTGACGTAGAACACGTCCACGGCCTTCTCGCCAAACGTCGTGACGTGGGCGGACGCGATATCGAGCGAGAGATCGGACAGTGCGGTCGTCAAATCATAGAGCAAGCCAGGGCGGTCGCGGCCTGAGACTTCGATCACCGTCAGGCGTTCCGACAAAGCATTGTTGATCAGCACTTCAGGCTCGACGGTAAAGGCCTCAACGCTGCGCGCGGTATAGCGCTTTTTCTGCAGCAGCACCGCCAGCCGCTCCTTGCCCTGCAACAACCGCTCGATCACTTCACCGATCCGTTTGGCGCGGCGCAGCTCGTCTTCATCGTCATTGAATTCGCGATTGAGCAGGAAGGTGTCGAGCGCATATCCGTCACGCGTCGTGGTGATGTGCGCCCCGGCGATATTCGATCCCGCCGCCGCACACGCCCCGGCAAACAGCGACAGCAGTCGCGCATGGTTCGGCGCGAAGACCGTCAATTCCGTGATGGCAGTAAACGCATCGGTCTTGACGCGCGTCGCAAGTTTGGTGTGCGCGCCCTGGGCCTGACGCAGCAGCTCTGCATGTTCAACCTGCGACGCGGTTTCCGTCCGCAACCAATAGTTCGGATAATGGCGGGCGATGAACTGATCAACATCCGCTTTCGGCCAAGTGTTCAGCGCCGCGCGCAGAGCCGACTGTGCGGCCGCAATCCGGTCGTTGCGTCGCATATGAGTGTGACCGCCAGCCACCAGCGGTTCGGTCTCATAGTATAGCGTGCGCAACAGCTGGCCCTTCCAGCCGTTCCACACTCCCGGACCAACCGCGCGGATATCGGCGCACGTCAGCAGCAGCAGCAGCTTCAAGCGCTCCGGGCTTTGCACAATGTCTGCAAAAGAGCGCACGGTTTCGGGATCGGAAATATCGCGTGAATGGGCGAAATTGCTCATCGTCAGATGCTGCTCGACCAGCCAGACGATCAGATCGGTTTCAGCTGCCGTCAGCCCGATACGCGGACAGACCTTGCGGGCAATCCGCGCGCCGACAATCGAGTGATCCTCTTTGCGGCCCTTACCGATGTCGTGCAGGAACGCTGCAACATAAAGCGCGCGGCGGTTCTGTATGGATTTTGCAATCGACGTCGACAGCGGCAACTCGCTGGCGAGCCCGCCGGATTCAATAGCAATAAGATTGCCGACGGTGCGCAGCAAATGCTCATCCACGGTATAGTGATGATACATATTGAACTGCATCATCGCGACTACGCGGCCGAATTCCGGCAGAAAACGGCCGAGCACGCCCGACTCGTTCATGCGCCGCAAAATTGCGTCCGGCTTGTCGCCCGTCGTCAGCAGATCGAGAAACAGCCGGTTGGCCTCAGGGTCGTTGCGCAGATCATCGTCGATCAGGCGCAGCGAATTGCGCAGCAGCCGCACGGCATCGGGGTGTAACAGCCCGCCGGTGCGCTCCGCCTGCGTGAACAGGCGGATCAGGTTAACCGGATCGCGAGTAAAAATGTCAGGATCGGCGACGTTCAGCCGGTCGTTGTCAATGCGGAAATCGGTTTTCTGCCGGACATCGCGGCGCGTGCGCCACGTGAGCGGATTGAGAAACCGCGACAGGCCCGGCGTCGACTTCAATTGCTGCAATTCAAGCGTGCCGCAAAGAATGGTGGTCAGATCGCCCACGTCCTTGGCGATCAGAAAGTAGTGTTTCATGAAACGCTCGACCGCACGCATCCCGCCGCGCGAGGTGTAGCCGAGGCTTTGCGCCATCATCGGCTGGACGTCGAAGGAAATGACTTCCTCGGGCCGGCCGGTGAGGAAATGCAGGAAGCAGCGCACGCTCCACAAGAAGTCCTCACACCGGCGGAACGTGTGGACTTCTTCTTCGGTGTAAAGCCCGGCCGCGACGGCCGCCGCACCGACCTCCTGGCCGAACACATATTTCGATAGCCAGTTGAGGGTATGCAGGTCGCGCAGGCCGCCTTTGCCATCCTTGATGTTTGGCTCAACCTTGTAGCGGCTTTCGCCCGCGCGCCGGGTGCGCTCATCGCGCTCCTGCATTTTCGCGTCGATAAACGCCCGCGCGGTGCCGGCCACGATTTCGGATTTGAACCGGTCTTCGAATTCAGCGAACAACTGGCGGTCGCCGTCTATCAGCCGCGCATCGAGCAACGCGGTACGGATGGTCATATCGGCCGTGCCGAGCTTGATGCATTGATCAACCGTGCGCGTCGCGTGGCCCACTTTGAAGCCGAGGTCCCAAAGGATATACAGCATGTATTCAGCAACGCTCTCGCCCCACGGGGTTTGCTTGTAGGGCAGCAAAAACAGCAGATCGATATCGGACCCCGGCGCCAGCAGGCCGCGGCCATAGCCGCCGGTTGCAACAATCGCCATGCGTTCGGCGTCTGACGGATTGGTGGCACGATAGACGTGGGCCACGGTATAGTCGTGGATCAGACGGATCAGTTCGTCTTGAAAGGCCGAAAGCCCCTCGGCACACTTGCGGCCGTTGCCATCGATTTCAAGCGCTGTGCGTGCGCTGGCCCGCGCGCAGGTAACGAGTACCTTCAACTGCTCGATCAGAACAGGGCGCATTTCGGCTGCGCCGCCCTTATCATTGAACGCGGCCGTCAGGTCTTGCCGCACGGCAGCGGGATCAAAAAACGGCGGCGCTTTCATCATGTGCTTTTCGATTAGTCCTTCTTGCCGCCGCGATCCGCAAGCGCCTTCAGTTCATATAGCTTTTCAAGCGCGGCTTTGGGTGTCAAATCATCGGGCCGGAGTGCGGCAAGTGCCACCTCCACCGCCGAGGCTTTGCTTGGCGCTGGTCCTGAACGGGGCCGCACTGCCGCAAAAAGCGGCAGATCATCTAGTGCACCCGATTGCTCTTTTGGACGGCGGTCACTTTTTTCGAGCAAAGCCAGCACCTCGCGGGCCCGCGCCAACACCGCCTCAGGAAGCCCGGCCAGCTTAGCCACTTGAATGCCATACGAGCGGCTGGCGGCACCCGGTTTGACCTTGTGCAGAAACACGATCTCATCTTGCCAATCGGTGATGTCCATCGTCACGTTGGCAACGCTTGGCAGTTTGCGGGCGAGAGCCGTCAACTCGTGATAGTGGGTAGCAAACAGCGCGCGGGCCTTGGTGACGCCCGCCAAATACTCAACCGTTGCCCAGGCAATCGACAAGCCATCAAACGTCGCCGTGCCCCTCCCGATTTCATCGAGAATGACCAGCGATTTCGCGGTTGCCTGATTGAGAATCGCCGCGGTCTCGACCATCTCGACCATGAAGGTCGAGCGGCCGCGCGCCAAATCATCGGACGCACCGACGCGCGAAAACAAGCGGTCGACGGCGCCAATGCGGGCTGATTTTGCGGGCACATAAGAGCCCATTTGAGCCATGACCGTAATTAGCGCGTTTTGGCGTAGAAACGTCGATTTACCGGCCATATTCGGCCCGGTCACCAGCCAGATGCGGGCGTCGGGCAACTCATCGAAACCCGGCGGCGGCGCGCTGCCTGCACGGCCGAGCACGCAATCGTTGCCGATGAAAACGCCGGACGCCGCGCGCGCCAAAGCCTGCTGCACCACAGGGTGCCGGCCACCGATGATCTCAAATACGTCGCTGTCATCGATGATGGGGCGCACATAGTTCTGTTCAAGCGCAAGTGCTGCCAGCGCCGTCACGCAATCGAGTTCAGCAAGTGCTGCCGCCGCGGCGCAGACCTCTGTTTCCGCGTGCGCAACCTGCTCTGCGAGTGCGCTGAAAATCTCCTGCTCAAGATTGAGCGCGCGCTCGGACGCAGAGGCAATTTTGCCCCCGGCTTCGAGCAGCTCCGGCGTTGAGAAGCGGACTGCGTTGGCCATGGTCTGGCGATGCCGGAAGATCGCGTCATGCGGCGCCGACAGCAAGGGCTTGGCGTTCATTTGCGTCACCTCGACGTAGTAGCCGAGGATATTGTTGTGGCGGATTTTAAGGGCCTTTACGCCGGTTAGTTCAACATAACGGGCTTCGAGTTCAGCAAGCAATGCGCGGCTGTTGTCACGCAAGGCGATCGCCGCATCGAGATCGACGCTAAAGCCCGGACGCACGAATCCGCCGTCGCGTTTGAGATGCGGAGGATCTTCTATAATGGCCGTGCGGAGGGCCGTGGCGAGCGCCTTCGGCGGCGCTGCCAGGCGGCTGGCAATGGTCTGCAGCACGGGCGGCAATCCAAGCGCATCGGCAGCGCCCTGTACTGCCCGCGCGCACGCATCTGCCGCATCCAATCCGGCGCCGATGGCCGCAAGGTCGCGCGGGCCGCCCCGGCCAAATCCGAGCCGCGGCATGGCCCGCGCCACATCCGGTGCACCGCGCAGCATTTGGCGGATATCATCAAGCGACCGGCGCCGGTCGATCAAAAACGTCACGGCATCGAGACGCGCGTTGATGGCCTCGCCATCTCCCAAGGGGCTTGATAGCCGCGCCTGCAATTCGCGCGCGCCAGCTCCCGTCACAGTCCGGTCCATTGCGGCCAGCAGGGTCGATGAACTTTCCCCCGACGATGATTTGACGAGTTCAAGGCTCGAACGGCTGGCCGCATCAATCGTCAGCGCTTGTGCGCCCGACGTTTTGCGCGGCGGACGCAGCAGCGCCTTCTGGCCCATTTGCGTCAAGGCGATGTATTTAAGGACACCGCCGGTTGCCGCAAGTTCAGCGCGCGTAAAGCTGCCAAAACCTTCGAGTTCGGCAACACCAAGTTGCGCCTTCAAATCACGGGTGCCGGCGTTGCTGTCGAAGTACGCCGCCGGAACAGGTGTCGCGACGCTGCCTGAGAGGTCGATGGCACGGCGGACGGCCGGATCGGCAAGGGATGCGTCCGCGGCAATGATTTCACCGGGCGCCAAGCGCACCAGTTCGCCCGCCAGATCGCCCTCGGCAACATCGCCGATTTCGAATTCGCCGGTTGAGATATCGATGGATGCTATGGCAAAGCGCGCCGCCGCTCCGGCCCGTGCGGGAACCGCGAACAATGCGCTTAAATAGTTGCGCGCCTTTGCGTCCAGCAGCGCATCTTCCGTAATCGTGCCGGGCGTGACGAGGCGGACCACATCACGCTTGACGACCGCCTTGGCGCCACGCTTGCGGGCCTCCGCTGGATCTTCAAGCTGTTCGCACACGGCAACGCGGAAACCCTTG
Organism: Hyphomicrobium sp.; assembly: GCA_013141015.1. Lineage (GTDB taxonomy): Bacteria > Pseudomonadota > Alphaproteobacteria > Rhizobiales > Hyphomicrobiaceae > Hyphomicrobium_B. The sequence continues at coordinate 135,497 of JABFRT010000036.1, read as the reverse complement.
CGGATCAGCCGTTGCAGATATTCGTCGGCGCGGTGAACCGGCACGCCGCACATGCGGATGTCTTGGCCTTGGTGCTTGCCGCGCTTTGTCAGCACAATCGATAGCGCTTCGGACGCAGCCACCGCATCTTCGAAAAACAGCTCGTAGAAATCGCCCATGCGATACCACAGCAGACAATCGGGATTAGCCGCCTTGATTTCCAGGTATTGCGCCATCGACGGCGTGGCATCAGCAACCACCACGCGGTCACCTTCGGCGTGCGACACTTCCGCGTCGCCGCTCGCGCCCGCGGCTTGCGACTTTCCCTTTGCCGGTTCGCTGTGCTTAATCATGGTCGAAAGTGCGCTTTTCCTGACGTCTCAGCCGCCGGACACCGAACGGCCAACCCGTTAATCCTACTAAGGCCGGAGCTATGCTTAGGTTGCCGCGCCGCGTCCCGCAACCTATCGTGCCTTCTGATCCACGGTCGCGGTGATCCACGGTCCCGGCAGCATGCCTGTCAGGCCGCTCAGATCGCGAGCCCACATCCTTCATTGCCTTCAACCATCGACAACGGTCCCATTTCCTCATGTCTACACAATTCCGCGCCGCCCGCGTCACCGCTCAAGAAGCGCTGCAGTTCCACGCGATGGGCAAACCTGGGAAGCTTGAGGTCACGCCGACCAAACCTTTGGCAACCCAGCGCGACCTTTCGCTGGCATACTCGCCGGGCGTTGCCATTCCCGTGCAGGCGATTGCCGCCAACCCGCGCGATGCTTACGCCTATACCAACAAGGGCAATCTGGTTGCGGTCGTCTCCAATGGCACCGCTATCCTCGGCCTTGGCAATCTCGGCGCGCTGGCCGCAAAGCCAGTGATGGAGGGCAAGGCGGCGCTGTTCAAACGCTTCGCCGATATCGACTCGATCGATTTGTGTGTCGATACCGCCGACGTTGAAGCCTTCATCAATTCAGTCCGCTATCTCGGCCCCTCGTTTGGCGGCATCAATCTCGAAGATATCAAGTCGCCCGATTGCTTCGTGATCGAAGAGCGCTTGAAAGGCCTGCTCGATATCCCGGTATTCCACGACGACCAGCACGGCACCGCCATTGTTGTCGCGGCCGGCATGCTCAATGGCCTCAAGGTCGTCGAGAAAGACATCGCCAAGGTTAAACTGGTGTGCGCGGGGGCCGGAGCCGCAGCGCTGGCGTGCCTCAACCTGCTCGTCAAAATCGGCATGAAGCGCGAGAACATCACCGTCGCCGACATCGAGGGCGTGGTCTACGAAGGCCGCAAGACATTGATGGACGAATACAAGGCGCCCTACGCGCAAAAGACCAAAGCCCGCACGCTTGCCGAAGTGATGAAGGACGCCGATATTTTCTTAGGGCTCTCCGCCGCCGGCGTTGTTTCCAAGGACATGGTGGCGAGCATGGCGGCCAAGCCGCTGATTTTCGCGATGGCCAATCCAGACCCCGAGATCACGCCGGAAGATGTGAAGTCGGTCCGTTCCGATGCGATCACCGCCACGGGCCGCTCCGACTACGCCAACCAGATCAACAACGTGTTGTGCTTCCCGTTCATTTTCCGCGGCGCGCTGGACGTGCAAGCGTCCACCATCAACGACGCCATGAAAATCGCCGCCGCCGAAGCGATTGCCGAATTGGCACGCGCCGAAGTGCCCGATCAGGTCGCAGCCGCCTTCCACGGCGAACGCCCGCAATTTGGCCCCGGCTATATCATTCCAGCACCCTTCGATCCGAGGTTGATGTCGCACGTGCCAGCCGCTGTTGCCAAAGCGGCCATGGATTCCGGCGTGGCGCGCAAACCAATTGTCGATATGGATGCTTACGTTGCCGGTCTCAAAGCCCGTCTCGATCCGGTGGCCGGATGGCTTCAAGCAACTTTCGATAGCGTACGCGCCGACCCCAAGCGGGTGATCTTTGCCGAAGGCGAAGACCCAGCCGTGATCCGCGCAGCCAACGCATTTGTCGGCCAGGGCTTTGGCCAGCCAATCCTGATCGGCTCAAAGCGCGTCGTCACTGAACGATTCCGCGAACTGGGCATGCCGCTGCGCTCTGACTATGAACTGATCGACACACAGACGTCCCCGCATGTCCAAGAGTTTGCCGACTATCTCTATGCGCGCTTGCAACGGCGCGGATATTTGCGCCGCGATTGCGAACGTCTTGTCGCCAACGAGCGCAATATCTTCGCGGCCTTGATGGTCATTCACGGTTATGCCGATGCGATGGTTTCGGGCGTGACGCGCAACTGGACCAGCGTTTATGCCGACGTGCTGCGCGTGATGGACAAGAAGCCTGGGCGTCATGTGATCGGCGTATCGCTGGCCATCAACCGTGGCCGCGCGGTGCTGATTGCCGACACCAGCATTCACGATATGCCAACCGCCGAACAGCTGGCCAACATCGCAGTCGAAGCGGCCAATGCGGCGCGCAACTTCGGCATCGAACCGCGCGTTGCATTGCTCGCCTACTCAACCTTTGGACAGCCGCGCGGCGAACGCTCCGACCAGATCCGCGAAGCCGTGCGCATTCTCGAAGAGCGCCAAGTCGATTTCGAATTCGACGGCGACATGGCGGCCGACGTGGCATTGAACGCCAGCATGATGAAGCATTACCCGTTCTGCCGCTTATCGGACACGGCCAACGTGCTTGTGATGCCCGCGTTCCACGCCGCCTCGATCTCAACGAAGATGCTCAAGGAATTGGGCGGCGCGACCATCATCGGGCCGATTGTGGTTGGCCTGTCGCATTCGGTGCAGATCTGCACGTTCGGCGCGACCGACGCGGATGTCGTCAATATGGCAGCGCTGGCTGCCTACGGTGTCGGCCGCACGTAATTAGGCATCGACCGCGACGCGGCTTTTGGTTTCCTGCGGCGCCCCGTAGTGCTCAAAATAACGCGGGTCGATCTTTTCGACTGGCAGCACAATCAGTACGTCGGTGGTGCCGAACTGATGATCGATGACCGCGCCGTCTCCAACGAATGCGCCAAGCCGCAGATAGCCTTTGATCAGCGGCGGGATGGTTTTCAGTGCGGCTTTCGGATTGAGTTTATCAGCTGCGATCCGGTCCATCGGCACGTGCAGGCCTTGCCGCGCCCGGCAGCGCCATTCGACAGGCGCCAGCGCATTATGGTGCAGGAAGCTCAAGGCTTCGGCGTGCGCGTCCGGGTCTGTGCCTTCGAAGCTGGCGCAGCCGATCATCACGTCAATCTTGTGCTCGCGCACGTAGGTCCAAAGGCCGTGCCACAACAACTCGACCGAGCGCTTGTTGCGATACGGGGCCAGCACGCAGGAGCGGCCCAACTCCATGAAGCGGTAGCGCGGCGACTTGGTGGCAATCAGCGGCGCAATGTCGTATTCGCTGGAGGTGTAAAATCCGAGGCTGCGCTCGGCGATGTCCTGGCGCAGCACGCGATAGGTGCCGACGACCTTGGGCAAAGCCGGGCGGCCAAGCGCATTGCGGCCGCGCGATTCATTGAGATCGACGACCAGCAAATGATCGCAAACCGCGTCGTAGGCATCTTCATCGCGGCGGCGGAACTGAGCCAGCCTGGACGGCTTGGCGCACATCTCTTCGTAGAACACTTGATAGCGCAGCTGTTGCGCCAATTTGATTTCAGCGCGGGTGCGCGCAAGGCGCACTTCGAGGTTGCCGATGCGGCCGTAAATCTTCGGCTCGAGCGCGCGCGCGAACATGGAGAAGCGGGCCGGCACATGGGCCATCCGGTGGAATGGCGCTATGCTTCGCGGCAATCTTCCACTTGAAACGCCGTGAAGATCTTGCCGCATGATTTGGTCCCTGTTTCCCCGTTTGCATTGCGCTTGCAGTCACAGGGTCTAGCACGATTCCGTGACGGTTTTGCAAAGCCCGTGGCCAGCGGTGCCGGTAATCAAGGACCGGGTAAGATCAAACTATCCCCGCGCGCGGCCCCGCTGATCGGGCCGGCGCCGGTCAAGCCGCGGCACCCACCGCGCCAGCAACCCGACCAGCTGACCGGCATCAAACGGCTTCGCCAGATAGTCGTCCATTCCAGCAGACAAGCAGCGTTCGCGGTCTTCGGCGAAGGCATTGGCCGTGAGCGCGACAATTGGCGGGCACACGCGCTGCGGCATACCACGTTCCCGGAACAACCTCTGGATCTCAACGGTCGCCTGCAGGCCATCCATCTCGGGCATAAATACGTCCATCAGGATCACGTCGAAGCCCGGTGCGGATGACTGCAACGTTTCCTGCACGGCCTCGACGGCTTTGCGTCCGTTGGCGGCAACCACGACCGCGCATCCCGCCCGCTCGCTGACACGGCGCGTTAGCAGAGCGTTGATCTCGTTATCTTCGACAATCAGAATGCGCGGCTGGGAAACATTCTGCGGCAGTGTGATCGGCGGTTCTTGATTGGCATTGAGGCAGAGCGCTGCCGCTGGGCGATAAGCTGTCACCGTGCCACTTGCGACTGTGCCAAGGCGGACGGTGGCGGTGAACGTCGCACCGGCGCCGATGGCTCCCTCCGCCATAATATCGCCGCCCATTGCCCGCGCGAGGCGCTTGGAAATGGCGAGCCCGAGGCCGGTGCCGTCTTGCCGGCGGCCCGCCGTGCCGTCCGCCTGCTCGAATTCATCGAACAGCAGCTTCAAGGTTTTCGGCGATAACCCGATGCCGGTGTCTTTGACAATGATTTCGTAGAGCGGACTTGCCGAGGCGGCAAGCGCGTCAGCATGCTGGCGCACCACAACATCAACGCTGCCGCGTTCGGTGAATTTGACGGCATTCGACACGAGATTGAGGACGATCTGGCGAACCCGCGCGTGATCGCCCATCACCACGTCGGCAACATCCGGCGCGATGGCGCAGGTCAGCCTCAGCCCTTTGTCGGCAGCCTTGTGTTCTAGCAATTCGACGGCACTCGCAACGCATTCGCGCAATGAGAACGCTTCCGGCATCAGTTTGAGTTTGCCGGCTTCAATTTTCGAGAAGTCGAGAATTTCGTCGATCAAGGCCAGCAGCGCCCGCGCCGATTGATCGATCGCCCGCGTATAGCAGCGCTGCTCCTCACTCTGCGGTGTCTGCTCGAGCAAGCCCGCCATGCCGAGGATGCCATTCATAGGCGTGCGAATTTCGTGGCTCATCGCCGCCAAAAAGCGCGACTTGGCCCGGTTGGCCGCTTGCGCCTGGTCGCGGGCATCGCGCAATTCAATGGCCGCGCGGCGCTCGTCCGTTACATCGCGGCCAATATACTGATTATCGGGCGGCCCGCCGGCCGTCGCAATGCGCTGCTCTTCCCACAAAATCCAGCGCTGGCCTTTGGCTGTCTCGATCAACTCGGCAACCTGGTGCTGACTGTCGCGGCCTGCTGCATAAACCTCGGTCGCCATCACTGCCGGACTGAAGCGGCGGCCGCGAACGAGATGCAAATCAATCGCAAAAGCCTCGCAATAGGCGCGATTGGCAAAGATCACACGGCTATCGCAATCGCGGCGGATGATCAGCTCATCCTGGCTATCGACCAGCTCGCGGAAGCGCACTTCATTTTCCGCCAGTTGCCAGGATGCGTCTTTAACATGCTCAAGACTTGGCCCGGTGTGCGGTGCGTCCGTTTGTTCAATCAGGTCATTGAAGCTTTGCCGCAGACTTGGTGCGGGCTGCGGCAATGCTGGCAGCAACGCGAATATCTGGCGCAGCTTCAAGGCCGTCCGCTCAGCGCTGAACTTAACGCGCGACGCAAATGTAACTTGATCTATCACGGCGGCTAACACTTTCGATGAACTGCATCGAAGTGACCACAGCGCGTTTTACAAACCCTAAAGCCGTATGGTTAAGCCGCCCCAATTCGCGACAGTTTCGAAAATGATCGATATCAGAGTTAATTCGCGCGCGAAATATGCCGGCTTTTGTTGGATATTTTTTTAAACACCGGCGAAGGGCTAACGGCGGGCAAGTTTCTCAAAATCGGCGTCGTCCAGCCGGCGCGCGGCATCTTCGGTCATCAAGGGAACGCCGTGCCGGATCGGATAGGCAAGGCCTGCGGTGCGGCTGATCAGTTCCTGCGCCGCGCGATCATAGACAAGCGGCATCTTCGTCAACGGGCAAACCAGAAGCTCCAGCAGCTTTACATCTGTCGCTTGTTCAGCAACGGCCTGTACGTCGCGGGCATCCGACGGCATCGCGCTTCCTCGTAGTAACTATTGAAGTGTGGAACCCGTGCCGCCATTCGACGCGAGCTCCATTTCCGCCAGCGCGATCAGCACTTCGGCTCGCATCTTCAAATCTGCGGCTTCAAGCAGCGCTTGCTTTTCTTCCGGGCCATACGGACTCATAACCGATAGCGCGTTGATCAGAAATTCGTTCGATGCGCGCTGGATTGCGTTCCAGTCGGTCTTCAAACGGTTGGCTTCAAGATAGCTTTTCAGCACGCGCAGAAGATTTTGCCGGTCGACGAATTCTTCACCCAGCCCCTCGGTCAGATCCTTGGCGAACCGGTCATAGCTGACGCTCATGATGCGGTAGGGTGTGTCGGTTTCGGCCTCACCGACGCATTCAAAGCGCATCACACCCGTGAGCGTGATGACCAGGCGGCCGTCGTCGAGTTCCTGATAGGACGTGATGCGGCCCGCACAGCCGACCCGCCGCAACCCAGCGCTCTTGCCAAGCGGACTTTCAATTTCGTCGTCATCGTCGGAACCGAGCGGCTGCAGAATGCCGATGACGCGCGATCCCGACATCGCGTCGTCTATCATTTGCAGATAGCGCGGTTCAAACACATTAAGCGGCAGTGTAGCGCGCGGCAGCAAAATTGCCCCGCGCAGCGGAAATACCGGAATGCGCGGCGGCAGATCCGCTGGGCGGCGATAGCGCTCTGTCAGGGTCACGAAAGCCTCTCTGTGTAGCGCAGCAGCTCAGCTGAACAACAGCGACGATAACCTACGGCGGCCTTCCGCCACCAGAGCTTCTTTGGGGCCCCAAGCATCAAAAAGCTGCAACAACTGCTTGCGCGCGGCTTCCTCGTTCCACTTGCGGTCACGGCGCATAATCTCAAGCAGGTGTTCAAGCGCATCGGCCTTACGGTCGGCAGCAGCCAAAGCCACGGCTAAATCAAAACGGGTCTGGTGATCATTAGGATCAGCATCCAAGCGCCGCATCAGCTGCGACGGATCGCCCGCCGAGCCTGCCTTTTCGGCGAGATCGAGCGCGGCCTCTATGCCTTGCACGCGCGCGGTCGAGCGCTTTGCGGGCGGCACAAGCGACACCGTCTGGCGGGCGCGGTCGAGATCGCCGGTGCCAAGGTAACAGGCGGCGAGGCCGGCCAGCGCATCGGCATTCTCGCGATCTTCTTGCAGGATCGCGGCATAGACTTCGGCTGCGCCCTGCAAGTCGCCCTGTTCGAGAAGTTCATCTCCGGTTTTCAATACGGCGTCGATATCATTCGCCTCGTCCTCGGCAACCAAACGATCGACGAACGAGCGTAGCGTCGCCTCAGGCTGCCCGCCGACAAAGCCATCCAGCGGCTGGCCGTCGCGGAACGCATAAACGGTCGGCAGCGATTGCACGCGGAGCTGGGCGGCGATGGCTTGGTTTTCATCAACGTTGATTTTGACAAGCCGCACCTTGCCGCCATAGCTGCGCACGACTTTCTCAAGCAGCGGCGTCAGTTGTTTGCATGGGCCGCACCAGCTGGCCCAGAAATCGACAATGACTGGCACCTCACGCGAGGCTTCAATCACGTCGCGGGCGAAACCAGCGGACGTTGAATCCTTGATGACGCCAGCGTCGCCGAGCACACCATCCGCACCTATGCGTTGGCCAAAATCCATAGAAACGTCTCCATCCGTGCCGGTTCAAACGCCGGTCAATGTTATAATTTTGGGCTCGTGGCCGGTTGAGCGAATGAACCGCAAAAGATCATCGCGCGCAATGTTGGTTGTCGCCGTGTTCTGAAGTGGATGACAATTGAGGCTGTCGTGGGTCATTAGCCCGGCATCGACAACCATTTGGACCCGGCCGGCGGTGTCGTTGGCGATCGCGAACGCCGTGACCGAACCGGGCGTGACGCCGAGCACGGAGGCCAGCAGCTCCGGCTTGCCGAACGAGAACCGTCCCGCACCCAGTGCCCGGGCAGTGGCCTTCAAATCGACCTTGGTCATGATATTGGCAACAATGAGCACCAGGGCGCCCTTGTCGTCCTTGAGAAACAGGTTTTTGGTGTGCGCGCCCGGTAATGCGGCGTGAATTGCGTCGCTTTCGGCAACCGTGAAGACCTCAGCATGCTCGATTGTGGTGGTGGTGATATCCATGGCCGCAAGCCGCTCAAATAGCGCCTTGCGGGTCAGGGGAGGGTTGAACGTCGGCGTCTCTGGCACGGTCTGATCCTCAGTTGCATGGGCCGCAAGACAAGGCTGCGGGTCACCCCGCCCAATTCGTCGCGCCGGGGGCGAAAGAAAGGCTAACGCGGCCCTCTTGCAATGCCCGGACACTTGCGCCATAAGGCGTCTCTCGCGGCGCCGCAAGGCGCTGACCCCAAATGGATGCGGGTGTAGCTCAGGGGTAGAGCACGACCTTGCCAAGGTCGGGGTCGAGGGTTCGAATCCCTTCGCCCGCTCCAATTGTCTCATGAAAAACAGAAGCTTATGAAGTTGCTCCGTAAGCATCATAAGCGCTTCACTGCCCCCACCTGGAATTCCGTGACGGATGGACTGATGGTTTCGCGTCATGGCGCAGGATCGATACGTCCATAGTGACGACCATAGTGATATCACTAAGCCTGCCCGGCCGCGCCGGATTGAGGTGCTTTCTGGCGACGACCGGCGCCGCAAGTGGCCGGACGAGGCGAAGATAGCAATTGTCGCCGAGGCTCTTGCCGATGGCGCAGTGGTGTCTCGCGTTGCCCGCCGGCATGACCTCACGCCATCGCAGCTGTTCGGGTGGATAAAAACTTTTCGCACCGATGCGTTGCAGGCAGTTGGTTTTTCGGGCGGTGAGCCAGCAATGTTCGCGCGCGCCGTCGTCGATGTGGCACCGGTGCAAACGGCACAGCCTGCCCCAGCTCAGGCTGGAGAAGCATCGGCCATCGAAATCAGCTTCGGTACGGCCACTGTCCGGATACGCCGTGCCGCCGACGCCAAAACACTCGCACTCGTATTGAAGGCGCTGAAGGTGCTGGCGTGATCGTGCCGCCGACCAGCGTGCGGGTGTTTATCGCAACCAAACCTGTCGACTTCAGGAAGGGTATGGATGGGCTCGCTGCCATCATCGAGGGCGAACTCAAGTTGGAGCCGTTCTCCGGCGTGATCTATGTGTTCCGCGCTAAGCGCGCAGATCGTGTGAAGCTGCTGTTCTGGGATGGCACCGGGGTATGTCTTCTGGCAAAGCGGCTCGAAGGCGGCACGTTCCGATGGCCGAAGGTTGAAGATGGCGTCATGCGGCTGTCGCCGGCGCAACTCTCGGCCCTGCTCGAAGGGCTCGATTGGTCGCGTGTGCATGCGCAGCGTGTCGTACGTCCCACAGCAGCGCAGTGATCCACATCGAACGCGCGCGTACCACCAGCGCTGCAACGCCCAAATCGGCGATTCTGCTAGCCATGATGCTGTCGCCCGATGAGCTCCCGGATGACGTCGCGGCCTTGAAGGCGATGGTGCTCGCCGCCGCGTGCTGCGAATGCGGCTCTTGCCAGCGAGAACCTACGCTTCAAAAAAGCCAGAATGAGCGCTTTGCGCATATTCTGCGAGTGCTGCGCCGCGCGCACTTTGGCCGCTCATCGGAGAGGATCACCGACGATCAGATGAACCTCGCCCTCGACGACGTGCAGACCGGCTTTGCCGTCGAGAACGCTAAAGCTGAGAACGCCAACGAGATCATCAAAGGCCACGCCATTAAGACGCGCCGTTCCAACCGGGGACATCTGCTTCTGCACATCTACCGCGCGAAGAAATTATCGTCGAGCCTGAGGCGAAGGCCTGCCCGTGCTGCGGCGGCGAACTCCATGTGATCGGCGAAGACACATCCGAGCGCCTCGACAAAATCCCAGCGACGCTGCGGGTGATTGTGACGCGGCGTCCGAAATATGCCTGCCGGACTTGCACCGATGGCGTCGTGCAGGCGCCCGCGCAGAGCCGTTTGATCGCGGGAGGCCTGCCGACCGAAGCACTCGTTGCCGACGTGCTGTTGTCAAAATATGCCGATCACCTGCCGCTTTATCGCCAAGCGCAGATCTTGGCACGTGAGGGCGTCAACATCGACCGTTCGACTCTGTGTCACTGGGTCGGCTATGCCGCCGTCGAACTCGAGCCACTACACGCGCGGTTCATCGAGATCCTGAAAAGCTCTCCGAAGCTCTTCTGCGACGAGACGCGTTGCCCGGTGCTCGATCCGGGCGCTGGCCGGACCAAGACCGGCTACCTCTGGGCCATCGCCCGTGACGACCGGCCGTGGGGCGGCGGTGCGGATGCGAGTGGGCATCCGAAGCACCCGGGAACAGGTCCTCCCGCCGTTGCTTACACGTACGCGCCTGGACGAGGCGGCGAACACGCACGCGCATTGCTCGCTGGCTTCAGCGGCACGCTGCAGGTCGACGGCTATGCCGGTTACAATGGGCTCGCCGACGCAAACCGTCCTGGCGGCGCGGTCACGCTCGCCTTATGCTGGAGCCACTTCCGCCGCCAGTTCTACGACATCGCAAAAGGCGGCAATGCGCCAATCGCCAGCGAAGCGCTCGACAGACTCGGTGCACTTTACGGCATTGAAGCCGAGATCCGTGGCCGCACCGCTGCCGACCGCCACGTTGTGCGGCAGGCACAAACCCTGCCCCTCGTAGACGATCTGAAGGCGTGGCTTGGCAAGCAACTCGCAAAAGTTCCGCGCGGAGCACCAATCGCCGCGGCGATCCGTTACGGCGTGAACCACTGGGATGGACTCTGCCGCTTCCTCGACGACGGCCGCGTCGAAATCGATAGCAACACGGTCGAGCGGTCGATCCGGCCCATCGCACTCAATCGCAAGAACGCGCTCTTCGCCGGCAGCGACGACGGAGGCTCCAACTGGGCGATCATCGCCTCGCTCATCGAGACCTGTAAGCTGAACGGCGTGAACCCCCATGCGTGGCTCGCCGACACACTGACCAAGCTCGTCAACCGGTGGCCAGCATCGCGCATCGATGAACTCATGCCCTGGGCCTACGCCAAAATCCCCGCCTGATCCGTCAAGGTGGGAACGGTGCAGCGCTTACTAAGCATCCGGCCAAGACCGCGGGTGTGATGGGTTCAAGCCGCCTGTGCAGGAGCGGAGCGCGCGGCCTTCCAGTTCCAGGGCAGCAGCTCGGCGATACGTTTGGCCGGATGATCGGCGATGCGGCCGAGAACGTCGGCGAGCCAGGCACGGGCGTCAACGTCATTCAGTTTGCAGGTCTCGATCAGGGTGTAGATCGAGGCCGCACGCCGTCCGCCGGAATCTGATCCGCAGAAGGTCCAGTTTTTGCGGCCGACGGCGACGCCACGCACCGCGCGATCGGCGGCGTTGTTACTCATGCAGATGCGGCCATCATCGAGGAAGTGTGTGAAGGCCGGCCATCGTTTCAGGCCGTAGTCGATCGCTTTCGCGACCGGCGCCTTGGACGAAAGCTTTTTGCGTTCGCCTCTGAGCCAGATTTCGAGAGCTTCAACGAGTGGTTTTGATCGTTCCTGGCGGATGGCAAGACGCGCGTCCGGTGGCTTGCCGTTGATCTCGCGCTCGATGGCGAATAGTTCGTCGATGCGCTTGACGGCCTCGATCGCAACCGGTGCTTTTTGTAGCTCGGCCAGTTCGAAGAACTTGCGGCGGCCATGGGCCCAGCAGGCCGCTTCGACGATCTCGCCGGGCATGCGGCCCTTGGTGTAGAGGCCATTATATCCTGAGTAGGCGTCGGCCTGCATGAGGCCGCAGTAGGTGGCGAGATGCTTTTCAGGGTGTTCCCGCCGCGCGTCGGTGCGTAATGGAAGAGCGCAGCAGGTGCCGCTTGGCCACCGAAGGGCGCATCGTCACGCACGTAGGCCCACAAGCGGCCCGTCGTGCATCTTCCTTTGGCCAGGACTGGAACCGTCGTGTCGTCGGCATGAATGCGTTCGGCTGCAAATACGTGCTTTTCGATTTCCCTGACGAGCGGAGCAAGCGTTGCAGCGCAGGCACCAACCCAATCTGCCATCGTCGATACGTCGAGATCGATGCCCTGGGCCGAATAAAAAGAGCGCTGTGGCGGTTCAAGGGGAGATGCGCCCGGTACTTGTGTGCAGGACCTCGGCCAGCAACTGGGGCCCAGCCCGTCCGCGCGCAATCGGATGCGATGGGGCGGGTGTTTCCGTGATCTTTTTCGCACCCGGCAGGTGAACTGCTCGCGCACGTGGCTCAGAACTTTCCACTGTTCAGGCACGTGTTCGAGCGTTTCCGTGATCGTTTCGCCGAGCTTGCGCAGGCGATCCGGAACCACAATGGCCGCAGATGCAGGGCGCTTCGTGCACGATCCGCTCGCGCGGGAGTTTCGGGTCCAATGCCCGGCGTGCCGGTTTATGAAGTTCTTCTTCGCCAACCGGCGCCGGACGTTCGATGGCCGTCGCAGCCTTGCCCTCGCTTGCGGTCGCAACCAGCTCACCAAGCTGCATCTCGAGGTTGATCGATGAGCCGCGCGCCCTTTTCAGAACTCGCGCCGAATTCGTCTCGCTTAATCTTGGCGATCGTCAGTTTCAGATGCGCGATCTCGGCATCAAAGCCGTCCGATCGAGCTTCGCTCGCAATCAACATTGCCTTCAAAACTGAGATATCGTCAGGCAATGTCGCGGATCGAGCGCCATGGCGCATTTCTACACTGCTTCGCGTTATCCCGCGATCTCCGGACGGTACGTTTTTTGTGGGGCACGCCAATCGATCCCCTCCAACATGTATCCCAATTGCGCTGGCGAGATCGTCACCGCGCCTTCGCTCGGCGTCGGCCAGATGAACCGGCCACGTTCAAGCCGCTTCGAGAACAGGCAGGCGCCTTGACCATCGTGCCAAATGATTTTCACGAGATCGCCACGCTTGCCTCTGAAGACGAAGAGGTGCCCGGCATGCGGATCAGCCTTCAGCGTTTCCTGCACCATGAGCGCCAGCCCCGGAAAGCCGCGCCGCATGTCCGTGTGACCGGTTGCGAGCCACACACGCACGCCCGCTGGAACCGGGATCATCAAACCGTCTCCAGCGCCGCCACGATCCTTTTGAGCGCGCCGATATCGATATCCGCACCAACCCGCAATATGCGACCGCCTGCCGTCTCGATCTCGATCCTTCCGACCGGCTTCGTTGCAGCACCTGAAAATGCCGGCGACGGCAATGCCACCGTGATAGGCATGAATGCTGGAGGCGAAGGCGGGCAGGCTGGTTTCCCCTGCGCCGCGTACAACCGCTTCCAGCGGAACAACAAGCTCGGGGCAACCCCGTGCTTGCGAGCCACCGCAGAGGCGTTGCGGCGGCCCTGCATCGCCTCAGCTACGATCGCACGGCGCTCCTCCTCCGTGCGTACACGCCGCGTCTCTGCGACGATCGTCGCGAACTGCCTTGCTCTATGTCCAGATACATCCACGGAACAATATCCTCCCGGCTTTATCTCTGCCGAGGTGAACTGTATCGTCACGGCCCCGCAAGGCGGCTCTCACCGGATGCTTACGTTGCTCCCTTCACGGGAAGCGTTGCTCCCCGGCTTGGGCTGGAACGCCTAAGGGAAGCATCAAAACGGCAAAGTGCACGTTGCACGTGCGCAACTTGCTAGGCCATTCTTTTCCCTTTTGCGATTTTAATGGCGCGCGGTTCGCGGCAACCCGAGCCGGGATTATCTTGCGGCCAACGATCGCCGCCAGTGTGATCGCACCCGTCCTATCCGCGCCGTTGCCTACGGCAAACGCGTTTCATGCGCGGCCCATTTTGCCGCGCATGACGTTAGTGGTTCATGATGCGTCTTAGAATGCGGCGCTCATTGCTTAAGCCCCGTGGCCGCACATGGTGCATCAGATCAATTCAAAGTCGGCGAACGAGATGACCGGCTTGGTATTAAGTACGGCGAAAAGAAGAGCGGCTTTGACGCCTGTTCCGTCAGCGTCGAACCGGACAATACCGGTTGTTTCATCGTAAATCACGCGGTCGTTAGCATCGAGAGCTGTTGTGCCGAGAACGAACTGGTTGGCAGTCAAAAGCGTCTGCGCACTGATGGAGACCGCATCAATGACGATCTGATCGGTGCTGGTGAAATCGTAGATGCGGTCGATTCCTGAAGCCAAGCCGAGGCTCTCGCGGAACACAAACCGGTCAACACCGATGCCGCCGGTCAGATGGTCGCCGCCCGCTTGGCCTTCAAGCCTGTCGTTATCGCCAAAGCCATACAAGCTGTCGCCGCCGCCGCCGCCCAATATGGTATTGATGCCGTTGTTACCGCGAATGATCTGCTTCAGTTCATTGCCCGTCAGGTTGATCGGGCTGGTTGCCGCTTGAGGATTGGCGGAAAAACCTTCGATATCTTTTCCAGCGGCCAGAGTGTAGCTGATCGACGTATAGACGTAGTCATTGGTGCCATTGAAAGCGTCTTCAAAAATTTGATCGCCGGCGTTGTCAATCACGTATTTGTCGTCGCCAGTTCCACCATACATGAAGTCAATGCCTGCACCTCCGTTCAATGTATCGCCTTCGGAATCGCCGAACAACCGGTCGCTGCCACCTGCACCAAACATCTGGTCAATACCGCCATGACCAAAAATGGTGTTGTCGGCCTCGTTGCCATTGATGGTGTCGCCCAACTCGCTGCCATCGACCCAATCGATGCCGGTATAGCTATCGGTTCCAAGACCTGCCGCGACGAGGTTTGCAACGCCGTTGCCACCAGCCCCTAGCGTGAAAGAGACACCGCCGGTCGCGTCGCGGAACGAAATAACATCGATTTCGCTATCGATTGTGAGCGGTGCCGCTCCGTTCACGCTGTCGTCACCAGCGCCGCCCATTAGAAAGTCACTGCCGACACCGCCATAAAGAGCATCTCCGCCACCGCGGCCGTAGAGCGAATCTCCGCCAGCATTGCCGTACAACCAGTTCGCCTGGCTATTGCCGGTGATGCTGTCGCTACCAGCATTTGTGCCTGATACGCCTTCAATGCCGTCGAATGTATCGGTTCCAAGTCCCGCGACCGCGAAACTGCCAGCGCCGGATTCAGCAAGCGTAAAGACGATGGCCGCCGTGCCATCTTTCCAGTCGATGGTATCGACCGTCGTCCCCCAATTCTCGCCGTGGATATCATCGTTGTCTGCGCCGCCCGACAGCCAGTCGCTACCGTCGCCGCCCCACAAAATATCCTGACCGGCCATGCCCATCAGCACGTCGTCACCGCCGCGGCTGGCGAGCACGTTAGAGGCGGCATTGCCGGTGATATTGTCGATCAGCTCGGTGCCGTAAACACCCTCGAAGTTATAGAAGATGTCATGACCGGTCCCACCGTAGGTCACGTCGCCGTTGCCGTTCGCGTCAAGCGTCAGCGTGATGCCAACGGTGCTAAAGACGGGATCGACCGCTGTGAGAAAATCTATGATGTCTAGACTTCCGGAGTCGCCAAAGTCCGTACCGGCAAAGAGCAAGTCGTCTCCGGCACCGGCATAAACCTGGTCGCTGTCGTCACCACCCATAAGGGTGTCGTTGCCGCCGGAACCATCGACAATATCGGCGCCGCCGCCACCGAGTATGGTGTTGGCCGCATTATCAGTGACCAAGTAGTCGCCGAAGCTGCTGCCGTTGAGATTCTCGATCGAGTTGAAGGTGTCGCCAATGGCTTCACCTTGGTTCTGGCTACTATTGAGCCAATTGACCGAGATCCCGGCTTGCGCGAAGCGATAGTCGACGGTGTCGAGATGGCCGGGGCCACCGAAGAATTGATCAGCGCCTTCGCCGCCGCCCAGCGTCTGGCTGATCAACGGGCCGCCCGCGTCAATCAGATCGGCACCTGCAAACACCAAATTGAAGCGCGAAGCCATATCCGGCTGGCTCTGCCAGAACGTAGCGGCGTTGATATTGAGAAGATGCAGACCATCGCCGATGTTTTCTGTCTGAACGTCGGCTGCGTCGTGATGGCGGATATAATGGATGTTGCCCGATGCACCCATCGTTCCTGTACCAACATCGTACGTCAGGTTGGTGCCCCAGATCCGCGTCTTGCTGCCGTCCGGGTGGGTAAAAATCAGAAGATCATTAAACGGCGTGCTGCCGGTTGAGAACGTCCACGTCTGATCAAACCAGGCGACGTTGCCGACCGAACCCGTGGTGATTGCATTATAGAGGGCCATTGTTGTTCTCCATTGGTAGACGTTGGTGTGTCAGTCGGATTGTTTGGCTTCTGACGACGCAACAATGCCTGCTGCGCGGCATGCGCGGCGGCCCATTGCGGGTGTACTGATGTTTGCAAAAACTAATATTGTGCTCGGTCGCAAGACCGGAAGCGTTGCCTGGAACGCGGCCAAAAGCGCAGCGATGTGCCGCTCAATCTGCATTGAAAAATCGCACTCAAAACACTGGTTTGCCTTAGAGATGCGTGACCGTTCGATTTTTGCGCAACCCCGGCATAAGTCCTTCGTAACACGACGGACTGCGCGCTATCGTCCACCGAACGGTGGATATGGTGAGGTGTTTTTTGAAGTTGGTTGATTTGCGGCGCAGTCCTATTCTGGCCTGCGTTCAGAACCGCAGCCTTCATAAAACTGTCATCGCTTACAACGCGTGCGCGATTGTTTGCCCGCCATCAAATGCCGGCTTCAAAAATGCAAAAAGGGCGCATCGGATGATGCGCCCTTAGAAAATTCGCAGTCGCTGTTTGCCCAGCTCAGTGATCGAACAATCCACGTCCGCGGCCGTGACCGCCGTGATGATGTCCGAACAGACCGCTGTGGCCGCCGCTGCTGCGCGACCAGCCGTAGCCGCCGTCACGCACCTTGACCGTTTCGCGCACCGTCGCCACGACCGGCGCATGTGAGACGACATGCTGCGAGCCTGGGCTGATGACCACTGGACGGACAACGTGGCCGTACATCGGCGCTTCATAGACGCGGCGCGTTGAAGCCGGCTGGATCACAACCGGACGCTCAACGGTACGATAGACCGCAGGCGTTTCATGAGCGACGCGGCGGGCAGGCTGCACGACGACATCGCGCGTTACTGTGCGTGTAACCGCAGGGTGATGAACCTTGCAGAGCTTCTCTCCGTGATCGAGAAAGCCGCGGCGGTGCTGCCACGACGTGTGGCCCGGCGCGACGACGACAGTTTCATGAACCTGGCGCGTCACAGCTGGCAGCGTTTCGTAACTCCGCGACGCTGGCGAGACCAGTACACGTTCGGTGCGGGTGCCGACAACGGCTGGAACATGCTGCTCGTGCCAGCGGCCTGGACTGACCAGCACCTTCTCGGCGCGATTGATGACAACCGGCGGCGTGTGGACGACTTGGCTGTAACCGGGACGAACGACGACGGAGCGCGCCTGCGTTGCATAAACGTCCGGCAGGCGGACCTTTTCATAGCATTCGACCGCGTGGCCGCCGCAGCCCCAATGTCCAGCGAAGGCCGGAGCGGCGCCAGCGGCCGCAAGTGTTATGACTGCACCCGCAGCCACATTCAGAATACGCATACTGCGAAGCCTCCCATGACGCAGCCGGGGCGGCCGCGTTTCAATTGCCGCAAAGCGCACACCGGGGCGACTAACAGACACCGGCAATCCGGGCCTGAGGCGCACCCCGCGCGTGCCCTCAGTGCCCAGAATAACCGAGCTTTGGCCCGCCTCGAAGGGAGAGCCGGAGACGTGGTAAACCTGTCAATCGTTGTAGAGGTGTTTCGCACGATGCAAGCCCTTGCGCCGCCAGCGTTAACGCCATACGACAAGGGCGGCGCGCCCAGGGGACTGCCCTGAGCGCCGCGACCGAGTTCAATCGGACCGGACCACCGGACCGGACAAAAGGATCATCTGCGTCATGGCCCAAGCTGCCCCTCACGCCACCCGCCTCATTGCCCTTGCCGCCACGCTGTTTGCGGCCGTCACGCTCGCCGGATGCGGCGTCAACAATATCCCGACCTATGAGCAGCAGGCGAAAGCCAACTGGAGCGAAGTGCTCAACCAGTACAAGCGCCGCACCGATTTGATCGACAACCTAGTCGCGACCGTCAAAGGTTTCGCCGATCAGGAAAAGACTGTTCTGACCGACGTTGTCGAAGCGCGCGCCAAGGCGACACAAGCCCAGATCAATCTGCCGGCCGACGTGCTCAACAATCCGGACGCGATGAAGAAGTTCCAGGAAGCCCAGAACACACTCGGCGGTGCGCTTGGCCGCTTGATGGTGGTCGCTGAAAAGTACCCCGATATCAAATCCGGCCAGAACTTCCTGGCGCTGCAGAGCGAACTTTCAGGCACTGAAAACCGTATCGCCATTTCGCGCCGCGACTACATCGAAGCGGTGCGCGTTTATAACACCGAGCTGGTGACGATCCCCGGCCGCTGGTGGAAGTCGTTCATGTACCCAACATCCAAGGAAATGGCGTCGTTCGACATTCCGGCCGCCGAACAAGCAGCTCCGAAGGTCAACTTCGACAAGAAGTAATATTGGCACGCCGCAACTCAGGATGACGTTGCATGGGTAGGGCTGCCGCTGCCATGACCAGACGTGGTTTAACTGAAAGCGTGTCCGGCATGAGCCGCCGCGGGAGCATGATCATCATGCTGCTCGCGGCGGTATTGGCCGCACTTTCTTCAGCTGTCGCATTCGCGGCACCGGTCTATCCCGAACTGACCGGCCGCATTGTCGATAATGCCAACTTGCTGACCGCCGAAGACCGCGCGGCCATCGATGCCGAATTGCAGGCGCTCGAAGGCACATCCACAGATCAGGTGGCCGTCGTCACTGTCAACTCGCTCGACGGCTACACAATCGAAGACTACGGCATCGGCCTCGCCCGGAAATGGGCGATTGGCCAGAAGGACAAAGACAACGGCGTCGTGCTGATCGTGGCGCCGAAGGACCGCAAGGTCCGCATCGAAGTTGGCCGCAGGCTTGAGCCGCTGATGACCGACACGATGTCGAAGCTGATTATTGAAAACGCCATCCTGACCAAGTTCAGGCGCGGCGATTTCTCGGGCGGCATCCGCGATGGTGTGCGCGACATCAAAGCCGTGCTGCTGGGCGACGCCGAAGAGGTCAAGCTGCGGGCCCGCGTCAAGCGCTCGCCGCAGGACGACGTCACGCCCTACATTCATTTGCTGGTGTTTGCGCTGATCATTGGCCTGATCTTCTATCAGATGCGCAAGGCGGCGCTGGCCCAACAAGAGTGGGAACGCAACCTGACGCCGGATCAGCGCCAACAGCTTGAGCGCCAGCGGCGCATTGCCCGCAACCGTCAGGTGATCATTATTCCGGGCGGTTCCAGCGATTGGGGCGGCGGGTGGTCTGGCGGCGGTGGCAGCGGCGGCGGATGGTCCGGTGGCGGCGGCAGTTTTGGAGGCGGCGGCGCGTCGGGTGACTGGTAGCGCCCAACAGCCAAACGGCAGAGGCGTGCAGCCCTCATGAAAGAGCAGACACGATGAGCATATTTTCAGATCAGGAACGGACGCGGATCTCCAACGCCATTTCAGCGGCAGAGAACAAGACGTCTGGCGAAATCGTTGCGGTCGTCACCGACGCCAGCGATGCGTATCACTACGTGCCGTTTCTGTGGGCAGCTCTTGCAGCGCTGATTGTGCCGTGGCCGCTTATTCATTTCACCTGGATGAAGGTGCAGTGGATCTTTCTGATCCAGCTCCTCGTTTTCCTAGCGCTCATCGCCGCTCTTTGGCCGCGCCGTATTCGCACCGCGCTGGTGCCGCGCTCAATTCGCAATGCCCACGCCCATCGCCGCGCCGCCGAGCAATTTCTGGTGCAGAACCTGCACACGACAGCGGGACGCACCGGCGTGTTGATTTTCGTCTCCGTCGCCGAGCGTCATGCAGAAATTCTGGCGGATCGCGGCATTGATGCCAAGGTTCCGCCTGGTACGTGGCAGGAGATCGTCGATAGCCTGACACGCGAAATTTCGCTCGGCCATCCAGCGGAGGGCTTCGTGCAGGCGATTGAGCGGACCGGCCAGCATTTGAGCCAGCATTTCCCGCCCGGCTCTCGCGACCCCAATGAACTGCCGAACCATTTGATCGTTCTCGACGGCTGAGGCAACGATCGCCCGGCTATCAAATCATGCTAAAGCGTTGCCCAAAGTCACACGCTCAAGGGGACAAGAGGCATGACCACTCCATTCGATGGCGCCAGCCACGCGGCTGAAACAATCGAAAGAGCGCCGCTGCGGGCGCGCGCGTCGTGGATGCTGTTCGATTGGGCGGCGCAACCTTACTATACGCTGGTGCAGACGTTTTTGTTCGCGCCCTACTTCGCCAACGCTGTTGCTGAAAACGCCGTCACAGGCCAATCGCTCTGGGGCTATGCGGCGGCCGTCGCCGGGCTGTTGATTGCAATTCTCAGCCCCTTCCTCGGTGCAATGGCTGATGGCCGCGGACGCCGCAAGCCTTGGATGGCCGGCCTCGCCATGATTTTCCTGGCCGGCCTTTCGACGCTGTGGATGGCAACACCCGGCGCCAGCACCGCGACGATTATGCTGGTGCTCGCAGGGTTCATCATCGCAACGCTTGCCGCCGAATTGATGGGTGTGTTCTCAAATTCGATCATGACCGGCCTTGTGCCCAAGGACGAGCTTGGCCGCTTGTCGGGCACCGGCTGGGCGGTCGGATATTTCGGCGGTTTGGCCAGCCTTGCGCTGGTCGCGGGTTTTTTGGTGCCGCTGCCGGGAGAGGCGAAAACATTACTCGGGCTTGATCCGCTGTTGCAGCTCAACGCCGCTGAACGTCAAGGCGACCGCATCACCGGGCCGATTGCGGCGCTGTGGTTCGCAATTTTCATCATCCCGTTTTTTCTGTTCGTGCCGGACAAACGCCCGGTCACAAATTCGACGGTCGAACGCAAATCGGCGGGCGCGGAATTGTTGGATACGCTCAAATCATTGCCCAGCATGCCGAGCCTTTTGATTTTCCTGATCGCGCGCATGCTCTACACCGACGGCCTGACGGCCATCTTCACGTTCGGCGGTATTTATGGGGCTTCCGTGTTCAGCTGGGGTCCGCTGGAACTCGGTATTTTCGGAATCGTGCTGACGCTGGTCGGCGCGTTCGGTGCGCTGATCGGCGGACGCCTTGATGACAAACTTGGGCCGAAGACCGTGATCATCGGCGCGTTGTTGATATTGCTGGCGGGTGCCATCGGCATTCTATCGGTCGATAAGAACCACATTCTTTTCTCAACCGAAGTCGCGGCGAAGGCCGCTGGCTCGAAACCGTTCTCGTCAACCGGCGAACAAGCGTTTCTTCTGTTCGCGGTGATTGTCGGTCTCGTCGCGGCACCCGTGCAGGCGGCCAGCCGTTCGTTGCTGGCGCGTTTGGCGCCGGCTGAAAAGATGACCCAATTTTTTGGACTGTTTGCGTTCTCAGGAAAAGTCACGGCGTTTCTTGCGCCATTCCTGGTGGCGTTCGTGACGCAATATTCGGGCAGCCAGCGGATCGGCATGTCGGCCGTGCTCGCGTTCCTGGTCATCGGGGCTGCAATGATGCTGTTTGTGCGAACGAGCAAAGATGCTTAACGACTTATCCCCGCACTTAAGAGTGTTTTGTGCTTGAAGTAGCGTGACGCTCTGCAGGGTGTATATTGATAACGTGGCAGCAGGCCCCCGCCAACATCTCGGCAGTCAACATCATAGCATTGGCGCGTGGTCTCAGTGCCGGAAATGGCGCATGCCGGTGAAGACCATCGCGAGGCCGCGCGCGTCGGCGGCTTTGATGACTTCATCGTCGCGCATCGATCCACCCGGCTGAATGACCGCGGTCACGCCCGCATCCGCCGCCGTGATCAAGCCGTCGGCAAACGGGAAGAACGCGTCGGACGCGACGACTGAACCCTTGATGTCGAGACCCGCCTGCTCGGCCTTGATGGCCGCGATGCGCGTTGAATTCACACGGCTCATTTGGCCAGCTCCAACGCCGATTGTGGCGCCGTCGCGCGCATAGACGATGGCATTGGATTTGACGAACTTGGTGACCTTCCAGGCAAACAGCAGGTCTGCCATTTCAGCATCCGTCGGCTGGCGTTTGGTCACAACCTTCAGAGCATCATAAAGCGCGAGATCGGCATCTTGGACCAGCAGACCGCCGTTGACCTTCTTGAAGTCGAGACGCTGCGCCAGCGTTTCCGGCCACTGACCGCAAGCGAGCAGGCGAACGTTTTTCTTTGCTTCGGCAAGCGCGATAGCGTCGCTTGAAATTTCCGGCGCGACGATGACTTCAACAAACTGCCGCTCAAGAATGGCAGCGACCGTTGCGGCGTGGAGTGGGCGGTTGAACGCGATGATGCCGCCGAACGCGGATTCGGGGTCGGTCTTGTAGGCGCGGTCGTAGGCGGCGAGCAGGCTATCCGCTTCCGCCACGCCACACGGGTTGGCGTGCTTGACGATCACGCAGGCGGGCTTTTCCGAAAACGCTTTGACGCATTCGAGCGCGGCGTCTGTATCGGCGATGTTGTTGTAGGACAGTTCCTTGCCTTGCAGCTGGCGCGCGCTCGACACGGAGCCCGCCTCTGGGTCACGGCCAACGTAAAAGGCTGCGTGCTGATGCGGGTTCTCGCCATAACGCATGGCCTGCTTCTTTGTGAACTGCACCGAGAACGTACGCGGGAACCCTTCCGGCTTAGCTTCCGGGTGATCGATGACCGCACCGAGCCAATTGGAAATCGCACCATCATAGGCGGCGGTGCGCGCATAGGCTTTCTGCGCTAATCTGCGGCGCAGCTTCGGGCACGTTGCGCCGTCGTGCTTGGCCATATCGCCAAGCACAACCGCGTAATCCTCCGGCTCGACAATGACCGTAACGGACTCGTGATTTTTGGCAGCGCCCCGGATCATGGCCGGACCACCGACGTCGATATTTTCAACGCAAGTATCGAAGTCCCCACCCTGGGCGACAGTCTGTTCGAACGGGTAGAGGTTTACGACCAGCAGATCGATGGGCAGGATCGCGTGATCGGACGCGGCCTTGTCGTGCTCGGCGTTGCCGCGAATGGCCAGCAACCCGCCGTGGACTTTCGGATGCAGCGTCTTGACGCGGCCATCCATCATCTCAGGAAATCCGGTCAGCTCAGAGACATCCGTCACCGGCAAGCCCGCCGCCTTCAACGCCGCCGATGTGCCGCCCGTCGAGACCAGTGCAATGCCCTGTGTCTGTAACGCGCGGGCGAAATCGATGAGCCCTGTCTTGTCGGACACCGATAGAAGCGCGCGGCGGATTTTGTGCTGTGTCATGTCAAACCTTTAAGGGCCCACCCGGAGACTCTGATCCGCCGGTTATCATGATCGCTTAAGGAAGCAAATGGCAGGCGGCACCGCGCGCTGGATTGCCGCTCTCTTTGCGGAGGGGTGAGGCCCATTCCTTAGCGATATCCTTAGGCAAGCGGCGGCGGGCCATTGGCCGGTACGGCCTTTACATGCCAGCGGACTTCGGTTTCGCCAAAAGTCGCGCCGCGCAGTACGATCTGCAAATTGGGGCGTGGCCCGGCGCTATCGACGAAATACAGACCGTCCTCAATCGAGAGATCGGCGCCGTCAGCGGTAAAAATCCATTCCTGCCCGTCCTGCAAACGGATCAGACACGTATCGCGCGCCGCCAACCGTTCGCATTGGCAATCTGGATGTAAATGGAAGTGAATCGCATACGGCAGATCAGCTTTGAGGCGCAGGCTGCCTTGTGGCGGCTCCAGCCGGTCGATGCCTTCAACCCGGTCGCCGTTGAGCGTCAACGCAACCCTGCGGAAATGCAGCAGCCCGAAGCGCTCGACGTAACCGTCGTGACTGCCAGCCAACACGGCCATGCCGCCTTCATCGCTGAGCCGGGCCGCGACCATATCCGGCCCACGGATTGGCAGACCGCCGACGATGTCTTCAAGCTTGGCGTGGCGCACCAGCCGCGACGATGATGTTTCGGCAAGGCATAGCGTGTTGTGACTGGCGGTTGCGCGGGCGACCGAATTCCAATCGCGATCCGCTGGGCCCGGGAACCCGCCGTTGACAAAGACCAGGCGTGCCCGCGACGTCATTTCAAACGACAATGCGCCGGCCTGTGCTTCGGTTGCGATTTCGAGCGCGGGCGGGGACCCGATGTCAGCGATAACAACTGTCTCGCCGCGCTCAAGCCGTGCATAGCCGGATGCGTCTGCCGCGCCTACCGCTTCCAACTCGCCACCGGAATAGCCAAGCACCGTTGCAAGGCCCGCAGGCGAGCCGGTGCTGACGCCGTTAAAGCGCGCCAGCATGCCGTCGCCAAGACGCATAAAGCGCAGGAACGCCAGGGCTTTCTTGACCACGTCAGCGATTTCTTCGGGCGCTTGGCGTCCGCGGGCCTGGAAGCATTGGCCAAGCGGAAGCAGATCAAGCACCAGATCAGCCAGCACATTCGGGTTGCGGCTGACGTGGCCGCCGTCATCGAGAATCTGCCGTTTCAATTCGGCGATGAGCGCTGATTCCGCGTCCTTCAATTGCTTGTCATGGCCTGCGACCGCGAGATCGGAGAGCACCAGTGCAATCAGGCTGACCATGCGCGGCACGCCGTCCGGCGCGTTGCGCCATGTCGCGTTTAAGGCCACGACCTGTTCGCCGACACTCGACATGATCGTGGTGTAGGTCTTGGCGTCTGTGCCTTCGAGCAGCATGTTGGCGTGCGCGATCCACGACATCAGACGGCGGCCAGTCACGGCCGGTTCGAACGCGACACCGCGCGGTGTGCGGTTGATCTTGATCCAGTCGAGCACGTACTGGCGGGCGGCCGCGGCGGCTTCGTCAACTTCGGCCGCAGCCAGATGGCGCAGCCAGCCGAAGCCGTGCAACTCGCGCTGCCACGCCACACTCGGCGGGACGATGCGGAATGGCGACGCGCCCTTTAAATCGGCGATCTCGGAGGCAAGCCCGAAATGATCGTTCTCAATCTCGAACCAGAAACTTGGATCGGCGGCGCGCAGCTCCTGCGGCACAATTAGAATTTGGTCGGCGGTGGCGCTGCCATAGCGCCAGCGCAGCAACGGCGACGACAGCGCCCGCGTCAACGCGCGGCGGCGCACCTGCTCAGCCGAGAGCGTGCGGATTTTCAGCCGTTCTGTCAGGCTCAAGCCTGTCATGCGATCCCCGTCGCGGTGCGCGCATGCCGCGCAGTCCCGTCGTCCCGGTTACCTGCTCCGTGCCGCCAAAACAAGGCGGGCCCAAGGTTTCACCGTGGATCACTGTGTGAGGCGGCTCCGGCTTTAGGCTTGGCGCACCAGTCGAGAGGCGAAAAACCCGTCCAGACCGGTCAGCCCATCGGGCATATCACTGGCGTGGCTTGGCAGTGTGCGCAAGTCGCCCTCGGCGGTGAACCACGCCGGGACTGCGCCGATACTGGCGGGATCGATGCGATCCCGGCGGAACTGAGGGTTGGCTGACAGGAAGCGGCCGATCTGGAGAGAGCCTTCCTCAGGCTCCAAGGAACAGGTGCAATAGACCAGCGCTCCTCCAGGCTTGACGGCTAACGCAGCGCTCGCCAGCACGCGCGCCTGGAGCGCTGCCAGCGCCGCTACATCTTCGTCGCGCTTCAACAGCAGAATATCAGGATGGCGGCGGATGGTGCCGGTGGCGGTGCATGGCGCGTCCACCAGAATGGCGTCGAACATCCGTCCTGGTGCGAATTCTGCGGCGTCCGCGACGGCTGTTTCAGCATCAAGGTGCAGCCGCGCCAGATTGGCCTTCAAGCGATTGAGCCGCCCCGGCGACTTATCAACCGCGGTGACGCGCGCGCCCGCCGCCGCCAATTGCGCGGTCTTGCCGCCGGGCGCCGCGCACAAATCAGCGACGTCTTTGCCAGCCACATCGCCGAGCATTTTGACGGGCAAGGCGGCAGCCGTATCCTGCACCCACCATGCGCCGTCATCGTATCCCGGCAGGTCTTCAATCCGGCCTGCGCCGGCAAGCCGCACAGAACCGCTGGGCATAACAATGCCACCAAGCGTTCCGGCCCAGGCGGCCGGCCCGGTCTTCACGGTCAGATCGAGAGGCGCCTCCGTCAACGATGCTCTGCCGATGGCATAAGCTGTGTCGCGCCCATAAGCGGCCGTCCAGCGCGCCAGGAGCCACGCCGGTATGTTGAGTTCAACGGCGTCGAGGCCGGTGAGAAGTGTTTCGCGCTGCTCGCTGACACGGCGCAGCACAGCGTTGGTCAGCTTGTCGAACCGGCGCGCCGAACTGTCACCACGGCATTGATCGACCGCCAGTGATATCGCGGCGTGCGGCGGTGTTTGCAGAAACAACAGTTGTGCCGCTGCCGAAAGCAAAATTTGCTCAAGGCGCCCCTGGTGCTCCGGCAGGGGTTTTTCGAGAAAGCGGGCGATGACCGCGCGCAATTCGCCGTGATGGCGCAGCACGGTCGCCGCGATCAACCGCGCGAAGGCCCGGTCACGCGGTTCAAGATTGCGCGTGGCAGCCGCTTTTGTGAACACGTCATCGAAAGCGCGCTTCTCGACGAAGACCGAGAACAGCGCAGAGACGGCAACATCGCGGGCGGCAAGGCCACCGGGGGCTGCCAATGGTGGCGTTTGCCATTTGGAATCGCGGCCCCGGCGCGGCCGCTCGCGAGCAGGCAACGACGGCTTATTCGCATTGGCAGGCTTCGGCGGCGGCTCAAATTCCACGTATCAACCCCACGGACGGCGCGAACGGCCGCTGTTCTGACTATGATTCTGGCCGGCAACCCAAACTTCGCGTGGATCGCCACCTGACAGATCACCACCATTCGACGGCAAATCGTCGAGGGCTGCGGTGCTGCCGGTAATGCCCATTTCACGGGCCAGCGCTTCCAGCTCGGCTATCCGATTGTCGACATTGGGGTGGGTTGAAAAGAGGCTGTCGATGCCGCGCCCATTGAGTGGGTTGACAATGAACATGTGCGCCGCCGCTGGAATTTCTTCGGCGCGGCGGTTGATCACCTGACGCGCCTTGGCATTGATCTTTTTCAGGGCCGACGCCAGCCACAGTGGGTTGCCGGATATCATCGCCCCCATGCGGTCGGCAGCGTACTCACGCGATCGGCTGATCGACATCTGCACGACCATCGCCGCCATCGGCGCAAGCAACATCGCAACGAGCGTGCCGAAACCACCGAGCGCGCCGCGATCATCGCTTCGGCCTGATCCGAAGATGGCGCCGAACTGCAAATACTGGGCGAACATCGACACCGCGCCTCCGATCGTCGCGGCAACGGCCATGGTCAACGTATCGCGGTTTTTGATGTGGGCGAGTTCGTGGGCAATAACACCCGCCAACTCTTCGCGCGTTAAGGTTTCAAGCAAGCCGGTCGATGCGCAAACGGCGGCGCGCGACGGGCTACGGCCGGTTGCGAAGGCGTTCGGCTGCGGATTGTTCATGATGTAGACGCGCGGCATCGGCAATTCGGCGCGCGCGGCCAGCGTTCGCACGAGCGACACCAGTTCTGGCGCCGAGCTGTCGTCGACCTCTTGCGCCTTGAACATCTTGAGTACCATCGTGTCCGACTTCCACAGGCTCATCACGTTCATGACGAGCGCGATTGCAAAAGCGATGAGCAAACCGGAGCGGCCGCCGACAAGCGCGCCCATGGCGACGAAAATCGCGGTCAGGGCGGCCAGCAGCAAGGCTGTCTTGGCGTAGTTCATTGGCATTGGCGTTCTCCTCCGGGCGCGGCACCTGGTCATCCGCCAGCCGGTTTCAGTCCTATATATGGTCAATAGGCGTCTGGGTTAAGAGGCGCAATCGGGCGGGACGCGAACTCCGGCAAACTTCGGGAGATGCCATGACGAAATGTGATCAAAATCCGGCAGAAGCGGCGGCTGCCGAGGCTCCAGCGCCCGAGCGTCATCTGACACCTGAAGCACAGCGCGCGCTGGCTGAAGCAGCTGAACGCCGCCAGCACGCCGCAGCCGCAAACGCCGCCAAGGAAGTCGGCGGACGGGACGGCCCAGACCCTGTACGCTTCGGCGACTGGGAAAAAGGCGGCATCGCCAGCGATTTTTAAGTCTTTCGCCCAACCGTTAATGGCACACCAGACTTGAACAGCCTTTAACAGTTCATACACCACGCCAAACGGCAGTCACAGCACCTGCCCTAGCGTTGGCACTGGCGGCACCCCGGTTGCATCACCCGTGAGCATCAAGACGAAGATGTTTCACGGAGAGACACATGTCCACGCGTTGGAAGCTACAAGTTAAGACATTCGGCTCGGATGATGAAGGTGCCGTCGCCGTGCTGTTCGGCTTGTTGACCTTCATGTTGTTCTTCATGGGCGCCATCGCGGTCGACTACAGCCGCATTTACGACATGCGCTCGCGCATCTCACAAGCAGTTGATGCTTCGTCGCTGGTTGCCGGCCGCGCCCTGCTTGATGGCGATCTTGGCGACAGCGCGATTGTCGATCTCGCGACCAACTTCTTTAACGAGAACGTCAAAAGCGTGCGCAACATGGGCACCATTGGCACACCGAACATCAAAATCGACCGCCCGAATGGCACAGTTGATATCGACGTGAAATCAGAAGTTAAGATGACGCTGGCCCGCGTCAGCGGCTTCACCAAGATGGACATTCCCGTGTCATCTGCGGCCACCTATCAGCAGAAAGACATTGAGATTGGCATGGCGCTCGACATCACCGGATCGATGAGCGAAGTCGTCGGCGGCAAGCGCAAGATCGATGCATTGAAGACCGCGTTCGAGCAGTTCGCCGACCGTCTCATTCCGGAACAGCCCAACCCCGCTCACCGTGTCCGCATCGGCGTGGCGCCCTATTCCTCGGGCATCAACATGGGCTCATACGCCTCCGCAATTTCAAACCTCCGCAGCAAGGACGGTTGTGTCACCGAACGCAAGAGCGGCCTTCTGACCGATGCCCCCGTGATCGTCGGCACCCCAGGCGCCGAACCATTCCTGGTTAAGGAAGACGGCAAGGACGACATCGATGACTCAGACGGCAGCACGCCGAAGAACGCCTACGAATGCCCATCCGCCTCGCTCATGCCGCTTTCGGACGACCATGACGCGCTGGTTAAGGCCGTCAAGGCATTCAAACCGCAAGGCTGGACCGCAGGCCACCTCGGCATCCAGTGGGCTTGGAACATGGTCTCGGATCAATGGGGCGGCACGTTCAACGGCGACAGCGCACCAGAGTCCTACAGCCGCGTGAAGGAAAAGAAACTGATCAAGGCCGTCATTTTGATGACCGACGGCAGCTTCAACACCGCCTACCACGGCAACAAGGCCGACAAGACCAACTGGTCAAAAACCCAGGCCGTCAAGCTCTGCGACGCAATGAAGGCCGCTGACAAGGATGTTGTGGTATTCTCGGTCGCCTTTGATGCGCCAGCGGATGCGCAAAAGACCCTCAAAGCCTGCGCAACACCGGGTGATGGCTACTACGCCAACGCATCGAGCCCGGAACAATTGGAAGCAGCCTTCACGAATTTTGCAGCCAAATTGACCCAACTGCGCATTACCAAGTAATTGGTGGACCGAACAAGGCCACAAAAAACGACGCCGGGACGCCAATATTCGGCGCCCGGCGTTTTTCATTCCGGCACATCCTGTCTCAATTCGGCAATTCTTCACCAAAGGCCCGGCACCCGGCTGCGCAGAAGCGGAACGATACGGCTCAAAACGCAACGCTGGCATCGGGATATATTGCGTAAATTTTTATGAACCGCTGTTTAATTCTGGCAACTTTGCTCAAATTCAATCCAATCCGGAACACAATAAAAACCATTGGTCTACATTTAATTCTCCAGCATTTTTCGCAGTAACAATTTAAACGGTGTTTTATGCAAACCTCGACGGCACCTATCCGCAAACTGCCAATTGAGGTTACACATGCACGCGCTCCGCAAGCTGTCCCGTGATTTTGCCAATGACCGCGAAGGTACAGTTGCTATTCTCTTTGGCTTGAGCTGCATCGTTCTGCTTGGTCTGACAGGCTTGGCGATCGACACGTCCCGTTACTACAACTACACGTCCCGCATGCAGCAGGCACTCGACGCCGCGGCGCTGGCTGGCGCCAAGCTACTGCCCGACGACACTGTCAACGACGCCGACCTGCAAACAATGGCGATCGCCCATTTCACTGCGTCAATGGCAAAGACCGGCGTTACGGCCAACAGCCTTCAAACGCCAACCGTGACCATTGACAGGACGAAAAACAGTGTCGAAATGATCGGCGGCGCGTCGCTTCCAACCATGTTTTCCAATCTGATCCGCGATTCATCGGCGGTGAATGTTGCGCTGAAATCGAAAGTCGTGTTCGACATGAAAAAAGTCGAAATCTCAATGGTTCTCGATATCACCGGCTCGATGAACTCGGCTAACAAACTGACGGACCTGAAGTCGGCAGCCAAGGACGTCATTGACGAATTGTACAATGGTTCAATCTCAGAAGATGGCGTGCGCATTGCGCTTGCACCCTACTCTGCGTCCGTTAACGCGGGCGCTTTGGCCTCTGCCGTTACCAACGTTCCGGCAACAACTGTGTGCTCTTGGGATCACCACGAATGGAAATGCAAGGACGTTGCAGGTGTTGATCAAGACACCTGTGTGGTTGAACGTCAGGGCGTGCATGCAGCAACAGATGCGGCTCCAATCGGCATCGACAAACTGCCGAATGTGACCACGGACCCCAAGCCCAGCCGTTACAATTGCCCGTCTCCTACCGTGCTTCCGCTGCAAGGCAAGAGCCAGCAGCAAGAGGTCAAGGACACGATTGACAGCTATCTTGCGTCAGGTGCGACGGCCGGGCATATCGGCACGGCCTGGGGCTGGTATTTGTTGTCGCCCGAATGGGCAAGCGTATTGCCGGCTGCAAGCGCGCCGAAGCCCTACACCGACCCCAACGTCAAGAAGTCGATGATTATTATGACGGACGGTGAATTCAACACGTCCTACTTGACCGGCAGCTCATCGGACTCGGTTCAAGCTGATGAATCGTATGCTCAATTCGACGCCTTGTGCAATGCAATCAAGGGCAAGAATATTCAGGTATTCACAATTGGATTTGCACTCTATGACGCGCGCGCGCTCGCAGAACTGGAACAATGCGCATCTGGCCCGAGCAACTTCTTCGACGCAAAGACAGGCCCGGACCTCAAAGCTTCATTCAAGGCCATCGTCGAAAAGCTGAATACGCTTCGTGTTGCCAGCTGAGCCAAATTGAACGGGCTAAAATGACAAAGGGCACGGCCATTAAGCCGTGCCCTTTTCGAATTTTGGCCCGGTTTCCCGGCGCCCTTACTTGCGGTTCTGGCGATTGCCGATCAGGTCATCGACGACCGCCGGATCGGCAAGGGTCGAGGTATCGCCCAGGCTGCCGAAATCATCTTCGGCGATCTTACGCAGAATGCGGCGCATGATCTTGCCCGAACGCGTCTTCGGCAAACCGGGTGAGAACTGGATGAGATCGGGCGAAGCAATTGGCCCGATTTCCTTGCGCACGTGCGCCACCAGCTCCTTGCGCAACGCGTCGTCGCCCGAAAGGCCGGCGTTCAGCGTCACATAGCAGTAGATGCCCTGGCCCTTGAGATCGTGCGGGTATCCAACCACGGCCGCTTCAGCGACCTTGGGATGTGAGACCAGCGCGCTTTCAACTTCGGCCGTACCCATGCGGTGGCCGGAGACGTTGATCACGTCATCGACGCGGCCGGTGATCCAGTAGTAGCCATCGGCATCACGGCGGCAGCCGTCACCCGTGAAATACATGCCGGAATAGGCCGAGAAGTAGGTTTGCTCAAAGCGTTCGTGGTCGCGGTAAATGGTGCGCGACTGACCGGGCCAGCTGTCGAGAATGACGAGGTTGCCCTGAGCGGCGCCTTCGATGAACGCACCCTTGTCGTCAACGAGTGCCGGCTGAACGCCGAAGAACGGCAGTGTCGCCGAGCCGGGCTTCAAAGCCGTTGCGCCCGGCAGCGGCGAAATCAGAATGCCGCCGGTTTCGGTCTGCCACCAGGTATCGACAATCGGGCAGCGGCTGTCGCCAACCACGTGGTAATACCATTCCCAGGCTTCCGGATTGATCGGTTCGCCGACCGAGCCGAGCAAGCGCAACGACGAACGATCTGTGCGCTTGACGAGTTCATCGCCCGCCCCCATCAGCGAGCGGATGGCGGTTGGCGCGGTATAGAAGATCGAGACCTTCCACTTATCGACCACGTTCCAGAAACGCGAGGATGTCGGGTAGGTCGGGATGCCTTCAAACATCAGCGTGGTCGCACCGTTGGCGAGCGGCCCGTAAACGATGTAGCTGTGGCCGGTGACCCAGCCGACGTCCGCCGTGCACCAGTAGACGTCGCCGTCGTGATAATCGAACACGTACTGATGGGTCATCGACGCATACAACAGGTAGCCGCCTGTCGTGTGGACCACGCCCTTCGGACGGCCGGTCGAGCCGGACGTGTAGAGAATGAACAGCGGGTCTTCGGCATTCATTTCCTCAGCCGGGCATTCGGCCGCGACGGTCAGCATTTCTTCATGCAGCCAGAAATCGCGGCCTTCGGTCCACGGAACCGGATTGCCAGTGCGGCGCACGACCAACATTTTTTCATCGCCCACGCACTTGGCGAGCGCTGCGTCTGCGTTCTTCTTTAGCGGCACGGGCTTGCCGCCGCGCATGCTTTCATCCGCCGTAATGATCAACTTGGATTCTGCGTCTTCAACGCGGTTCTGCAAGCTGTCCGGCGAGAAGCCGCCAAACACGATCGAGTGGATGGCGCCGATGCGCGTGCACGCCAGCATGGCGTAGGCCGCTTCCGGAATCATCGGCAAGTAGATGGTGACGCGGTCGCCTTTCTTGACGCCGTGCTTCTTGAGAACGTTGGCGAAGCGCTGCACGCGATCAAACAGCTGGCGATAGGTGATCTGCTCGCTCTCGTTGGGGTTGTCGCCTTCCCAGATGATCGCCACCTGATCGCCGCGCTTGGCGAGATGCCGGTCGATGCAGTTCGACGAAACGTTGAGCGTGCCGTCTTCAAACCAGCGGATATCGACCGAGCCCGGCTTGAAGGATGTATTCTTGACCTTGGTGTAAGGGCGCATCCATTCAAGACGCTTGCCCTGCTCGCCCCAAAAACCCGTCGGGTCGGATACAGATTTTTCGTACATCGACTTGTACGAAGCCGCATTGATGTATGCCCGCTCAGCCCATTGAGCGGATACCGGATAGACCTTCTCTGACATGCGCGTTCTCCTCGGGTCGGCCGTCTGATCTGCGGCCGTGTCCGGCCATTATGCGGGGTCTGTGGCCTCGCGACAACATGTTCGTAGGTCTAAAGTTTAGGGAATTCAGACCAAAACCCTAGGCCCGCCAAACTGCGGTTTTCTTGACCTCGGCATCTTCCAATTCCCGCGTCACGGGCACCTGGTAGGTAGTCAGCGAGGTAAACCGGTCCCGCGGGAAGTAGCTGCGCTGCGGATCGCCGATGAAAACTGTGGCACCGCTTGTTTTTGCGGCATCGATGTAAGCGAGCACTCGGTCGGCCAGGGTGCGCTCATAGAATAGGTCACCAACCAGTACGACGCCCGTCGCCCGTGCGGGCCCGGCCAAAAGATCCTCCCCCGTCACGTCGAACGCAACGCCATTGGCTGCAGCGTTTAGATTGCAAGACGCCCGCGCAAATTCATCGATATCGGCCGCTAATACAGAACGCGCGCCAGTCATCGCGGCGGCAATCGCGGTCAACCCCGAGCCGGCACCAAGGTCGATCACGTTGTGTCCGGCGCAGGTGGCGGGGTGGTCTAGCAGATAGCGCGCAAGCGCCTGCCCACCGGCCCAAGCGAACGCCCAGAACGGCGGCGGCACGTTCATTTCACCGAGCTCGTCCTCGGTCTTCTGCCAGATCGGCACGGATTCTTCGGCCAAGTGCAGGCGGATTTCCGGGACCAGCGGGGGCGACAGCAGGCGGGTGTTGGCCCGGATGAAGGCGTCATGCGACAGCGGGCTATTCGTCTGATGCGCGTCAGACTTGGCCATGCACGATCCAACTTTCTTTGAGCGCTGCCGGGACTGGTCCGGTTGCGAATGATGCCGTGGTTTCGCGCAGCTTAGGCTCGCTGCTTTTTTTGTGCTTTGCCGTTATTAAGCCCGCCCGTCACGCCACCCATCCGGCAGACCTCGGCCCATTCGTCAGGTGTGACCGGCTGCACCGACAGCCGCATTGACGTGACAAGCGCCATTTTGGCGAGCTTCGGGTTGGCCTTGACGGCGGCGAGCGTGACAGGTTTGGGCATCGGGCACACGGCCGTCACGTCCACGCACTCCCATTTGCCAGTGCCGTCGCTGGCATCCGGGTGAGCGAGCGCCACGACCTTGCAGATGCCGACCACTTCCAGCCCAATGTTCGAGTGATAGAAGAACCCGAGATCACCGATTTTCATCTGGCGCATGGTATTCCGCGCCAAGTAATTGCGCACGCCTTCCCACGGTTCGCCCGCATCGCCGTTAGCGACGAGGTTATCCCACGAGAATGCATCGGGTTCAGATTTGAAGAGCCAGTAGTTCGGTCGGTGAGCGGGCATCTTGGATCCTGCATTGGCAAGCGAACCAGTTGCGTACCGTGATTGGCCTGCATCCTCAAGCGCACAAACAAAAAACCCCGCGCCACAGGGGCACGGGGTTTAAGACGCAACACTAAACTTTTGCGGCTGACCAGCCGATCAAAGCGCGATGACGGCGATCTGCTGGATCGAGTAGCCGAGTGACTTGAACTTGTTACCGGAGGAAGCTTGAAATTCCATGAACGCCTTGTGCTCATGAGCCTGCCAATTCGGATAGTTGAAGTATTCGTCGAACATGATGACGGTGCCGGGCACGATGCGATCACCGAGATTCGCAAAAATATCGGCGGTCGATGAGTAGAGATCGCAATCGACGTGCAAGAACGCCAGCGGACCCTTGTGTTCAGCTGCAAACTTTGGCGTCGAAGCGTTGAACCAGCCGCGATGCAGCTGGACGTTTGCCGGCACTTTCGGCATGCGGCCTTTGCGGTTGAAATAGCCGGCGTACATGGCATTGCCAGTCCAGTCTTCCGGCAGGCCTTCGAAGCTGTCGAAGCCGTGAATGGTTTTGGTTGGCTTCTGTTTGGCGATGTAACTAATCGTGCCGCCTTCATTGACGCCGAACTCAGCATAGATGCCGTCGATGGTAGCGCGGGACAGCGCATACTGCATCAATTCGCGCGGTGTATCGAACGCTAAGCTATCCGGCATCACGGCCGTGATGAAATCGAGCGTATCTTTGTGGGCCCGCTCTTTGAGGCCTGTGTAAGGGTGATCTTGCGAATAGGCGAGTGGCAGCCGGGCAACCATTGCCGCTTTCTGCACCAGGCTTTTCAGACCATAGTTTGCAACGAACATTTTGGCCTCTCTCAGGCGGCAGCCGCGGCTGTATCCGGCGTTGAATTCTTAGGTGCGTGATTGAACACGAAGAAGCGCAGGCTTAGGAACACGACTGTAAACGAGCAACCGGCGGCGCAGATTTTGGCGATCAGCGGATGCACGCCCATCATGTCGGCGAGCACGCCGACGACAATCGCAGTCACGACGAGGCCCGATGCGCCCGCCGCAAAGAACTTGACGACGGTTGGCGCTTCTTCAACGACGCCGCGCTTGTCGAAGCGGTCGCGGAACACCACGCGCGACGACATCATGTAGTGGGAAAGAACACCGCAAACATAGCCGCCAGCCGCTGCGATGAAAGCGTAGTGCGCCACGCTGAGCAGCGCCCAATAGATCGAGAAGTCGACGCACAGCGCCGCCCCGCTGACCGCGACGTATCCGGCGAATTGGCGGACCTCGGCGCTATGGCTGGCGAGCAGCTCTTTGAGCTTGTCTTTCATCGCACGTGTCACGCCGCCGTCCCTACGCGGCGCGGAACCATGCGCACGCTCTTCAAGGCTTCTTGCGTGCCGGAATCACCTGCTTCGTGATACTCGGCGTCTTCGTTGACGTTCCAGATATCGAATTGCATTTCTCCGGCAACGATGTTCTTGACCGTCAACATTGACGTCATCATCGCGTGGTCTTGGTTGTTGTACTTGTGCATGCCGTTGCGGCCGACCATGTGCAGCGTCGGATAGTTTTCCGCAAGGTCCGCGCGGATCGCTTCGACGTTCTGCTTGTAGCCTTCGTCGTAGACCGGATAGGCCTTCTTCTGGCGGACCACGCAGCCGTCGATGCATTCGTCTTCAGTTGCAAGACCAATGATCGCCAGCTCTTTCTTGGCGAGCGCGATCAGTTCTTCATCCGGCGCATTCCAAAGGCCATCGCCTTCGAAGCAGAAGTATTCCAACCCGAGGCAGGCGAGTTTTTCGTCCGGCACCATTTCCGGCGACCAGGAGCGGAAGTTCTGGATGCGGCCGACTTTGACGCTCGGCTCGTGAATGTAAATCCAATTGTCCGGGAACAGGTCCGGCTTATCAACGACCACCGCGACTGTGATAAAATCGCGATAGCGTAGCTTTGCCGCTGTTTCCGCGCATTTCGGCTTGACCGTGAAGCTGTTGACAAGCTCGGTCATCGGCGCGGAAGAAATCACGTGCTTGGCTGTGAACGTCAGCACTTCGCCGTCTTGCTTATGCGCGGTGATTGTCCACAGGCCCGATTCCTTGTCGAACGTGAGGCCCATCAGGCGCGTGCCCATATGGATAGTGCCGCCCTGCTCGCGCGTTTTGCGGGCAGCCGCATCCCACATCATGCCCGGGCCCTTGCGCGGGTATTCGAAGCTGTCGATCAGCGTCTTGATCACCTGGCCATCATGGGCCTTGGTGCCGTCCTTGAAGCCTTTCGGCGCGATCGAATTGCGAAGCGCGCTCGACATTGCGGTCCACAAATCGAGACCCTTGATGCGCTGTGCCGCCCAGTCGGCTGAGATTTCATCGCAGCTCATGCCCCACACTTTTTCGGTGTAGGTTTTGAAGAAGATCGAGAACAGGCGCTCGCCGAACTGGTTCGCCACCCAATCGTGGAACGTCTCCGGCTTTTCGTTCGGGAAAGCCTGCTTGTACATGAACGACAACACGCACATCGAGCTTTCGATGACGCCGAGGTTGCCGAGCGCTTCGAAGGCTTTCAGCGGGTACGAATAGTATTTGCCGTCGTAGTAGATGCGGCTCAAGCGCGGACGCGAAATGAAATCCTGCGGCAGGATTTCTTTCCACAAATCGACGACTTCCTTGGATTTCGAAAAGAACCGGTGGCCGCCGATGTCGAAAAGGAAATCTTTATAGTTGGCTGTACGGCTGATGCCGCCGACAAACACCGGATCGGCTTCGATCACGGTTGCCGAGATGCCTTGTTTGGTGAGCAGGTACGACGCGGTGAGGCCTGCGGGGCCTGCACCGATAACAAAGACTTCACTATGTGTCATTCGCGACGCCTGCCTTCACTGGCCACCAACGCAGCCACACCAAAACGCGACGGCAGAGTGCGCACAACGCGCTCCGACGGCCGTCCTCGCCAGACTAGGCAGGAAGGGTAAATAAAGGCTGAGGGGTTGGCGCAATTTTGATGCACCCTGCCGATCAGCGCGGCGGTTAGCAGCGATGAGCATTTCGTTTCCCCGCCATTTACCGTCCTCTAAGGCCGCACCAGTAAGGTCGCCTGAGGTTTGTGAAGGGACCTCTATGACCGCCGCCGCGCACACCGCCAAAGCCGATAGGCTCAGCTGGCGCCTCGCCGCCCTGCCCGCTTGGGGCTGGTGGGCGCTGGCGTTTGCCGTTATCGCCGTGCGCGCCGTGCTGACCACCGGCCAGGGCATGAGCAATTTTCTTGGCGACATGGATGACGCGACGCGGCTGGTTGCGGTGCGCGAATTCATGAACGGTGCGCCGTGGTTCGACACAACGACGATGACCATGGGCGGCACGGGGGGCATGCTCTCGCACTGGTCGCGGCTGATCGATCTGCCGATTGCCGCAATCATCGCGGCGCTGAAACTTGTGATGCCTGTTGCAACCGCCGAACTCGTGGCACGCGCGGTCTGGCCGCTGATCGTGCTTGCGCCGCTGCTGTGGACCTTGCAGCAAACCGTGACGCGCGTTGCGGGCCAGTCCGCGGGCGCAATAGCATTGGCGCTCACTGTTCTTTGCCCGCTTGGGCTCTATCAATTCGACGTCGGCCGCATCGACCACCACAACGTGATGATCGCCGCGACCGTTTCGGCTGCGCTTTTGATGTGGGCGAACCCGGCTTCTTTATACTCTTGGCGTTTGGCGGGCGCTCTCAGCGGCTTGTCGTTAGTCATCGGGTTCGAAGCGTTGGCACCTGCGGCGGCGCTTGCCGTGTTTGCGGCACTGTGGGGATTGGTGGCGCGCGGTCAAGCCAACCCCGCGCGCGGCTTCACAATCGCGATGATGCTGACATTGGCGTGCGGATTTCTGCTGACCATACCGCCATCGCGCTGGATGGATATCCGCTGCGACGCGATCTCGCTGAACCTTGTCGCGCTGAGCACTATTGCCGGATCTGGACTTATCACAGCTCTCTCGCCAGCGCGCGATTGGAGCGTGCCCGTGCGCTTCGCGATTGCGGGTGCTGGCGCCGTTGTCGGCCTCATCGTCTATGGCGCGCTGGAGCCGAAATGCCTTGCCGGTCCCATGGGCCAGTTACCCGCCGAATTAAAGCCTGTCTGGCTCGACTATGTGGCCGAGACGCGCAGCATTCTCCGCGACCTGCTTACTGGTAAAATCGAACAGTCGCTCGGGCTGATCGCATTCTTTGCGATTGGTATTGCAGCACAAGCCCAGCGCTTGGCCACCACGCGCAAACCAGCCGATCTGTTTTTATTGGCCGCCACGCTGGCGTTCACGGCCTTTGCGTGCTGGCAGTATAAGTACATCTCTTATGCGAGCTTCCTCGCGATTGCCCCAATCGCCTGCTGGATCGCAACGCTGCGCGGCACGCCTGACGTCAGCCCAGTCGCAGTGCAAGCCTTTGTTGCCGTGCTGATGAGCCAAGCAGCCCTGCTCGGCGTTTCTGCGCGGATGCAAAAGGCTTTCGCGGCGCCCGTGATTGTGAATGAGAGTGTGCGGATCGGGGCTGAAGCCTGTGAGACCAATTCCGCCGTCCGCGATCTTGCAGCCTTGCCGCCGGGCTTGATAGCCGCCCGCATTGATCTTGGAGCGTATGTGACAGCGGTGACGCCGCACCGCGTTTTGTCAGCTCCGTATCACCGCATCGCGGATGCGATCATCGCCAATCACCACATCTTCGCGAGCCGTACGGACGCAGAAGCCGCAAGACTGCTGGCGCGCGAAAAGATTGACTATGTCGTGACCTGTAAGGGCCTCGACGACCCGTTCGTCACCGAGCTGCAATGGCAGGGCACGCTGCGCGCCAACTTGGTAGCAAGCCGCGCACCTGCGTTTCTAGAACCCGTCACGCTCGATAACCCGGCCACGCTGTTCCGCGTCTGGCGGGTCCGGCGCGAGGCGCTCAATCTTCAGCCTTGAGTGGGCGCAACATCAGCGCCGTAATCGCGTCATCGACTGACAAGCGGCCCTCGATTATGGCGTGAACCGCTTCGGCAATCGGCATTTCAACGTGCTTTTCGCGCGCCAAGCGGACAACGGCGGCGGCTGTATAAACGCCTTCCGTCACTGCCGTACGGCTGCCGAGGATTGCGGCCAGCGTTTTACCTTCGCCAAGCCCGCGCCCAAGCGACATGTTGCGCGACTGCGGACTGCCGCACGTCAACACAAGATCGCCAAGACCTGACAGTCCGAGTAAGGTTTCAGGCCGCGCGCCCATCGCGTCGCCGAAGCGGCGCAATTCCGCGAACCCGCGTGTGACGATAGCTGCATGCGCGCTGGCACCGAGACCGCGGCCCTCGACAATGCCCGCCGCAATAGCGAGCACGTTCTTGACCGCGCCGCCGAGTTCCGCGCCGACCACATCACTCGACCAGTAAAGCCGCATCTGCCGCGAAGAGAGCGCTGCCGCCAGCCCCCGGCCGATGGCTTCGTTGCGGCAAGCGAGCGTCAACGCGGCCGGTAATCCGCGTGCCACGTCGGCGGCGAAACTGGGGCCTGACAGAACGGCAAAGGGCGACGCCGGCAGCGCTTCGCCAATCACGTCGCCCATCAGTTTACCGGTCGCCTGTTCGATGCCCTTCGAACACATCACGATGGGTGTATCGGTGCGCAAGTGGCGAGCCATTGCGGAGGCCGTTGCCCGCACGAACTGCGCCGGCGCGACCATCAAAATGGCTTCGCTGTTGGCGGCGTCTGATAGATCGCTGGTCGCACGGATGTTCGGATCGAGATCGACGCCCGGCAGATATGCGCGGTTGACGCGCCGCGTCGCGATATCCTCGACCACATCAGTTTCGCGCGCCCACAACGTCACGCGTTGACCGCCAAGCGCAAGCGTCTGGGCAAGTGCCGTACCCCACGCGCCGCCGCCGATGACACTGACCGAATTGAGTTTCACGGTTCATCGCCCCTTAAAAATCCCCGGGAGCTTCTAGCACGCCTGGACAACAGAGGCATCACCAGCACGCCGCACACTTTCAGGCCTTGACGCCGGCACCTTGCGCGGGCGCTGCATCTGGATCCAGCGGCCAGCGCGGTTTGACAGGTGCGCCGAGGCCATCGATCAAGCCGAGATGCAAGCGTTCAGCGCCTGCCCAGGCAATCATTGCGCCGTTGTCGGTACACAACCCTATCGGCGGCGCATAAAGCTGGAAACCGTTTTGATGGGCCAATTGAGTGAGTGCCGACCGCAACGCCGCATTGGCCGCAACGCCGCCAGCCACGACGAACGGACGCGGCGCACCGGCCGCAAACCTGTCACTAACCCGGCGCAGCGAACGCACCACGCGGTCGGCCACGCTATCGCAAACCGCCGCCTGAAACGATGCGCACAAATCAGAGATATCCTGATCCGTTAGACCCGCAGCTTCTTTGCTTGCCGCCTGCGCGGCGTGACGGACGGCCGTCTTCAATCCCGCGAATGAAAAATGCGGGTCTTCACGCCCAAGCATCGGACGCGGCAGCTTGAACCGTTTGGGGTCGCCCGAAAGCGCCGCCCGCTCAACCGCTGGCCCGCCCGGCATCGGCAGCCCAAGCAGCTTGGCGGTTTTGTCGAACGCCTCCCCCAGCGCATCATCAATGGTCGTTGCCAACCGGCTGTACCGGCCAGCACCCTCAACCCAGAGAAGTTGCGTATGCCCGCCCGAGACCAGCAGCATAAGATAAGGCGGATTGACATGATTGGTGAGGCCGACGGTCAGCGCATGCGCTTCCAGGTGATTGACGGCAAGGAACGGTTTGCCGGCCGCCAGCGCTAACGCTTTGCCCGTCATCGCGCCGACGATCAACCCGCCGATCAGACCGGGACCCGACGCCGCCGCGATACCATCGAGATCCGCGAGCCCGACGCCGGCTTCGCTGAGGGCTGCGGCGACGATATCATCCAGGCATTCGGTGTGGGCGCGGGCTGCGATTTCCGGCACCACGCCGCCATAGATCTTGTGGGCGTCGAATTGTGAGCGGACCACGTTGGACAGGATGCGGCCCCGGCCAGCGCCATCGCGCGCCACCACGGCGGCCGCGGTTTCATCGCAGCTCGTTTCAATGCCAAGCACCAGTAGCGTGGCACTGTGACCGGCCGGATTGGATTCCGCCGGCCCCAAATCTACCGGTTGGGGGTCTGCATTCACCTTCTCGCTTGTCAGGTTTGCGTTCCTCTGTCATTGGCGCTTGAATGCTGCCTGCTCCCCACCGCCTAGCACCTGGAGAAATGCCCTTGCAAGTTCCCTCGATCCGCATCGGAACACGCGGTTCGCCGTTAGCGATGGCCCAGGCCCATGAAGTCCGCGACCGGATCGCCAAGGCCCACGGTCTTGAGCCCGATGCGATTTCCATAACCGTC
Source organism: Hyphomicrobium sp. (assembly GCA_013141015.1). Taxonomy (GTDB): domain Bacteria; phylum Pseudomonadota; class Alphaproteobacteria; order Rhizobiales; family Hyphomicrobiaceae; genus Hyphomicrobium_B. Next base: position 93,459 of record JABFRT010000036.1, on the reverse strand, counting down.
ATCAAAACGATGGGCGATCAAGTGCTTGACCGGCCGCTGTCTGAGATTGGCGGCAAGGGGCTCTTTACCAAAGAGATTGAAGATGCGCTGCTGGCCAACGAGATCGATGTTGCCGTGCACTCGATGAAGGACATGCAGACAGCGCTGCCAGATGGGTTGAGCATCGGCGCGGTGCTGCCGCGCGAGGATGTGCGCGACGCGTTCATATCTCTTAAATACGCGACCCTTGCTGACCTGCCGCAAGGCACCACCGTCGGCACATCGTCGTTGCGCCGTCAGGCCCAGTTGCTCCATGTGCGGCCAGACCTGAACGTGATCGGATTTCGCGGCAATGTGCAGACGCGTTTGAAGAAACTGCAAGACGGCGTCGCCGACGCAACTTTTCTAGCCGTTGCCGGTTTGAAGCGGCTCGGGCTTGCCGACCGCATCACATCACCGATCCCGATGGACGAGATGCTGCCGGCCGTGGCGCAAGGCGCCATCGGACTTGAAATCCGCAGTGGTGACGAAAAATCAGCCGATATGATTGCGCCATTAAACGACGCGGCAACCGCGCTTGCGGTGACCGCAGAACGGGCGTTTTTGACCCGGCTCGAAGGCTCGTGCCGCACGCCGATTGCGGGCCACGCCTATCTTGAAAATGGCAACCTGCATTTCAGCGGCCAAGTGCTGGCGCCCGACGGCAAGGCAAGCTACCAGGTTCGCCGCAGCGGCAAACCCGAGCACGCGCTCGATATCGGCATCGATGCCGCAAATGACGTGCTGGCCAACGCCCCACCAGCAGCGCTCGTCAAACCGGCCACCGCCACATCGGGCGCCTGATGCATGTTCTGATCACCCGGCCTGAACGCGACGCGGCGGATCTCAAAGCCCGCATCGAAGCACTCGGCTGTCAGGTGACGGTTGCGCCGCTGCTGGAAATCGAACTGTTGCCGATTGATGCGGCGGCCATCTCCGCTGCGTCCGGCATCATCGCCACCAGCCGCAATGGCTTGCGGGCCCTTGCGCAATCCCCAGCGCTGCCAACCGCCCTGACAAAACCGCTGTTCGTGGTTGGGCCTGCAACCGCCGCCGCTGCCGCCGGCTTAGGCTTCACAACGATCATTGAGGGCAGCGGCACCGCGCAGGGCCTTGTGTCCGCCCTGATCCAGCATCGCGCCAATTTCACGGGTCCGCTGGTCCACCTCGCAGGCGACCATCTGGCTTTTGATTTGGCTGGCGCAACAAGACCGTGCGGCGTGCAACTTGCCACTGTTCAGGCGTACCGGTCGGTTGCAGCCAAAACACTTAACCCGCAAACGCTCGAACTCCTGGCGGCCGACATGATCGATGCGGTCATTTTGATGTCGCCCCGTTCAGCGCGCACCTGGAGCGGGTTCGCGGCAACGCTGCCCGTTGAAGCTGATATATCGAAAATCACGCATATCTGTTTATCGTCAGCGGTGGCGCATGGGTTGGCAGCCATGCCCGGCAAACCCGGCCGGATCAAGACGGAAATCGCTAACCAGCCCAACACGGATCAAATTGTTGCGCTGGTTTATCGTCTAGCGGGTGAGGTCAAGACCGGCTAAGTTGCCACTCGTAACGTGCGACCGCCAAGCCACGCGGCTCGGCCGTTCCAAGGGCCCCTCCCCACCCCCCGTGACCGGGGCCCGCCATAGTCGATTATGTCGTTCAACCGGCGGACACACTCCGCTGCATCTCAGTTCGCGTTCGAGGCGTAAGTACGTATGACAGACGACACGAAAGACCGGCGCTCCTCCGGTCAACCCGCAGACCCACTCGCGACAGCCGGCAAGCGCCCCTATGCGACGCTGGATCTGAAGGCGACCGAAATCAAAATCACGCCCGTTCCCGACAATTCGCAATCGTATGCGTATTCCGCAGCGCGAGGTTACACCGTGCCGAAAGCAACATCCTCTTCCGACGCAACCATTCGCCCCGACACGACCCCGCTGCCGGCGCCAGCATCGTCGTATGCCACGGCAAAGCCGACAGCTCCGGCGACCGCTGCGTCCACGAGTTCCGCGGCCAGCACCGCGTCAGCAGCAGCGTCTCGTTCTGCAACAACGGGTACAAAGCCAACAGCATCGTCGAGCGCGCCGAATGCTGCCCCAGCGCCTGCGGCACCGGCTGCAAAAAGCGAAACCGTCATCGTCAAAAAGCGCGGCGGCTTTTTCAGCCACCTGACTGCCGGCATCATCGGCGGCGCGCTGGCGCTGGCCGGATCGGAATGGGCCCTGCCGCAGCTTGGCATCCACGGCACCACATCGCGCCTTGCCGATAATACAGCCGCCATTGGCCAGCGCTTAGCCGCACTTGAAAAGAAGCCGGGCGCGGCCATCAACGGCCTTGAAGACCGTCTAACCGCCCTTGAAAAATCAACCGAGCGCATTCCAGCAATTGCCGAAAGCCAGAGCCGCCTCGTCGCCGACACCAAGGCAGCACTCGCCGCCGCTCCTCAAGAGAGCGCCGCGACCGAACAACTGACACGGCTTGCAACGCTTGAAGACAAGCTGAAAGCGTTGACCGACGCCGGCGCCAATGATCCGAACGCCGGCCGCCTCGCACAGCTTGCTGCCTTGACCGGCAAGGTCGCCGATCTTGAAACGAGCCTCGCCACGCAACTCACCGCCTTCCGCAAGGGCGTATCGGAAGATGTCGACGCCCGCATCGCGTCCGTCTCAGCATCAACAGAAGCCGCAAAATCCGGCACGCAGCGGATCGACAAGGATGTCGCGACGGTCAAAAGCGAAGCCGTTCTGATCACCGAACGCCTGCAAGCCATGAAGACTGACAACGACCGCCTGAGCGCGACCCTGAAAATGGCGCAAGATGAAACGTCGACGCTCAAAGCCGCCATCGAAGCTCTGAAAACCAGCACCGCAAAGCCGGCTGACGTTTCCGCCGCCGTCAAGCCCGTTGGCGATAAACTCTCTTCACTTGAAGCCAATGTGCAAACACTGGTCAAAGCCGAAGACGACCGCCGCGCCAATTCCGAGCGCATCTTGTTGTCGCTTGAACTGCAGAACCTGAAGCGCGCCCTCGATGGCGGCCAGAAGTACGCAGCCGAACTCTCCGCCGTGCAAAAGGCGTCGGGCGGCAAATATGATCTGGCCGCGCTTGATAAGTTCAAAGATCAGGGCGTGCCAGCGCAAGCCGACCTCGCCCGCGACTTCCGCAAGACCGCAAACGCCGCCATCGATGCCGACGTAGAACCGGCTGAAGGCGGCGTGGTCGATCGCTTGATTGCTGGTGCAAAATCCGTTGTGCGCGTCCGCAAGGCGTCACATACGCCGGACGACAAGAGCACCGAAGCCGTCGTCGGCCGCATGGAAACTGCGGTCAAGGAAGGCCGCCTGGCCGAGGCGATGTCGGAATCGAAGCAGCTGTCACCAAAAGCGCTCGCCGTGGCGCAACCGTTCCTTGATCGCGTCGCGGCCCGCGTCAGTGTTGATACCGCTGTCTCGTTGATCGAAACGCAATTGAAGACGTCGCTTGGCGCAGCACCCGCCGTTCCGCCGAAGGCGACGCCCTAACGACTGACCCAACGCCACTTCAACTGCCAAATTTTACCGCCGATCTCAAACTGCCGATCCCAAAGGTCCTGTCATGGTGCGTCTCGTCATATACCTGCTCAGCATTCTGCTGATTGCCTCCGGCCTCGCGTGGCTGGCCGACCGGCCCGGAACCCTGCAAATCGCCTGGCAGGGCTACGACATCGAAACATCGGTGTTCCGCGCCGCCGTCATGCTGGCAGCGGCCATAGCGGCGGCGATCTTCTTGTGGTCGCTAGTCCGCGCCGTTTGGAATAGCCCGGCAGCCTTGGGCAACCGCATTATCCGGCGGCGCCAGAAGCGCGGGCTTGAAGCGCTGTCCAGCGGTATGATTGCCGTTGGTGCCGGCGACCGTGCGCTCGCCACGCGCTATGCGATGCAGGCCCGCAAGGCCTTGCCGCATGAACCGCTGACCCATTTGTTGCGCGCGCAAGCCGCGCAACTCTCCGGCGACCGCGCGACGACGCGCCGGATCTATGAGGCGATGCTGGCGTCGCCTGAAACCGAACAACTTGGGTTGCGCGGCCTGTTTCTTGAAGCCGAACGCGAAGGCGAAACCGAGGCTGCGGTGCAGTACGCTGACCGCGCGCTGAAAACCAACCCCAAGCTCGGCTGGTCGGCGGAAGCGTTGTTCGACTTGCAGTGCAAGCAAAAAAACTGGGCCGAAGCGTTAAGCACCCTCAGCAACGCCAAGCGCAGCGGCCATCTCGACAAGGCTGGGCTTGACCGCAAGCGCGCGGTTCTGCTGGCCGCACAGGCGCAAGATGCCGAAGAAAATGAAACCGACAAAGCGCTTGGCCTGGCGCTGGAGGCGCATAACCTGGCGCCTGATCTGGTGCCCGCCGCTGCTGTTGCTGGTCGCATTCTTGCGGCCCGCGGCAACACCGGCAAAGCGGCCAAGGTTCTGCAAAAAGCCTGGGCGCGCGCGCCGCATCCCGAACTCGCAAATGTCTATGCTCATGCGCGAATAGGCGACAGCACGCGCGACCGCTTGGACCGCGTGCGCCAACTGGCGGCACTCAATCCGCAATCGATCGAGAGCGCGATTGCGGTTGCGACGACCGCGATTGACGCCAAACTTTTCAGCGAGGCCCGCAAGGCGCTTGAGCCGCTGCTGACCAACCGCCTGACGCAGCGCGTCGCAACCTTGATGGCGCGCATCGAAGCAGGCGACGGTGGCGATAAGGGCAAGGTGCGCGAATGGCTGGCACGAGCCGCCAACGCCGCGCGCGATCCGGTGTGGTTTGCCGACGGTGTGATTTCCAACCGTTGGGAGCCGGTGTCGCCGGTGACCGGCCGTCTCGACGCGTTCCAGTGGCGCGTGCCGGCCGAAGCACTCGACCCGACTCATGCTGATCTTGTGGCGAGCCGCATTGAAGAACTGCTGGCCATCAGCGGTCCACTGGACAATGCCGATGACCATGCACCGGCCGCCGCGACGCCCGCAGCAAGCCTACGCCGCGAGGCCGATATCATCGATGCGGAAGCTGTAACGGTTGCACCAGCCCGCGGCGCGCAGGCACCACGGGCGGCTGAACCGCTCAAGCCCGAAAAGCTGAGCGCAACCGCGAGTTTCCAACGCGGCCAGGACCGCACGAACCAGCCCACAACCGTGTTGCCGGCAACTGTTAATACACCTGCAGCCGCAGCAGCAGCCCGTGCCGCGGCACAAGCAGAACCGCCGCGTGGCGAAGCAACAGGCTCAGCGGACGCCAAAATTTTCGTGGCCCCGCGAGCGCCCGACGATCCAGGCCTTGAAGACAGCGACATCGAAGCTTTGCCACCGTTCGTAAAGCGGCCGTTCCGGGCGGTCAAATAGGCCGCACGGAATTCTGGGGCTTTTGCTGGAATGCCATGGTGGCGGCAGCGGTTCGACGCTTGCTTTTCCTGGTTCGAGAGGGTATCCCTCGCCTCCTCGCGGCAATTGCCGACCGAGAGAAGCCGCTTTAGCTCAGCCGGTAGAGCACGTCATTCGTAATGACGGGGTCGCGTGTTCGAGTCACGCAAGCGGCACCATTTTCCCATAAAAGCAATCTACCGCTTACGCGCTCCGAAATTTGCGGCGTTTTTCGCGTTGGCTCTCTGGGAAGCACATGGGACGCACCAAAACCGCAGGTGTTCTTGCTGTGCCGCGGCAACACCGTTGATCAAAAAATTTCGACCTCATGACCCAGCCAGAGCGCGGCCTCGAGACCTGAAGTTATCATCCGGCCTTGCCCTGCTGTGATCTTGCAGGAGGTTGTCCATTCGGTCACGGCCGGAGTGACTGAGTCCGTGAGACTTCGCGGGGCGCGGACATTGCGCAACAACTGGCGCCTCAGGCAGCCGCCGCGCCACCGGTGAAGAGTTTGATTTCCGGTTTGCCGTCTTTTCCGGCGATGCGCACGCGCACCTGTTGGCCTTTCCATTCGTTCTCAGCCATGCGCTGCAGCATACTGGTGATGACCTTGGCGTCGCCATGCGCGTCGATGACCCAGATATAATCGCCGCTCTTCCACTCGTCCGGACGCAGCCGGAACGGCTTTTCAATCGACGCCGTCAGCTTTGCTGTTACCTCAGGTGATACGCGTGCCCAGGTCACCGCCGCAACCGGCGCTGTGAAGCCGTTGTCTTTCGATTGCGCTTCGGCAATAGCGAATTGGCCTGCCAGCACCGGCGGCGTGACAAGCCATTCGAGATCGCCAAGCGTGTGATGGCGGTAATGCGGTGAGCGCATCATCAAAACAACGAACTGGCCGAGAGAAACTTCAAGGCGCTTCGAAATTGCGGCGTGCTTGCGTGCTTGTTCGGCGTCGAGTTGCTGTGCCGTTGCAGTATTCGGCGCTGTATCCGTCATGTGGGTGGCCTCTCCTATTGCCGTGTTCGATTGCTCAGACACCGTGCGCCACGTGCTATGTACCATGTGCCGGATGGCGTTGTTCGAGGGCACCGATCCTGCACCTTCTCCGGCTGAGTGCTGGCTGAGCGCGGTGTGCAGCCACCAAGCCGAAGCTGCGTGGCTGCACGTTGCCCATCATATGAACTCGAAGTCGGCGAACGTCACGCCGGGCTTGGTGTCGAGCACGGCCAGAACGATAGCCGCCTTGCTACCCGTTCCATCGGCGTCGTAGCGCACCACGCCGCTTGATTGATCGTAAATTACGCGATCGTTTGCATCGAAGGCGCTCGTTCCAAACGCCAATTGTTCGGCGGTCGCGAGTGTGGTGCGGATTATACCAAGCGCATCGATGACGATCTGGTCGGCACTGGTGAAGTCATAAATCCGGTCGATACCGTTGGTGACACCGGCACTCTCGCGGAAGATGAAGCGATCGACGCCGGTGCCGCCGAACAGGTTGTCGTTACCCTTCTCGCCTTCGATCCGGTCGTTGCCGCCAAAGCCATAGATGCTGTCGTTGCCAGCACCGCCACGGATCACGTTGACGCCGTTGTTGCCCTGGATGATCTGCTTCAATTCATTGCCGTCCAGATTAATGGCGGTGGTCGACGCGAGCGGCGCCGCCTTTAGGTTCTCGACCGATACGCCCGCTTCCAACGCATACGATGCTGTTGCATAAACGCGGTCGAAGCCCTGACCGGCGATTTCTTCAACCTGATCGGCGGCGTTATCGACGATGTAGATGTCGTTGCCATCGCCACCGCGCAGGATGTCAGCACCACCTCTGCCATTGAGAATGTCGCCACCGTTGCCGCCGACAAGCGTGTTGGCTCCGGCGTCTCCGTTAGCTACTTCTGGGTTGACGTCGGTAACGGCGATTGTGAACGTCTTCTCGAACACGTGGTTGTCGCTGTCGGTGACCTTGATGATCACGTCGTGCGATGCTGCCTGCTCAAAATCGAGGCTGGCGGGCGATACGACCACCAGCTTGTCGCCAGAAATCGCGAACCGCCCACCTGCGTCGTCGAGGAGGGTGTAGGTGAAGGTTTCGGTGATAATTCCAGGAACGGCATCACTCAAATCCAGTGTTGTCAGTGTTGCAACCGCCGTACCTGCCGCTGCGTTTTCGGCAATTTCGGTTGCGGAAAGCGCCAAGTCGCTCGGTGCAATCAGGTCCGCTGTATGCAGGATGGCGTCGGCGAACTTTAAATGCTCGACTGAAACATCGAAGTAGTTGCCGGTAAACCCGCTATAGCCGTAGAAAACGGTATCGATGCCATCAAAGCCGGTCCCATCGGCGTTGCTGCGCAGGTCATGGACTGTGAATGCATTTTCACTGAAGGTGATTTCATAGTCCGCCAAGTTTCCTGAGAACTCGGCTGTATCATCACCGGTCCATCCGGTAATTTGGTCGCTTCCACCGCCTCCTCTCAGGATATCGTTGCCGCCGCGGCCGTTCAGGATGTCGGTATGCGACCCGCCATAGATGATATCATCGGCATCACGGCCCATCACAAACTCGGGGTTAAAATCGGTAATGCTGATCGAAATGGTCTTTTCGAACGTCAGGCCATCACCGTCGGTCACTTTCACTTTGATGTTGTGGCTAGGCTGGTACTCGAAGTCGATCAGGCTGTGATGGACGGTGCGGATCTCGTTGCCGGTAAGTTTGAAGCGGCCTCCGGCATCGTCGAGCAGTTGGAACGTCGCCGTGTCTCCTTCGGCATCGGCGGCGGATAGCGTGCCGACGAGAATATTCTCATATGAGGCTTCGGACGTCGTCGTATTGGATAGTACAATGTCGGTTGGAGCGAGCGGATTGACGGAGTGCCGCCCGTCTGAAAATTGCAGGTACTCGACGCTGATCAGCGTGTCGCTGCCGTCGGCGGGTGTGGTACGCTCGTCGGTCACGGTTACTGAGCCGTCAGCGTTGCGTTCAATCTGATAGTCGGCCCAGCTGCCGGAGAATATCGCCGTGTCGGCACCTGCCCCACCTGTGAAAGTGTTGTCGGCAGAGTTTCCGGTGAAGTGGTTGGCAAGCACTGTGCCGACAATCGAGAGTGCTGCATTGCCTGTCAGTGCGCCGTTCTCGATGTTTGTAAAATCGTTGAGATTAATATCAGCAAGGCCGGAGCGGATGGTGTCGGACCCGCCATCTGCAAGTTCGACCAGGCTGTCGCCGGTGCTGCCCGGATTCAAGATATAGGTATCGTTGCCGCCTCCACCTTGGAGAGTGTCGAACCCGGCTCCGCCTTCAAAGACGTCGTCGCCCGCACCGCCGATGAAGGTGACTGCGCTGGCTGTTTGTGCGTTTGCCGCGATGCCACTTAGCCGCCCGGCGTTCGTGACGGCCGATCCGTCGATGAGCGTGACGTTTGAAATGTTCGTGCCGGGCGTCGTGAAGTCCCAACCCGTTTCACCGGAAACGTAGACGCGTGTTGCATCTTGAAGATCGAGAACGACTCCGGTGAACGGATCTGTATCGGGCCCTGGCGGCAAAGGAAGTCCTAGGCTGTCCGTTTCACCCAATCGATATTCGAGATTATCGCCGCTGATGCGCACGGATTCTGCGCCAAGAACCGCGATATGGCCGACGTCGGCACCGTCAGATTCAATTCCCTCGAAGTGCAGGGACAGCGTGTCGGCATTCCCCGTACCGGCCATTTGCAGGGCAATAGTGCCGAGATTATTGCTGAGTTGATCAAAGTCGCCGGAAGTTATCAATGTAACCGTCGACCCGCTGGCGATGTTGGTGACTGCATTCGTGCGATCTGCGTCTGCCGTGCTGGAGACAACGATCTGCGATAGTGAGTCGAATTTTGTGGCGTCGGCCGTGTGGCCTAGGCCCGTCGCGGTCAGATGCAGGATTTCGAAATTCGAAATGTTACCGCTGATATCGGAGATTGCCTCAGCTACACCAAACGTCGTGCGGATCACGTCGGCTTCCAGGAAGCCGTACTCAGGATCGACGAATCCGCCATCAATCGTGCCGCCTTGGAATGCACCAGAGCCAAGGATACGCACTTCGTCCTGGCCGCCGCCGAGCTGAATTGTGCCACGCAAACCGAGACCGGCATTGATATTGGCTTCGTCGCCAGCCGTTCCGTCATTTGAGGCATTCACGGTGCCGAGGTTGCCAAGGCGGATCAGATCGTTGCCTTGAATTTCGTTGCCTAAGTACTGGAACTGTCCGCTACCACCGCCTGCGCTCAAAACAGAGTCGTCCAGCGGTGTGAGTATGTTGAAAATTCCGAGATTACCGAGGCCAAAGTATTCCCGGAACGTTTCGTTCACCTCCTCGACAGTCCGATACTGTCCGCGAAGATCAATTGCCGTTGCATTGCGAATGTCCCAGCGTACAGCAACATCCACAGATTCATTGTCGACGATTTTAATCGTCTCCGCCGCCTGGAAGGACAGGTTTGCGCCGTTCACACCGGCGGTCGCAATAGATGGGCCATAATTGGCGGCGCTGAGGATGCCGTCGGCGACAAAGGTCAAAGATACGCCGGTCGCAGTATTGTCGGAGAGTTGCTCATCGGCATCGAGCCGCAGCGCGAAAGCTCTCAGATCAAGGGCGCGTGGACCGGCCGCAGCATTGACAGTCAGTGAACCCGAAATAAAGCCTATGTTGAGCGACTTTAGTACGTCTGAATTGATCGTGGTTGTGCCGTTGACATGAAGGAGACGCACGGAGTCCAGTTCGTCAATCGCTGCGATATCGGAGATCGTCACATCGCCAGCACCCTGCACTACGGCAATGCTTTCCCAACCGTTGGCTGTCATCGATACCGGCGTTGAGGAATTGACATAGTCGTTGGAAGTGGTGAGGTCCCCGCCGACGAGTGCCATGGGGCGCGCAACAAGGTCGATTTCCTGATCCGCGAAGACAAGCTTCTCGATGGACGTCCAATCGAGGAGAGTTGTGTCCTGGTCTGCGAGCGCGGAGCCGACAGTGGTATTGCGGAACATAAGCCCGGAATAGTCGCCGAAAAAGAATTTTACGCCGCCGGTGATGTCGTAATCGGCGAAGTTGCCCTCGAAGACAACGGTGTCGAATCCGATGATGCTCAACTCTGGCGCCGAATAGTCTATGAAATCTCCGCCGTACACAAAGTTTTCGACACCTTTGCCGGCATAGATGACATCATCGCCATAGCCGCCATCGATGATGTCGCTACCGTCCCCGCCGGCCAGAATATCGTTTCCATTACCGCCTCTCAGATCATCTCCGCCGCCACCGCCATAGAGCTGATCGTCTCCGTCATCGCCGCCCATCCGGTCATTTCCGTCATAGCCGTATATGACATCAATGCCGTCGCCGCCTTCCAGCCGGTCCCCTGGAGCGAAAACGCTGGTAAAGAGATTGTATAAGAAGTTCTGCTGAGAACTTCCGTGAAGCGTATCGTTGCCGGCGTCACCGTAGAGTTCATCTCCCGCCGGACTCGTTGTCGTCGTTGACGTATCGTCACCGCGCAGCACATCGTCACCGTCCTCACCGAAGAGGCGGTCATACCCTGCGCCGCCGTTGATGGTATCGTTGCCTCCGCCGCCGGCCAGAACGTCATCGCCGCCAAGGCCGTTTATGCTTTCGTCTGAGTCTTTGGCGAGAATTTCGTCATTATACTGCGTCCCGGTGATGGGCGTGCCATCGCCGAACAGGTTTGGCGTACCAACGGATGTCGATGTTGTTGGCGCGTCCGGCTGAACCCGATCTGCGCCGCTGCCCACCACGAGTGCCTGTGTCGTATCGACCACCTCGAAGTCGGTGAACGAAAGGACGGCGTGCGGGCCATTGTTGACCGTCGCGAACTGATCAAATTGCGCAAACTTGACCTGGGCGCTGCCGCCGAGCCCATCAGCGTCGAAGTATAGCGCGCCGCTCAATGCGTCATAGATAATGCGATCATTGGCGTCTGTTGCCGCAGTGCCAATTGCGAAGGCGTCTGCGTCCAGCGCGCCGAGCGCGAGACCAGTGAACACGCGGCTCTCCAACCATATCCTGTCGGCTGGTGTTTCTGTGTAATAGAGATAATCGAAATCGACGACGCTATCGACGTTTGTCAACGCGTTCAGCGGCCGATCAAACACGAAGATATCATTGCCGGCCCCGCCTTGAAGCGTGTCATTGCCGGATCCGCCATACAACGTGTCGTTTCCGTCGGCAGCGTAGATGGTGTCGTCGCCGCGCATTCCGAAGATCGTATTGTTTCCTTGTGATCCCGTAATATCGTCATCGCCGTCTCCGGTGACAGCATTTTCGATTTCCGTACCAAGGGCCGTGCGCAAAAAGGTTACGCCGCCGACGTTGGAGCTATTGCCCTGCTGCATCCGCAGCAAAATGTCTCCTGTCATAGCGGACAGGTTGAGCCAATCGGTTCCACCGTTGGTATCGGCGAGATAAACGCGCGCGGCATCGCGCGCAATCGTTGCAAAGACTTCATCTGTGAAGTGGTACACGTCATTGGACGCTGCAAGCGTTACGTCAGCCGTATCCGTGCCGTGCAGGGTAATGGAAGCGGAATTGACGGTTCCCTCGTCTTGCAGCCACCGGTCGACAATCCGGATGGTCCATTCGCCCGTGCCGTTTTCACCGCGAAATCCGTTCGCACCGAAGGTCAGCGTCGCATCCTGGAGATCAGGCGTGTAATACAGCTCAAAGCGGAAATCGACCAAAGACGACACTGTACCGTCTGGCGAGATCAAGCTGATCTCGAGGTCGTCGAGTTTGGTGTGGCTGATGTCGATCGAGATATCTACAAAATCGACAGTAAAGTCAGCCCCGCCGAAATTGAATTGGATGTCGGTCACTTGGCCATCAGCAAGCGTGACAGCATCTGTTGTCGCCTGGGCAAACGAGCTTTCGTTTGCTGACGTTTTTGGCCCGCTGAAAAGCGTCCAGACCTCGGCCATGCGGACGGCGTTGTAGGCGTCAACGCCGCCAAAGCCATAGTCTTCCGAATAGTGCAGGCCACCGCCGTTCCAGTTGCCGGCGCCGTTGTATTGCCAGGTGTTGTTCTCGTCGTTCAGCCGGGTGCCACCGACACCGCTGCCAATTTCATGTGCGGAATAGGCGAGAATGTTTTGCACGTCCCGCCAGCCAAGGTTCTCGTTGGCGTCGAGCATAAGAGACACCACACCGCTGACGATCGGTGTTGCGCCAGACGTACCGCCAAAGCCGTTGGTATAATCGTCATCGGGCAGGCCATTGTAACCCAACGGCAATGGACCTCCGGCGTCGATGACCTCAGTCAAGTCCGTCGTCACCTGCCCCTTGTTGATTGCTCCCAGGAAGAAGTCGACAACGCCACTCGAGGGTGCGGAGACGAGAAGATTGGCGCCATAGCTTGAATAGTACGATGCATCGCCGTCGTCGTCGTACGCACCAACAGCAATTGTCGCTCGGGTCGAGCCACTCGAATCGCCATTACTGTTCTGATCGGCGTTGCCTGCTGCCTTGACGTTGATTGTGCCGAGCCCGCCGCGGCCGGTTTCAAGCGCATTGAACCAATGATCAAGCAACGACTGATCTTGCGCGGTGGCAACGCCATCCTGCCAGAAGCCCGGGAACTTGCCCCAGCTATGATTGGTGACGTCGAAGTTGCCGGTTTGGGATGCGGCTTCGAGGAAACCAGCATAGTTGTTATTGATGTCGGCACCGAATGAGAAAATATTCACGCCTGTCAGCGCGGCGCCCCATGCAACGCCGACCGTTCCGATCTCGTTGTTGGCCGCCGCTATGAGGCCAGCAACCGCGGTTCCATGTGGCGACCAATAGGTGATTGTTGACTGCAGCGGATCGACAATCTGGCCTTCAACTGTCACCTGCAGTGAAGGATCGTAGTTCGGTTGCAGGTCCGGATGATTCGTCTGCAATCCATCATCATACACGCCGACATGCACGCCGGCACCTGAGTACTCGTCCCATATGGTCTGGATGTCACCCATGTAGCCGAAGTGCCATTGCAGGCCGTAAAGATCGTTGCCCGACGGCACGAGTTGCGACGTAGCACCCGTGCCCGGCGTGCCGCCACTGCCAAGCATCGGCAGCGTTGTGTAGTGCTGTCCGTTTACGCCAAGTCCGGCGAGCGGAGAGGAATTTGCACCTGAACCCTCGCTGAGGCTTCGCACAAAAAGATCCCGCGGGAGAGGCGCGGCATCGCCCGGCTGCGGCATGGTATGAAAGCCAGAGCCGATACTAAATCCAACGGCATCCAAACCCGGAACCACGATCTTCTTTGCTGTTGCCACGGCTCGCTTCCTCTCAAGTTATTGTTGTTTTGTATTGTTAAATTACCGCTTTTGCGCACATACGCAGACGCCTGCACGGGGCTTGTGCAGGTGAGCTCGATCCCGAAATTATAAATTTGAACGCGGAGCTTGGGTCCCGGCGGGTGTGGCTCGTTGGGCCCACAAGACGTGGGCGTGGCAACGCTTCAACACGCACACAACTTACAACCAGCTGCACAAGAACTTTCCAATTGGCGCCAAAATCCGGTAGCGCTTCTCGCATTCGATATTGAATTTAAGCAATTGCACTCAAACGACCCGACGAACATGGGAGTTTCTCCCGATTGGCCTGGGAGTATTTCCTGGCGCGGCCGGGAAATCGTAGTAACGATAATGGGGGCCAGCCCGGTGCAGGCGCCATTGCCGATCTGGCTCGATGCAACCGAGAAAATTGCAGAGATGGCGATCTTCATGCCCCAAAGGCCTGCGCGACCGGTCTGAGGTCCGGCGAGTACGGCGGACTGAAGAACAGTCTTGCGGATACTTGCCGGATGCCGCCGCGAGCATTCGCACTCCGAATGTGAGAAAGCTCTCGCAATAATACGAACCATCGCCCAAGCAGCGGCCGGCATGAGTGCTGATTAGGGCCGTGCCGGCTCTGGTCTCATAGATGACAAAGCGGCGCGCCTCATCGCTGTTGCCTAAATGCCGGTGCCACCCAAGCCGCCGATGGCGACCGAATACGTCGTGGTATTGTTCTGCGCGCCAGGATTGAGCTTGTCCTTGATGGTTTTTACCGGATCGACAGGCAAGCGGTCGAGATAGGTTTGCAGTTCGCTTCCGATTGCCGTTCCGCCCGGAAGGCCTGCTATCGCCGCATTGACTTGATCTTCAAGGGCCGGAAGCGTTCTGGGGTCACGCCAGCCGTACCCGCGACCTGCCAACCGGCATCGGTCAGTGCATCGAGACCGGTCAGGCCATTACCGCCGTTGCCGCCGCCGCCGACCGAAGTTGCGATGATGCCGTGATCATAGTTGCCGAAGGTTGTGATCTGACCGTGATTATTGACCTGAACCTGCCCGCATTGTTGCCGGACCCGCCATCACCGCCGATAGCGACCTGAAGCGACCGGCTTTTTGCGCCGTCGCTGGGTGTGCTGCCGTCCTGTGCCGGCTTCACGTCTTTGCTGGAGTTATAGTTCCAGAGCGGCATCATTCCGGATAGCGCGGCGATGCCAGCGCCGTTATTTGTGGTGACCGTAACTGTGCCGCTGTTGGTCACTTTGGAATCTACCGGCTTCAGATACCAGCCGTGCTCATTGTAGTCCCCCGTCACGTAGCCGGCGTCGAGAATGCCGTATTCACCCTTGGGTTTCCAGAATAGACCGGCGGCGCCACGCTGATATTGCCGCTGTTGCGGATTTCGAACGACGACCACCCCGTTGGCACGCAATACCAAATAGGCGTCAGCGAGAAGTTGCCGAGCCCCTGCCTACCCTTGATGGAATTGGAATTCACGCAGACCGCCGACGGGAATGCGCAGGTCACAGCCGCCTGTGCCTGGGCGGCAGTGGATACCCACGCCAGCGGCCTGACCCAGGAAGCGCTGGCTCTGCGTTGGCTTGTTGGTGTTCGAAGCATCGCGCGATGGGGACGTGGCGAGGGCCGCCCCGCCGAATGGATGCGGCGCGAAATTGCCGCCATTGAGAACCCGCGGGAGTGGCCGTCAATGTCGGTCATCCGCGACCTTGTCGAGACGCGCTATACGCCCGGAATTATCCCTAGACGAAAACTGGTCGTGCTCACGGCGACACCCGTCCACAAGCGGTGGGTGCAGCAGGTTCATGGCGTCGATATCGGCGGCGTCGAATGGCATCGCTTTACCTCCGGCTTGGCGCTCGCCGTGTTCGAGCAGGGCGGCGGCATGCCCTACATGATCCGTAAAGGATTGATGTGCATTCGCGGCTTCTATCGCGATCCGGGCGGTTCGGCGGACGGCGATATCCCGGAAGAGATGTATATTGATTTGACCTTATTGCGCATTATTGACCACGGCAATGTCTGCATCGCCGTTTCGCGTCAAACAACGCCAAGCGACAGGCTTGTGCCGCTGATGCCCCATTTCATGGATTGAAGACGTCGAATTTGCTTTTTGTCCGCAGCCTCCTGCCGGGGGCGTGGCGGGACCGTCACAGTACGCCGCAAACGCACTGCACAAAAATTTGGCTTGCTTGACCGTGGTGCGCTCAACCCCTCTCATTGACGCATAGGTCTGCAGTCAAGCGGACCGGTGCGGGGAGCTCAACACACAATGCGCAGAAAAACGCTGCAGATCACTCAGTGCGCGCTTGGTGCCATTCTAGCCATCACGGCGATGGCCGCTCCGTCCGCCCATGCCGGAGAATTCGCCGTCAACCAGTTCTTCGTGATCGGCGACAGCTTGAGCGACGCTGGTGCTTACACGCAAGGCGTGACACTTGGCGGCGCACCTGCTGGACCGATGTATAAGTTTACGACCAACGCGCTCGACGGTTCGTCGCTGGTGTGGTCGCAGGTGCTGGCAAACTCGCTCGGCATCACGCAGGGCCCCGACGTGTTGGAAGGCGTGCCGCTCGCTGGCGGTCTGGCGCCAACCGTCAACACCAACGGCGGCAACTACGCACAAGGCGGATCGCGCGTGTCGCAACAGCCGGGCGTGATCGGCGGCCTGACGCCAGCGCAAGGCTTCACAACCATTCCAGGCACGCAGCAAATCGATCGCCTGCTGGCCGATCATCCAAAGCTTGGCGGAAGCGATCTTATTGCGGTTTGGCTTGGTGCTAACGATGTGTTCACGCAATATGGCTCGCTGCCGTTTGGTCTGCCGCTTGCTGCGGCCAACGCCAACTTGCAAATAGCCGCCACTGAACTCGTTGCACAGGTTGACCGTCTGGTCGCGGCCGGCGCCAAGAATATCATCGTCGTATCGGTGCCCGATATTGGCACCACGCCGTTCGGTGCCAGCCAAGCAGCTGTTGGCGGCGACGTTATCCTGACCGGCATGGTCAACACCTTCAATCAAACTTTGTATGCGGGACTTGCCGGAAAGCCAGCAGTTATCGTCGATTCCGGAAAACTGCTCGGCGCGGTCCAAGCCGACCCTGTGAAATACGGCTTCACTGCGCCTGGAGCGGCACTGCTTCCAGCTTGCCTGCCGGCTGGCGCGAGCAGTCTCACGTGTATCCAAGGCGTCAACGCGCTGCCGGATTCTGAGCAGCGTATTTTTGCCGACGGCGTGCATCCGACGGCGGCCGCGCACGCGCTGTTCGGCCAAGCGGGCTTCGCCGGATTGCAGGCCGGCACACAGGTCGGCTCAATGCCCGTTGCCACTATAACTGCGCTGCGCCAGCAATCGATCGGTCTTGAAAACCGCCTGACGCCGATCGCGTTCAGCGAAGCAGGCCCCGACGGAAAACCCGGCCGCCGCGCGGTCGGCTCAATTGAAAAATTTGGCTCCATCGAAGGGGGCTACTATGAAGCCGACGCCGCTCAGGTGCGCCCCGGCATTTCAGCAACCACTGAAGTCATCAAAGCCGGCGGCGACGTCATGGTCGCGTCTAACGCGCTCGTCGGTGCGGGCATCAGCCTCGATCACGGACAAGTTGATTTCGCAGGCGACCGCGGCGGCTTCGATAGCCGGCTGTTCGTCGGTGCGGTTTACGGCACGGTTGCCCTGTCGCAAAGTTTCTATCTCAACGCCGCCGGTGCCGCGGGTTATGTCGATGTTTACGACATCGAACGCGCGTTCAAGCTTGGCCCAGCGCGCGAAAGCTATTCAGCCGACACTAACGGCAACTATGTGATGGCCCGCTTCGGCGGCGGCATGCTGGCGCGCGTGGGCCCTTGGGTCCTCAATCCAGCGGCGGCCATTACCTATGAGCGGGTGCGTCTTGATGGCTTCACAGAGTCGAACGGTGCAGCCAGCCTGTCATTCGGCGACACTGAATTCTATGCGACTCGTCTAACCGGCAGCATCACCGCGACCTACGTGCCGCCCGAGCCCGATGGCTGGCGCACGATCCTGCGCGCGTCGATCGAACACGATATCGAAGAGGACGAGCTGATTGTGAAAATGGGGCCAACAGCGGCCAACCTCGGCTTCGTCACGGCACCCCGGCCGGATTCGACATTCGGCTATCTGTCGGCTCAGTTCGTCAAACCGCTGGCCGACAACTCGTCGCTCGGGCTATCGGCGTCGAGCGTCGTCGGACTGGAGGGATCGCTCGGCTTCACCGCCACCGCCACCTACAAAATGAAATTCTGATGCTCGCGATGGCGTCGCGCCGCACACGGCGATTGTCCGGTTGATCGGCCCGGTCATGGACAACCATTGACCAAATATTGACCCTGCCACCACCCGGGTGACTTCGAGTTAACCCGAATTACACCAAACACACGCAATGGTTGCGTCTTGTGGATTTACTCCCCCAAGTGGTTCGCCGCCCGGGAGACCGGCCCGCCCGCCCAGTCCGCCGCTGGGCACCGTGACGACAGGCAGTATGCGTATGACGACACCTCACACGCCGCCCCCGATGCCAAGACTCCGGGCGACGGCGGCCCATCCGCCTATGTCGCGTAGGCTTGCCAACCGGGCCAGCCGGCTGCTTCCACGCAGCATCGCCACCCGTTTCGTGTGGGCCGGTGCGCTGACGCTTGGGTCGGTTATTGTGCTGGCGTTCGGCGCACTCTTCTACATTGAGCGCACCAACCGCGTCGTGGCCGATATCCGCGACCGCGACGTGGCGCTGTCATCGACTGCGACAGACATCGAACTGCTGCTCGAACGCCACCGCAAATTGGTCGAATCCGCGATTGCGCAAACAGACTTGGTTGCCGCCAACAACGATATGCGCGTCGCCGATGATATCGCCACGACGATTTCCACCCTTATGCGCCGAGCCCGCGATCCGTCGCTTGATCAGGCAAGGGCACTGCACAGCGAGTTCGTCAGCGAAGGCCACCGCGCGCTGTTCTTTGCCGCAGCCGCTTCGCCGCGTGAAGCCCGCGAAGCCGTTAACGCCTATTTCCGCGTCGCCAACCCCATCCAAGCCGCGGTCCGCTCAAGCCGGGAACTGAGCATCGCCACCACCGAGCGGCGGATTTCAGATCTGGTCAAACGCGGCAAGCGCTTGCGGACGTGGGTCACGGCCGCTGCCATCATCGCGCTGCTGATTGTTTTGCCGATTTGCGTCGTGATTATCAGCGGCGTAGCGTTCCGGCTAAAAAGCATTGCTGGCGGCATGCGCCGCGTGGCCCTGAACGACCTTCGCGACGCGGCAGCAATTGCGAATGTGCGCGCCGAGACGTCGGCCCGCGATGAAATCGGTGAGATGGCCCGCGCACTCGAGATTTTCAAACGCAACGCTGCCACTCTGCTCTCGAACACGCATGAAATTGAGAAACTCAACACCTGGTTCCACATCGCCTTGAACAACATGGCGCGCGGACTATCGATGTTTGACGCCCAAGGAAAGCTGCTCGTCTGCAACGACCGCTATCTCGAATTGTACGGCCTGCCGCAGAAGCTCGGCGTGCCCGGCACGTCTTTTGAAGCAATCGCCGAACACTGGTGCTCCAAGTTCGGCGCCACCAACCACGTCACGCCCCAGCAACTTGAAAGCTGGATGATCAAACTGCACGCCCAGATCGCAACCGGCGCCCCCTTCAGTGAAGTCCACGAAATCGAAGCTGGCCGGACCGCACTGGTCAACACGCAACCTTTGGAAGGCGGCGGGTGGGTCGATCTGCATGAAGACATCACCGAAAAACTCGCGGCCGAAACTGAAATTTCAAGACTAGCGCATTTCGATACGCTCACCGGTCTCGCCAACCGCCACTACTTCCAGGAGACCCTTGAAGAAGCCCTCTTGGGTCTCGGCAATGGTATGCGCTTTGCGGTTTTGTGGTTCGATCTCGACAAATTCAAAGCCGTCAACGACACGCTCGGACACCCATCCGGAGACGCATTGTTGAAGATCGTAGCTGCCCGCCTGCGCGACACGGTGCGCAAGTCAGACTTTATCGCCCGGCTGGGCGGCGACGAATTCGCAATCATCGCCACCGGCGCAAATTTCGAAGACCAGGACGCCGCAACACTCGCCCGGCGGCTCTTGCGCATCGTCAGCGCACCTTACGACCTCGACGGCCGGATCGTCAGCGTCGGCGTCAGTATCGGCATCGTGATCGCGCCGGAGCACGGTGTCACCGCTCATGAATTGACCCGCAATGCCGATAGAGCGCTCTATCGCGCCAAATCGCGCGGCCGGGGCAATGCCGTGCTGTTCAACGACAACCTCGAAGCCGAGATCTCCGGGCGCGAACAGGCGGAAGCAGACTTGCGCCGCGCGCTCGCATCAAACCAGCTGCTGCTGCACTACCAGCCAATCATTGATGTCACCACCGGGCGGATCAAGTCGTGCGAGGCCTTGATGCGTTGGCACCACCCGGTGCGCGGGATGGTGTCTCCTGGTGAATTCATTCCGCTGGCCGAGGAAATGGGCCTGATTGGCGCCATGGGAGAGTGGGCGCTGCGTCAAGCCTGCCGCGATGCAGCCGAATGGCCAGACGGCATCATGGTCTCAGTCAATGTCGCCGCAACGCAGTTCACATCGACCGACATGGTGTTGGCTGTCAAGTCGGCGCTCCAAGTAGCAGGGCTCGCCGCCTCACGGTTGGAACTCGAAGTTACCGAGACCATTATGTTGAAAGACAACGCCGCAACAATCGACGCACTGCGCGCCCTTCGCGATGCTGGCGTGTCGATTGCACTCGACGACTTCGGCACCGGCTATGCGTCGCTCAGTTATCTGCGTGCATTTCCCTTCAATAAAATCAAAATCGACCAGTGCTTCGTCAAGGATATCGCGACGCGGCCCGATTGCTTTTCGATTGTGCAGGCGATTGTCAGCCTGGCGCACAGCTTGGGCATGGCGAGCGTCGCGGAAGGCATCGAGACGCCGGATGTGCTCGCCAAAGTTATTGCTGCAGGATGCGACGAAGCGCAGGGCTACTATTTCAGCCGCCCTGTTGCCGTGTCCAGCCTGCCCGAAGCGCTGCGGATGGCCACAGAAAATCAACACAAAGCCGCCTGAACCATCAGATCGGCAATATTGTGCCGTAACCGTTGTGCCATCCGCGAAGGATCGAGGCACGCTATGATTGCACCTCCAGAGATGGTGACGCTGCCGGCGGGCCACTTCATGATGGGGTCTCCGGCCCATGAGCCAGGCCGGCTGATCGTCGAAGGCCCACAACGGCGCATCACTATTGCCAAGCCGTTCGCCGTCAGCCGGTATCCTGTCATGCGTGGCGCGTTCGCCGCGTTCGTTGCAGCGTCTGGCTATCGGGCGCACGGGCGCTGCACACTATGGACCGGAAGCA
Source organism: Hyphomicrobium sp. (assembly GCA_013141015.1). Lineage (GTDB taxonomy): Bacteria > Pseudomonadota > Alphaproteobacteria > Rhizobiales > Hyphomicrobiaceae > Hyphomicrobium_B. The sequence goes on along the minus strand of JABFRT010000036.1, from coordinate 72,376 downwards.
ATTGGCACGAAGCCGCAGGCTCTTACTGCGATCCAGGCTTCGATCAGACAGATGCACATCCCGCCGTGTGTGTCAGTTGGAACGATGGGCAAAGCTATGCGTCGTGGCTGTCGTCGGTAACGGGCAACCGCTATCGTTTGTTGAGTGAAGCCGAATGGGAATACGCGGCGCGCGGCGGCACGTCCTCGCCGTTCTGGTGGGGCATGTCGATCTCACCGGATGACGCCAATTACAACGCAACGTCAGCCTATGGACCCGCAGATGAAACTGGCGCATGGCGTCAGCATACCGTTCCGGTCGGCGCTTACCCGCCCAACCCCTTCGGGCTTCACCAGATGAACGGCAATGTTTGGGAATGGGTCGAAGACCCGTGGTGCCGGGCGCTCACAGACACGCCAGCTGACGGAAGACCACGCACCGCAGACTCAGATAACGGCGACAGCGAAATCAAAACCCTGCGCGGCGGATCATGGCTCAACGGCCCGCGCGGTATGCGGTCAGCCCGGCGCCACGGCGCGTCGATGACCTACCGGCGCAGCGACATCGGCTTCCGCTTGGCGCAAACGCTATAGCGACTCGTGGCGGCCCGTTCAGCGGCCATTCACATGCAAATTAGTACGACTTCACAATCCCGCCCTGAAATCGATCAGCTTCAACGATCTGATCTCATCGTGGCCAGCAACTGGCTTCGACGGCCCAACACTTTGAGACACCAAATTCACTTACCCCAAATGCCCATGACACCCCCCTTCAAATCAATCGATGCCAGCAACGACGGCGCGCCGCCCCACCCTGGCGAAATCCTGCGCGAGGATTTGCTGCCGCATTTCAAAGTCACGGGCGAAGAATTGGCCCGCCACATCGGCATTCCATTCGGCACGCTCAATACAGTGCTGACCGAAAAAGCCCCCGTCACACCGTCGCTCGCCAACCGGCTTGGCGCATCGTTAGGGCAAGGTTCCAGCTATTGGCTTGCGCTACAGTTGCAGTATGACCTGTGGCATGGTTCGCTGAATTCATCCCAGCAAGCGCGCTGAGGTTTGACACCTAGCCGGATCTGAGCGCGCGGAGACCAAAGCAATGCTCCGCTTCGCATCAAACCTCGCGATGCTTTGGCATGGCCGCAAAAGCCGCGATACGCCCGCACGCCGCAACGCCCGCGCGGCGGTCAGGCATCTCAAACCCGCTGTCGTCATTACAGGTGGATCACGCGGCATCGGCCTTGCGTTCGCTCACGTCTTCCTTGAGCACGGCGCGACCGTCCTGCTGGTCGCGCGGAATCTTTCAGACCTGCAAACAGCCGCGCAATCGGTTAATATTCAGGAGGGCGAGCGATGCTTTACACTCGCCTGCGATATCACCGCGCCGGATGCATCCGGACGCATCGACCGCGAATTGCAGCAGCGCGGCTGTTACCTCGAGTGTCTGGTCAACAACGCGGCAATGGGATTATCCGGCCCATTCACGCGCGCGACCACCGGTCAGATCGATGAGCTCGTTGCCGTCAACATCGCAAGTCTGACGCGACTGACACGCCACGCGTTGCCAAACATGATCGCGCGCGGCCAAGGCGGCATCATCAACGTCGCATCGCTCGGCGGCTATGTACCGGGACCCAATCAAGCAGCGTACTACGCGAGTAAGGCATATGTGCTGTCTTTAAGCGAAGCAATCGCATCTGAGTTAAGTGGCCTCGGCGTGCGCATCACAACGGTCGCACCTGGGCCAGTTGCGACCGGCTTTCATGCAGACATGGGAGCGGATGGTGCGCGCTATCGCGTGCTGCTGCCGGAACTGACGTCCGAACATGTCGCACGCAGCGGTTACCGCGCGTTCACACTTGGCCAGCGCGTTGTGGTTCCGGGACTCCTCTATCGTTTGGTTTTTCTGAGTTTGCGCGCACTGCCACATCCGTTGTCTGTACCGCTCACAGCGTGGCTTTTAAAAAATTCTGCACGCGCCGCGAGAAATGCTCCGGCTTAGGCGCGGCGTTTCCTTTGTGGCAATCTTTTTGCTGTTTAGTCCATCAGGCGCCGGGAATGATGTTTCGCGTATCCTGGTGCCCCTTCGCGGCTGTGCCCCCCGGACTCTTTAGAGTTCGTAACCGAGGCCCGGCCGCGATGCGTTTTGACACCGCTCAATCGCGCCCGGTTTCTTGACAGCGCCGCCCACACACCCCTAAATCTCAATTGTGAAATTGGGGCCGTAGCTCAGCTGGGAGAGCGCGTCGTTCGCAATGACGAGGTCAGGGGTTCGATCCCCCTCGGCTCCACCAGCCGTCGCCCTTAGGGCTCCGGCACGTTGGCCCCCGTGGCAGATGACGCTCCGCATGAGCGGCGCTCGCGACAGGTTGCCTTGCTGCTGCCTTAGGGCTTACTCCGTCTTGCCGCCGGCCAACGTAAAGCAGGGCCCTTGCGGGTATGGGCACGACAAGGCTACATGGCGCGGACCAATAGCCAATGCAGGGCGCCATGATCGAACTCCTCGGATTCATCAGCTATCTCATCACGCTCTACACTTACGTCGTCATCGCCAGCGTGATCTTGAGCTGGTTGATGGCTTTCGGTGTCATCAATTCCTACAACCCGATGGTCCGTTCGATCTGGCAGGGCTTGCACGCCGTCACCGAGCCACTGCTCGGGCCAATCCGCCGCATGCTGCCCAACATGGGCGGCATCGATATTTCGCCGATCATCCTCTTGCTCGGCTGCTTCTTCATTCAAAGTGTTATCCTGCCCAACTTGGCAAAGGTTTTGGCTTGAACGGGCAGTCAAACGCCTACCCTTGGCGGCGCGGTGACGCGGGCGTGATTGTGTACTTTCGTTTAACTCCGAAATCCTCCAAAGATGCGGTCTACGGGCTCCAAGTTACCGCTGAGGGCCTGGCATTCCAGGCGCGCGTGCGCGCTATTCCGGAAGATGGCGCGGCCAATGCGGCACTTGAGAAACTCGTGTCCGAGTGGCTCCGGGTGCCGAAGCGGTCTGTGCAGCTGGCAACAGGGGGCAAGTCCCGCCTGAAGTCGGTTGCGATCAGCGGTGATGTTGAACACTTGGACGGACTGCTGCAGGCCAAACTGGCAGAGCTCCGGACCTAAAAAACAAACAAGTCTTGGGAGGAGTGACGGGTATGGCTGAAGCGCAGATCATCGACGGCAAGAAAATCGCGGGCGACGTGCGCGCTGAGGTGGCCAAAGAAGTGGCCCGCCTGATCGCCGAACATGGCGTCAAGCCCGGCCTCGCCGTTGTGCTCGTCGGCGAAGACCCGGCCAGCAAAGTCTACGTCAAGAACAAGGCGCAGCAGACCGTCGAAGTCGGCATGAAATCGTGGGAATATAAGCTTCCAGCAGAGACCAGCGAAGCCGACGTACTGGCGCTCGTCAACAAGTTGAACAACGATGCGGCCTGCCACGGCATCCTGGTGCAGTTGCCGCTGCCCAAGCACATCAATTCGGAAAAAGTGCTGAACTCGATCCACCCGGATAAGGACGTCGATGGCTTCCACCCGGTCAACGTCGGCCGTCTGTGGGTTGGCGAACGCGCGCTGGTGCCGTGCACGCCAACGGGTTCGATTATCCTGGCCAAGTCGGTAAAGCCGAACCTGAGTGGAATGGACGCCGTTGTAATTGGCCGGTCCAACATTGTCGGCAAGCCGGTGGCGGCCTTGCTGCTGCGTGAGAACTGCACAGTGACAATCGCGCACTCGCGCACCAAGAACATCGAGGATATTGTGAAATGCGCTGATCTCGTGATCGCCGCAGTCGGTATCCCGGAGATGGTCAAAGGCAGCTGGATCCGTCCGGGCGCCATTGTCATCGACGTCGGTATCAACCGCGTACCGTCCGAGAACGGCAAGACCAAGCTCGTCGGCGACGTGGCTTATGACGAGTGCGCCAAGGTGGCCGGTGCGATTACGCCGGTGCCGGGTGGCGTCGGCCCCATGACCATCGCTTGCCTGTTGCGGAATGCAGCCCAGGCGGCGGCGATGCAGATTGGTGCGAAATCGGTATTTGCGTAAGCGCTTACTTGGCTGTTTTGAATGATGCGGCCAAATCGAGCGAGGAGCGCTTATGTGATGCGCGCGGGCTCTGGTAGGCAGTCTGTGCGGGTTAAGAAGGCCGGAGGAAACTCCGGCCTTTTCTTTTTGTCAGCGAGAAGTGACGCGGCTACGCCGCACGGCTCTGGCGCAGCGTTTCGGCGCGGTAACTGAGAGCCTCAGCGATGTGGATGCGCCCGACCTGATCGAGCCCGTCGAGATCGGCAAGCGTGCGCGCGACTTTCAGCGTGCGATGGAACCCGCGCGCCGACAGCGATAGAGCTTCCGCCGCCTGCCGCAGCAGCGCGATGCCCGCATCATCCGGCATGGCGGTCTGCTCAAGCAATTGACCGGACACCTCGGCATTGGTGCGGACACCTTTGACACCGAGGTTCAAGAAGCGGGCGCGCTGGCGGTCCCGTGCAGCGATTACCCGGGCGCGAACCTCGGCGCTGCCTTCGCGCGGCGGCGCCAACACCAGATCAGCGGCGGACACAGCCGGCACTTCGATCTGCAGGTCGATCCGGTCGAGCAGCGGACCTGAGACGCGCGCTTGATAATCGTCGGCACAGCGCGGGCCGCGGCGGCACGATTGGCCGGGCGAGGACCCTCCGCACTTGCACGGATTCATGGCGGCGACCAGCTGAATGCGCGACGGATACGAAATGCGATGCTGCGCGCGCGCGATAATCATTTCGCCACTTTCCAGCGGCTGACGCAACGCGTCGAGCACGTTCGGCTGGAACTCCGGCAGCTCGTCAAGAAACAGCACACCAAGATGAGCGAGCGACACTTCACCCGGCCGTGGCCGCGATCCACCGCCGACCAGCGCCGCCATGCTGGCCGAATGATGCGGCGCGCGGAACGGGCGCTCGACAGTCAGCTTGCCGCCCATCAATTCGCCGGCCAGCGAATGCACCATCGAGACTTCGAGAATTTCTTCCGGCGCCAGCGGCGGCAGGATCGACGGCAGCCGCGCGGCAAGCATCGATTTGCCGGACCCCGGCGGGCCGACCATCAGCAGGTTATGGCCACCGGCGGCTGCGATCTCCAAAACCCGCTTGGCCGTCTCCTGGCCTTTGATGTCGCGCAGATCCGGCAGCAAGCCGGTTGGTGCCGCGATGTTCGGCTTTGGCCGCGACAGAGTTTGAAGACCCTTGAAGTGATTGACCAGCGACAGCAGATGGGGCGCGGCCAGGATATCGATGTGCTCACCGGCCCACGCGGCTTCGGGCCCGCCTGCTTCCGGGCAGATCAGCCCTTTGCCTGCCGCGTTTGCGCCAATGGCGGCTGGCAATGCGCCGGGCACCGCGCGGATGGCACCATCCAACGCCAGCTCTCCGATGGCTGCAAACCCGGCAATGGCATCAGGTGCAATCGCCTCCATCGCCGACATCATCGCAAGTGCTATCGCCAAGTCAAAATGACTGCCCTCTTTGGGCAGATCGGCCGGGGCCAGATTGACGGTGATGTGCTTGTAGGGCAGGCCGAGACCCACGGCATGCAGAGCGTTGCGGACCCGTTCGCGGCTTTCAGCAACCGCCTTATCGGGCAGGCCGACGATGGCGAACACCGCCTGACCGGGCGTAATGCGGACCTGGACTTCGACCAGCCGGGCCTCGACCCCAACGAACGCTAACGTGGAAATCTGCCCGTACATGACGCCCCTCCAACTGCGTGGAGGCTATTTCGGAGCCGTGGCTTAGGGTGATATTATACTTGCCAAACCCACCCGATTGCACTACATTGGAATCATTAGGAGATTCCAATGGCCCATCTTAGCCTCATTTCCCAAGAACATTTACAGAACGAAGCTGCCGCTTACAAGTGGGTTGAGCAACATATTTGGCCACATGGTGCACAGTGCCCCCACTGCTTCGAAAAAGAGCGCGTGTCCAAGATGAAGGGCAACGCCACCCGTTTCGGCCTCTACAAGTGCTACGCCTGCCGGAAGCAGTTCCGCGTCACTGTCGGGACCATTTTTGCTTCAAGCCACGTACCGCTCTATCTGTGGCTCCAGGCCTTCTATTTGATCGCGGGCAGCAAGAAGGGCATCAGCGCCAACCAGCTCCACCGCACCTTGGGCGTGACCCTCAAGACCGCTTGGTTCATGGGGCACCGCATTCGTGAAGCCATGCGCACCGGCTCGCTGGTTCCCCCGATGGGCGGCGAAGGCCAGACCGTCGAAGTTGACGAAACCATCTTTGGCCGCGCTTCAACCCACCCTAAGGGCCGCGCAGACGGCAAGGGTTTCAGAAACTCACAGCACAAGAACGTCATTGTCTCGCTGGTTCAGCGCGACGGCGGTGTTCGCAGCTTCCATGTAGCAGGCAGCACCGTTGGTGAAGTCATCCCCCTTGTGAACCAGAACATTCGCAAGGAAACCTTCATCATGACCGACAGCGCCATGCTCTACAAAAAGCAGCTTGGCCACTTCGCAGGACATGACCGGGTTGACCACTCGATTGCTGAATACGTCCGCTATGAGCCGACCAAGACCGTCCACACCAACACCGTCGAAGGCTATTTCTCACTGTTCAAGCGCGGGATGCGCGGCACCTACCAGCACTGCAAGGAAAAGCACCTGCACCGCTATCTGGCGGAATTTGACTTCCGGTATAACAACCGGGTCCGCCTTGGCGTCTCAGACGAAGAACGCGCCGCTAAGATGATCAAGGGTGCACAAGGCAAGCGGTTGACCTATCGAACGACTGATAGGGCCTGATCCAGCGGTTGAGGAACGTCAGAAGAAACGAAAGCGCCGCTCTACTTGAGCGGCGTTATTTTCATTTGCGCGGGCTTATCATGCACGACAACCGGCACGTACCGGCAGGAACTATGTTCGCAAGTGCATTTGGTTGTCGGCGGGTTTCCGCAACGCCCCATCCATTCCGCATGGGCCATGCACTTGCCGCTGTCATTGTGACGCCATCCGGGACCGCCACGGCATCCACACCCGCTACAAAACTGAGCCGATACCGGCGCAGCGAATAAAAACAATGCCACCACTGCAAACGCGATACGCATGACCCACCCCCGTCTGTATTCAGACTATCAGGGTTTCGAAGCAGCGGAAGGGGTACTGGCAGCGCCGGGCTTAAATTCGGTCTTGGTGTTGTTAACCGAATCGCCCCATCTTGCGCCGGTCGCACTCTGAACCACGCACGCCCTTGGTACGGGCGAGGCAGCGTGATGTTGTTTCGGAGAGGGCGGCTCATCTGCTCGAAAGCCAAAAGGAGTATTCCCATGGCTAAGTCGACGATGAAGATCGGACGCAGCGCCATTACTGGCCAGTTCGTTCCGGTCAAGGTCGCGATTTCCCGTCCTACAACGACGGTGATCGAGACCATTAAGAAGGACAAGTAATCCCGCGAGGAGCTTGTCTGACTTGGGCCGCCATCCGAAAGGGTGGCGGCTTTTCTATTGCAATAGATGCTCTGATTTGCAGACTCTGACAAGAGTCTAATTAGAGTCTGTCCATGGCAAAAGAAGTTCTCACACTCAGACTACCAGCCGCTGCACTATCAATGATCGACGATCTGATTGGCAGCGTTTACGGGACGAACCGCGCTGATGTTGCCCGTGCCTTATTACTTGATCACTTGAAGCGGTTAGCCGCAGATAAAGTCATTGAATTGCGCCACGCCAAGGAAGACGACGACTGATGCCATCAGGCTACGAAAAATCCCCTGACTACGGCGGCGATCCCCCAAACTGGCGTAACTCGCTTGGGGCATTCTTCGTGTTCCTAGCCGTTATGGCCGTTTGCTACCTGATATTTGGGCTGTGATGGGTTGCCGGCCGCAAGCTTCACGCATCCAAAGCGTGAGATTTTACGGGTGCAGCGATCTTCCCAATTTTGATCCAGTTGCCAGCCTACCAGCGCCAGTCATCCAGCAAATCAGCTTGGGTGGCTGGCGTGTTTGCGTGGTATATAGGCGATCTGATTTGAACATAGGATCGGTCGGAATGCCCAAGAAGAAAACCCCAGAGCTAGACCCTAAAGAGCAGTTCAAACGGTTTCAGGAAGCCGCGAAAGAGCTTGGGGTCAGTGAAAATACCTCTAAGGTTGAGGGGGCGTTTCGAGATCTAGCGAAAGGTTCGGATCAATCAGGCCGTTCTCGTCGATCTTCTTCGAAACAGCATTCATAAAGCCGATCGTTGCATCGAATATCGACTTTGCTCGTTCCTCAGTTATGAGCTGGTCAATGTGCATTACGCGGTTGCGCCACGCGTGCTGCACGGACCTCATTTCAGCGGCTACCTCTGAGAAAAACTGAACATCACCTTTGAATGATCGTTCTGAAGGCTTCTTTTTTAGTTCTGTGTCGATCTTGTTCAAAACTGTACCCCAGTTGGGAACTGGATCGTCTGGGAGCAATATTTTTGCCAAGCTGATTATGGGCCGCTCCAACACTCGCATTAGGTGAAACACGCAAGCAGTGTATCGGCCTAAGGCAAAGCACTTCCCTGCCTCATCAATGTCATCACCACATGATTCAAACGCGAAATATGCGTCTGGATCAAATTTAAACATGGCATCATTGAAATAACTAAGTTTGTCAGACGACACTGAAAACAGGAGTGATCTGCCAAGCTCCTTGCGCAAGACTTCATAGATCAGTTTTGTACGCCGTGCGAACTCCTCCCAAGTGCAAGACCCGCGCTCCACTGCCATTAGTGCGTCGCCAACAAAATCGGCAGATATTACAGCTCCAAGCTCATTGCACTGGGCCCTAAGCAGCCCAAGATTTTCGTTAACAAACGCCATAGATTCATTTGGAATTAATCTATTTGGGTCGCCACCAACCTTGTGATCAACCAACGTTTCAACGCTTTGAAGCGTTTTCAAAACATCAATGAAATCGTTGGCACAAAATTCCAGCATATCCCACAGGCTCACTAGCCCGCTTGGTATCGGCTGACATGGCTGCGACGGGCATGGCGCTAGCTCATTCATTTGCTAGACCTCCCCATACACGATTCTTGGGTTTGGGAAGTATAATATCCCGTGGCTTAGTCAAGAACAAATATGGAACGCGAGGCGTGCTACTATTTGTATTGGACGGCTCGCCTGCCGCCCGCCTCTCCGTGAGAAAGCAGTGTTCTGCATTCAACAATTTTGTGGACAACTTTGCGTGCACCGTGCTCAACATTTAATCAGATCGTCTGGAAAGACGGCCCGGCCGGTGAGCATTGTTCAATGACGCTGGTTCAGTAGTCGCGTGCGGGGTGAGCTGCCGATGCTGAGAAATGTTCAGACACCTTACCGGTCGCGGCGCGATGTGAGTGTTGGCCCAGCAGCACTCGATGTCCTATTTGAAATCGTGTTTGCGATTGTCAGAGATTCCGGCCGCGTCATCAAGAAATGGCTGTCCGCCGCCTCTTCGAATTGACCTTTGTTCAACACGCGCCATACCGCGTGGCTCATCTTTAGGCGGCCGCGTGCCAGCAGCGTTTGAAATCAAGCGGCCCGGCTGACTTTCCCTTCAATCGCGTCCCAGATCATCGCGGCGATATCGTTGCCGCCGAACGCTTTGACCTGGCGGATGCCGGTTGGCGACGTGACATTGATTTCGGTGAGGTAGGGCCCGATCACGTCAATCCCGGTGAACAGCAGGCCGCGCTGCTTCAATTCCGGCTTTAAGCGTTCGCAGATTTCGCGATCGCGCGCGGTCAATTCGATCTTAGCCGCTGTGCCGCCAACATGCAGGTTCGAGCGCGTTTCACCCTCTTGCGGCACGCGATTGATGGCACCCGCAATCTCGCCATCGACAAGGATGATGCGCTTGTCGCCTGCCGTCACTTCGGGGCGATATTCCTGGATCATGAATGGCTCACGGAAGACCGTCTGGAACATCTCAACAAGCGCCGACAAATTGCTGTCTTCCGGGCGGATGCGGAACACAGCTGCGCCGCCGTTGCCGTACAGCGGCTTGACGATGATATCCTTATATTGCGCACGGAACGCGATCACGTCGTCAAGCTGTCGCGTGACCAGCGTCGGCGGCATCAGATCTAGAAAATCAAGCACGAACAGTTTTTCCGGCGCATTGCGCACATGCATCGGATCATTGACGACCAGCGTTTCCGGATGAATGCGTTCCAGCAAATGCGTGGTGGTGATGTAGGCCATATCAAACGGCGGGTCTTGGCGCAGCAGCACGCAATCGCGGGTCCCGAGGTCCTCAACGCGCGGATTGGAGAGTGCGTAGTGATCGCCGTACTTGTCATTTACTGTCAGCGTGTGGCCGCGCGCCAGCAGCTTGTCGCCATGAAGCGCCAAGTTTTGTGGCGTGTAATAGAAAATATCATGTCCGCGCTTTTGCGCTTCGATCAAGATCGCAAACGTGCTGTCGCCGCGAATGTCAATCGCATGGATCGGATCCATTTGGCAGGCGATGCGAAGGGGCGTCATACGAATGGTCATATCGGTATTTCAAACTACCTGAGTTCGAGATCAAGCCTGATCGTGCGGCGTGGAGAGTGGGCCGATCCTGCATACGTTACAGGATAGGTTTGCCACAAGACATCAGAAAATGTGGCGCATTTTCCGCTCAATTGTTGACCCGGGCGGCAACCGTTCCTTTGCGAAGGGCATGGCATACTCGCGACAGTACAAAAAGGATTTCGAGTATGTCTTCAAACAGTCAATTGAGCTTCGACCTCGCCGCATCTGACCGCCGCAACGCTCCGCGGCGCGAGGTGTTCCTTGCCGCCAAGGCCGGCATCCGCTTCGACGCGCCGGTCGCCTGCATCGTCCGCAACATTTCAGCGATGGGCGCGTTGCTCGAATTCTCAGAGCCCGTCATTGCGCCGAAGACATTTCGCATCACGATCGACAGCGCACTGTTTTCTGCAGACTGCGAATTGCGCCACCAGAACGGCCGGCTCGTCGGCGTGATGTTTATCTCAAACCGCATGGAAGCCCTGGCGGCGTTTGGGTGAGTGGCCAAAGAGCAGCATCCAGCCGCCTAAAATCACGGCTGGATGCAATTCAAATGTCGGCGCGCTCCCGAATCGACCACGTCGCACCAATCAAATCGCGGACGTGATCTACTCTTGTCTGCGATGACGTATTTTTCAGAAGCAATTCCTTAACTGCAACTTCGGCTGGCGTACCCCTGCGAACCATAAACGCCAGAGAACGCATGTTTTCCGGTTGGTCTTTGAGATGACCGACAGCAAATTCCTTCTGGTCAAGAGCGGCACCTGATGCGACGATTACACTGACCTTTTCGGCGACTAACGCGCTCTGATGGCGGACGCGGGCAGCGTACTCCACCAATGCCGACCGTTCTTCCGCACGCAGCAATGGCAGAAGGTCGTCAACGCCGTCCGTTAGAACAAGTGCCAGAGCATTCTTCTCGCGCGCCAGTTCCGAGACCGACCGGTGCTTCAAGACGTAGTCGTCGCCTTTCGCCTTGAGCCAAAGCCCACCATCAAAGCGCAGCACGAACCCCTCCTTGCCTTCAACTGTACGAACGAAGTTGAAGAAGTCGCGCGCATTTGCCCAATCCGGGGAATAGACCCGCACCGCTTGAACACCCAGTTTGCCGGCCCACATTTCGACGTCAGCTTGCGAAAGGTATTGCCCGGCAATGGTTTCGCGTATTGCAAGCAAACGCAGTTCCGCCTGCTCATATTGAATGATGATCCGGTTGTTTGGCGCCGTGAACTCGAACACCGGCGTCAGACCAGAGGTCAGCAGATCTTTGCAGCCCCGCTCCAGAAGACCGGTCAGAAGGCTCTCGGCAAGGCGCGCGACATCGGTGCAGCCCATCCGCGTCATGAAGACGAGCTTGTCCTTCACAATAGCTGGATGGATCATCGAGCCGTCGAGCTTTTCCATGATAACGTATGGACGCGTCATGTCGATCAGCTCAGGCTGCAACTCTGCCTTCTCACCAAGGTTGAAGAACTTATGGAATGGCCGCGCAAGCGTTCTCCCGTCAGGGCCGAATTTTATACCACGGCATTGTACGCGTGCGGGATGATCGAACGTATCGCGATCCATGAACCCATAGTCGATGACGCTGTAGCCATCGCGGCGGGCGACGATGAAATCCTTACGGCCTTCAATGTGAGGCAGTAGCTCGTCAATGTGCTCTATTTTCATGACGGATAGCTCCATCAAATGCCCAACATGGCATGAATTCAAAAAGGTTTTAGGTGTTTTCAGTGCGGGAGGAGTTGGATCAGCTGGCGCGTTGATATCGTTCGACGGTCAAGGCAATAGGATTCGGGCGGAGGTCAAAGCCCCGCTGGAAACCACTATTGGCAAAATTGAACCGCATAACGCGCGAAGATCCTTGTTATTCGGAGACAGCAATTGGTCTGCGAACGCCTGCCCTATCGCACAAGCCAGATGATGAGTCAACGGATGGAACAATTGCCGTACAAGCCAGCTACAAAAAATTATACGGGTCGATATCGAGCGAGATGCGCACGTCGCCTTTGAATTTCGGCAGGGCTGCTTCCCAGGCGCGCAGATAACTCTGCAGGTCGAGTTCCTTGTGCGCGCGCACGAGGAGCCGCCAGCGATAGCGGCCGCGCACCACCGCAATCGGCGCTTCGGCTGGGCCCAAGACTGATATTTTTTCTGCGACTGGCGCATGACGGCGCACTTCGCGTGCGGTGCGTTCGGCGAGTTCTTTGTCGCGCGCCGACACAACAATCGCCGCAAGCCGGCCGTAAGGCGGAAGAATGCCCGCCTGCCGGGTTTTGATTTCGTAATTGAGGAACGCTTCGCGGTCGCCAGCAACGAGCGCCTGCATAATCGGATGCTCGGGCAGATGGGTTTGCACCAGGCCCTTACCGACGAAGTGCGTGCGCCCGGCGCGCCCCGTTACCTGATGCAGCAATTGGAATGTTCGCTCGCCAGCCCGCGGATCGGCGCCATGCGCGAGGCCGAGATCGCCGTCGATGATGCCGACCAGCGCGAGGTCCGGGAAGTTGTGGCCCTTGGCAACAATCTGCGTGCCGATGATGATATCGATTTCGCTGCGCTCGATTTTGTGGATCATCTCGCGCATTTCAGCGAGGCCCGGTATGAGATCGGAGGAGAGCAACGCAAGCCGCGCCTGCGGAAAGCGCTCGGCCACTTCTTCAGCCACCCGTTCGACGCCCGGCCCGCACGCCACCATGCTGTCGGGTGCTGCGCACTTCGGGCACTTCTCCGGCATCGCCAGTGAAAAGCCGCAGTGATGACAGTTGAGCCGCTTCCTGAAGCGATGTTCAACCAGCCACGCCGAACACTGCGGGCATTCGATGCGGTGGCCGCAAGACCGGCATAGCGTCAACGGCGCATAGCCGCGCCTGTTGAGGAACAGCAGCGATTGCTGGCCTTTGGCGAGTGTCTCAGCCATCGCCTCGACAAGGCGCGGCGCGATCCATTTGCCTTTGTCGGGTTGCTCGCGGCGCATATCAATCGCTGAAACATCCGGCATTTCAACGCCTGAAAAGCGCCCCGGCAAAATGATGTGGCGATAACGCTTCGTCATCGCGTTGACGTAGGTTTCAATCGACGGCGTGGCGGACGCCAAGATCACCGGGAACTTGCCGAGGTTTCCGCGCACCACCGACATGTCGCGCGCCTGATAGTGGACGCGGTCATCCTGCTTGTAGCCCTGGTCGTGCTCTTCATCGATGATTATCAGACCCAATTCCGGGTAGGGCAGAAACAGCGCCGAGCGCGCGCCGACCACGCAGCGCACATCGCCACGCGCCACACCTTTCCAGATCCGGCCGCGTTCCGCCGGCGACAACGCCGAATGCCATTCGACCGGCTTGACGCCGAAGCGGCGCTGGAAGCGATCCAAAAACTGGCTGGTCAGTGCAATTTCCGGCAGCATGATCAGCGCTTGATGACCGGCTTGGAGTGTGCGCGCCACGGCCTCGAAGTAAACTTCGGTTTTGCCGGAGCCTGTGACGCCATCGAGCAGAGTTGCTGAGAAGTTTGCGGCGTCCACCGCGGCGCGCAGAGATTCAACGCCGCGCATCTGATCGTCTGTGAATTGCGTCTCAGCAAAGCCCGGATCGGGGCGCGGGAAGCCGCGTTCGGGGATCGCGACCTCAACCAGATTGCCGGCGGTCACCAGGCCGTCGATTCCGCCGTTTGAGCACGCGGCCAGATGCGCGAGTTCGGACTTGGCGCGCACCAATCCATCGGCGGCGATTTCGAGCGCCTTTGTGCGCGGCGCCGTCATTTTAGCGGGCAACGGCGCGCCATCGACGATGGTCACGCCAAAACGCGGCTTCGAAGGCTCGAACGCTTCCTGCGCGCTGATGAACATGCGCGTGACCATGCCGAGCGGCGCCAGCGTGTATTTGGAAATCCATTCGGCAAATCTTAGCGAGATCAGCGGCAGCGGCGGCGCATCAAGGCGGGTATCCAGCGCTTTGAGCTTTTTGGGGTCAACCGGCTTTTGCACCCCGCGCGGCTCGTCCCAAACGATGCCCATACGGGTTTGCGGGCCAAACGGCACCAGCACAAAGCAGCCGGGCACGACCTCCATGCCAGCCGGCAGCAGATAATCGTAAGTCTGATCGAGCGCCACCGGCATCAGCACGGGCACGGTTACGCCTGCCCCGCCCAAAGGCTTGGGCGCGCCGTTATCCAAAGCTGCAAACAGACTATCCAAAGGGGGCGCTGCCGGACTAGAAGGTCAAACAAGAATCAGGGGGTCGCTCTAGCCTTTAGACTAGGCGGACCGATGAGGCGAGCTTGGGGCAGAAGGCCCCGCCATCACGGCCATCCCCTAAGGCAATTGAGGAGCAGTCTCATGAAATTCTTCGTCGATACCGCGGACGTGGCCGAAATCAAGGAATTGGCGGCCACAGGCCTTCTGGACGGTGTGACGACCAACCCGTCGCTTGTCGCCAAGGCGGGCCGCGACTTCAAGGAAATCGTGGCCGAGATCTGCGCGGTTGTGCCGGGCCCGGTGTCGGCGGAAGTGGCTGCGACCGATTATGAGGGCATGATACGCGAAGCCGAAGTGCTGCGCAAAATCGCCAAGAACGTGACGATCAAAGTGCCGCTGACAATGGACGGCCTGAAAGCCTGCAAGGCGCTGACGGGTGATGGCACGATGGTCAACGTGACGCTGTGCTTCTCGGCCAACCAGGCGCTGTTGGCGGCGAAAGCCGGCGCGACGTTCGTGTCGCCATTCATCGGCCGCCTCGACGACATTGGCTTGAACGGAATGGACGTGATCCGCGAAATCCGCGCCATCTATGATAATTATCCCGACCTCTCGACAGATATCTTAGCTGCCTCGATACGGACCGTGAACCACGTCAAGGAAGCCGCCATGATCGGCGCTGATGTGGCGACCATTCCGCCGAACATTTTGAAGCTGCTGGTCAAGCATCCGCTGACGGATGCCGGTTTGGCGACGTTTGTGGCGGACTGGAAAAAGACCGGACAGAAGATTGCTTAATTCCGGTTCGCGCCGAATACCAAGAAACGCCATGTTGGGATGCCCCCAGCATGGCGCTTTTTGTGTCGGGGTCCATTAACCGAAGAATTTTTTGGGCAAAAGTTATCCTCCCCCCTCTTGAGGCGTGGCACACTAGCGGCTGAGTGATTTGGCTTTGACGTTAAGGATGTGACACGCGTGACGATAGCGACTTTGACAACCGCACTGCTTGTTCGTTTTGCCGAGATTGTCGGCGAAGCGCACGCGTTGACGCGCGCCGAGGACCAGGCGGGCTACTTGCGCGAGTGGCGCGATTTGTACGTCGGCCGGACGCCGGTTGTGTTGCGGCCGGGTTCCACCGAAGAAGTCTCGAAAATTCTGGCGCTGGCCAACGAACACGAAATCGGCATCGTGCCGCAAGCCGGCAACACGGGGCTTGTCGGCGGGCAAATTCCGGCGATGCGCGGCGATGAAATCGTGTTGTCGGTGTCGCGCCTCAACAACGTGCGCAGCGTCGATGCAGACGGCGGAACGATGATTGTCGAAGCTGGTATGACGCTGAGCGAAGCGCAAGCGGTGGCTGAAAAGGCCGGGCGGTTGTTTCCGTTGAGCCTCGCATCAGAAGGTAGCGCCCAGATCGGCGGCATACTCGCGACCAATGCGGGCGGAACAGCGGTGCTCAGCTACGGCAACGCGCGCAGCTTTTGCCTTGGCCTCGAAGCGGTGCTGGCAGATGGGCGCGTGTGGCATGGGCTGCGCACCTTGAAAAAGGACAACACCGGATATGATCTGCGCGATTTGCTGATCGGCTCTGAGGGCACACTTGGCGTGATCACGGCGGCGGCTCTGAAAATGCTCCCGCGCCCGAAGGAGATCGCAACCGCGATTGTTGCGATTGAAAGCCCTGAAGCGGCGCTAAAATTGTTCCGCATTGCTGAGGAGACTGCCGGCGCATCTCTGACTGCGTTTGAATTCTGGGCTCGGCGCGCGATGGACTTTGCGGTTGCGCATATGCCCGGCACGCGCGATCCGTTGGCGATTGTGCACCCTTGGTATGCCCTGCTCGAAATATCGAGCAACGACTCAGGCGGGCGGGCCGACGCACAATTGCATGCGTTACTCATGAATGCCAGCGATGCAGGGTTGATCCGCGACGGAGCGCTTGCCGCCTCAATGCAGCAGGCGCGCGATTTTTGGGGCTTGCGCGAGAGTTTCTCCGAAGCCCAGAAAGGCGCTGGCGGCAGCATCAAACACGACATATCCGTGCCCATCGCACGCATTCCGGAATTTCTGGAACGCGCGGCGGCGGTCGTCGAAAAGGTTTGCCCAGGCGCGCGGCCCGTGCCGTTCGGCCACTTTGGTGACGGCAACCTGCACTACAATGTCAGCCAGCCCGAAGGGATGGAAAAGGCGCAGTACCTTGGCTTGTGGGGCGCGATGTCGGACGCGATCCACACGCTCGTCACAAGCATGGACGGGTCAATTTCAGCCGAGCACGGCATTGGCCAGATGAAGCGCGATCATCTGGTGCGCTACAAATCTCCGGTCGAGATCGAGATGATGCGGGCGATAAAAAATGCATTCGATCCCAAGGGCATTTTGAACCCAAGCAAGGTGCTGGAGCGACGAAGGCCTGAGACTTAACGTTTCATTAACCTGTTCGACCTGAGTGTTGCGCACGCTGAAGGGATCCGGCCAGTGACCGAAACGCTTGATGATATTCTGACTGGAGATGCCGAACTGCCGCTTGGCAACGATCTGCGCGAGGCGGTTGCGGGCTGGCTGTCGCATCTTGGCAGCGAGCGCGGCCAGAGCGCGGCGACGCAGGAAGCCTATGCTCGTGATGTCCGGCAATTCCTCGGATTCCTCAAGCGCCACCTCGGCCATCCGCCATGCCTCAGCGATTTGGCACAACTGAATGCGAAAACCGTGCGCGCGTTTTTGAGTCACCGCCGCAAGGCCGGCGCCATCTCCCGGTCGCTGTCGCGCACGCTCTCGGCATTGCGCATGTTCTTCCGCTGGCTCGAGCGCGAGGAGACCGTCAAAAATCGCGCCGTGCTGCAAATCGCGTTGCCGAAAATTCCGCATTCGGTGCCGAAGCCTTTGAACATCAAAGCGGCGGCCGCGGTCGTATCTCCTGGAATGCCGGGCGAGTTGGATTGGATCACGGCGCGCGATAGAGCCGTCATGATGCTGCTCTATGGGTGTGGCTTGCGGATCAGCGAGGCCTTGAGCCTGACGCCACGCACAGCGCCGCTCGCGGGCCGCGACGTGATGCACATCACCGGCAAAGGAGGCAAGGAACGCATGGTGCCGGCGCTGGCCATCGTCTCGGCGGCGATTGAAGGCTACATGCGGCTTTGCCCTTATGCGCTGGATGCTGACAAGCCGCTGTTTCTTGGCGCGCGCGGCGGGCCGCTGTCGCCGCGATTGATCCAGCTGGCGATGGAGAAACTGCGCGCCGATTTAGGCCTGCCCGATACGGCGACGCCGCACGCGCTGCGCCATTCGTTTGCCACGCATCTGCTGTCGGCGGGCGCGGACCTTAGGCAAATCCAAGAATTGCTCGGTCATGCCTCACTCTCGACCACACAGATCTATACCGAAGTGGACCGCGACCGGTTGCTCAGCGTCTATGACGCCGCCCATCCGCGCGCCCGCGCCAATTGATAGCCCAACGCCAATGAAGAGATCCCCCGCCATGTCGCGCATACGCTTTGCCGCTGCTGTTGCCGCCGCTGTCTTGATGGGCACCCAACCTCTGATGGCCGCCCCCACCGCGCCCGACCAATGCGGCGGCAAAGATATGTTGGCTGAATTCAAGATCAAGGAGCCAGCAGTTCATCAAAAGATCATGGATGAAGCAGCCAAACTTGAGAACACCGAAGCGATCCTTTGGAAGGTCGAAAAGGATGGCGTGCCACCATCCTATTTGTTCGGCACGATCCATTTGCCGGACACGCGCGTGGCGGTGATTTCCGACACCGTGAAAACCGTGTTCTTTAAATCCAAAACCGTGGCGCTTGAAATCGCCGACACGTCAGAAGCGGGTATCGTCGAAGCAATGGCTAAAGTGCCGGAGCTTCTGGCCTATACCGACGGTACAACGCTCAACGGCCAGTTGACGGCCGACGAATACGCCAAAGTACAAAAGGTTGTCACCAAAACCGGCATGCCCGGGGAAGCCGCAGCCGTGATCCGGCCGTGGATGATCTCGATGTTGCTGGCGATTTCAGACTGCAATAAAGCGCAGATGGAAGCCGGCAAAAAGGCGCTTGATGACCGGTTGGAAAAGGACGCCAAAAGCAACGGCGCAACAGTGATTGGCCTTGAAACCGCCGAAAGCCAGCTCTCCAACATGGCGAGCGTGCCGAACGATGCGCAAATCCTGATGCTGAAATCGGGCCTCGCCTACGTGGACCGCACTGACGATATGATTGAAACGCTGGTACAAATGTATCTGACCCGCAATCTCGGCGCGACCATGCCGTTCCAGAAGGTTTTGGCGGAAAAATCCGGCGTGCCGGTAACCGCGTTCGACTCCTTCATGAAAATCCTGGTCGATGACCGCAATGCGCGCATGCGCGATAAGGCCAAGCCGTTGCTGGATAAAGGGGCAGCGTTTATTGCGGTCGGCGCGCTGCATTTGCCGGGCAAGGCGGGCCTCGTGGCGCTGTTCCGCAATGCTGGATATAGGGTGGCGGCCGTCGAGTAGCCGCGAATTAAAACCGCGATGCGGCCGCGTATCCGGCGGTGGCAGCGATGCCGGTCAACACGGATCCCCAGGCCATGTCGGCGAGGGTGATGCCAAGCGGCCAATCTTTAAGCGTCGCCATGTTGGTCAGGTCATAGGTCGCATAAGCGAAAAATCCGAACGCCGCGCCAAGAAATGCGGCTCTGGTCCAAGACCCGGCATCAGCTGCTGGATAGACAGCGAAAAATAAAACCCCCGCCGTATAAATGAAATAGAACGCAAACGCGGCCGGCAGATTGAAACCGTTGCCCATCAAGTGTCCGATGGAGGCACGATAGAAATCCTTGGCGACAAAGCCGAGCCAGATCAGATCAACGAGCACGAAGACGGCAAGTGTCGCGGCATAGGTTGCGATGAGTTTCATGGCGCGCGGATCCTCCAGCATAAGCTCAATCAATACGATTGCGGCAGCCCGGTTGGATCTCAGGAAACGCGCAGCGCTGCGCCGGACGTCACATATGGATGGCGCGCTTGGCGACCGAGAGCGCGGCTTCCTTGACGGCTTCCGTCAGCGTCGGGTGGGCATGGCAGGTGCGCGCCAGATCTTCCGACGAACCGCCGAATTCCATGATGACAGCGGCTTCGGCGATGATTTCACCGGCGTTTGGCCCGATAATGTGGACGCCGAGAATCCTGTCGGTCGAAGCGTCCGCCAGCACTTTGACGAAACCATCGGTGGTGCGGTTGACTTTGGCGCGGCCGTTGGCCGTGAACGGGAACTTGCCGGATTTGTAAGCGATGCCAGCGGCTTTGAGTTCTTCTTCAGTCTTGCCGACGCTGGCCACTTCCGGATGTGTGTAGATCACGCCCGGAATGACGTCGTAGTTGACGTGGCCGGCCTGGCCGCCGAGGATTTCAGCAACAGCCATGCCTTCGTCTTCGGCCTTATGCGCGAGCATCGGCCCGGCGATCACGTCGCCGATGGCGTAAACGCCGGCCACGTTGGTTTGATAGTGGCCATCGACCACGATGCGTTTGCGGGCATCGAGCGCGACGCCGGCTTCTGCAAGGCCGAGGCCATCGGTGTACGGCGTGCGGCCAATGGCGACGAGTACGACGTCGGCGTCGAGCGTTTCGGATGCGCCGCCTGCGGCTGGCTCAATGGTTGCTTTGACACCGGATGCACTCTTGGCAACGCCCGTGACCTTGTGGCCGAGGCGGAAGGCGAAGCCCTGTTTTTCGAGAATGCGCTGGAAGGACTTGGCGACGTCGCCGTCCATTCCGGGCAGAATGCGGTCGAGAAATTCAACAACCACGACTTCCGAGCCAAGGCGGCGCCAGACCGAGCCGAGTTCAAGGCCGATCACGCCCGCGCCGATGACCAGAAGCTTTTTGGGCACCGCCGTCAATTCAAGGGCGCCGGTGGATGAGATGACGGTCGTCTCATCGATTTCAACGCCCGGCAGACGGGCAACGTCTGAACCCGTGGCGATGACGATGGACTTGGCTTCCAGCGTTTCATTTTCGCCGTTTATGAAAGTCACGCCGACTTTACCGGCGCTAAGCACTTTGCCCGTGCCGTGGAAATGATCGATCTTGTTTTTCTTCAACAGGTAGGCGACGCCGTCGGTGTTGCCTTTGACGCCTTCAGCCTTGAACGCCTGCATTTTGGCGAGATCGAAGGTTGGCGCGACGTTGATGCCCATGACCGCGAAGCCGTGCTTAGCTTCATGATAGGCTTCCGATGCGTGCAGCAGCGCTTTTGACGGAATGCAGCCGACGTTGAGACAGGTGCCGCCATGGGTATTGCGCTTTTCGACAACGGCCACCTTAAGGCCGAGCTGGCTTGCGCGGATAGCGCACACATATCCGCCCGGCCCCGTGCCGATGACGATGAGATCATAGGGTCCGGACATGGGCGTGTTCCTTGTATTTCAGCGGGCCGAGCGCGACTTGCGGATTTGAAAAACCCCTCCCCCGTGAAGGGGAGGGGCAAGGCGGGAGGTTAGGCGGACTTAAAGTTCCAGGATGAACCGCTGCGGATCTTCCAGGCATTCCTTAACGCGGACCAGGAAGGTCACGGCTTCTTTGCCATCGACGACGCGATGGTCATAGGACAGCGCCAGATACATCATCGGACGGATGACGATTTGACCGCCGCGCACGACTGGGCGTTCTTCAATGCGGTGCATGCCGAGAATGCCGGACTGCGGGGCATTCAGGATCGGCGTCGACATCATCGAGCCGTAAACGCCGCCGTTCGAGATGGTGAAGGTGCCGCCCTGCATATCTTCGATGCCGAGTTTGCCGTCCCGCGCGCGCTTACCGAACGTGTTGATGCTCTGCTCAACTTCGGCGAGGCTCAAGCGATCAGCATCGCGCACCACCGGCACGACCAGGCCCTTCTCGGTGCCAACGGCCACGCCGATGTGGTAGTAATTCTTGTAGATCAGATCTTCGCCGTCAATTTCAGCATTGACCGCCGGAATGTCGCGAAGCGCCTGGATGCAGGCCTTCACAAACAAGCCCATGAAGCCGAGCTTGACGCCGTGGCGCTTCTCGAAAATGTCTTTGTATTGATTGCGCAGCGCCATCACCGCGCTCATGTCGACATCGTTAAAGGTCGTCAGCATGGCGGCGGTATTTTGCGCGTCTTTCAAGCGGCGCGCGATGGTCTGGCGCAGACGGGTCATTTTCACCCGCTCTTCGCGATTGGCGTCGTTTCCGGCGGACGGCAGGCGCACGTCGCGCAGGGCGAGGGCCGCGGGCGCTGGTGCGGGCTTCATTGGCGTTGCGGCCGGAGCCGGAGCTGCTGGCGCCGGGGCCCCGGTAACTGCCGCGGCCACATCGCTCTTCAAGACCTGTCCGCGCTTGCCTGATCCGGCAACGTCAGAGGATTCAAGACCGTTCTCAGCCAAGGCTTTGCGCGCTGCTGGGCTTGGCGGCATGGCGGATGGAACAGCGGGTGCTGCTGCAGGGGCCGGTGCGGGTGCTACCGGTATCTGTGCAGCGGCGGCGGCAGGCTGTACTGCTGCAGGTGCGGCGGCAGCGCCGCCTGCATTCAATGCGGCCAGCAGCGAGCCAACGGCCACGGTTGCGCCCTGCGCCACAATAATCTCGCCCATCACGCCGGACACAGGTGCTGGCACTTCAACCGTCACCTTATCCGTTTCAAGTTCAACCAGCGGCTCGTCAGCCTTGACGGCATCGCCGGTCTTCTTGAACCATTTGCCGACGGTTGCTTCGGTGACGCTTTCGCCAAGGGTGGGTACGCGAATTTCAATGCTCATGTTCAGCCTCTATCCCTTAAACGCCGAGCGCATCGGTTACGAGCGCGGCTTGTTCCTTATTGTGTTGTGACAGCAATCCCGTCGCGGTCGAGGCCGACGCGGCCCGGCCCGCATAGCGCGGTCTGCGATGAATGTAGCCGAGGTGATTGAGAACCCACTCGATATTGGAATCCATGAACGTCCAGGCGCCCATGTTCTTCGGCTCTTCCTGACACCAGACGATCTCGGCGAACTTAAACCGGCCGAGCTCGTGGATCAGACCGCGCGCCGGGAACGGATAAAGCTGCTCGACGCGCAGCAGATAGACGTCATCGAGGCCCTTGGCATCGCGTGCGTCCAGCAGGTCGTAGTAGACTTTGCCGGAACAGACGACGACGCGCTTGATCTCATCGTCGGGCTTCAGCTTGATCGCCGCCGTACCCATTTGGGCATCGTCCCACAGCAGACGGTGGAAGCCGGTGTTGGGGCCGAATTCTTCAATCGTCGAGACCACGCGCTTATGGCGCAGCAGCGACTTCGGCGTCATCAAAATCAGCGGCTTGCGGAACTTGCGGTGCAATTGCCGCCGCAGAATGTGGAAATAGTTGGCCGGCGTCGTGCAGTTGGCGACCTGCCAGTTGTCTTCGGCCGACAACTGCAGAAAGCGTTCAAGACGCGCGGAGGAATGCTCCGGCCCTTGACCTTCATAGCCATGCGGCAGCAGGCAGACGAGGCCCGACATACGCAGCCATTTGCGCTCGCCGGACGACAGGAACTGGTCGAAGATCACCTGCGCGCCGTTGGCGAAGTCACCAAACTGCGCTTCCCAAAGCGTCAGCGCATTCGGCTCTGCCAGCGAGTAGCCGTACTCGAAACCGAGTACAGCCTCTTCCGACAGCATCGAGTTGATGATTTCAAAGCGGGCCTGATTGACGGCGATGTGCTTCATTGGCGAGAAGCGGCGATCCGACTCCTGGTCGATCAGCACCGCGTGGCGCTGTGAGAATGTTCCGCGCTCGACATCCTGGCCGGACAGGCGGACCGGGAAGCCTTCCATCAACAGCGAGCCATAAGCCAGGGCCTCGCCCATGGCCCAGTCGATACCTTGGCCGCTCTCGGTCATTTCGCGGCGCTTTTCGAGCAGCTTGCCGATGGTGCGGTGGGCCGTGAAATCTTTCGGCGTGGTCGTCAGCCGCTGGCCGAGATCTTTCAGGCGGTCGATGGCAACGCCCGTATTGCCGCGCCAATCGTCGTCCTCGGGACGCGCGAGACCGGCCCAGCGTCCATCCAGCCAATCGGCCTTGTTGGGCTTATAGCCATCAGAATGCGAAAACTCTTCGTCGAGGTGGGCGCGCACGCTTTCCTTCATGGCGGTGACTTCAGCCGCCGTCATCACACCTTCTTCGACAAGGTATGTCGAATACTTCTCAACGACTGTCGCATGCGCCTTGATCGCCTTGTACATCTGCGGCTGCGTGAACATCGGCTCGTCGGTCTCGTTGTGACCGAAGCGGCGATAGCAGAACATGTCGATGACGACCGGCTTCTGGAAGCGCTGGCGGAACTCCGTCGCGATCTTGGCGACGTGGACCACGGCTTCCGGATAGTCACCGTTGACGTGGAAGATCGGCGCTTCGATCATCAAGGCAACGTCCGAGCAGTATGGCGACGAGCGCGAGTGATGCGGCGCTGTGGTGAAGCCGATCTGGTTGTTGATCACGAAGTGGATCGAGCCGCCGGTGCGGTGGCCGCGAAGCCCTGAAAGACCGAAGCATTCCGAGACGACGCCCTGGCCGGCAAAGGCGGCGTCGCCGTGGATGAGCAGCGGCATGACCGGGGTACGTTCGCCCGGCTCACACCCCAGCTGATCCTGCTTGGCGCGGACCTTACCGAGCACCACCGGATCGACAATTTCGAGATGCGACGGGTTAGCGGTCAACGACAAGTGGACGTTGTTGCCGTCGAACGCGCGGTCCGACGAGGCGCCCAAGTGATATTTGACGTCGCCCGACCCTTCGACCTCATCAGGTTTTGACGAGCCGCCTTTGAATTCTTTGAAGATGGCGCGGAAAGGTTTCGACATCACATTGGCGAGCACACTCAACCGGCCACGATGGGCCATGCCGAGCACAATTTCGCGCACGCCGAGATGGCCGCCGCGCTTGATGATCTGCTCCAGCGCCGGGATCATGGCTTCGCCGCCATCAAGGCCGAAGCGCTTAGTGCCGGTATATTTGATGTCGCAGAATTTCTCGAAGGTTTCGGCTTCGATCAGCTTGCGCAGGATCGCCTTGCGGCCCTCTGCGGTGAAGTTGATATCCTTCTCGGGACCTTCAATGCGCTCTTGAATCCAGCTCTTTTGCGCGGCGTCGGTGATGTGCGTGAACTGCACGCCGATTTTGCGGCAATAGGTGCGGCGCAGAATGGCGAGGATCTGGCGCATGGTCGCGGTATCAAGGCCGAGCACGCGGTCAATGAAGATCGGCCGGTCGAGATCGGCTTCGGTGAAGCCGTAGGTCTCCGGCATCAATTCGCGATGCGCCTTGCGGTCGGCAATGCCCAGCGGATCGAGATCGGCTGCGAGATGGCCCATCACGCGGTAGGCGCGGATCAGCATCAGGGCGCGGATCGAATCTTGTGTGGCGCGCAACGACACGGCCGGCGAAAGGTCCACGCCGCTGAGTTGTGCGCGGTGCTCTATCCGCGAGCGAATATGGCGCTCGGTTTCACCGTAGTCGCCGGTTAAAGCGCCGACGAGATCGCGATTGTCCGAATTGTCGTTGAGCAGCATCGAAAGCGGCGCGGCCCAGGAGGCGCCGTTGTTGCCAGACGCCTGCGGGGCGTGGGCGTTTTCCTTGATGCTTTCGAAGAAACGGCGCCACTCATCGCTGACGGCGCCCGGATTACGCTCGTATTGGGCTTGCATTTCCTCGACGTAAGGTGCGTTCGCCGCACTGAGGAAAGAAGTACGCAAAAACGCGTCGTTCGCCGCTTGTCGAGACATTCAACCTCACCTTTTCTTGCTCCAGCGCTTTCGTCCGGCAGTTTGAAATCGGCGTATGTGCTGTGAGCCCTATTTCAGAGCTCACAGCTTATAGTGATATGCGTCTGATCTAGCCACGCAAGACTTCGAGCAAAGTTTTGCCAAGTTCTGCCGGGCTTGGCGAAATGGCAACGCCGGCGGCCCTCATCGCTTCCAGCTTGTCTTCGGCCTTGCCTTTGCCGCCTGAGATGATGGCGCCAGCGTGGCCCATACGGCGGCCTGGAGGGGCTGTGACACCGGCAATAAAGCCCGCCATAGGCTTTTTCCGGCCTTTGGCGGCTTCGCGGCGCAGGAATTCGGCGGCGTCTTCTTCCGCTGATCCGCCGATTTCGCCGATCATGATGATCGACTGGGTTTCCTTGTCCGACAGGAACAGGTCGAGCATGTCGATGAATTCTGTACCTTTGACCGGGTCGCCGCCAATGCCGACAGCCGTCGTCTGGCCAAGGCCGACGTCGGTCGTCTGCTTGACCGCTTCATAGGTCAGCGTGCCCGAGCGCGAGACGATGCCAACCGTGCCGTGCTTGAAGATGTTGCCCGGCATGATGCCGATTTTGCACTGGTTCGGCGTCAGAATGCCAGGGCAGTTCGGGCCAACAAGGCGCGATTTTGATCCGCCAAGCGCCCGCTTGACCTTGACCATATCCAAAACCGGAATGCCCTCAGTAATGCAGACAATCAGCGGGATTTCAGCGTCAATCGCTTCGAGGATCGCGTCAGCCGCGAATGGCGGCGGCACGTAAATGGAGGTTGCGTTGGCGCCGGTCTTGGCGACCGCTTCAGCGACGGAATCAAACAGCGGCACATCGGCCAGATCAGCGTCGGGATGCTTTGAGCCGCCCTTGCCCGGCGTCACGCCGCCGACAATCTTGGTGCCGTATTCTTTGGCCTGTTTGGTATGGAATGTGCCCTGACTGCCGGTAATGCCCTGACAGATAACCTTGGTCTGCTTGTCGATCAGAATTGCCATTGCTGCCCCGTTTGCGCCCAAGCTGCTTCGGCCCTCCTTTTAGCAGCCTTCTGCAGTGCAGCAAGGGCGTCGATGATGAAACTTTCCCCGCCTTTCGGATAAGGGTTTTGCCCCCCAAATTGCGGCTTTGTCACCTTACCCTGCAACCCGGACGGCCGCCTGCCGCTCGCCAGCGGGTCCGGCCCGTCTGAGGACAAACGGGATAAACAGCGCTTTTTGTGACGGAATTTAATTCGCGACGGGAATAAGCGGCGGGGGGTGCGCGTTAGCCTAATGTCACGGCAGCAACGCTCCCCAAAAGTGGAACCCGCTGTGGCAGACACCCCGGCCCTCCCCGCTAGAGGCCGGGGTGTTTTATTTTGTGGAGGGAGCATTGATCGAATTCAATTTCACCGGCACGTCAAGTGTGACAGCCTTCGCGACATTTTTGGCCGTAACTCGGGCTAGGGAATCGCGATGTCGTTCCACAAATCATTCCACTGAGGATTCTGTTTTTCAATCAGCGCGATTTTCCAGGCGCGGCGCCAACCTTTCAATTGCTTCTCACGCGCAATTGCTGCGGCCGCATTTTCATGTTCTTCGTAATATACAAGCTTTCGAACGAAGTATTGCTTCGTAAAGCCATCGATCAAGGCCTCCCGGTGCTGCCAAACTCGGCGAGGAAGTCCGCTCGTCACGCCAATGTACAGCACGCCGTCCTTCTTGCTCGCCATCATGTAGACGAAGAAGCGCTGGCGCAACGCGCCGATAGGCTGGTCAGCAATTCGTGGACTCATACACTTCCCTGCCCGTCATCCCGTGCGCGGTGCAGCGTCCTTACGATGCGCCGCAGACACGGGATCTTACGACGGGTTTGCTCGTAGGCAAGATCCCGGATCAGCGACGCACCAATGAAGAATTGCTGCGTCGCATCCGGGATGACGGGTATTCGAGAGCGAAGCGCGCGCCCGTAGTAAAAAGATCCCGGGGACGAGCCCCGGGATTGTGTTTTTTAAGGCGATAGCAGAGGCGGGTTTTAAGCAGCCTTGCGCACTTCATCGGTGATCTTCTTGGCTGCGTCCGCGAGGTCGTCGGCGGGAATGACCTTGAGGCCGGACTCGCGCAGGATCTTCTTGCCGAGTTCGACGTTGGTGCCTTCGAGACGCACAACCAGCGGTACAGTAATCGCCATTTCGCGAGCCGCCGCAATCACGCCTTCAGCGATGATATCGCACCGCATGATGCCGCCGAAAATGTTGACCAGAATGCCCTTCACGTTCGGATCGGCAAGAATGATCTTGAAGGCTTCCTGCACCTTTTCCTTGGACGCGCCGCCGCCGACATCAAGGAAGTTGGCCGGTTCCATGCCGTACAGCTTGATGATGTCCATCGTCGCCATAGCAAGGCCCGCGCCGTTGACGAGGCAGCCGATGGTGCCGTCGAGCTTGATGAAGGCGAGGTCGTATTTCGAGGCTTCGATTTCGGTCGGATCTTCTTCGCCGAGGTCGCGCATGGCGACGATCTCTGGGTGGCGGTAAAGTGCGTTGCTGTCGAAATCCATCTTGCCGTCGAGGCAGATCAGCTTGCCGGCCTTGGTCACGACCAGCGGATTGATTTCCAGCATGCTCATGTCTTTTTCGATGAACAGGCGCGTCAGGTTTTCAACCAGCTTCGAGCATTCCTTGACCTGGTCGCCCTTGAGGCCAAGCGCGAACGCAATCTTGCGGCCGTGGAATGGCTCATAGCCGGTCGCCGGATCGATCTGCACGGTGGTGATCGCCTCAGGCGTATCGTGCGCGACGTCTTCGATGTTCATGCCGCCGGCCTGGCTGACGATGAACGCGATGCGCGAGGTTTCGCGATCGACGAGGGCCGAGAGATAAAGTTCGCGATCAATCTGCGAACCGTCTTCGACATAGAGACGCTTGACGACGCGGCCAGCAGGGCCGGTCTGCACGGTGACGAGCGTGTTGCCGAGCATTTCCTTGGCGAACTGCTTGACTTCGTCGATCGACTTCGCAAGACGCACGCCGCCCTTTTCGCCGGCAGCCTTTTCCTTGAACGTGCCCTTGCCGCGGCCACCCGCGTGGATCTGCGATTTCACCACCCAAACCGGGCCCGGCAGCTTCTTGGCAGCTGCAACGGCATCATCGACGGTGAATGCTTCCTGGCCGTTCGGCGTCGGAATGCCGTATTGGCGATACAGCTGCTTGGCCTGATATTCGTGGATGTTCATGATAGTTGTCCTAAGTGTTGCGACATTCCGACTACAAAATGCCGGCCTAGCCCTGACGATTAGTCGAGTGAAAATCTGGTTGTTGAATTGCGAGCTTTTCCCGCATCAGCCTTTCATCATTGCGCTTTTCGCGGCGGTCCATCATTTGCCAAAACGCTCCGACCACAAGCGCTCCAGACCATAGGGCCTCCACCCAAAGGGTTTGGAGTGGGTACTGCCAACGTGATGGCCTGGGCGGCACCTCTTTTGCTCCAGCGATCTGAAGCAGGAGCTTCAGTTGTGTCTCGTCAAGTTTGATATACTTTCGCTCGTCTGCCATATACCCGATCCACTCTCCGTCTGAGAAGCAGCCGGGAAACCGGTAGGCGAGCGCGATATTCTTGCCCAATTTCATGCCAGCAGGTTGATTTTCCTGTGGAATACCGATGATCGTAACGATCCGGTCGCCTGTGCAAGGAATTGGGATGGCATTGGCCGATGACGGTAGGATTAAAAGTGCGAACAGAAATAAGCATGCAATCTGCGTTGCCGATTTCAACATTCGTTCGCCCCTCCTGCCACTTGGCCCACAACGTCAAGCTCCACAAGCGGCGACCTGTTCTCCGGGCCGCCGCTTGTGCGAATTTCGTGACTTAAGCCAAGCTCGGCTGGATGGTTTTGCAGGCGTCGACGAGGCCCTTCACGGACGCGAGCGACTTGTCGAACATCACCTTTTCATCCGCGTTGAGTTCCAGTTCGATGACCTTTTCAACGCCATTCGCGCCGATCACGACCGGCACGCCGACGTACATGTCGTTCTGGCCATACTGACCGGTGAGGTGGGCCGCGCACGGCAGCACGCGCTTCTTGTCCTTCAAATAGCTCTCAGCCATCGAAATGGCGGATGCGGCCGGTGCGTAGAATGCCGAGCCGTTGCCGAGAAGGGCGACGATTTCGCCGCCGCCGCCACGCGTGCGCTTGATCATGGCGTCGAGGGCTTCCTGCGTGAACATGCCGAGCTTGACGCAATCGGGCAGCGGCACCCCGCCAATCGTCGAATAGCGGACCATCGGCACCATGTCGTCGCCGTGGCCGCCGAGCGTCATGGCGCGCACGTCTTCAATCGATACGCCAGCCGCTTCCGCGAGGAAGCACGAGAAGCGGGCGCTATCGAGGACGCCGGCCATGCCGACAACCTTGTTGGCAGGCAGACCTGAAAACTTCTGCAGCGCCCAGACCATCGCGTCGAGCGGGTTGGTGATGCAGATAACGAAAGCGTTCGGCGCGTGCGTTTTGATGGCCGTGCCGACCTGCTCCATAACCTTCAAGTTGATGCCGAGGAGATCGTCGCGGCTCATACCTGGCTTGCGCGGCACGCCAGCGGTGACGATGCAAACATCAGCGCCCGCAATGGCGCTGTATCCTTCAGGGCCAGCGCCCGACAGCTTGGCGTTATAGCCTTCGACGGCGGCGGTCTGCGCGAGGTCGAGTGCCTTGCCCTTGGCCGTGCCTTCAATCACGTCGGTGAGGACGATATCGCCCAATTCTTTGAGACCCGCGAGAAGCGCGAGGGTGCCGCCGATTTGTCCAGAGCCGATGAGTGCGATCTTGGTACGTGCCATGAGCTTAAGGTCCCCCTGCGGCCGCTGCCAGATCTCGGGCGTTTGGCCAGTTGTTGCGTTGCGGGATATTTCCAGTCCCTGCTGCCTAGTGAAAATCCAACCGCAGTCAAGCGCAAGCGCCTTCTCTTGCCCCAAAGTTGAATAAAAAGCGCACTGAGCCGGATCTGGCGCGCGTCAGTCATCCACCGTGGCAGCCGACCGCCGGGTCAGATAGCCCTCTGAGCGCATCTCCATCAACCGCGAGGCGGTGCGCTCGAACAGGTCAGCCCCATGACCTGCCGGATAAAGGCCGTCCGGCTCGGCGTCCGCCGATAAAATCAGGCAGGTTTTGGTATCATAGAGCGCGTCGATCAGATTGATGAAGCGGCGGGCCACGTCGCGACGGCCCGGATCAATGACGGGAACCTCATCAATAAGGATCGTGTGAAAGGCATGGGCGATGTGCAGGTAGTCGTTGGCGCCGAGCGGCTGGTCGCACAAATCGGCAAAGTCAAAGCGGGCCACACCCATTGAGGCGAGCGGCACGCGGACATTGCGGCCCTTGACGTCGAGTTGCATCGGCTTGCCCGGATGTTGACCGGTTAAACGTTGCCAGTGCCGGTCAAGCTCAGCGCGGGCTTCAGACCCAGAGGGTGTGAAGTAGAGTTGCGCACCCGTAAGCTTATCGAGGCGGAAATCCTTGATCGCATCGAGTTGCACCACGTCCATATGCTGCTCGATCATGGCAATGAACGGCAGGAACAATTGGCGGTTGAGGCCATTTTTATATAGCGCTGAAGGTTTGGCATTTGATGTCGCGACAATCACCGTGCCTGCACGCCACAACCCTTCAAACAAGCGGCCAAGAATCATGGCGTCGGCAATATCGGTGACGTGGAATTCATCGAAGCACAACAGCTGCGCTTTCCGCGCAATGTCGATTGCCACATGGGGAATGGGATCGCCCGGCACAGACTTGCGCGCTTCGCCGATGCGCTCGTGCACGTCGGCCATGAATTCATGGAAATGGGCGCGGCGCTTTGGCTGAAAATCGATCTCTTCGAAGAATAGATCCATCAGCATGGTTTTGCCGCGCCCGACCGCGCCGTGGATGTAAAGCCCCTTCGGCGGCGGTGGCACCTTTCCAAACAGGCGCTTCAAGCGGCCGTTCGCGGCGACAGCATCCGCGAGCGCTGACTGCAACCGGTCGAGCCGCGAGGCCACCACTCGCTGCGCCGCATCGGCTTCGATCTCGTTGAGAGACAAGCGTTCGTCGTAGCGTGTGAGGATGGTGCCCATGCCCGCCGTGGAATGTTCAATTGCTGCAGCCGGAATCTCAGTCCAAAATCTTGGACCCAAGCGGTAACGGCTCACTGTGCTGCCCGGCAACAGCGGTTGTGCTGCGCTGGCGCCCTGTTCACGCGACCGAATGTCACCGTGCGCGCAAATTGCCCAACACGCCGGTTTGCGGGCGTGGCCGGCGCGCTAGACCGCAAAATGCAACCCTGGTCTGCGTTTACCACGCTTTGCGCCCACACCAGCGTCACCATTTCCCTATAGAAATTAAGCGGTTGGGCCATTTACACCGGCCCATAAGTGACTGAGGGCAACTGACGACCATGGACGATATGCAAACCAATGCCACGCCTGTCGTGGGCACGATGCGCCGGGTATTGCGCAGTGAAACCCACCTTATCGAAGAGCACTTGTTGCGACTTGAAGGCGATGCGCGGCGACGCCGCTTTGGCCACGACGTGTCCGACACCTTCATACACACCTATGCGCTGCACGCCGCCGATTTCGGCAATTTGACGTTTGCGTTTTTCGCCGATGGCGATATCCGCGCCATTGCCGAATTGCGCCAGAGCGGCCAGGAATTCGGCCACACCGCCGAAGTCGCGTTTTCGGTCGAGCGGCCCTATTCGAATTTGGGCATCGGCACGAAACTGATGGGACGCGCCATACGGGCCGCACGCAACCGCGGCATACGACATCTCGTGCTGGTCTGCCTGCGCGACAATGTGAAGATGCAAGCCATCGCCCGCCACTATGGCGCCGACTTGCATATTGAAGACGGCTCGATCGTCGCCGACATTCTTCCGAAGCGTCCCGACTATGCGTCCTACGCCAGCGAATATCTCGATGACCGCATGGTCTTCATGCAGGCGGCGTTCGATTGGCAAACGCGTCTCGCAAAAATTGCCTGAGACCAAATTTTGAAGATCAGCGGCGAAGCGAATTGCAGATCAATTCGCTTCGCCGATTTGTTTGCAGCGTCTGATTTTTTGTTTTTTAAGGTGGAATTTGACGCCGGAAAACGACGCAGCGCCTGCCGCAATTCCCAGACAATTACAATTGAACGGCCTAAAAACAGAAAAATTGCGGCATTCCAGCCACAGGTAATAGTCAATACACGCCTTTTTAGCTACCAATTCAAACTTTTAGGTCAACAAATCATTCGAACTTGCGCATGTTTTATTTGTTCGAGCTGATTCGAACTCTAGAGGGAGACTTTTCCAATGGCTAAAGCAGCAGCGAAGCGCAAGAAACCGGCCGCCAAGAAGGCAGTCGCAAAGAAGACCGTCCGTAAGCCGGCCGCCAAGAAGGCAGTCGCTAAGGTCGCAGCGAAGAAGAAGAAAGCCGCCTAAAGCGCTCGTGGCCTCTGCCGCCCTGGACTGGGCAATTGGGCGGCGGGGCACACGGACCGGCGGGGAGCGTGTGTAGATACCGCTTCACGGATCGAATATAGGCCGGTGGTTGCTTTTGGCGCCACCGGCCATTTTTTTTGGCCATTTTTATTTGGCGCTATTATACTCCGCAATTGAGCTGGAATAAAAAATCCCAGCCAAAGGGCCGGGATTTTAATCCGCGCAATTTTTATCGCAGCCCTTGAGTGGGTCTAAACCCGGCGCTCCACCATCAGCTTTTTCAATTCCGCGATGGCTTTGGCCGGCGACAGGCCCTTAGGGCAAGCCTTGGCGCAGTTCATGATCGTGTGACAGCGATACAGCCGGAACGGATCTTCCAGATTGTCGAGCCGCTCGCCGGTCGCCTCGTCACGGCTATCGATCACCCAACGATAGGCCTGCAGCAGGATGGCGGGACCGAGATAGCGGTCTGAGTTCCACCAGTAGCTCGGGCACGACGTCGAGCAGCACGCGCACAGAATGCACTCATACAGCCCATCGAGCTTTTCACGATCCGGGCGCGACTGCTTCCATTCGGTCGGCGGGGTCGCGGTATCGGTCTTGAGCCACGGCTCGATCGAGCGGTGCTGGGCGTAAAAGTTGGACATGTCCGGCACCAGGTCTTTGATGACCTTCATGTGCGGCAGCGGATAGACCTTTACCGGGCCTGTCACCTCGTCCAAACCCTTGAGGCAGGCGAGCGTGTTGGTGCCGTCGATATTCATGGCGCACGATCCGCAAATGCCTTCGCGGCATGAGCGGCGCAGCGACAAGCTCGGATCAATCTCGTTCTTGATCTTCAACAACGCGTCGAGCACCATCGGCCCGCACTGCTCTTGATCGATGAAGTAAGAGTCGATGCGTGGATTGGCGCCATCATCGGGATTCCAACGATAGACGCGAATTTCTTTCCACTTGCCCTTGCCTTCCGGGCGGTTCCAGGACTTGCCCCTGGAGATCTGCGAGTTCTTTGGAAGTGTCAGCTGGACCATGACTGCTTTCGCTTGTTGATCGCGGATTTGTGTGCCGTCACAGAACCTTGAAGGCTGGCCGCTGTCAACGCCAACCAATGGCTAACGATGCGGTTCTTTGGCGCTTTGCCCGAGCAATTATGGCTGTTTTTGATGCTTGCGCAGCTCACGGACGAGGTCTGTCAGACGGATCGCAATATCGGCACCGGTATCAACCGTGGTCCGCAGCGTCGCCCGCGTCTGGATCAACGTGTTGAGCCGCTCCTGCTGTTCTCCGAAACCGAAAAACACCTCCTCGGGCGCATCAATATCGCCATCCTCAATGGCCGTCATCACGTCGAATGCATTTTGCGCGGCAAGAACCAAGTGCGAGGCGATATCGTTGATCAGACGCAAATACAGCCGCTGCGCGTCGGCACGGATTCGCCGCCCATGCACGCCAAATTTCATCGGCGCGGAGGCTTGCCCGCCTTCGCCTGCAAAGACGTTGGGGTGGGCTTGGAAACGTTGAAAGATGCTGGCAAGGCCCATGCAGCAGGTTTCGAGTTCGCGCAGGCTTGAGCCGGTCTTGCGCTTGGTTCGCGTGCGCGAGGCTGACTTTTCCTGCCCCGACCAGTTGATCGCGGCAATCGACGCAATGGCACCCAGCGCCGCAATCGCCGGCAGCACCGCGGCAAACGGGTCAGGCGGCATGCGCGTATCGAACGGGTCGACGTCATCGTCGTCAGATCTGGCCAAACGCGTTGCCCCTCAAGGTTCGGCGCAACTTAACCGGCACTTGTGGCGGAACGTCAACCCTTGAGGCGCCGCCCTGGCAATGGGCACCCTAGTAAACGCGGGCTTTCGGCTCGATGTACTTGATCTCGTTGGTCAGCGTCACCTTGTGCACCGGGCGGTCGTCGAGCTTAACGGACTTGGTGACGCCGTCGGCCCAAGCGAGCGTATGCTTCATCCAATTGACGTCATCGCGCTTCGGAAAATCTTCACGCGCGTGGGCGCCGCGGCTTTCCTGTCGGGCTTCGGCGCCGACGACTGTGACGGCTGCCTGCACGATCAGGTTGTCGAACTCTAAGGTCTCGATTAAATCGGAGTTCCAGACCAGCGAACGGTCTGTGACCTTGACGTCGGCTGCATCGCGCCAGACCTGGGCGATCTTTTGGACGCCTTCCTTGAGCACCGGGCCGTCGCGGAACACGGCGCAATTGGTCTGCATGACCTTCTGCATGCGAAGCCGCAGTGCTGACGTCGGCGTGCCGCCGTTGGCGTGACGGAACCGGTCAAGCCGCGACAACGCCAAATGGTCAGCGTCCTTGGGCAATTCCGGTTGGGCCGCACCCGATTCAACGGTCGAAGCACAGCGCAGCGCTGCCGCACGCCCGAACACAACAAGATCGATCAGTGAATTCGAGCCTAAGCGGTTAGCGCCATGCACCGATACGCAGGCGGCTTCGCCGATGGCCATCAGGCCTGGAACGACGTGGTCGGGGTTATCGCCTTTGCGGGTCAGAACTTCACCGTGATAATTGGTCGGGATGCCGCCCATGTTGTAGTGGACCGTCGGCAGAACCGGGATCGGTTGACGGCGCAGATCGACGCCGGCGAACACCTTGGCGTTCTCGGTGATGCCCGGCAGACGTTCGGCCAGGATCTTCGGGTCCAAATGGTCGAGATGCAAATAGATGTGATCGCTTTCAGCCCCAACGCCGCGGCCTTCGCGGATTTCAATGGTCATGGAACGCGAGACGACATCGCGCGAGGCGAGGTCCTTGGCGTGCGGCGCGTACCGCTCCATGAAGCGCTCACCCTTGGAGTTGGTGAGGTAACCGCCTTCACCACGTGCGCCTTCGGTGATCAGAACGCCCGCGCCATAGATGCCGGTTGGGTGGAATTGCACAAACTCCATATCCTGCAACGGCAAGCCGGCGCGCAGCACCATCGCATTACCGTCGCCCGTGCAGGTGTGCGCCGATGTACAGGAGAAATAGGCGCGGCCATAACCGCCGGTCGCGAGTATGGTGCGCTTAGCACGGAAGCGGTGGATGGTGCCGTCTTCGAGGCACATGGCAACGACGCCACGGCACGCGCCTTCCTGATCCATGATCAGATCGAGCGCGAAGTATTCGATGAAGAATTCAGCCGAATGGCGCAGCGATTGACCATACAGGGTGTGCAGCATGGCGTGCCCGGTGCGGTCAGCGGCGGCGCAGGTGCGTTGCGCGGGCGGGCCTTCACCGAACTCGGTGGTCATACCGCCAAACGGGCGCTGATAGATCTTTCCGTCTTCGGTGCGCGAGAACGGCACGCCGTAGTGCTCTAGCTCATACACGGCGTCGGGCGCGTTGCGGCAAAGATATTCAATCGAATCTTGGTCGCCGAGCCAGTCAGACCCCTTGACGGTGTCATACATGTGCCAACGCCAATTGTCGGGCCCCATGTTGCCAAGTGCGGCTGCGACCCCGCCTTGGGCCGCAACGGTATGCGAGCGGGTCGGAAAGACCTTACTGATGCAGGCCGTTCTCAATCCGGCTTCAGCGCACCCGAGTGTCGCGCGCAAGCCTGCGCCGCCGGCTCCTACGACGATGACGTCGTAGGTGTGATCGATGGTCGTGTAGGACTTGCCATTCGAGGTCGCCATGTCGCTTAGGCTCCAAAGCTGATTTTCAAGACGGCGAAGATGCTGGCGAGTGCAATCGCCGCGGCGAAGAAGGTGTTCAGCATCAAAGCGACGACCTTGCCGAATTCACCCTGGACGTAATCCTCGATGATCGTCTGCATGCCAAGCCGCATATGGATGGTGCCGGAAACGACGAGAGCCAGGAGCGACAGCGCGATGAGCGGATTTGCCAGCTTGGCCTTTACTGTGGCGTGGTCAGCGCCGATCAGCGAGGCGATCAGCCAGACAAGAAACAGACCGAGGAAGACGTTGGCGACGCCTGTCACCCGCTGCTTCCAGAAATGATCGGCGCCTTCTTTGGCGGAGCCGAGGTTGCGGGCGCTTTTCAGTGGGGTGCGCATCGACATGATCAAAACATCCCCTTTGCAGCGACTGCCAGCCAGATCGCAACCGTGCCGGCAAGTGACAGAACAATCGTCGCCCACGACAGCTTATCAATGGTTGCGAGATCGAACCCCCGGCCGGTATCCCAGAGGAAGTGGCGCAAGCCGCCGAGCATGTGATGGAGCAGCGCCCAAGTGTAGCCGATCATGATCAGCTGACCAATCAGTGTCTGGAACCAGCTTGAGACGTAATCGAAGTATTGCGGGCTGGTTGCGGCAGCAATCAACCACCAGACAAGTAACAGCGTTCCAATGTACAGCGCTGCGCCGGTAATGCGGTGCAGGATCGACATCACCATATTGATGAGCGGCTTGTAGATTTGGATATGCGGTGAGAGCGGCCGTTCGGGCCGCGCTCCCCGCTGAGAAGGCGCGTCAGCCATGAGCCAATCCTCGTCTCGCGTGGGTGCTGGTTCTTAGCGCCTCAATCACGCATCTGCAAATCGCCAATTGCCACATCGCGGTGGACATAGCCATAAGTATGAGGAGGTTACCGGCTTGAACCCCAATGTGCCACTTAGCTGAGCGACTCGATAATGGCCTTGCCAAGCCGGTTGCCGCTTTCGAAGGCATGTTCGGCAAGCCGGCCGAGGCACCAATCGCCCGCCACACCGACTTTGCTTTCGCGTGAATAGACAAACGTTTCGCCGAGCGAGTGATCAACGAGACCATGATGCCAGAGATGAGCCATCATACGCACCGGGCGCACGGGCTTTAGACCCAGCACGTGGCTAACTTCACCCCAGAGTTCTTCGGCGATCATTTCAGGTTCGATATCTTCCGATTCACGGCTCCATGACGGCGATGCGTGAATGACGATATTTTCGCCATTTCTTGACCGGCCCGGTTTATGATTGTTGCGGGCAATCCAACGGATGACTTCGGACATGTCCGAAAACACATCCTGATCGGGCAGAACTTTATCTTCAAGCCGGACCATCAGTGCCCAACACGGCATCATGCGTACCCGCGCCAAGGGCTGCGAAACCTCGTCGATCCGGCCAAGCAGCAGGCGCGCTTGTGGCGCGGGCACTGTCACTGCGACGGCGTGGAACGGCCCAACTGACGTTTCATCCTCAAACCACACGTGCCAACCCTTATCCTTGCGATCAAGGGTGTGCACCTTCCGGCTGGTGTGAATCCGGATGCTTTCGGCAAGCGGGCGGACCATTGAGGCCATGCCCGGCGTGCCGACATACCAGGGCAGCATTTGCCCGGCCCCTTCTTCGCCATGCAGCTGGGTGCGAGGGTTCCACCGGGAGGCATAACCGAGCGCCGTGACTTCTTCCAAGTAGGCTTTGAATTCAGATGTGCGCGCCGTCACATATTGGGCGCCATGATCGAAGGTTTCCGTGCCGAGACGGGTCGTTGCCATGCGGCCGCCGATCATCCGGTCCTGTTCGAACACTTCGACAAAAAAACCAGCACGGCGCAGCGTGCGAGCGCATGAAAGCCCCGCAAGTCCTGCGCCTATAACTGCCGCTCTTTTGGTCACGAACTACCGCTATTCCCTCTGACGAAAATGTCAGAAGACCATAATAAGACTACTGAAGAATTGCCGCGCTGGATTACAGCTGATTAACCACTACGACGAAGTCGTTGCGAATTGGTAACTATTCGTCATTTAAGAGCCGCGAATATCGCTATGATCTGCGCTTGCGCAATATTATGAGCCGCGCGGTCGCGATGACCCGCCTATTTCTTGATGGAAATCAGACCGCAACCGATGCGCGCGCCAGCCGCCCCGTCGGGGTCGGATTCGTAGTCGTCGGCCTTTTCCTGAATAACGATGGCCGCGCCGTCGCCGTCGAACAGGCTCTCTTCGGCTTCCGTGCTCAATGTCAGGAATGGGCTCAAGACCTCGGCGACCACAACGCCATCGGCGCCTGCATAAATATTCGGCAGGTCGCCGGCCATTGGGCCTTCGTCATGCAGAAAGCCATGCTTAGCACCTAGTGGATTGTAGATACCTCCCGCGCTGGAAAAGTCGGTCTCGCACTTGCCGGTCTCATGGACGTGGACGGCATGGGCGCCGGGCGGCAACCCTTTAAGGTCGAACTTCAAAAGAACACCGGCCGTCCCTTCCGTGAAGTTGACGGTTCCAGCGTCAGTTCCGTTGGCGAGCTTGACCGGTGCTGTCGCCATTTCGCCGACCGCGCATGCCGGCGGGGTCCAAAGCGCCACAGACAGGACAGAGGCAAGCCCGGTCACTGCAATACGCGACACTCTCATCGTTAACTCCCCATCATCCCGCAAGCCGGACTATATCCAACGCCCGCCCCCTGACTAGGGGGGGGCAAATGGCGGTTAGCGCGGTAGCACCAGCCAGGTATCGAGATCGAGCACCACACCCTCGGCATAGTCGCCGGCCGCCGTCTTGAGTGGCAGCGTGCTGCAGTCCAGATTCTTGACGCCAACCAAGCGCACGCGCAGTGCGCCGGCGTCCTTGCGGCCCGGGATTTCAGCTTTTTCCAGAATCTCCGACCACGCGTAAATCGTATCGCCGGCAAACGTCGGGGCGACGTGACGGCCACCGTTGATGGCGGCCAAATGGAACGCATTGCCAAGCCCGTTATACGACAATGCGCGCACCAGCGAGATCACAACACCGCCATAGACAATGCGTTTGCCAAACCGGCCCTTGGATTCCGTGTGCAGGTTGAAATGGACCTTGGCGGTGTTCTGATAGAGGCGTGTTGCTGTTTGATGCTCAGCTTCTTCAAGCGTCATGCCATCGACGTGGTCGATTTTTTCGCCAACCTCGTAGTCGCCCCAGCGGTACGGCGAACCGGCCAAATCGGTATCGTAATTTGCAGCGTTCAACGCGGGCACGGCAAGAGCGAGATCTTTAGGATCGACGCGATCGGCAAGTTTCGGCACCACGGCTTCAGGTGCCGGTGACGCCTTATCGCGCTTGCGCACCATGACCCAGCGACAGTACTCAAGCACCACGTCGCCGTGCTGATTGCGCCCAGTGGAGCGCACGTAAACGGTGCCGGTTTCCTTGTTGGAGTTCTCTTTAAGACCGATGACTTCGGATACCGCGGTCAGCGTGTCACCGGGATAAACCGGCTTTAAGAACCGGCAATCGGCGTAGCCAAGATTGGCTATGGCATTGAGCGAAATCTCAGGCGTCGTTTTGCCAAACACCACGTGAAACGTCAGCATGTCGTCGAGTGGCGCGCGCGGATAGCCGAGCGCCTTGGCGAACTCGTCTGAGGATTGCACGGCAAAACGTGAGCCGTAAAGCGCGGTATAGAGCGCCACATCGCCATCGGTGACGGTACGCGGCGTTGCGTGTTTCAGGATCTGACCGAAACGGAAATCTTCGAAAAAGTTGCCCGAGTTTGTCTTGGTGCCGGTCATTTTAGCCGCCTCTATCCGCGCGTTTCTGGCGGCAACAGCGGGCGGACGGCACGATGCGCGCTCCGCCGCCGGTGCGGCCGGGGTTGGCGCCTTTTTCAGGATGTCAGCATGGAACCGCAAGCCCCTCGTGGTGCGGCAAACGCAGCGTCAGCTACCGCAGAAGCGGGCGACCGCCGTGCACTGCTGCAAGCCGTTGCCCAGCGGATGGCTGCGGCAGGTGACGGAACGGCCCGTTGGCCGGATGTGGCGGAAGCCTTGGCTGAGCAAATATCCGCGCACTTCGCCGGTCTGGTGCTGCAGGCTGTTGACGGCAATGGCGCGCGCTTGGCCGCGTCCGAACGCGCTGGCTTGGGTGACCGCCTCATCACAGCCAATGGCCGCGGGCCGCTGTGGCGCCGGGTCATATGAAGCGCAGCCTGAGACCAGCACAAGCGGAAGTGCCAGGCCGAAATACGCAATACGCAACGGAAACATGAGCGGAGCGACCCCCTGAAAGACTGCGCGCCCCAAGATGCGCTGCGCCAACCGGCACAGTGCCCTAACCCCCGCAGTCTTTAGATACCGTGAACGCGTCGATTTTGCGACCCGTTCGCGGCGCTCGCGCGGCTAAAACCAGGGTTCCTCGATCTTTGACCGGGAGTTGATGGCTGCTGCAATGGCTGCCACGCGCTGCGCCATCACAAGATGCAATCGCTCGACCATTCGGCCTTCAACCGTGATCACGCCTTTGCGGGCGTTTTCCGGCTGCTCAAATGCCTTGATGATCTTATGCGACCAGGAGATTTCATCCTCGGTCGGGGAGAAGACTTCATTGCACGGCATGACCTGCGACGGGTGGATCAGCGTTTTGCCGTCCATGCCCAGCGTCCGTCCGTGCTCGCATTCGGCGCGGAACCCGGCATCATCCTTGAAGTCGTTATAGACGCCGTCGATCACATCCAATCCATAGGCACGGGCGGCGACCAGTGTCATCGCCAGCCAAGGCACAACCGCAAAGCGATTGTTCGATGACCGCGCCCGGCTTTCCTTGAGCAGGTCGTTTGTGCCCAAAACAAAGCAAGCCAAGCGATTGTCGGGATCGGGTCCACAGGCAGCGATCTCGCGGGCATTGATGATGCCCATCGGCGTTTCGATCATCGCCCACAGCCGGATGTGTGATGGCGCGCCCGACGCCTTGATCACCTTGGCGGTGCCAATGATATCGCCTGCGTGAGAAACTTTCGGCACCAGAATGGCGTGCGGCTCAGCGGCCAGCGCGGCGTGCAAATCAGCCATGCCCCACGGCGTCTCAATCGGGTTGACGCGCAAAATAACCTCGCGCGACCCAAACCCGCCGCGGCGGATGGCGTCGGTTGCTCGCGCGCGCGCCTCTTCCTTGTTGGCCGGCGCGACCGAATCTTCCAAATCGATGATAATCGCGTCAGCCGGCAGCGATTGCGTTTTTAGCAACGCGTGCTCGTTGTCACCGGGGACATACAGCACACTGCGGCGCGGTCTGAGCGTCATGCGAAAGGCTCCCGGAGTGAAAATTGTGCAGCGCAATATGGCATGGTCAAGTTATGCTGCGAACAGCACTTTTGGGCAAGAGTGAGGGATGCGACCGAAAATCCGGCGCAGCGGGTCAAGTCAGGGGAAGCGCGATGCGCCGGATATTCGTGATTTCGTCTTATGTGGCGCAGGGGACCGTCGGGCTGCAGGCGACGCTGCCGGCGCTGCCCAACGCCATGTTTGACGTCGTCGCCGTGCCGACTGTCGTGTTGTCCAACCACCCTGGCTTCAAGGCTTGCGCCGGAACCGCGCTGGAGCCACACATTCTCTCAGCAATGGTTGACGCACTTGAAGCCAACGGCTGGCTTAACGGATTGGACGCAATTTTTACCGGCTACCTGCCGAGTGCCGACCATGTTCAATGGGCACGGCGGACCGTTGAGCGGGTCAAGGCCTTGAATGGCAGCGCACTCTATATCGCCGATCCCGTACTCGGCGATGATCCAGGCGGGCTTTACGTCAGCGGCGAAACGGCGGACGCCGTGCGCGACAGGCTAATTCCTCTCGCCGATCTCGTCACACCCAACAGCTTTGAGCTTTCCTGGCTGACCGGGCTTGCCGTCACCTGTCCAGCCACAGCCATGACCGCTGCCCGCGCCCTCAAACGGCCGCGGATCGCCGCAACCTCGATACCATCGGGCGCCGCCAATCTCGCCAATATCCTGGTCACGCCATCTGAAACGTGGACAGACAGCGTGGCCCGGCTGGCCCATGCGCCGCACGGCACCGGCGACTATTTCGCTGGGTTGCTGACTGCTGGCCTGCTTTCCGGCCAAACTGACCAAGCCGCGCTCAGCCATGCGACGCAGACCACAGCAAACATCATCGCTGCAAGCCAGAACCACGATCACTTGCGCTTCACAGACTAAGAGACGATTACCAGCG
The DNA here is from genome assembly GCA_013141015.1 of Hyphomicrobium sp. GTDB lineage: Bacteria > Pseudomonadota > Alphaproteobacteria > Rhizobiales > Hyphomicrobiaceae > Hyphomicrobium_B. The sequence goes on along the minus strand of JABFRT010000036.1, from coordinate 29,639 downwards.
CAAGCCTTGGCCCGCGTCTCCCGATAGCCTATGTGTTTGGCGCGTTTCTTCGGCGCGCAACACAACGCACTAGGGGGCCACTTGTCGAAAAAGCATCATCCGGCAAACCATAAGCCGGGGCCAGCGCCCGAGTTGGACGGACACAACGGCGAAGCGGCGGCAGGTCTGGCGTTGATGGGGGCGGCAATCCTGGCGATGATTGTCGCCAATTCGCCGCTTGCTGGCCACTACGCTGGGTTGCTCGACACCAAAGCGTCGCTCGGCATCGCGCCGTTCGTTTTGACCAAGAACGTGCTCCACTGGATCAACGACGGCTTAATGGCGATTTTCTTTTTCGTCGTCGGCCTTGAGATCAAGCGCGAAGTCATGATCGGCGCGCTCGCCAACCGCAAAAGCGCGATGCTGCCGGTTATCGCCGCTGCCGGCGGCATGATCATACCGGCGATGATTTACAGCGCCATCACTTGGAATGACCCGGCGGCTTTGCGCGGCTGGGCCATTCCAGCCGCTACCGACATCGCGTTTGCCGTTGGCGTTCTGGCGATGGCTGGCAACCGCGTGCCGCCCTCACTCAAGATTTTCCTGCTGGCACTCGCCATCATCGACGATTTGGGCGCGATCCTAATCATCGCCCTGTTCTATTCGGGCCAACTCTCGATCATGTCGCTTGGCCTTGCGGCTTTGGGGCTACTGGTGCTGTGGGGCTTCAACCGGCGCGGCGTGATGAGTGTGTGGCCCTATATCATTGTTGGGCTATTCGTTTGGCTATGTGTGCTGAAATCCGGGGTTCACGCAACCATCGCCGGCGTTGCGACCGCCTTGATGATCCCGATAATCGGCGAGCGCGGCACGCGCACGGGACCGCTTGAAAAACTTGAACATGCACTAACGCCGTGGGTGGCGTTCGCCATCGTGCCGTTGTTTGCCTTTGCCAACGCCGGTGTCAGCCTTGCAGGGTTGACGCCCGCGCATCTCGCCAGCGAAGTGCCTTTGGCCATCGCACTGGGATTGTTCATCGGCAAAGCGACCGGCATATACGGCTTCGCACGCCTGGCCATCCGTTCCGGCTTGTCGCCCATGCCGGCAGGCGCCAGCAAAGCCCAGCTGTTTGGTGTGGCCGTGCTCGGCGGCATTGGCTTTACCATGAGCTTATTCATCGGCACGCTGGCGTTCCCTGATCCGGCACGCGCCGTTGATTTGCGAATCGGCGTGTTGGCAGGTTCCATCCTGTCGGCCATAACCGGTTATTTGATATTGGTGCGCAGCCATAGCGTGCTTGAGAAGCGTAAACGGGCTTGACGTGCAGTCACACCAACGCCACCTGAAGCGAGCCAAAGCATCAGATTGCATCAGCGTTGACATGACGCCGGGAGAACACGAAATGAGCAGCTTTCCAGAAACCCTCACCGACCGCTTCCGGCGTTTCAAACACCGGCATTTCGCCCCCAATGCCGACCAATACGAAGAACTCGCGACCTATGGGCAGAACCCAGACACGATGATCATTTCGTGTTGCGACAGCCGGGTTGATCCTGAAACTATTTTTTCTGCCATGCCCGGCGAATTGTTCGTTGTCCGCAACGTCGCCAACCTTGTTCCACCCTACGAGACGGGCGGCAAGTATCACGGCGTCAGCACGGCCATTGAATATGCCGTCATGAACTTGCGCATCAAAAATCTGATCATTATGGGCCACTCGGGCTGTGGCGGTATCAAAGCCGCGCTCGACCAGAGTGCTGCCATTCAGACGGAAGCGCATTTCATTTCAAAGTGGATGTCGATGCTCGACGACGCGCGCTTGTCGGTTCTGTCGTCGCACCAAATGAAGCCGCATGCCGAGCAGCAGAAGGCGCTTGAGTTCGAGGGTGTCAAAGCGTCGATCAAAAACCTGCGCACGTTCCCGTTTGTGCGCGACCTCGAAGAAAAGGGACGCCTCAATCTGCACGGCGCGCATTTCGATATCGCAACCGGTCAGCTGACCATTCTCAACCACTCTCGCGGTATTTTCTATCCACTGTAGCTTAAGGCGCGTTGGCGGCAACCGCGGTCTTGGCCTTAGCAATCGCCGGCATGATTTTGGTTTCAATGGCCTCGGGCGACAACGGGCCAACGTGCTTGTAAACAATCTCGCCCTTGCCGTTGATCACGAACGTTTCCGGCATACCGTAGACGCCCCAGTCTATGGCGTTGCGGCCGTTAGCGTCCGTGCCGACAGCCGCATAGGGGTTGCCATAACGGCCGAGATAGCGGCGCGCGGCAACGCCCGTATCTTTGTAGTTCACGCCGAGCAGATCAGCACCCGACGTGGCGGCGAGTTTATCGAGAAGCGGATGCTCTTCGACGCATTGCGCGCACCACGACGCCCAGAAATTCACGACCGTTGCTTTGCCTTTCGCCAGATCGGCACTGACGAATCCGGGGACCGGCTTGCCGTCGGCTGTCAATTCTTCGACGGCTGGAAACGCCGTCACCGGCACCGGTTTGCCGATCAATGTCGATGGGATTTTCGACGGATCACCCGTCATCAGGGCAACCGCGAAAAACACGGCAATGCCGGCAAAAACCAAGACCGGCAGCAGGCGCATGAGTGCAGGCTTTTCGCGGGTCATCAACGGTTTTCCGGTTGCGGGGGAGCTGAGGATGGAGTGGACGAACGGCGGCGCACGCCGCGGGCTTCAAGATCGGCCAGGGCTGCGAGCTGGCGGCGGCCATCGGCGATCAGCCAACCAATCAGAGCGGCAATTACCAGCGCGGTCGCGCCATAGGAAATCAAAATGAATGCCGCATGGGTGCCAAGGTTCATTGTGGTCACTCCGCCGCTACAGGATCTGGGGCACTTTCGCGCCGCGCAACATCCGCCAAACGCAATGCCTTGACGCGGCGGCGCAGCACTTCATTGCGCATACCCTTCATGTGCATGGCAAAGAAAAGCAGCGAAAAGCCAATCGCCATGATCCACAGCGGCCAGCGCATGCTTGGATCAATTGACGTCGTAAAACCCGTCGATGGCTGGTGCAGCGTGTTCCACCAGTTGACCGAGAATTTGATGATCGGCAGCAGCGTGACGCCGACCAGCGCCAGCACGGCCGTCAGCTTGGCGGCGAGCGTTTCATCTTCCAGAGACGAACGCAGCGCCATCAGTCCGAGATAGAGAAAGAACAGCACCAGCACCGAGGTGAGACGTGCGTCCCACACCCAATAGGTGCCCCACATCGGCTTGCCCCAAAGCGACCCGGTGAGCAGCGCCAGGAACGTGAAGGCAGCGCCAATCGGCACGGCGGCTTTGGCGGACACATCGGCCAACGGATGGCGGAATACCAGCAGCCCGAAGCTTGAAACCGCAACCAAGCCATAGGCCATCATTGAGAGCCACGCGCTTGGCACGTGGATATACATAATGCGGACCGTCTCACCCTGCTGATAGTCGGCCGGCGAGTTGAAGAATACTAAGAACAGCCCATACAAGATGACCGCAGTCGCGGCGCCAGCGAACGCTGGCAGCAGCTTTGCCGAAAGTTCCATAAACCGGGTTGGATTGGCCAAACGCTGAGCCAGACTTTGGCCTTGCCTGTGATCGGGTCTTTGATCCGGATTTGAAGAATGACTTTGCATGGGCGGGATGTATCCCTTTCAGCCGCTCGACACAAGAAAACGGCGCACGGCAACGGTTTATTGCATTTGAATACGTAAAGCTGCCGCAGCGGCCAGCGGTCCAAGGACCACGCTCGCCAGCGAGATCGCGATAAGGATCAAAAACGAGGATAAGAAGGCGCCGGATTGCGCGCCCATGTTAAGGGTTACCGCGCTGACCGCCGAAATGCCGAAAATCAGGGTCGGGATATATAGCGGCAAAACGACCAGCGCGAGCAGAAGCCCGCCGCGCCGGGCTTTCAGCGTCAATGCCGCCCCGATTGCCCCGATAAAGCTGACCGCCGGAGTGCCAGCCAGCATGGTCGCGATCAGCGCCGGATAGGCGGCAATATCCAGATTGAGCAAGATACCGAGCACAGGTGCCAGCAGGGCCAAGGGGATGCCGGTCGAGATCCAGTGCGCGGCAGCCTTGGCGGCGGCGACCAGTTCGAGCGGCATCGGCGACGTGGCCATCACGTCAAGCGCGCCATCGTCAGCATCAGATTCGAAGATCCGCCCCAGCGACAGCAGCGCCGCCAGCAGCAGCGCGATCCACAAAATGCCGGGCGCTATGCGGGTCAAAAGCTTGAGATCGGGGCCCAAGCCCAGTGGCATCATGGCGACCACCAGCAAGAAAAAGCCGAGCGCCGTACCAATCGCACCTCCTTCGCGAACCGCCAACTTCAAATCACGGGCGATCAAGGTCAGAAAATTGTTCACGCGGCTTTTCCTCCGCGTTGCAGGCGGAATTCGCGCGTGCGCTCCAAGCCGAGCGGAAGGTGGGTCGCGGCAATGACCATGCCGCCGCCTCTGGTGTGGGCGTTGACGATGGCCGCAAGGCTGGCAGTCGATGCGGCGTCCAGTGAGACCGTCGGCTCGTCCAGCAGCCAGATCGGGCGCGGGGCAGCGACGAGCCGGGCAAGGCCCAACCGGCGCTTTTGCCCAGCGGAGAGATAACTGGCCGGAAATTCCTCAAGTTCAGTTAAGGCGAAGGCGTTGAGCGCGGCATCGGTTCGGGCGGCGGCACCCGCCTCACCTCCCAAAAACCGGGCCCAGAACAACAAGTTCTCTTTGACCGTCAGGTGCGCCTTAACGGCATTGGCGTGTCCAATGGCGTGGACGGCTTCGGCGAGCGGCTTGTCGTCGTCGGCCGGCTCTAGCCGCACGGCCCCCGATAGGAGCGGCAGAAACCCGGCAAGTGCCCGCAAAAGCGTGGTTTTTCCGGCACCATTGGCGCCCGTCAGCAGCAAAGCTTCGCCGCTTTGAACGGCCAGTGAAACGCCACTGACAATGACCCTTCCACCGCGTTCAATGACCAGATTTTCGGCGACGAGCTGCACGGACAAGGGCACCGTTGGATCGAATGGAGGGTGGCAATAGAGCGCAACAAATTTTGCCTCCAAGGTCGGGTGTACTTACGCCCCCGCTCGGCTATATAAGTGCCTCGCACGACCTTCCGCTAGCGCAAAAGCGAGGCGTTCCGCCCGGAGCTGCTCAGGCATCCCGCGCACCGTTCTCGATCCGTCGGCACTCCGGCGGCGCGGCTCTCTGTCGATCCTTAAAGGAGGCTAGACCTTGAGCGCCAACACACCGATTTCCGACGACAGCTTCAAATGCCGCAAGACGTTGACCGTCGATGGCAAGCCGTACGCCTATTATTCCCTGCCTGACGCCGAAAAGAACGGCCTTGCCGGCATCTCGAAATTGCCCTTCTCGATGAAGGTGCTGCTGGAAAACCTGCTGCGCCATGAAGATGGCCGCACGGTTACCAAGGCCGACATTCAGGCGATGGCCGAATGGCTGGTCAACAAGGGCAAGGCCGGCAAGGAAATCGGTTTCCGCCCAGCGCGCGTCTTGATGCAGGATTTCACCGGCGTTCCCGCCGTCGTCGATCTGGCCGCCATGCGCGACGGCATGACCAAGCTCGGTGGCGATCCGAAAAAGATCAACCCGCTGGTGCCCGTCGATCTGGTCATCGACCACTCGGTCATCGTCGATGAATTCGGCACGCCCAAGTCCCTCGGACAGAACGTTGCGCTGGAATATGAGCGCAACGGCGAGCGCTATAACTTTCTCAAGTGGGGCCAGGGCGCGTTTGAGAACTTCCGCGTCGTGCCGCCCGGCACCGGCATCTGCCACCAGGTCAATCTTGAGTATCTGGCGCAGACCGTTTGGACCAACACGCTCGAAGACGGCGCCACCGTTGCCTACCCTGACACGGTCGTCGGCACCGACAGCCACACCACTATGATCAACGGCCTTGCCGTGCTCGGCTGGGGCGTTGGCGGTATTGAAGCGGAAGCCGCCATGCTCGGCCAGCCGCAATCGATGCTGATCCCGGAAGTCATCGGCTTCAAGCTCACCGGCCGCTTGCCCGAAGGCGTCACCGCGACAGACCTCGTGTTGACCGTCACGCAGATGCTGCGCAAGAAGGGCGTGGTCAACAAATTCGTCGAATTCTTCGGGCCCGGCCTCGACAACATGACGCTCGCCGACCGCGCAACGATTGCCAACATGGCACCGGAATACGGTGCGACCTGCGGGTTCTTCCCCGTCGATGACGAAACGCTCAACTATCTGACGATCTCGGGCCGCGACGATCACCGCATCGCGCTGGTTGCAGCCTACAGCAAAGCCCAAGGCCTATTCCGCGTGGCCAACTCGGCTGATCCGGTGTTCACCGATACGCTCGAACTGGCACTTGGCGGCGTCGTGCCGTCGATGGCTGGCCCGAAGCGTCCTGAAGGCCGCATAGCGCTGACCGACATCAAGAGCGGCTTCGCAACCGCGCTCGAAACCGAATACAAGAAGCCCGGCGAACTCGGCAAACGCGCCAAGGTCGAAGGCCGCGATTTCGATCTCGGTCACGGCGACGTAGCGATTGCCGCCATCACCAGCTGCACCAACACCTCGAACCCGAGCGTGCTGATTGCTGCGGGCTTACTCGCGCGCAATGCTGTTGCCAAGGGCTTGAAGACCAAGCCGTGGGTGAAGACATCGCTCGCACCTGGATCGCAGGTCGTTGCCGCCTATCTCGAGAAGGCAGGGCTGCAACCGGCGCTTGATGCTCTGGGCTTCAACCTCGTCGGTTTCGGCTGCACCACCTGCATCGGGAACTCCGGTCCGCTGCGGCCTGAAATTTCAAAATCGATCAACGACAACGGCTTGATCGCAGCGGCTGTGCTGTCGGGCAACCGCAACTTCGAAGGCCGCGTCAGCCCCGACGTGCAGGCCAACTATCTGGCGTCTCCGCCGCTGGTTGTCGCGTATGCGCTCGCCGGATCGGTGCAGAAAGACCTGACCACGGAGCCGCTGGGCACGGGCAGCGACGGCAAGCCAGTGTTCCTCAAGGACATCTGGCCGACGACGCACGAAGTGCAGAAGTTTGTGGCCGACAACATCACCCGCGAAATGTTCAAGTCGCGTTATGCCGACGTGTTCAAGGGCGATACCAATTGGCAGGCCATCAAGTCGGGCACTGGCCTGACGTATGGGTGGGACAACAAATCAACCTACGTGCAGAACCCGCCGTACTTCCAAACGATCAAGAAGACGCCGCCGGCAATCGGCGACATAGCAAACGCACGCATCCTTGGTCTATTTGGCGATAAGATCACGACCGACCACATCTCACCTGCAGGCTCAATCAAGCAAGCGAGCCCCGCCGGCAAATATCTGCTCGACAACAAGGTGGCGCCTGCCGACTTCAACCAGTACGGCACACGGCGCGGCAACCACGAAGTCATGATGCGCGGCACGTTTGCCAACATCCGCATCAAGAACCACATGGTCAAAGATGCCAGCGGTGCCGTCAAGGAAGGCGGATTGACGATCCACTATCCGTCGAAAAAGGAAATGGCGATCTACGATGCGGCCATGCAGTACGCCGCCGATCATGTTCCGTTGGTGGTGTTTGCTGGCATCGAATACGGCAATGGCTCATCGCGTGACTGGGCGGCCAAGGGCACCACGCTGCTCGGCGTTCGCGCGGTCATCGCACAATCCTACGAGCGTATCCACCGCTCGAACTTGGTCGGCATGGGTATCGTCCCATTCACCTTCGAAGAAGGCACAAGTTGGCAGACGCTTGGCCTGAAGGGTGATGAGACCGTCTCTATCCCGGGTCTGACCGGCATCAAACCGCGCCAGCGCATGCAGGCCGAAATCACCTCAGCTGATGGTGCCAAGATGATCGTTCCTATCCTCTGCCGGATCGATACGCTCGATGAGATCGAGTACTTCAAAAACGGCGGAATTCTGCATTACGTTTTGCGCAATCTGGCAGCTTAGGCTGAGACATTCACCTGGAAGATTAACAAGGGCTGCCCTTAGGGGCGGCCCTTTTCCGTAGGCGACACCCTTGCGCGCTGCTGACCCCCCATTGTTCGAAGGCTTGTAAGGTTTGACAACCTTCGACCGTACTGCTTGCAAGGTATCTCGCGTTCGTGACCGGCAATTCACTTTAGCTTGCAGGCGGGTTGCCTTAAGTATTGTTGAAACACGGGCCTGGTAGCGGCCCAAAGGATTGCCCTGATGCTGTTGTCGAAATTGACCGCAATTTCCGTAACGACTTGCGTCGCGTTGTTCGGTATCCAAGCGGCCTTCGCGCAAGACACTCAACCTGCTGCTGACGATGCAATTGGCCCGCAAGCGGTGCCAGCGCGCGCCGTGATCGAGTTGTTCACCAGCCAAGGGTGTTCGTCATGCCCGCCAGCCGACATCGTGCTGCAGTCTTATGCCAACGACCCAACCGTCATCGCGCTGTCGTTCCCGGTCGACTACTGGGACTATCTCGGCTGGAAAGATACCCTCGGCTCGGCGCGCAACAGCGAACGGCAACGCGCCTACGCCAAAGCCCGCGGCGATGGCGCGATCTATACGCCACAGGTCGTCGTCAACGGCACCACCCACGTCAATGGCGCGCAAACGGCCGATATCAAGAGTGCCATTGAGCAGACCAGCAAAACATTGGCACCGAACCGTGTGCCACTGTGGTTCTGGCAGGAGCGCAACACGCTGAACATTGCGGCGGGTGCTGCCGGCACGGGCCGCAATTTCAAGGAGGCCACGATCTGGTTGGGCGTCGTGCAGTCGTCTGCGTCGGTTGACATCAAGCGTGGCGAGAATGCCGGGAAAACGCTGGTCTACACCAACGTCGTGCGCGAGATGACGCCGATTGGTTTGTGGAAGGGCCAAGCGATGAAAATCCAGATTCCGCGCGCCGCCGTGATGATGGCTGATACACAGAAATCCATCGTCCTCATTCAAGAAGGCAAAGCCGGCCCAATCATCGCCGCCGCTTGGACCGGACTGTTCTGAGCGCCAACGCTACGCCGCCAGCCCGCGCTTCTTCAGCAACCCGTCGATCTTCGGCGGGCGGCCGCGGAACGCTACGTAGGCGTCATGTGGATCGCGGCGGTTGCCGGCTGAATAAATGAATTCCTTGAGCTTGCCCGCGATTGCCGGATCGAACACGTCGCCTGTTTCTTCAAACGCCGCAAATGCGTCCGAGTCCATCACTTCGGACCACAAGTAGCTGTAGTATCCGGCTGCATAACCACCGATGATATGCATGAAATGCGGCAAGCGGTGGCGCATCACGATTTCGCGCGGCATGCCAATGCTCTTGAGCGTATCAGCCTCGAATTTCTCGACATCACCAACGCTCGCCGCATCCGCCGCATAGAGCGCCATATCGACCATAGCGGACGCAGTATATTCGACCGTTGCGAAGCCTTGGTTGAAATTGCGCGCAGCCTTCAAACGCCGGAGCAGTTCTTCCGGCATCGGCTTGCCCGTTTCACAATGGACCGCATACCGGCCGAGCACTTCCGGCGTCGACAGCCAATGCTCATAGAGTTGCGACGGCAGCTCGACGAAATCGGTCGAGACCGCCGTTCCCGCAATCGACGGATACGTGACATTCGAAAGCAGGCCATGCAATCCGTGGCCGAATTCATGAAACAACGTGCGGGCGTCATCGAACGACAGCAGGGAGGGTTCGCCGTCCGCGCCCTTGGCGAAATTCAACACGTTGATGATGACCGGACGCTGGCCTTTGCCAAGCTTGTGCTGGGTGCGGAAGCTAGACATCCAGGCGCCCGAGCGCTTTGACGAACGCGCGAAATAATCGCCGACAAACAATCCCGCGTTTGCCCCGGATTTACTGAGCACTTCCCAGGCGCGCACGTCCGGGTGGTAGCCTTTGAATTTTGGAACCTCGCGAAACGTCACGCCGAACAAACGCGTCGCGCAATCGAATGCCGCGTCAATCATCCGGTCAAGCTGCAGATAGGGGCGAAGTTCCGCCTCATCGAGATCGAATTTGGCCTTGCGCACCTTCTCGGCGTAGTACCGCCAATCCCAGGGCGCAATCTCGAAATTACCGCCTTCACCGTGCGCATACGCTGCCAACGCATCGCGCTCTTCGCCGGCCCGGACCACAGCCTTCGACCACACCGCCGTCATTAGGTCGTGGACCGTCGCCGGAGTCTTGGCCATGGTGTCTTCAAGATAGAATTCAGCGAATGTTTTGAAGCCCATCGCTTGCGCATATTCGGTCCGCAGCGACACGACTTCCGAGACGATGCGGCGGTTGTCTGTATCGCCACCGCCCGCACCGCGCGCGATCCACGCTTTGAACGCCTGCTCGCGCAGATCGCGGCGGCTAGAAAACGTCAGAAATCCTTCAACGCTCGACCGGGCCAGCGTGACGATTCCCTTGCCGGGCAGGCCCTGATCAGCCGCGGCGCGTTTTGCGGCGTCAACGAAAGACTGCGGCAGGCCTTCAAAATCGCACTCAACTTCCAGCACCATTCGCCAAGACTGTTCGTCTTTCAGAACGTTCTGCATGAACTGCGTGACAAGGCTGGCCAGCCGGGCGTTGATGGCCTTAACCCGCGATTTGGATGACGAGGAGAGCCGCGCGCCCGCCCGCACGAATGTCAGATGGTGGCGCTCCAGAACGCGCAGATCTTCGTCATTGAGTTTCAGCGCCGCGCGCTTTTGATAGAGTTCGTCGATCCGGCGGAACAGTTTCGGGTCGAGCAGAATTTGCGTCTCGTGCGCCGCAAAGCGGGGCGACATATCGCGGGCAATATCCTGCAATTCCGGCGTTGAATCGGTGGCCTCCAAATTGCTGAACACGGCGCCAACGCGCGCGAGCAAAGCGCCGCTTTTCTCAAGCGCCATAATCGTATTCGCGAAAGTGGGCTTGGCCGCGTTGCCGGCGATCTTCTCGATCTCTGCTTTGTGTGCGCGGAATGCGGCCAGCAAGGCGGGCCGGAAGTGCTTGGCTTCAATTTTTGCAAACGGCGGCTCGCCGAATTTGCCGGGCCAAGCGGCCAGAAGCGGATTGCGGCTCGCACCCGGCTTAGCCGGACTTTTGGCGGCGCTTGATTTCGATTTATTTTGCCGGTTTTCGGTGCGGGTGGGGGCGATGCGAGCGGCAGTCGATTTCGTCATGGGGCACTCCTCATGACGTATTTACGCGAAAAGTTTTGGTTTGGGCTCACGTTTCGATCAAATAATCCCACAAAAACGATGAAGGACCGGCTGGGGAACCGGTCCTTCGGGAAATCGTCTTGGGAGATTGCAGGGGAGGCTGAACTTGGAAGGTCAACGTGACGCCGGGAGCTTGGGAAAAGCTTGCGTTGCTTGAGAGGCCTTCGCTTAAAAGTTGGCCCCGGGGGGCTGGGGGGCTGAGTTTCCAGAGCCGGTTCGCTGCGATGCCTCTCAAGCAACGAGGATGAATATTGCGCCGGTTTGCGGCAGATTCGCGGTTGATTGCGGACGCCTTGTTGTCACCTTCGGGGTATTTCAATGCTCAAAGCATTTATTCCGCCGCAGGAATTGCGCAGAGGCCCTTGCAATATCTCAGCTTCGAGGCATTCTTGACGCACACAGCAGGGAGACGCGCTTGAGCGACTCTGACCCGATAGTTTTCCGCCCGCGCCGCGCCGCGGGCACATCACCAAGTGCATCTGTGAGCCAGGCTCAGGCTCAAGGGACGGTGCACGCCGCAGGAAGCGGCGGCAGTCCATCGGCAACGCAAGTCGTTTTCAACCGCCAGGAACTTTCAACAATTCTCATGGTCTACGGGCGCAAGGTGGCGTCCGGGGAATGGCGCGACTACGCCATCGATCTCAATCGCGACAAGGCAATATTCTCCGTGTTCCGCCGCGCCAGTGAAGTGCCGCTCTATCGCATCGAAAAAGACCCCAGGCTGGCGCGCAAACAGGGCGCTTACAGCGTCGTTGCCGCCGGCGGGGTGATTCTGAAGCGCGGTCATGATCTGGCGCGCGTGCTTGGTGTGTTCGACAAACGGTTAGAAATCGTCAGCAGCTAACCAGCTCGAAAAAGCAAAAAAGGCCCCGGTTTCCCGAGGCCTTTTCCATTCATTTTGCCGTATCCAGCATCATTCGCTGTTCATGATGCCGAGCATATTGAGGATATGCACGAACAGCGTGACGAACGAGCCGTAGAGCATGAACGCGCCGAAGATCGACGAGCGCTTCAGGTATTCTTCGCCGCCATGCTGGGCACCTTCGATGTACATCGACTTGATGCCCTGCGTTTCATATGCGGTGATCACCGAGAACAGCAGCACGACAACGGCCGAGATGCCGAACGATACCATCTTGCTTGTGCCCGGGTCGGTCACGAAGAAGAAGCTGACCAGCATGGCAATGATTGCGCCAATGCTGAGCATGCTGAGGAAGTTACCCCAGCCGGTCATGTCCTTCTTGGTCGTGTAGCCGATCAAGCTGGTGGCCGCGAACGTGGCGGCTGCGACGAAGAACGCCTGACCGACGAGGCCAGCCATACCCTTCGACACGAACATATAGACCATCGGGGCGATCATCGCGCCCCACATGGCGCAGTAAAGCCAGTAAGCACCGTGCGCGAGCACAGCGCTGCCCGAGTAGAACGCCTTATGGGCAAACATGCCGAGGCCGAAGATGCCGGCAAACAGCACCCACTTCATCGGCCCCACGGCGACGACGCGCATAATTTCCGGGTTGGCCATTAATGCCATCACCACGGCCGCCGTGCCAGCCAGGCCCAGCGCCATATAGTTGTAGGTGCCTAGCATAAACGACCGCAGGCCCTGGTCGATCGCTCCAGCCGAGCGAGCGCCACCAGGAGCGGCTGCGGGACGGTTGTAAACTTCAGCCATTGGTCTCGAAATCCTCTCGTTAATACGGGACATGGTTCTCCCGCGTGCCTAACAGATGCTCACGTTTGCCGGTACTTTCAAGTGGCTAACGAACTCGTGATCGGCATCTTTTTTTCATTCCGACCGCAAATAAGGCACCGGACGGGCCCGCAGAACGGCAAAGGTGCCTAACCCGCCGAACACTGCTATCAGCCCGCCGGCAGCTGCGAGCGTCAAGAAAACGGCGTTCAGCGAGAACGCAAAGTCCAGATCCATGATCTGCGTGACAGCAATCCAGGCGATGATCGTGCCGAGCGCAATGGCGACCAGGGCGGCAACGCCCGCCAGCATGGTATATTCGAGTGCATGAGCAGCCAGAATCTGCCGCCGTTGCGCGCCGATGGTCTTGAGAATGACGGCTTCCAGAATTCGCCGGCGTTGTGCCGTGGCCAGTGCGCCGGCCAAAACCAGCGCGCCGGCCAGTAAGGTCACACTGCCAGCGGCCTGCACCGCCGTCATGATCTTGGCGAACACCTTGTTGACCTGATCGATCGCGTCACGCACGCGGATGGCGCTGACGCTTGGGAACTGCTGGCCAAGATCCCGGACCAGCGCCACTTCGGCGGCGCGAGACAACCCCTTCGGCAAGCGGATGGTAGCCAAGAAGTTGTGCGGATAATCGCGCAGCGTATTGGGTGAGAACACCATTACGAAATTGATGGCCAGACTTTCCCATTTGATTTCGCGAAGGTTGGCAATGGTCGCTTCCACCGTGCGGCCGAGCACGCTGACAGTGACATGATCTCCGATTTTCAGGCCAAGTTTTTGCGCCAGTTCCTGGTCGAATGACACCAGTGGCGGACCGCTGTAGTCCGCCGCCCACCACGACCCTTCGATGACTTTTGAGCCTTCGGGCACGCTGTTGGTATAGCTCAAGCCCCGGTCGCCATTCAAAACCCATTGCGCGTCTGCTGGCGGCTTGAATTGCTCGACGGGCATATCTTTGAGCTTCAACAACCGGCCACGCAGCATCGGTGCGTCGGTCAACACAACGCCGGGTGCCGCAGCATTGAGGCGCGCGGCAAGCGCCGGATATTCGGTCTTTGGCACATCGAGCAGAAAGTAATCGGGCGACTGGTCAGGCAGGCGGCCTCGCAATTCTTCGACCAGCGAACTGTTGGCGAGCGCAACCGCCACCAGCAACGACAGTCCCGTGCCGAGCGACAAAACGACAGACCGCGTCAGGCCATCAGGCGCACCAATGTTGCGCACAGCGAGCGCCAACGGCGGCCACGAAGACCGCGGCATGCGGCGCGCCAGCCGCGCCACCAAGCTGCCAAGCCCGCTGAAAACGGTCAGCATCAGCGCCAGCCCACCCGCCACGTAGAAGACCAAGGATTTCGGTTCCGACGTTGCGAACGCTAGAGCGAACAGCAGCGCCACGATCACCGCCATCGCCACCCAAATCGCCGGCCGCGGCCAGCCCGCGCGTTGCGAGATCGCATCGCGGAACAATACGCTGGCCCGCACGTGTTCAGTCCGCCCCAACGGCCACAGCGCAAACAGCAGCGCAACAAGGAAGCCGTAGAGCCCGGCCACGGTCAAACTCTTGGGCGACAGGCTGAACTCAGCCCGGACCGGCAGCGCGTCACCATAAAGCCGGTCAATGATGCCTGGAATAGCCGCACCCGCCGCCAAACCAATGGCAATGCCGATCAAGCTCATCGCCAAAATCTGCACCAGGAAAATTCCAAACACCTGTGTGCCGCTTGCGCCTACCGAACGCAGAATGGCGATAACCTTGACCCGCCGTCCGATGAACGTCGCAACCGAATTGGCGATGCCGACGCCACCGATCAGCAAAGACGCCAGACCAATCAAAATCAGAAACTGCCGCAACCGGTCGAGCGTGCGCGTGACTTGGGGGGAGGGATCGTATCGATCAACCGACGAGAAGCCGGTATCGGGCAGCAACTTGCCCATCGACGCACGCAGCGCCTTCAAATCCTCGCGGCTGCCCGGCGCGCCTTCCGGCTGCGTCACGGCATAGCGCCAGCGGATCAAGGTGCCGGGCTTTGCAAGAGCCGTTTTCTCAAGTGTTGCAAGCGATACGAACACGCGCGGACCATAGGTCAACCTGTCGGCGACGCCATCAGGTTCGGATTTGAGCACGCCGCGGATTTCAACTTCCGCTTCGCCGAGCTTGAATTTGTCACCGGGTTTCAGTCCAAGCCGCTCAAGCAGCATCGCATCGGCAACGGCACTCAACCCGGTCAGCGCGGTTTTGAATTCCACGCCACCTTCGAGCACAACGCTGCCCGACAGCGGGTAGCGTTCATCAACCGATTTTAATTCGGTCAACGCCTGTTCGTTGCCGTCGAGCCGCCGGGCCATTGTCCGCATCGTCGAGGTTTCGCTGACGAGGCCCAGGCCGTCGATGGCTTTGCGCTCCACGTCCGTCGCGCGGATGTGCATACGCGCAAACGTGACGTCGCCGCCGAGGATCGTTTCGCCCTGTTTGGCGAAGCCTGCGCGCATCGCGTCGCCCAGCGCGCCAACCGCCGCAATCACCATCACGCCGAGCGCGAGGCAGGCGATGAAAATGCCAAAGCCCTTGAGCCCGCCGCGCAATTCGCGCGTACCGAGCCGGAATATCGTGCGCCACGACGCCACCCGCAGCGGCGCACCGGCGTCTAAAGCGGCCAAGGTCATGGGGACACCGCCCGCATTGCTGGCCGCTTGACGTCGTCGCTTGCCACACGCCCGTCTGCCATGCGGATAACGCGGCTGGTCATTGCCGCCAAGCGCTCATCATGGGTGACAAGCACAAGCGTCGCGTTGATGCGCTCGCGCAACCCAAACAGAATATCGACAATCTGCCGCCCGGTTTTGCCATCGAGATTGCCGGTCGGCTCGTCCGCCAATATCAGCGGTGGTTTGCGGCTCAAGGCCCGCGCAATCGCCACGCGCTGCTGTTCGCCGCCCGACAATTCGGCCGGAAAATGATCGACGCGTGCGCTAAGGCCAACGTCATCAAGCAATTGGCGGGCGGTCTCGAACGCCGCCGGGACGCCGGCCAATTCCAGCGGCAGCGCCACGTTTTCCAGCGCCGTCATGGTCGGCACCAGATGAAACGATTGAAAGACGATGCCAATCGCGCCGCCTCGCAGCACGGCCAGCGCGTCTTCACTGAGCCCCGAGATATCGCGGCCATTGATGATCACTTTGCCGCGAGACGCGGCTTCAAGTCCGGCCATCACCATCAGCAGCGAGGTTTTTCCGGAACCCGACGGGCCGACTATGGCGGTGGACTGGCCGCGCGCGATGCCAAGCGTCACGCCACGCAGAATTTCGACCGGCCCGGCACGGCTGGTCAGCGTCAATTGGACGTCGTTGAGTTGAATGATGCTGTCGGGCACGGGGCGAAGGTTTCCTATCTAAAGTACGTCGTCAAAATTCTGCGGCGAAGAACAGAGTAAACTCAGCGGACTTGCAGGGTCGCGGCTCACGCTCTACGTGACTGGAACCCTTTTGGTCGTCACGTGAGGCGGAAACATGAAGATTTTGTCGTCCCGGTGTTTCTGGCGTCCACTGCCGGTCCTTGCCCTTGCCGGAATGTTGGTCATGCCGTCCGCCCCTTACGCTGAACCTGCAAAATCCGGCGTTACGATCGTTGCCTTTGGCGATAGCTTGACTGCCGGTTACCTGTTGCAGCCCAGCGAATCCTTCGCCGCCCAGCTACAGATGGCGCTTGAAGCCAAGGGACACAAGGTCGAGGTGGTCAATGCGGGCGTGTCGGGCGACACCACCGCGGGCGGGCTGGACCGCCTCGCCTGGACGCTGCAACCCGGCGCGGACGCTGTCATCCTGGAACTTGGTGCCAATGACGCGCTGCGCGGCAACGACCCGGCCAAGGCGCGCGCCAATCTCGATAAAATCCTCAACATGATCACGGCCAACGGCATTCCGGTGCTGATTGCTGGCATGAAGGCGCCGGGCAATTGGGGCCTGGACTACACAAAAGCCTTCGATTCGATTTTCCCGGATCTTGCTGCTAAATATAAGTTGCCTCTTTATCCGTTTTTTCTCGAAGGCGTCGCGCTGGATCCGGCGTTCGTGATGACCGACGGGTTGCACCCCACCGCCAAAGGCGTCGCCGAAATCGTCAAGCGCATCCTGCCCGAAGCGGAGGCGCTGGTTGCCCGCGCGCAAAGCAAAAAAGCCGCAGCAAAGAACTGACGTTCTCAAAGTCCGAGCGAGAGGCTGCCCATGCCACGCCTGTTCACAGCCCTGCAAATTCCTGAAGAGATTTGCGCTGAGCTGCACGGTCTTCACCAGCCGCTGCCGGGCGCGCGTTGGATGCAGCCGGCCGATTATCACCTGACGCTGCGATTTGCAGGCGATATCAACAGCGGTGTGGCGCGCGAATTCGTTGCCAATCTAGCCTCCGTTGAAGTGGATGCGTTTGAGGTGACGGTGAACGGGCTTGGTGCATTCGGCGGCAACGATCCGCATAGCATCTGGGCGGGCGTGGTGCCAAACCCGGCGCTTGACGCGCTTGCCCGCGCCCATGAGAAAGCCGCGCGTGACGCTGGCCTGCCGCCTGACAAGCGGCCGTTTACACCGCATATCACGCTCGCGCGGTTGAAGACTGCGCGTGTCGAAGACGTCGCCAAATTCCTGACGCGCTACAGCGGCTACCGGTCGGAGCCGTTTTTCGTAGCGCAAGCGGTGCTGATGTCATCGCGCCCAAGTGCGGGTGGCGGACCCTATGCGATCGAAGACCGCTTTCCGCTGCGGGGCGGACTATATTTAAGCGACGATCCCGAGGCGGCGTGGCAAGCGGACTGACGCGTGCAGACGATGCCGCTTAGCGCGCGTCACCGGGCCACACGTATTTGCTCTTTCCGCCAAACCACGAGCCTGATGACGCCGGTTTGAAAGAGGCACGCTGCACGCCGGATTTGGCACGCCGCCGCCCGGCCCTCGGCAACGGCTGAAGCAGCGCTTGCGCGATGCCGGTGCGCGCGCTAGGCGCTGCGGCATCAGATTTTGCAACTGTGCTTTGCCCATCATCATTGGTTGCAATCGATTTGTGAACGGCTGCGGCCACATCAATGTCAGCGGGTGACGCGGCCGGATCTGCGGCCTGGTCATCAACCGTCGCCGCGCCACTGTTCCCGGTTTCGCTGGCGGGCTCAGCCTCGGGTTGGCTTTGTGCAACCGCGACGCCGTTGGACTTCGCGTCTGCCTCAGCCTTGGCGGCCTGTTGTGCGTCTAAAAACGCCTGGTCCTTGGCGAGTTCAATAGCCTCTTGATCGGCGTAGCTCTGGTGCCGGCTCGCTTCTTCATAGGACCACGG
Organism: Hyphomicrobium sp.; assembly: GCA_013141015.1. Lineage (GTDB taxonomy): Bacteria > Pseudomonadota > Alphaproteobacteria > Rhizobiales > Hyphomicrobiaceae > Hyphomicrobium_B. The sequence goes on along the minus strand of JABFRT010000036.1, from coordinate 11,490 downwards.
CACCGGCTTACACGTGCAGCCCTGCACCAGCGCCTTGCGATAGGCAAACGCGTGCGGCAGGTCACTGTATTTTTTACCAGAGAGATCGACCATCGCGTCCGGCCCCTCGGGCCCGCGCAATGAATAGTAAAACAAGCGCGCATCCGTTCCGCAGGCGTTGCGGCAGGATTTGGCGTCGCTGGCAAAGTTCTTGCGCCGTGCGGTGTGACGCAGCGGAAAATAGTAGCCGTCGCACGACCGCACGCACATGGTTTTATATGGGCCGCCACTGTCGGGCGGACCAACTTCGTCATCCTCGCCGCCGCTGTTGGTGGCGCGCGATTGATAGGCGCGTTGCGCAGCCCGGCTCTGAAAGCGATGGGAGGGAATGATCTGGCGGGCGCGCGGCTGGTCTGCTGACGCGGAACCCGGGCCCCCGCCAAATCCGAAGATTTTCTGAAACACCGATTGGGCATGAGCGCCGGGCGCGCCCGCGATGGCCACAACGATGGCTGCCGCTCCCCAGAGCAGCGCTGTCCAGTTACGCATGACAAGTTACTCGAAACAGCAGGGTGGCCAATAAAGAGCCCGCCCCGCAGTAACGCAGATCTTCGCAAATATTCGCTGAAGGCGGCCGGTCGCCTTGGCGCCAAAAGGTCTTAAAATTCGATAATAACTTTGCCTTGGGCTTCGCGCCTGTCGAGCACGCCAAGCGCATCCCGGATCTGCTCGATGGCAAAGACGGCATGGGTTTTCGGGTGCAGATCGCCCTTTGCGACCCCGTCGAGCACGCGCGCCATGCCGCGGCGATGGCCAGCGGGATCACGGCGCACGGAATCGCCCCAGAATACGCCGATGGCTTCGGCGCCTTTGAGTAGCAGCAGGTTCAGCGGAATTTTTGGGATCTCGCCGCTGGCGAAGCCGACCACCAGGAACCGGCCCTGCCAGGAGAGCGCGCGGATTAACGGTTCGCTGGCCTCTCCACCGATGCAATCGTAGACCACGTCCGCGCCGCGACCCCCCGTCAGCCGACGCACTTCGGATTTCAAATCGCAGCCTGGATAGACGATGCCATCGGAGCTGCCGGCCTCGGCTGCGATCTGCAACTTGGCGGCGCTTGAGGCAACCGCGATCACGCGCGCACCCATCAACCGGCCAACTTCGACGGCGGCTTGCCCGGCACCACCCGCCGCCCCGGTAACGACCAGCGTTTCACCGGCTTGCAGCCGCCCGCGCTGCTCCAGGCCGTGCATGGCCGTGCCATAGGTGACCGACAGACCCGCGGCTATTGTATCCGAAACGCCGTCCGGCACGGCAATCAGGCCTGCCGCATCGACGCTGATTTTTTCGGCCGCCCCGCCCCAGTTGACGTAGGCCATGACCCGCTGGCCCACCTGCCAGCCGCTGACGCCCGGACCGATACTCTTCAATGACGCCGGCGATTTCCGCACCCGGCGAAAACGGCAACTCCGGCTTAAACTGATATTTCCCCCGCGTAATCAGCGTATCGGCGAAGTTTAGGCCAACCGCGCGGACCCGCACGATCACCCGGCCAGCCCTCGCCTGCGGCTCAGCGGCATCCTCGACCACCAGGCCGACGGGGCCATCGAGGCTCTTGCAAACTGCCGCTTTCATGAGACAACCCCGCTAACCCTTCGCCTGTCTGCGCTTGAAGCGCATAACCACGAGTACGACCGCATGTCGAGACCCAAGTCTGAGCCTAGTCCCCGCACCAGCACCGCTTGGCCGCCGCTGCCCAAGGGCTATTTCGCGATTGGCGCGGAGCGGATGTCGAAATCGTTGAACCTCGGCAACCTGATGCGCTCGGCGCACGGCTTCGGCGCCAGTTTCACATTCACAGTCGGTGCAACCTACCGTGCGCTTGAAGCCCATGCCGACACGTCCAAGAGCCAACTGCACCTGCCGCACTACAATTGGAATGGGCTCGCCGACATGGCGCTGCCGCAGGGATGCAAACTGGTCGGCGTTGAGTTGCTGGATGACGCGATTGATTTGCCGAGCTTCCGCCACCCGTTGCGCGCCGCCTATGTTCTCGGGCCTGAAGCCGGATCGCTGTCGCCGGAACTTCTGGCACGCTGCGATTATACGGTGAAAATTCCGACCAGCTTTTGCGTCAACGTAGCCATGGCTGGCGCGATTGTTATGTACGACCGCATCAAGACGCTGGCCCGTTTCGCGGACCGGCCGGTTGGGGAAGGTGGGCCTTGAGGTGACAATGCGCGCGATACAGCTAAGCTTGATCGCGGCACTGACCGCCTGTCCGGCGCCGGCGTTCAGCGCAGAGCGGGTGACCAAGGTCGAGGCCGTTCTGGCGTGGACGCTCTATGCCGATGGCAAATCCGCCCACGAATTTTGCTTCATCACGGCTGAGGCCAAGCCGTCCGCCGCTGGTGACGCAGCCGCAAGCCTGCCCCGCGTCTACCTGACGGCGTGGCCGAAGGAGGGCGTCAAGGCCGAGCTCAGTTTTCTGGTTGGCCCATCGGTCAAAACCGGGAGCGGGCCTTCAGCGCAAAGCGGGCAAACCCAAGTGCCGCTGATCTCCCGCGATGACCGGCTGTACGTCAGCACCGCTACCGATGAAGCCAAACTTATCGAGGCAATGAAGCGCGGCACTGATCTCAGCGTCAAAGCCACATTGGGCGGCCAGGCGAAATTCGCCGCCACCTTCTCGCTGGGTGGCTTTGGCCAAGCGCTGGCCAAACTGCGCAATTTGTGCGGCTAAAACTCAGCCCTTGCGCAAATGCACGTACAGCGCGCCGTCGCCGCCATGCTGTTGGGCGGCGAGGGTATAACTGACAACGAGGTGCCGCAAATCCGGCTCATCCAGCCAGCGCGGCACGTTGCGTTTGAGAATTCCGCGTTCGCGCTGCCGGGTCATATCGAACGGCGCATCGTCATCGCGATCAGCAATCTTGCCTTTGCCGGTGATGACCAGCACCCAGCGCTGACCCTTGGACTGGCAGCGATGCAGAAAGCGGACAAGGGCAATGTGCGCCTCGTCTTGGCGCATGCCATGCAAATCGATGCGCGCTTCGATATCGACCTGGCCTGAGCGGATTTTGCGCACCTTCTTGCGATCGAAAGTGGCGATGGGCGGAGGTGCCTTCGGCTTTGCGGCGGCGGTGTGGTGCAAACTTGCCGGCGCTTTCATTCCGGCGGCTTTGCTGTGCGCGGCTTTCGCAGCGCTGTGCTTGCTCTCTGCGGCATCGCCCTTATGCGCGACGCGCGGCAGCGCCTCGTGGGCCCGCTCAACCGCTGGATGATGCCGCCCCTTTGCCCGCTTCAAAGGTTCAATCGATTGTGCCGTATGGCTCCAGACCTCGTGTTCGTCGGGGCCGAGGTGTTTGCGCCCGCCTTTTCCTGCAGGCTTCTTCACGGACGTTGTCTCGCGATCAGCTGTTGGGCTGCATCGATAGGCAGCAGCGCATAGAAGCTGCCCGGATGTTTGGTCACGCCCGCGGTGCGCCCCGCCTTATCGCCGGAACCAAAGAAGATATCACCGCGCTCTGGTCCTTTGATCGCCGAGCCGACATCGTGCGCCACCATCAGGCGGGCAAAGCCTGCGGGCTTATTGGAGTCCGGCTTCGTTGTAGCCGGCGTTGCGTGCGTTAGGGCCGGTGACGCCACGTAAATCGGCATGCCGATGCTGTGGAACGCGGTATCCACCGCGAGGCTGCGTCCGGGCTGAAGCGCAATGCCAAGCACGCCCATTGCGCCCTCGGCCTCCGCGCCCTGCAGTTCGCGGAAGAACACATACGACTTGTTTTGCCACATCACGCCTTCGGCGCGTTTGCGGTCCGTCTTCAGCCATTGGGAGAGCGCTTTGAGTGACATCTTTTCCGGCTGGAAATGTCCGTCATCGATCAACTGGCGGCCAACCGACGTGTACGGGTAGCCGTTCTTGCCATCATAGGTGATGCGCACCTTTGTGCCGTCCGGCAACTCGATCCGGCCCGAGCCCTGGATCTGCATGAAAAACACATCAACGGGATCGCGGAAATAGAGCAGCTCCAGGTTCTGGCCTTTCAGCCCGCCTTGCTCGATTTCGGCGCGCGTCATGTAGGGCACCAGGCCCTTATCCGTTTTGCGCATGTGCGTGAACGCCGCGCTTTTAGCGCCGCGCTCACTTTCCGCGACCACGTTCACCAGATCCGCTGGGCGCTTGTAGACCGGCGTTTGAAAGGGGCCTTCCGGCTTGCGCGCACCTTGAATGAGCGGCTCGTAATAGCCGGTCAGCAGTCCCTCACTCGCGGCATGCAGCACGCGATGCGGTTTGAAATGCGATTCAAAGAAAGCCTTCGCACCAGCGCGGGTTTGCGCCCGGCCGCTCGCCGCCATTACAAGAGCGTGCTGGCAAACATCAAGCAGGGCCGGCGGCGTCGGCTTAGGGCCGGCTTTCGATCCACCTTTAGCGGCATCCAGCACGGGTTTGCACGACGCAATAAAGGCCTTCCAGGCGGCCAGATGATCATCACCCTCCCAGCCGGGAAGATTAGCAAAGGACGCGGGCTGATAGGTGTGCGACGGCGCCGGCATGGACTTTCCAGGGGTGAGGCTGGCCAAAGATGACCCGGCACTAGCCGGTTGCGCAAGAGCGGCGGCGGCCAGAAATGGGATCGAGGCAGCCCAGGCACATCGCCCGATCAGCTGCTGAAGCGGAAATCTCTTGGTCACACGGATGATCAAAAGGCGCCCCCCCGGGTCCCTTAGTGTGCCTTGGTGCCAAATACCCGACGCCGTCTTTCGCCGGGCCCCACCACGGCAAACGCGCAACCGAATGCCCCCTCCCGTGATCGAAAGGGGTGCCCGGCGGCGGCAGAGTGACCTAATTCGGGGCTTGTGTCGCCACCAATCGCCAATTGGGGTTGGCAAGCGACCGCGCATTCGACACGTCGCGGCTGAAGGTCCAGATATCGGTCACATCGGTGATCTTCTGCGGATCGCCACTCAGCACGGCGCCCGCCTTATCCAACGTGGCGGTGATCAATTCGCTGACGAATCGCACGGTCATGAAGGCGGTGCCGCCCTTCATCTCGGCCTCCACCAAGTCCGCCCGCTTGATGCCGACAAACTGCTGCTGGATTTTTTCAGCGCGCTGTTCGCGCTCGGCGATTGCGGCCACAAAGCCGTCGTAGACCTCGCGGCTGAGCAAATCTTTGAGTGTCTTGCGGTCGCCCGAGGCAAAGGCTGAGACGATCATTTCATAGGCTGCACCGGCGCCGCGGATGAAGACGTCCGGGTCGAGGGCTGAATCGTATTTGGCAACTTCAAGCAAACCGTCGGTCACCGACGGATCGACCGCTGCAAAGGCGCGGATGCGGGCATTGACGTCGCTTGCCGGTTCCGGCAGGGGAGACGCCACATCATCGCGCGGCCGGCGTGGTAATGTGATGACGTCGCCGGAGGCGGCAGCGCCTTGCGCCTTCTGGGCTTCGCGTTCGCGCGCCTTGAGCCGCTCGACACGATTTTCGTCCTCGTCGGTGCGGCTGCCGAGAACGCTGCGCAGCTTAAATATGGCCACCGCCGCGACAATCAGCGAAATGAGCGTAATAAGATCAATCTGACCATTCATCCTGGTGTACTTTCCGACAGCGCCCGCTTGAGCGGCGCTCAACTGTTCACCGAAACCCTCATCTCCCCGACATGTGGGGACGATGCGGCCCGGTTTGAAGGCTATAATTGGCATAAGGCATTTGCCGGACAGATGCACGGCCAGCCTTAAGCTCTGTCTAAACGTTTTTGTCTATCGCGGTGGCGTTCCGCAAGACCTAAGTCTGCATTTCTTCCAAAGCAGTGTTTGGCTGTTGACCCGCCAGCGGCTAAACTGCCGCTAATCCTGGCATTTGAAACATGGCTCAGCCCTTAAGACTAGCGTTCCTGATCGCCCTTCTGGCCTTTCCGATCCTGGAAATCGGCCTGTTGATCCGCGCTGGCCAATATCTGGGCTTTTGGAAGCTGGCCCTCATTGTGTTGGGAACAGCCCTGCTTGGCACGGCCGCGATCCGCCGCACCGGCTTGTCGGTTCTGGCCAAGGCCCGCGCACAAATGGAGGCGGGCGGCCAGCAGGGCATTGATCCGCTGCTTGATGGCCTCATGCAAATCACAGCCGGCATGCTGTTGATTTTTCCCGGGTTGATTTGTGATGTCATCGGCCTGCTGCTGCTGGTGCCGCTGTTTCGCCAATTGCTGGTCACCAACGTGCTGCCCAAGCTCTTTACCATCACGACCTTCGGCGTTGGCCGGGAGGGCGGCCCCTTCCGGCGCCCTGCTCGCCCACAAGATGACGGCGAAGGCGCGCAAGCCACCTCCGGCCCGTTTGATCCTATGCAGGATGACGGCGTGACGATTGAGGGCGAATACGAACGGGTCAGTGAAGAAACGCTTGATCCGCAACGCGGCCTGAAAGCCCGCGCCCCGCGCCGCACTCACACCTAGTATCCTAACAATCGGGAAAATCGCCCGCACCCTGGCCGCTGTTGCAGGCCACTTCCGCGCGCGCATTGCATCCTGCCGGTCAAACGTGATAGCGACCGGGCCAACTGCAAATCGCGCGTTCTGGCCCACTGCCAGCACGCCTTACAAAAATCGGGCGGAACGGATCATGGCAGAGAAAGCAAACGGCAAGAGCGAGACCCCCGGCGCGGCGCCCGCACCGATCCAGGTCAAGATCCTCAGCCAGTACATCAAGGATCTCTCGTTCGAGAACCCCAACATCCGCAAGTTGATGGCGTCTCCCGGCGACCAGCCGAACCTCAAGGTCGAGGTCAACGTCAACGCTGAGCGCATTGACGGCGACATTTATGAAAGCGCCATCGAATTCAAAGCCATCGCGTCCAACAACATCGGCACGATTTATGTTCTGGAAACGGTCTACGCTGGATTGTTCAAAATCGAAAGCATTCCGGAACAGGCGCTTGAGCCGTTCCTGCTGATCTCCGGCCCGACCACGATTTTCCCATTCCTGCGCCGCCTCGTTGCAGATGTGACGCGTGAGGGCGGATATCCGCCGCTGATGCTGGACCCGATCGATTTCGCCCAGCTTTATATGCGCCGCCAGCAGGAACTGAAGGTCGCACCTGCCGCGACAGCTTAGTCGCGGCTGAACACGGTCAGCCGTCTTGCTGCGGCCAATATTTGAGCCAGATCGCCTTGGCGCCGAGCTTCCCGATGTAAGCGCGGTGCTGGGCGATGTCATCCTTGCTCAATCGCGGCGGCAACGCTTCGGGGCGCGGTTTGGCCTTGGCTTTGCCCATCCGCGCTGACTGAACGGTCTGGCCCTGGTTAGACTGTAGCCCGAGCGCGGCTTGGCGTTCCCCCAACAACTCGACGTACACTTCCGCCAACAGCAAACTATCGACCAGCGCGCCGTGCTTGGTGCGCTTGGAATTATCGATGCCGTAACGTTTGCACAATGCGTCGAGGTTGTTCGGCCCGGCCGGGTGCTTGCGCCGCGCCAGCGCGAGTGTATCGACCACGCGGTCCATGGCAAGCGTTGCAAACCCCGCGCGCTCAAGCTCGAAATTCAAGAACCCCATATCGAATTGGGCGTTGTGAATAACCAGAGTATCGTCGCCGATAAAGGCTAAAAACTCCTTGGCGACTTTGCGGAACAGCGGCTTGTCTTTAAGAAAATCGGTCGACAGTCCATGCACGTTCTGCGCTTCGATTGGGACATCGCGTTCAGGGTTGATGAAGCAGTGGTATTCTTTGCCGGTCGGAATGCGATTGAAAATTTCGATACAGCCGATTTCAATCAGCCTGTCGCCGCGTTTTGGATCAAGACCGGTCGTTTCTGTATCGAGAATAATTTCGCGCAATTGTTAAGGCTCCCGTCACGACCAAAAGCGCTGGTAAGCCCGCGCTGGTAACTGATCTATTTGAACGATAATAGCATCAACCTGCGCGTTGCACGCCGCAACTTCGCCGCTGGTGTCCACAATGAAATTTGCGCGTGCACGTTTGTCTTCGTCTGGCATTTGGCGGGCAAGCAGTTCATTGAGTTTCGCGGCGCTCATGCCCGGGCGCGCCAAAACACGGGCGCGTTGGATCGCAGCATCCGCACTGACGACGATTGTCGCGTCGCACAGTTTGTCCGCGCCGCTTTCAAACAAAAGCGGAATTTCAAGCACCGCACAGCGCGCGCCGCTCTCATGGTGACGCTTCAGAAAGGCCCGCTGCTCAAGCCGCACGCGCGGATGTACGATTGCCTCGAGGTCTTTGAAACGGTGCGGCGCCGCCAACAAAGCCGCTGTCAGCTTAGTCCGGTCAACGCGGCCATCCGCTGCCGTTCCGGGAAACGCCGCCTCGATGTCATTGGCAAGCGGACCGCTATAGAGCGTGTGCACTTCAGCGTCGGCATCGAAAACCGCAAGGCCGTGATGGCGCAGGCGCGCGGCCGCTGTCGATTTGCCCATGCCGATCGAGCCTGTGAGACCGATCACCAGCATCACGCGGCACCATTGACGTCAGCTTCAAGAAGTGCCCGCAGTTCAGGCGTAACTTCGGGTTTGACGCCAAACCACTTTTCAAAACCAGGCACCGCCTGATGCAGCAGCATGCCGAGACCATCTACCGTTTTTAGGCTCCGCTCACGGGCCGAGCGCAACAGCCCGGTTTCCAGCGGCACATAAACGATATCGGCTATCACGCAATCAGATTTGAGAGCGCTTAAATCAAGGTCGATATCGTCAAGACCTTTCATACCGCGTGTCGTGGTGTTGACGACAACATTGGCGTCACTGCTTTGTGTTGCGAATTCCGCCCACGGGTACGCTGTAACGCGCGCACCGAAATGGCAGGCCAAGTCTGCTGCCCGGCCAATCGAACGGTTGAAAATGCGAACGTCGCTGACGCCGGCCTCCAGAAATCCATAGATAATGGCGCGCGCGGCGCCGCCCGCGCCGAGGATCGCCACCGGCCGGGTGCCCCGCTGCCACTGCCGGGCTTCGTGGCCAAGATGCGTCATAAACCCGTAAGTATCAGTGTTGGCGGCGTGCACTTTTCCACCTTCAAGCCAAAGCGTATTGGCAGCGCCAACAGCGGTCGCGGACGCTTCCCGCACATCGGCCAAAGCAAACGCCGCTTCCTTATGCGGCACCGTGACGTTGCATCCCGAAAAACCGCTTTCCGCAAGCGAGCGCACGAATTCAGCCAAGTTTTCAGGCCTTACAGCTTGCTTGCTATAGCTGCCCTCAATGCCGTATTTTTTCAGCCAATAGCCGTGAATAAGCGGCGAGCGCGAATGCTCTATCGGCCAGCCGATAACGCAGGCGCGCTTCATGCCAGCTCCAAACCGTGATTGCGCAATTCAGCCAGCAGCGGCAGCAGCGGCATTCCCAGGATCGTAAAATAATCGCCGTCTATACTATCAAACAAATGCACGCCTAAGCCTTCCAATTGATAGCAGCCGACAGATTGCAGAAGGGCTGCACCACAGCGCGCCATATAATCATCGAGAAACGCGTCTGAAAAGTTGCGCATGGTCAGCTCTGCGCTATCGAGCGATTGCCACACAATCGTGCCGCCTTGCGCAATTGTTACTGCTGAAATCAATTCATGTTTGCGCCCGCGCAAACGCTCCAGCACAGCCCGCGCTTCGCCAAGTGTTGCAGCTTTGGAATATACGCGCTGGCCTTTGGCCAGAATCTGATCTGAGCCAATGACCAGCGCTGCGGGATGCGCTCGTGCAACCGACAACGCTTTTTCAGCTGACAGTGCAACAGCAATATCAGCTGGTTGCAGAGTGTCGTTTTCCGTCATCATCGCGGCACGGATCGCGTCTTCATCAATGTTGGCCGCCACAACCTCAAACGGCACGCCAGCGGCTTCAAGCATCGTGCGGCGCGCCTGACTGCCTGACGCCAAAATCAATCGCTTTTTTTCAGTCATCGGCGGCTCCGGGCGCGCCGCCGGTGGTTTCCGCATCAGCGCGCGCGCTGCTTGCCTTGCGGTCGTTGAGAAGTTTGAGGATCATCGTCGCCGATTCCTCGATTGAGCGCCGCGTCACATCGATGATCGGCCAGCCATAGGTCGCTGCAACTTTGCGCGTGTAGGCGATTTCAGCAGCAATCGCTTCGCGATCAACGTAACTTTCAAGATCCCTGTCGGCCATGAGAACGGCGCGATTGCGGCGGACTTCGGCCAGACGGTCGACGTTGGCAATCAAGCAGACAACGAATGCCGTATGCGGGGCGAGCAACTGTTCGGGCAATGCCACTTGCGGCACCAGCGGCAGGTTGGTGGTTTTGTATCCGCGTTGCGCCAGATACAACGACGTCGGCGTTTTCGAGGTGCGCGAAATACCAAGAACGCAAATGTCGGCATCGCTCAAATCTTCAGGCAACCGCCCGTCGTCGTGCGACATGGTGAAATTCATCGCGTCGATGCGCCGGTAGTAGTCGGCGTCGAGCACGTGCTGGCCAGCAACCGTCGGCGTTTGAGGCGCCCCCAGATACCCTTCAAATACTTGCATGATGGGTTGTAGAACGGCAAAGCACGGCAACTTCAAATCGCGGCAGTGCTGCTCGAGTTCAAGCCCCAGCGTTTTATTGACGACCGTGTAAAGTACAATGCCCGGTTCACGGCCGATATCCTCAAGCACGCGTTTCAACTGGCGCTGCGTGCGCACCAGCGGATGCATGTGCTCTATCGCCCGCACGTTGGGATATTGGGCCGCCGCCGCCTTGGCGATTGCGCCGAGCGTTTCACCGGTCGAATCCGACACCAGGTGCATATGAAATAAGCTTGGCAGCGGCATCGCAATTGGGGTCCGTTAAGTGTCGGAGAGGGGTGTGCAGAAGTCTGGAGTTTTCCAGAGCCGGGAGGCCGCGGGTCTGGGTTGAGAGAACAACTTGACCTTTGTTCTAGCTGATACCCACATTTGGGCGAAAGCGAACTGTTTTTTCGCGGGCATCCCTGTCCTTGTGGACATCAGCGTTACCCACCGGCCGGCGGCAGGTTGCCAACAGGCTCCACCGTGGGGTTGTTTCAGCATCAGGCCCGCAAACCCTTGATCCAAAATGCCCTTCAAGCCCTATTGCCCTGAGACCCGTACGCAGCCTAGATCTAGGCTGAATTGCAGCTGGGTGTTGGTAAGCTGTGAAAAGGCACTGAACGCCGTGGGGATCCCCGTTATCCGAAGGCCTAAGAGTCATAAGAGAAAACTTCAGAATCCTTTAAATGATTTAAGTGAAGGGGAGTGCCGGGCTGTGCAAGACGTCAAGACCGAGACCACCAGCCGGCGTTTTCTGCAACCGTTTCTCGGTCAAGCGTTAAGCCCGCCGCCGATGTGGTTGATGCGCCAAGCGGGCCGCTATCTGCCGGAGTACCGGGCAACCCGCAAAGAGGCCGGCAGCTTTCTCGATCTTTGCTACAACCCGAAGCTTGCAGCCGAAGTGACCTTGCAGCCAATCCGGCGCTATGGCTTTGACGCATCAATTTTGTTTTCCGATATTCTCGTGGTGCCGGATGCTCTTGGCCAAACGGTGACGT